>NZ_JAMBNV010000001.1:1200000-1800000 GCF_023715245.1 Sporosarcina luteola
TGCGATGATCGATAATCATCTCCATCAAGGAAATGTATTGCAGATCGACCCGCGCAGGATTACTTGGAAGCGTGCAATGGACATGAATGACCGCGCCTTGCGTCATATTACAATCGGTCTCGGTGGTCCCGGGCAAGGTGTGCCGAGGGAAGATGGCTTCGATATTACTGTCGCTTCTGAAATAATGGCCGTGTTCTGCTTGGCGACAAGCTTGACAGATTTAAAGGAACGCCTTTCCCAGATGGTGATCGGGTATACGTATGAGAGAGAAGCGGTCACCGTGAGGGATTTGGGTGTAGAAGGCGCTTTGACTTTATTGTTGAAGGAAGCATTCAAACCAAATCTTGTCCAGACGATTGAAGGGACGCCAGCTTTGATACACGGCGGACCTTTCGCAAATATTGCGCATGGCTGCAACTCGTTGATGGCAACGAATACGGCTAGACAATTGGCTGATATCGTTGTGACCGAAGCTGGATTCGGATCAGACCTCGGCGCCGAGAAATTCATGGACATCAAAGCGCGTAAAGGCGGTTTTGCACCGGATGCAGTCGTCCTTGTGACAACAATCCGTGCTTTGAAAATGCATGGCGGAGTCGCGAAGGCAGATCTTGCGAACGAAAATGTCCAAGCAGTCATGGAGGGCATTGTCAATCTGGAAAAACACGTGGAGACAGTCCGTTCCTTCGGTGTACAGCCCGTCGTCGCATTGAACCGGTTCATTACAGATTCTGCAGCTGAACTTGATTTCATTCTGAAATGGTGTGCAGGGAAAGGTGTCCGGGCGGCGCTGACGGACGTTTGGGGCCAGGGCGGAGCAGGCGGCCAGGATTTGGCGAAGCACGTTATAGAAATGTTGGAGGAACCGAATGAATTTGCACCTCTATATGATGTGGAACAGCCTGTCATTGATAAAATAACGGCGATTGTTCAGAAGGCATATGGAGGAAAGGGAATCATCCTCACCGATAAGGCGAGGAAAGATTTATTGCAGATCGAACAGAATGGATGGGATATCCTTCCTGTCTGTATGGCGAAAACGCAATACTCCTTCTCTGATGATCCTAAGAAACTCGGCAGGCCAACAGATTTCACAATTACTATTCGTGAAATCATTCCGAAGCTAGGTGCAGGCTTCCTTGTCTGCCTGACGGGAGATATTATGACGATGCCAGGATTGCCGAAAAAACCGGCGGCCCTTCAAATGGATATAGACGAAAAAGGGAATGCGATCGGATTGATGTAATCCAATTAATTAAAAAGGCTGCCTATACTGGCAGCCCTTTCAATTATTATAAAGCTTTATCGTCAACTGAATTCAACCATGTTTCAATCGTACCAACAACTGATTCAACACAGCCATCCTCAAAAGGCGATAGCAAATTAGCCTCTTTCACCAACTCTGTAAACGGCTTCGATCCGCCAAGCTTACATAAATGCAAATAATCCTTCCAAGCAGTATCACGGTCCTCAAACGAACGCTTCCAAAATTGGAACGCGCAGATTTGAGCCAACGTGTAATCGATATAGTAGAACGGAACTTCGTAAATATGCGATTGGCGCTGCCAAATAGAACCTGCCTCCAAATACGGATTGCCATCATAATCACGCATCGGCAAATACAATTTTTCAATCCGCTTCCATTCCGCTTTACGTTCTTCAGGCGTCATTTCAGGATTTTCATAGATTGCATGCTGGAATTCATCTACCGCCACGCCGTATGGTAAAAATAACAGACCGCTGCTCAAGTGGGCAAACTTATACTTTTCTGTATCGTCTTCAAAGAACAACTCCATCCATGGCCAAGTGAAGAATTCCATACTCATGGAATGGATTTCGGCTCCTTCATGTGTCGGCCAGACGTATTCAGGAATACCTATATTACGGCTTGAATACACTTGGAAAGCATGCCCCGCTTCGTGAGTGAGGACATCGATATCGCCAGATGTGCCATTGAAGTTCGAAAAGATGAAAGGTGAATCATAATCATCGATGAACGTGCAATAACCGCCAGACTCTTTCCCTTTCTTCGCTTCAAGATCGAGAAGATGCTTTTCCGTCATATACTTGAAGAATTCATCGGTTTCAGGTGAGAGTTCTTCGTACATCTTTTTTCCGTTTTCAATGATCCATTCCGAGGAACCTTTAGGTGTGGCATTCCCGCTCAGGAAGTTAAGCGACTGGTCGTAGTACTTCAATTCATCAACACCGATACGATCAGCCTGGCGCTCGTATAACTTCGTTGTAAGCGGAACAATATAATCCCGTACTTGGTCACGGAAGTTTTTCACCATATCTGCGTCATAACCGATCCGGTTCATACGCGCGTAACCTAGCTCCACAAAGTTCTTGAATCCTAATTTTGTTGCGATTTCATGTCTCACTTTGACGAGATCATCATAGATGCGGTCAAACGCATCACCGTTTTCCGCATAGAACGAATAAGAAGCCTCCATTGCGGACTTCCTGATGCCTCTGTCAGTTGACTCAGCGTACGGGCCGAGCTGCGCAAGAGTCAATGTCTTTCCGTCAAACTCGATTTGAGCGGAAGCGACGAGCTTTGCATATTCGGAAGTAAGTTTATTCTCTTGTTGAAGAAGGGGAAGGACTTCTGGCGAAAAGGACTTGATTGCATTATCCGCAAGAGCGAACAGCTGGGTACCCCATTTTTCTTCTAATTCTTTCCGGAAAGGTGTCTTCACCAACTCTTTATAGAATGCGGTCCCAAGTTCCTGGAATTCAGGCCCTATATCATCGAAATACTCCCGTTCCTTTTGATAGAAATCATCATTCGTATCGATGGATGAACGGATGTACATCAGGTTTGATTGCGTGGAATAATTGCTTCCGATGGTATTCAGCTCTTCAATTACACCATTCTGTTCTTCAAAGGACTTTGCTGAACGGAATTGTTCCAGCAGTCCATTGAACTCTTGCTTGATATTGTTCATGTCAGGCCTTTTGTACTCGAATCTTTCAAAAGTGAGCATTGTCATTCCCCCGTGATCAAATTGTGTGAATATAATTCACTGTCTTCATTGTTAACTAATCATTGTGAAAATGCAAAAGAAAGTTTGCATCTTACATAGATAGTCTGATGAAAGTGATTACGTGACCAATTCGTCTAGTTTGCTGTAAGATGGTAATGAAAACATTAAGTGAGGATGAGACCAAGTGGAAATAATTGAATATAGCATGATCGAACTCATCGATCCAACAGGCATACTGACAGGGAATCGATACGAATTTCGCATATACGTAAAATTCGATGAAGAAGATGAGCTTTATAATGAAAAGGGGACTGGCATTCGGGTCATTTATGTCGTCGATGGGGAAGAAGGAAGAGTGGCTTCGTACCATCTTTTCGAACGGTCGACAGAGGCGGCGATTGATTTTGATCTCGACGATGAAGAAATCATCCAACTAGCCGCTTTCTGTGAGGAGCAATTAGAAGAAGAGTAAAATGATCGTTGAAACGGCTCCCTTGTTACGATGGTTGCTGTTTCGACGACTCAATGAATTTATCGATTTGAAATCTGATTTCGCAAGTCAAATTATGTGTTTTTTATTGAAAAATAATAGATAATGTGTAGAGTAGATATGTAGGGGATACTGATTAAACGGATTTATCTTACATCCATCCAAATTTAAAGTACATTGGAGTGTTTATAGATGAGCAATGAGATAGTCGATATTACAATTATAGGCGGGGGACCAACAGGACTTTTTGCTTCGTTCTACGCGGGCATGCGGGAAATGTCGGTTAAAATCATTGATAGCTTGCCGCAGCTTGGCGGACAGTTAATCGAGCTGTATCCGGATAAGTTCATTTATGACGTTGGCGGCTTCCCGAAAATCCTCGCGAAGGATCTTGTCGCAAATCTTGTTACACAAGCACATTATTCAAAACCTGAAATCCACCTAGGTGAAACTGCGCTTTCCGTGACACGTGATGGAGACCACTTCATCCTCCAAACGGATAAAGGAGTCCATTTGACACGCACAATCCTTTTGACTGCTGGGATTGGTGCTTTCCAGCCACGTAAAATCGGATTGGCAGAAGAAGCTGAGTTTGAAGGAAAGACATTACATTACGGAATTAAAGACTTATCCCAGTTTAAAGGAAAAGACGTGCTTGTATGCGGCGGAGGGGATTCGGCAGTGGACTGGGCAATGATGCTTGAAGATATCGCATCGAATGTATCACTTGTCCACCGGCGCGAACGATTTACAGCGCATGAAACAAGCGTGAACCAATTGATGTCCTCGAAAGTCAATGTTCTCACTTCCCGTGCTGTAAAGTCGATAGTCGGGGAAGATGGCATCGTTAGAGAAGTCGTCATCGCCCAAAAGGACGGTTCAGAAGAAGCATTGCACGTGGACCACGTCATCGTCAATTATGGCAATATTTCATCCCTCGGAGCAATCAAAGAGTGGGGGCTTGAGATGGACCGCAACTCAATCGTCGTCAATTCTAGAATGGAAACGAATATAGAAGGCATTTATGCAGCAGGGGACGTCACGACATATGACGGGAAAGTAAAGCTGATTGCTGTCGGTTTAGGTGAAGCTCCAACAGCCGTGAACCATGCAAAAGCATTCATCGATCCGAAAGCACGACTGCAACCATTGCACAGTACAAGTGTCTTCAACTAAAAAAACCGGCGAAAGCCGGTTTTTTCAATCCAGTAAATATGCAATTCCCAATATGACAAGCAATGGACCGATGATGATCAAATAACCGATGGGATTTCCGAAGTTCAACGTCCATCCGACCCCGAACCTCTTTTCTACAAGGATGGAAGGGTCGTTTTTATTTACATAGAATACGCCTGCTTTCCAATAGGCGTCATCGTCATAATCAGTAACACCCGCGATGGGTTCCTCGTCAATGTCAAGCTGCACCCGGGAGCCCCCTTGGCCGACTTTGAATGCGTACACTGCTGTTGCGATTAAGATGATGAATAGAAATCCTAAAGGCATCATCATCATGAAGGTAGGTCCTCCCAAATTTTCGTGAATCGTTGTCAATTGGAAAAAGCCGAAAAGAATCGTCATTGAAATGGATACTAAAAACAGTAGCCAGCTAGTGTACTTTCTGAACGATAATTGTTGGATGCGCGAAGTACTCCTTTTCGACGCATTCAGTTTCACTCCGGACTTCTTCGTAAAATAATTGATTGCTAGCATCATAACCTGCATGATTCCTAGAATGAGCAGTAGCGCAATAACGGAAAATGGGTTTTTCGCAGTGAAAGCATCCGGTTGTCCGTTAGGGCCCCAATGGGTCGGTATCATATCCGGCATGGCGCCGTATTGGATCGCTGTATAGACGATCAAACCGAGTGTAATGGGAATAGGCAATGCAAACATGAGGGAAGGGAGCATTTCATCATTGGAACGGCTCGTCAAATCTGCGACCCGTACTCTTTTTAAGTTGTCTCCCCATTTATGATCCCGTTTTCTTTTCATCGTCTTAATATGAAAATACAAGTAAAGTCCCATGCTGATCAAGAGGATTCCGAACTGAAGGATCAATCCGGTGAAAACGATCTTGTCTTCCTGCAAATTATTCCCGATTGCCCAAATTACATAAATGAGGAGACCTATCAACCCGATGAAAAAGATAGTTGCTGAATAGGTTTTCTTGTACCTGACGAGCGTTTTATCATCGGTATGACCCTCTGGTATCGTCACTCCGAAAACAATTGTATTCTTCAAAAGGTAAGGAATAGCTGCCTGCATAACGATCAAAAATAAGATGATTACCAAGAATAATGAAAGTACCATTGTCATCCCTCCGTAATTTCCGAAATGATTGATGAAGTGAGTGATAAAATCTGTTCCTTGTCCATGCCATAAACGATCGATTCTGCAATAAGCGGCTTCAAATGCAATTTGATAAGGTCTAGTTGCATATCACTCGGGCCTTTAGTGGATATCGAATTGATAATTGCGCCCGATTTTGGAATGATTTCAATAATATTTTTCCTTTCCAGTTCATGATACGCTTTGTTTACTGTATGCATATTCACGCCTAGATCAGCCGCTAGGGACCGGACGGAAGGCAAAGCTTCGGAAGCCTTTATTGTCCCTGAAGCAATTAATTCAATCAATTGATTCGCCAACTGAGTATATATCGGGATTTCTGAGGTCGGTTCGATTTGAATGAACATGTTAAACCCTCCATTCTGTTCTAACATCATTATAACAGAGGTCGGAAATAAAATATACAAGCAACACAAAAAAACCTGAACAACTAGTGTTCAGGGGGATGACTCTTCTAATTCTTTGACAGTGACGAAATCATAACCTTCATTTTTCAAATACGTCAGAACAGCATCAAGTCCATCGGCAGTCGATTGGTGGATGTCATGCAAGAGTATGATGCTGCGATCCTTCACATTCTCTTTCACGACTTGTAGAATTCTAGCGGGATCACGGTATTTCCAATCTTGCGTATCTACATCCCATAATACGACCGGTATTCCGGCTATATTGTGAACGGTGTCATTGACAGCTCCATAGGGAGGTCGGAATGCTTCGACTTTTTGTCCGGTCACATCCTCGATGATAGCGGAAGTCTTATCAATCTCTTTAGCGATGCGTTCAGGTTCTAATTTGGTCAAATCTGCATGTGTCCAAGTATGGTTGCCCAATTCATGGCCGGCATCCTTAATTTCATTTACAATGTCCGAGTAGTATTCGACACGGCTGCCAAGCATGAAGAATGTTGCTTTTGCATCGTGTTTTTGAAGGGTTTCTAAAATTTGTCTCGTCACTTTCGGATCAGGACCGTCATCAAATGTCAAAGCGACCTTTTTATGGACGGTTTCAACAGGAGGAGAATCTTTTGATTGATCATCGCCTTCTGTATCCGATTCAGTTGGCTTGTCGGAGTGCTCATTGTTTTGTTCTTCATTCGATGAATCCTGTGAACCCTGATTCGGGATTTCAATTGTATCTTCTCTGTCCTCGGGCTTGAACGCCGAAGCTAGCAATTCGTTTATTGCATCAATAGGAACGGAGACGATTGGTGGTCCAACCAAGCTATCCGCTATCGTATTTTCATCGAAGTAGATAATGAGTACATCATCCGTGATGGCGAAATTCCTATAATTCATCCACCTGGGCTCCGTATATTTTTCCAATCCATCCTCAATAATATGTTCCTGCAACGAATCATCTTTATGAATTGCCCGACGCACTGATGAAGCGAGTGTCTGCAGGCGGTTGGAATCTCCTGCAAATAAGTCCCTTATAGAGAAGCTTTCTCCCGTCTCGGGGTTCAAATGGAATGAACGGATTTCCATTTTGCCTGATTCCGAATCGCTGAAGCTGCTGCTATTAAGAAAGACAAAGGAGTAATTCCCTGAGGCATGGGGCAGCGTTTCATAGGAGACGTTCAATTCCCCTGACATATTTTCATCAAGCCGTTTCTTCTCAATCATCGTTTCAAGGTATCTTTCCTGAACTTCTTCAATATATTTTTTGACTTCCGAATTGAAAATAGTATGTATGCTTTGCGGATATTGGATGGCATAAGGAGCGTTTATGTCGTTTGATGTTTTTGTAATGATCTTGATGCCTGGATAGTTGGAATCTATTTGTTCCGTTTCCATAGGGATGGATGAGGTCGTTTCCTTCTCATCAGGCTGTGAAGCGGTAAGGCTTTTCTCTGGTGTGAATACGAGAAGTATGGCGCTTACTGTCAATAGGACAATGGCGGTGGAAAAAGTGATATCAATCCATACCGATCGTGCTTTGTGATGCTTTCTTTTCATGTTGCGCGGCTCCTTTTTGTTTTTTTGGTATCAGAATTCTATTAAACTTCCTGATTGTTCTTTCTGTAAAGTTAGACGGAGCGACTCGATAGATAGTTTCGGATAATCGGGAAAAATGTCGAATCTTTCATACTAGTAGTATACAACAATTATGTCCTGGTTGGGGATGGGTAAATAAGGGCAATTGAAATGCGTTACCGCAGAAATAGAAGAAGGAAAACTTCTTTTTCGAAGCACGATTATATGTTATACTGTCTGATGCCCGGATCTTGCAAATGCGGGTGAGCTGTTAAGTGTTTACAATCAAATATTGTTAAACCGATCAAGCTGTTATTTCTACTGCAAAGAAAACAAACAGAAGGTGGTCGAAGAAATGGAAACAGGAGCATATCGGGTATTGTTGTACTATAAATATGTACACATCGAAGACCCAGAAACATTTGTTGCCGAACATTTGGCTTTTTGTAAGGAATTAGGATTGAAAGGCCGTATTCTAATCGGTGAAGAAGGCATCAACGGTACATGTTCCGGAACGATTGAACAGACGGATGCTTACATGGAGAAGATGCATAACGATGAACGCTTCAAAGATCTTTGGTTCAAGATTGATGAAACAGATGGACATGCGTTCAAGAAGATGCACGTTCGCTATCGTCAGGAAATTGTAAACCTGAGCTTGGAGGAAGACATTAACCCATTGGAATTGACTGGCGAATATTTGAAGCCTGAAGAATTCTTGGAGCGGATGCAAGACGAAAACACGATTGTGTTGGATACGAGAAATGATTACGAGTATGATCTTGGTCATTTCAGAGGTGCTATTCGACCTGATGTTGAGACATTCCGTGACCTTCCGCAATGGGTCCAAGAAAACAGGGAAATGTTTGAAGGGAAGAAAGTTCTTGCGTACTGTACAGGCGGAATCAGATGTGAGAAGTTCACAGGCTGGATGAAGCGTGAAGGTTTCGAGGACGTTGCCCACCTGCAAGGTGGAATTGTCACTTACGGCAAAGATCCAGTAGCGAAAGGCCAGCTTTGGGACGGACAATGCTACGTATTCGACGAAAGGATTGCGGTTCCGATCAATCAAGTTGAACATGTCATCGTTGGTCGTGATCATTTTGACGGTACACCTTGCGAGAGATATGTGAACTGTGCAAACCCTGAGTGCAATGCAAAAATATTATGCTCTGAAGAAAACGAGCATTTCTATATGCGCAGCTGTTCGGACGAATGCCGAACACATCCGCGCAACCGCTATTTTGTCGAACAGAATTTGACGGTGGATGAATTTAACAATAGAATTGAAGCGATTGCAGCTAAAAGGAACGAAGCAACTGCTGCTATATAATACATTATTGACGCTTGGGTGTGGTATTGCGCCCGAGCGTTTTTAATTCAGATTAAATTCGGGTGATTTACGGAATAGTAAAAAACATTGGAATGGACTTTATATGGCTCACGGCAAACGGTAAATGGTATACTACTATCAGTGAAAAGATATTGGAGGAACTGCAGTATGGAATGGAAAAACATTTATCGCGGATTCCTGATGGGAATCAGCGACTTGATTCCGGGAGTGAGCGGGGGGACAATCGCGTTTATTCTTGGTATATATGATCGATTATTAGTTGCAATCAGCGGCTTTTTCAGTCGTGAGTGGAAAAAGCATATCGGCTTTTTACTACCGTTAGGCATTGGCGTCGGTTTGACATTGTTGCTCTTCAGCAGGGTCATCGACTTCTTGTTGAAAGAATACCCCCAACCTACGCAATTTTTCTTTTTGGGACTGATCATCGGTGTCGTGCCGTACATTTCAAGGCAGGCGGGTGTCAGGAAGAACTTTAAAATTGGCCATTTCATCCTCTTGCTACTCGTCGGTGCTGCTTTGGCTGCGACAGTATTCATCAAGCCGGCAGAAACGGGAATCATTACATCGTTAACCTTGCAGAACACGCTCGGTTTGTTTTTGGCAGGATGGGCAGGAAGCATGGCGATGCTGTTGCCGGGTGTGAGCGGTTCGTTTGTTTTACTGCTACTCGGTGTTTACTCGACGGCAATCAATGCGCTATCCACCTTTAACATTCCAATCATCATCGTTATCGGGGCTGGAGTCATTGTCGGCTTCATTATTAGCAGCAAGGCAATCCATTATTTATTAAATAAATTCACTCATGCCATGTTTGCAATCATTATTGGCTTGATCATTGGTTCAGTATTTGTCATTTATCCTGGCATCCCTGAAAGCGGGACGCCATTTGTAATGAGCGTCATTGCTCTCATCACCGGTTTGATTGTTGCAAATATATTCAATGCAATTAGCCCATCTGCTAAATGAATGCAGTGACGATAATGATCCAGGAAATGTGGATGAAGATAACGATTGTATAGATGATCAGTGCAACAATTAGTAGATTTTTTACTACTACTGAGGGTTTCATGTATTTCATAAATAGGAAGAGTATAATTGGAAGACTTGACTTCATCAAATAGAATGCAATGATATTTATATCGTACAGGGAACGGACTAATGGATTCGCTTCTTCAATATGACCGTAACGGATGCCGAAATCAGTAAAGATTGCATCAATCATGCATAGGCAAAATAAAAGAAAGCACGTATTCAATAACCTGTCCTTGGATGTTGGCATCGCCTTGACCGTGTCCATATGTATCACTCCTGACATAATTGGCGTATATCCCACACTAACTGGCTGTAAGATCCCCCACAAGCGGGGAATCAACAGCCAGTAAATGCCCGATTGGTTTAACTAACAATCAGTGGAAAAACCCACTGATTGAAGTTTCACTTTATCCCATAGGATATGGAGGGGTTGGCCGATTTATTCAATGGAGTGACAGAAGATTTTCCGGTCATATATAAATATTGATTTGCAGCAAGAAAAATGCCAACGATAGGAGAAATCCTTTCGTTGGCATTTTTTATTATTGATTGCTTGTAACTTCTTGTTTAACCAATACATCGTCCATTGATATGCCGAGTGCAGCGGCAACGCCTGCGCCATAAGCGGGATCTGCTTGGTAACAGTGGCGGATATGGCGGTATTTGATTTCATTTGGGGCGTCGCCAAGGTTGCGGGCGGTATTACCGAATAATAACTCCTTTTGTTCATCGTCCATCAAATTAAACAGCTTGCCAGGTTGCGTGAAGTAATCATCGTCATCCTGACGGAAATCCCAGTGCGCTGCATCGTCATAGATTTTAAGCGGCGGCTCTTTGAAATCAGGCTGTTCTCTCCATTCTCCGAAGCTGTTCGGTTCATAGGAAGTCCTGCTTCCATGGTTGCCATCCACTCGCATCGCGCCATCACGATGGAAACTATGGAATGGGCATTTTGGAGCGTTGACCGGGATCTGATGATGGTTAACGCCGAGGCGATAACGCTGGGCGTCACCATAAGAGAATAATCTTGCCTGCAACATTTTATCAGGTGAGAAGCCGATGCCGGGAACGATTGCAGCAGGTGTAAACGCGGCTTGCTCGACTTCTGCAAAGTAGTTATCCGGATTACGGTTCAATTCGAATTCGCCCACTTCGATAAGAGGGAAGTCGCCTTTATACCAGACTTTCGTCAAATCGAACGGGTTATAAGGCATGTTCAATGCCTGCTCTTCAGTCATCACTTGAATATACATCTTCCATTTAGGGAAGTTGCCGCTATCGATGCTTTCTAACAAATCCCGTTGGTGAGTTTCGCGGTCCGTGCCGATCAATTCAGTTGCCTGCTCGTCCGTCAAATTCTCAATCCCTTGCTGGGAACGGAAATGGAATTTCACCCATACACGCTCATTGTTTGCATTAATCATGCTGTACGTGTGACTGCCGAATCCGTGCATATGGCGATATGTCTTCGGAATTCCGCGTTCACTCATGACGATGGTTACTTGGTGCAGCGCTTCAGGAAGGGAAGTCCAGAAATCCCAGTTGTTTGTCGCACTTCTCATATTCGTGCGCGGATCCCTTTTAACGGCATGGTTCAAGTCAGGGAATTGAAGGGGGTCTCTAAAGAAGAAGACCGGTGTATTGTTTCCAACAAGATCCCAGTTACCTTCTTCCGTATAAAACTTAAGCGCGAATCCACGGATGTCACGCTCAGCATCAGCAGCTCCTCGTTCGCCTGCAACTGTTGAAAAACGGGCAAACATATCCGTCTTTTTGCCGACCTCAGAGAACAACTTCGCTCTTGTGTATTGAGAAATATCATTTGTCACCGTGAAAGTTCCGTAAGCACCGGATCCTTTTGCATGCATGCGTCGTTCAGGAATGACTTCACGGTCGAAATGCGCTAGTTTTTCAATCAACCAAACATCCTGCAAAAGTACAGGCCCACGAGGCCCCGCAGTCATCGAGTTTTGGTTGTCCACTACAGGTGCCCCAGCAGCGGTTGTCAGTTTCTTTTGAGAATGATTATCATTGCTTGTCATTGATAATGCCTCCTTGAATTTCTAATCTACTATACTTCTTTTTCAATATAGCATAGCCTATACATGAAATCCACAGTTAATTATAATGATTATTGATAAATACTTTTTATTGTGTAATTATGATTATACTTAACAGAATAAATCGAATGTGATGAATGTCGCAATGATAAATTATGAACAA
The DNA here is from genome assembly GCF_023715245.1 of Sporosarcina luteola. GTDB lineage: Bacteria > Bacillota > Bacilli > Bacillales_A > Planococcaceae > Sporosarcina > Sporosarcina luteola_C. Next base: position 1,212,412 of record NZ_JAMBNV010000001.1, read on the forward strand.
ATGTGATCATAAATCTCTTCACCATTCTCCGACGGATTGTCCCACCTTCACTTCGGAATTCACCGGAATCGTAGGTCGGAAGGAGCCGTTATTCTCTAAAAATAAAATGACAGTTGATCCAAATGAGAAGTAGCCGAACTCCTCGCCTTTTTTACAAGAAGTGGAGGAATCCAAAATATGAATGCTATTCACATTCAGAGCCCCCACTTTAATCATAGCCATCCTTCCATGAGTCGTCATAAGTTCTGAAATGATTCGGTAGTTTGTCGCAAAAGGCTGGTTGCCTAGCCGTAAACCAAGATCATTTACCGGGAAGGAAGTTGTTCCGAGAGCATATCTCGATAGAATTTCACCGTCGTATGGATAATGGAAATGATGATAATGGCTTGGGGAGAGATAAAAAACATAAAAGAATCCACCGTTAAATGGAAGTGCTCTCTTTTCATCTCCCAAAACTTGGTTTATACTATATAGATGGTTCTTTATCATAAATGTCTGATTCATACCGATCGTTCCAAATTCCGTGACAACACCGTCAACCGGGGAAGTCAGTATATTGGGGCGCTCGTCGATCGGCCGTGAACCCTTTTTCAAATTACGCGTAAAATAAGCTTGAAGGCTATCATAATGATCTATTGGAAATTCTGCTTCCTCTTCGTTAATATGGTATGTCTTCGCAAACGGTTTGATGAGTTTCCGACTTAGGCGTGAGCGGGCAATTGTTTTTAATAAAGTGGAAGATGCGGGATGTCCGCTCAATTCGACAAAGCGTTTAAATACTATTTTTTTCATTTCAACCGTCTCCTATGTTTTCAGATTAGTAGTTTGGCAAGATAACAATACTGGAGGTATCGTCATGTTTTTATCTAGATACTTAGATTATACGAAAATAAAAGGCCAAGTGGCGAATTCAATCACAATTACAAACTTAAGCTTTGGAATCATCGCAATCATTCTTATCGCCCGGGATCTTGGCCATATGAGCTTGGTGTTCATTTTCCTTGCAGCTCTTTTCGACCGTTTCGATGGAATGGCAGCACGGCACTTTCATTCTGAATCGATGTTTGGCAAAGAACTAGATTCATTAAGTGATATTGTATCATTCGGGGTAGCTCCTGCGCTTTTAATCTATATGACTGATTTATCCTCGATGCTTTGGGTAGGAATTGCAGCAACTGTCTTTTATATCGCCGCTGGAGCCATCCGTCTCGCTCGCTACAATGTAAAGGAATTTGATGGTTCCTTTTATGGACTGCCGATTACGGCAGCTGGTGTTTTGTTGACATTGACATACTTTCTCAGTCCATATATCGGACCTCCGTTTTTCGTTATAATCATGGTCGTACTTGGCTTGGCAATGGTGAGCAATGTTAGAATTGCAAAGGTTTAAACAGCAGAGACTTACGAGAATGGAGTTCGCTTAAAAGTCCATTTATAGTGGCGATCATTTGACAAAGTGTTGATTTGCGCTTCAGGTGGACGCTTTCCGGGGGGGCGAGCGGTAAGCCTCCTCGTTCGCTTCGCTACCTGCGGGGTCTCACCTGTCTCGCTAATCCCCCAGGAGTCGCCACCTTCCGCTCCAATCAACAGTCATACCTCGATTCAATAAAACACTAAAGAATTACCAGCTATAATTCAATAAGCCTATTATCAGTGAAATTGATATTGGGCTTATTCTAAGCTTTTATTCGGTCTCAATTAGATCGATAAAACCTGGAAAAGTCAGTGTTTATCGTCGTAAGGATATTGGTATTTTTGTCAAGTGTGAACTTTACAATCTTCTAAGTGGGGCGTATAATTTATGTTGTCTGAATTGGAGACGTACCCAAGAGGCTGAAGAGAGCTGACTCGAAATCAGCTACGGCGTTCACGCGCCGCGGGGGTTCAAATCCTCTCGTTTCCGTAATACGAAATCAATGGATTTCAATAAGTATCAAAACCCTTGTATTCAGTAGGGTTTTTCTTTTTGTCTATTTCATCAAATCGTATCTAATTGAAACCAACCGATGTTAAATCCGATGTTAGCATCGGGTAGAAAAATGTGATATGCTCATCGCGAATTTGCTGGAACTAACGAATCACAAGGACAAAGCGATTATTAAAACAGCGCATTGAAGGGCCAGCTAAAAAGTTCTTCACTTAGATAAAGCTATATACCCGACAGTACTACGTGCGCCACAACACTGTATTTAAAAAATGGATGGTCGCTTGGTCTGGGTGGAGTAGCTGTAGTAGATTTAGCTATGGCGGGAAAAAACTGAAGTGAGATTGGCGACATTAAAGATACTAACCAAAGGTAATCCCTAATATGAAAACTATTTGTGCTCTCGGTTAAATATATTTATTTCCGTACTCGATTTAAGGGTACTTTAGTGTTTTCCTCATAACGATTCAGTAATCCATGTAACCATGTGTCTGTATATCTAATTCTTGAAATATTTGATTGCTGCACTTGAGTAACTATATAAAGAAGAGTACATCACGTAATTGTGATGTACTCTTCTTTACTCACCTTCAAAGAATGTGAAATCAACTTCTTTAATTAATACCTTACGCTTGATAGTGACACCAACATTATAATCTAACATATATCTAGCTAATTTGTTACCATCAATCAAGATAACTTTCTTATAAGGAAGAACTTTAACATAGTCATTCGCACCTTGAGAAAAACTAGATGTAGTAATAAAGACACCCTTACTAGCACTTCTCCCTTCTAAAGCACCTACAAACGCCATTATATCGGGTCTGCCAACGGTGTTTATCCAACGTTTAGCTTGAACATAAATATTATCCAAACCAAGTTTATCTTCTTTTATTATTCCATCAAGACCCTCATCATTTGTACTTTGAGTTACTTCTCCATCCCCGTAACCCATTGCAGTTAATAGTTCCACAACTATGCTTTCAAACCTTTTCCAATGGACTTTCTGAAGTTCTGTAAGGATCTTATCTATCAAATACTTATCAAGTTCTACTAATTGCTCGTTAATTACTTTTATCGGATCTACCACTTGTTCTAATTCTTCTAGTTCTTCTTGAATCTCAATTTCACTTTCATTAAGCAAATCTAAACCATCTTTAGTAATTCGGTAGGTATGTTTTCCTACTTCTTCTATATATCCTTTTTTCTGTAATGAAAATCTCGTTGCCCTCATACGACTCACAAATACTGTTTCTTTGCTATCGGGATACGAAAAATTAATTTGTTCTTCTATCAATTTAAAATGATTTGCAACTCCCTCATTCAACTTAGTCGCAATGTATAAATCTTCATCTGACATTACCAATAATATTGGGATGACTAAATCTTTAGAAGAAGGCATTGTCGTTAAAACTTTACTCTCGATTATTGTTAGTCTATTCTTTTCTGAAATTATTCTGTTTATTTCAATCTCAGAACTTGGAACTCCTTGTTCTTCAAAAATATTTTCAATTTCATTTAAACTTAAATGTGCGTCATTTAATTTCTTAACCTTCTTTAAAAATTCATATGCTTCTTCATCGTAGTACTTATAAATTCCTGTTTCTTCAAAGGGTAGATATCTTTGGAACTTTTTAATCCACTGTCTTCCTTTTGATTCAGTCCAACCAAATCTTTTAGATAGCTCTGTTTGACTGATGGTTTTATTATTCGTCATAAATACACCCCCATAACTTTTATTTAATTCTATTGTAAATTATGGATATACGCCACTCAATTATGATGTGCGATAGGAAATACAACTCACGTGACTGTTGCAGTGATTGCATGTGTGATTAAGTTCCTGAAAGTGCATGGGCATATTATATTTATTAGGGGCATCCGTTGCTTGGAGTGCAGGCGCCGACTCCTGCGGGAATAGCATGAGCCTTGAGACCCCGGAAGGAGCACGCTTTTTGCGACTGAGGAGGCTCGAGCCATGCCCGCGGAAAGCGTGCGCCGAAACGGAGAGCAACTGCCTGTTGATATCAAAGTCCCTTAAATACATATAGAAAACGACTTAACTGCAGGTAAGCAAGCGTCAGCCTGAAGCGGAAATCCTGTTGGGACATATGTATAAGTATTTCAATTGGTGACTTGTACAAATGTCTGTTATTCTATAAGAAAGCATCTAATTGAAAGGATGAGTGACATGTCAGGACCGGCATTGAAACAACTCCAAGCTCACCGCTCCATCCATGAAGGCGGATTATCAGGAGCAGTCAGCAAGACCGAACTGCTAATAGAGTTTCTGCAGGAAGGCGATATGAAATCGGCTGATCGAGCAGCTGATGAACTGATCGATTATTGGAAGTCAAGGGTGATTAGCCACGCTGATGCCGAAGAAGAAGGGCTCTATCTGGAAATCAAAAAAGAGAATCCAGAATTGGAAGAGGCCATCACCCAATTGACGAGAGATCACGATCTGCTTAGGATTATCGTAAAAGATATCGAAATGCTTCGCGAAACAGAAAAACTCAGCCCTACAGTTTTACAGAAGTTTTATGCACTGCTAGTTGTCAATGAAATACATAGCCGCGATGAAGAACGGTTGTTGCTGGAGTAAGAAAGGTGAAAAAGCGCCGAAAATGGGTGCTTTTTTCTTTGATTGATAAAGAGAGGTGAGTCCAATCGAAAAAATTAATTCCGTCTTATCTACCTATTTTGGATTTTCTTCCTTCCGCACCGGGCAAGAAAAAGCCATCCGAAACGTGCTTGAAGGGAAAGACACACTATGCGTCATGCCTACAGGCGGCGGTAAATCCATCTGCTATCAAGTTCCTGCGCTAGTAATGGAGGGCACAGTACTTGTCGTATCCCCCTTAATTTCATTGATGAAAGACCAAGTGGATGCCTTGCATCAAATCGACATACCAGCAGCGTACATTAATAGTACATTATCAACGGAAGAATATTTCGGGACGGTTGAAAATGCACTAGGAGGAATGTATCGTCTGCTTTATGTAGCTCCTGAGCGATTTGAATCCCCTTCATTTATTCAGCAAATCGGTAAAATGGATATCCCGATGATCGCCATCGACGAGGCACACTGTATCTCGCAATGGGGACATGATTTCAGGCCGAGTTACCGGATGTTAAGCAAAGTCATATCTTCCTTCGAACAAAAACCGGTCGTTTTGGCTTTGACGGCTACTGCAACGCCTGCCGTCCGGGAAGATATTTGCGGCCAATTGCATATTGAACAGGAAAACACAGTAATGACTGGCTTTGAGAGAAGCAATCTCACCTTTTCTGTCATTAAAGGGCAGGACAGGGACAAGTTCGTCAAGGACTATGTTAAAAAGAACGATGGAGAGGCGGGTATTATTTATGCCGCCACCCGTAAAGCAGTTGACCAGATCCATGCCACGTTAGAACGAAGCGGAGTCGCTGTTGCAAAATATCATGCTGGACTCTCGGATGGTGTCCGGCAAGCGGAGCAGGACCGGTTCCTTATGGATGAGGCGACGATCATGGTTGCAACGAATGCATTTGGGATGGGAATAGATAAAAGTAACATCCGTTACGTAATCCATTACCAAATGCCGAAAAACATGGAAAGTTATTATCAGGAAGCAGGCCGTGCGGGAAGGGATGGACTGGATAGTGAGTGCACCGTTTTATTCTCTTCGCAGGACGTAATCACGCAACGGTTCCTCATTGACCAATCGCAGGATCAAAATCGAATTCCCGCCGAGCTTGAGAAGCTGCAGTCGATGATCGACTACTGCCATACTGAATCATGCCTTCAAAAGTTCATCATTTCATATTTCGGGGAGACGGACGTGCAGGATTGCGGCCGTTGCGCAAACTGTACAGACACCCGCGAGAGCTTTGAAGTGACGGTTGATGTGCAGAAGGTACTATCCTGCGTCATACGAATGGGGCAGCGATTCGGAAAAACGATGATTGCTCAAGTTCTGACAGGTTCACGAAATAAAAAAGTGTTGGAGTTCGGGTTTGATAAATTAACTACATATGGTTTGATGAAAGAAAGGAATGCGAAAGACATTTCCGATTTTATCGAATTCATCATCTCCGAAAATTATCTCGGTGTGGAAAACGGTCAGTTCCCGATTATCTATGTCACTGAACAAGGCAAGGATGTATTGACTGGTAAAATCAAAGTGTTTAGAAAAGGAACCGTCGAAACGAAGCAGATAGCGAAAGATGATCCTTTATTCAACCAGTTGCGTGCACTTCGCATGAAGCTTGCTCAAGAAGCAGGAGTACCTCCGTTCGTCGTCTTTTCGGATAAGTCATTGCGTGACATGGCGGCAAAAATGCCGGTTACGGAAGAAGAATTTTTGGAAGTGAACGGCGTCGGGGCGGCGAAGCTGGAAAGATACGGCGAAGCATTCATGGAAGAAATAAAATCATTCGCTTCACAAACTAGTTAACTAAATACAAAACAGGTGAAGGATCGCAAAAATGCGATTTCCTTCACCTGTTTTTTATACATTTACATTTGGAACTTCTCGTTTATCCCCATAAAGTTCTCATTATTCCACAGAGAGTTCTCGTTACAGATCATTATGTTCTCATTACTCCATGGAAAGTTCTCATTCTAAGTCAAAAAGTTCTCGTTTAGGGCTATGAAGTTCTCATTTATCTTTGAAAAGTTCTCGTTTATGGCGATCAGTTCTGTAATGATATCTCTTCGCTCATAATTTCAGGTTCCTTTTTTCTACATACAGACACGAGCAAATAGACGATCGGCGTATCCAAAACGGCGATGATGAATTTGAAGACATATTGGCTAGCGATCATTCCTAACAAAGCACCTATCGGCATCGTTCCCGCAAAAGCGATTGTTATGAAAATCGTCGTATCGACGAGTTGGCTTGCCATCGTTGACACATTGTTCCGCACCCATAACTTTTTCGCACCATGCCTTCTTTTCAATCTATCGAATATGGTGACATCCAGGTTCTGACTGATGAGGTACGCAGCCAAGCTTGCGATTGTCACGCGGAAGCCCGCTGTGAAAATCGTTTCGAATGCTTCCTGATGTTCATAGAAAGAGGCTGCCGGCAAATGGATTGCTAGCCAAATGAAGCCGATTGCGAAAAGCTGTGCGATGAAGCCAGTCTGAACCGTCTTTCTTGCAGCTTCTTTTCCATAGGCTTCCGTCAATACATCCAAAATTGGATACGTGCAAACGTAGATGATGGCTGCTGCCGGTATTACGATCCAATCGCCGATGCTCATCAACTTGACCGCCACGATATTCGATAAAATTAACAGGCCGACAAAAATCCCGCTTAAATAATAACGCATTTCATTGTTTCCCCCTCAACGGTTATCGATCTTTTCGGGATACATGTCATGGTTCATCATTCGATGTTCCGCCATTTTTTCGTATTTCGTACCAGGCTTTCCGTAATTGCAATAAGGATCGATGGAAAGTCCGCCACGCGGAGTGAACTTGCCCCATACTTCAATATAGCGTGGATCAATCAGCTTAATTAGATCATTCATGATGATGTTGACGCAGTCCTCGTGGAAGTCTCCGTGATTGCGGAAACTGAACAAATACAATTTCAATGATTTACTTTCGACCAATTTTTTATCCGGCACGAAACTGATATACATTGTTGCGAAGTCCGGCTGTCCTGTCATCGGACAAAGTGATGTGAATTCGGGGCAGTTGAATTTGACGAAGAAATCCCGTTCCGTGTGCATATTATCGACGGATTCCAAAATAGTAGGGTCATACTCATAGGCGTACTTTGTATTTTGATTCCCTAGCAAAGTTAAATCCGTTAATGTGTTTTCATCTCTTCCAGCCAATTAAAAAACCTCCATGATTATAGTTGTCAGGGAGGGGCCATAGAGAACAAAAAAAGCCATGTCACGTAAATGGACATGGCAAAATTTCCGTCATCCATAGTTTTTTATAGAGGGTCGCTATGAACCTCTCCCGAACAGGGTTATTCATTTCGTGTAAGACTTTAACCTATCAAGGCCCCTCTGTCAATAGTAGACTCTTTTTCATTCCGAGGATCGTATAAACGGCGACGCTTATTAGGATGATGCCAGTGAGCATGAACCCACCCTTGAATGTCAAATCCAAATAGCCGATGAGACTTGAGCCTGCGACGACCCCGATGGAAAAGAATGCGTAGAAATAGCCGTAAGCCTTTCCGCGGAATTCCGGTGATGAAGAATCGATGAGCAAAGAATTAATGGAAGGGAATAGAAATGCAAAACCTATTCCATACAATGCCATTGCCAAATACAGGAGCTGCAACTCTGAAACTTGACTAAGGAAAAGCATACTTGCCCCCATCATCGAGATGCCGAAAGCCAATGTGATCATCGGACGTACTTTATCGAAAATACGGTTGATCGGCAGCAGGAATATCAGGATGGCGACGACGCCGAACGTGCTGAGCAGCATGCCCGTCGCTTTTGTGTCAAATCCGAGCGCCTCGACTTTCAAAGGCAAGACTAAAGCCAACACACCTTGTGAGAACATAAGGAAAAACGCGCCTGCGAAAGCACGGACCATGCCGGGATGCTTGAACAAATACCGGACTCTGAAATGCTTTGCTTCTTTTGTTCTTTGCTTTTTTTCAAATGAAACAGATCGTAAAACAAAAAATGCGGCGATCGCAAGGATGAACATAATGACGCCGTTAACTGTCATAATGAATGGAGCACCCGTTTTTGAAGCGACAATGCCGCTATAAGCAGGACCAATGATTGCCGCCATTCCTACAAAGGCGCCTGAAATGGCTACACTTCGGCCTCGCTTTGATTCTTCGGCACGATTGGCGAGGAATGTAAAGGCAGCAGGGACAATTAGCCCTTCCATGAAGCCATGGACGAAGCGAATCCCGAGAAGGGAAGCAGGTCCTATTGCGAAGGAATAAAGAAGCAGAGAAATACCTGATGCAAATAATCCGATAAGCAGAATAGCGAACGGTCCTCTACGGTCCGTCATGAATCCGGAAATGACATTCCCGATGGTATTGGAAAATGAATACATTCCGACAGCCAACCCCGTCATGAACGATGAAGCACCTAAGGACAAAGCAAAAGGGCTCATGATAGGAAGTTGTGAAAATAAATCAAAGAAGGAAAAAAAGACGATTATATAAACGAAAGCACGCATTTGGAATCCTCATTTCATAAAATTGACTCATATTCTACTTTACCATGGATGCCGGATTAGGCAAAAGGACAGCTTGTGAACAAAAGAATAATTAGCCAAAATTGTGGCGAAACGATAAAATGAGAGAATACTTGCAAAGAGAGGGATGGTCATAGTGGACACGAAAATCAGAATTGGCATCGCTGGATACGGAAATTTGGGCAAAGGGGTCGAGTCGGCAATTGCTCAAAACGATGATCTGGAGCTCGTTGGCGTATTCACCCGTAGAGAACCGGGAGACTTGAGAGTGAATAGCGGTGCACCTGTTTTGCGTTTGAATGAAATCGAAGAACATGTGGATGATATTGACGTACTGATCTTATGCGGGGGTTCGAAAGATGATCTTCCTGAACAAGGACCTGCGCTTTCGAGGCTGTTCAATACAGTAGACAGCTTTGATACGCATGCTAAGATTCCCGTATACTTTGAAGCGGTAGATGAATCGGCTAGACCGAATGGTAAAACGGCTATCATTTCCGTAGGATGGGATCCAGGACTATTTTCGATCAACAGGCTTTACGGAGAATCGATTCTTCCTGAGGGTGCAACCTATACGTTCTGGGGGAAAGGGTTGAGCCAAGGACATTCGGATGCTGTCAGAAGGATCGAGGGGGTCAAAGGGGCAGTCCAATATACGATTCCTGTTGAATCGGCAGTCGAACAGGTGCGCAACGGATCACAGCCGGAACTGACGACGCGCGACAAGCATACACGTGAATGCTATGTTGTATTGGAAGAAGGTGCCGACGCAGCCGAGGTAGAGCAAGCGATCGTGACGATGCCCAATTACTTTACAGATTATGATACGACAGTCCATTTCATTACTGAGCAGCAATTGAGAGAAGACCATAGCGCAATGCCTCACGGCGGTTTTGTCATCCGTAGCGGGAAAACCGGCGCTACGAACAATCAGGTTATGGAATTTTCATTGAAATTGGACAGCAATCCGGAATTCACATCCAGCGTACTAGTCGCTTATGCGAGGGCGGCTTACAGGTTGAATAAAAAAGGGGATATAGGCGCAAAAACCGTGTTTGACGTCGCCCCTGGACTGCTTTCTCCGAAGAGTGCAGCACAGCTTCGCAAAGAAATATTGTGATTGTGAAAGCACTTCCATTGTTGCTATCTTTCATCTATACTGAATTTGAAGTTTTTTACTTAGGAGGTCGAAATAAATGTCGAAGATGGATGATACGTTACTCATGCTGAAAGACTTGACGGACGCGAAGGGGATTCCCGGCAATGAACGTGAACCGCGTGAAGTCATGAAGAAATATATCGAGCCATACGCTGATGAAATTGAATACGATGGACTCGGATCTTTGATTGCCAAAAAAAGTGGCGATGCAAATGGACCGAAAGTGATGGTGGCAGGCCACTTGGATGAAGTCGGCTTCATGGTGACGAAAATTGACGATAAAGGATTCATTTCCTTCCAGCCGGTCGGCGGATGGTGGTCGCAAGTCATGCTTGCCCAACGAGTGACGATCGTTACGCGTAAAGGGGACACTTTGACGGGCATCATCGGATCGAAGCCTCCTCATATCCTATCTGCGGAAGCCCGGAAAAAGCCGGTGGACATTAAAGACATGTTCATCGATATCGGAGCTGAATCGAAGAAGGAAGCGATGGAATGGGGCGTTCTGCCCGGTGATATGATCGTTCCGTATTTCGAATTCACGGTCATGAACAATGATAAATACTTGCTTGCGAAAGCATGGGATAACCGCATTGGCTGTGCAATCGCAATTGACGTCCTGAAAGCGCTAAAAGGTGAAAATCACCCGAATATCGTATTCGGCGTTGGTGCGGTGCAAGAGGAAATCGGCTTGCGCGGTGCAAAAACGGCTGCTGCAAAAGTGAATCCGGATATCGGCTTTGCAGTTGACGTAGGCGTTGCGGGAGATACGCCAGGCGTCACTTCAAAGGAATCGACAAGCAAAATGGGCGACGGGCCTCAAATCCTTCTCTATGATGCATCGATGGTTTCCCATAAAGGTTTGCGTGATCTTGTCGTCGATACGGCAGAAGAACACGGCATCCCATACCAATTCGAGGCGATTCCGGGCGGAGGAACAGATGCAGGTTCAATCCATGTAAGCGGGAACGGCGTGCCGTCTCTTGCCATTTGCGTCGCAACTCGCTATATCCATTCCCATGCAGCAATGCTGCACCGGGATGATTACGAAAATGCGGTGAAATTGATTGTGGAAGTAATCAAGAAGCTCGACCTTGACACAGTTGATCAAATCATTTTTCAATAAGGACTGATAGGAAAGATCGTGCCTGCTAGAGGTGCGATCTTTTTTATACATATATATGTGAATAAATGCATATTGGTAAATTCTTATCTAATGAATAAAAAACCATTAGTAAAGCATACTTCTGACTAACTAAGTATTTCTAGATTGCTCATAATAATTCATTTGACTTTATAAATATACGTACATATAATGAAACATACAAACCATATTCAGGATGGAGATGATCATTTTGGTGAAAATGCATATATCGACATTAAAAACTGCGAAAAAAATTGAAGGTCAGCTAAAAGGCCGTGATTTGTTGACGTTATTGGACTATACGAGTGAAGAAATCGATTATTTATTGCAAAAAGCGTTGGTGATGAAGAAAGAAGTAATTGCAGGAAAAATTCCCCCCATACTGCAAGGGAAGACACTCGGCATGATTTTTGAAAAACATTCCACACGTACAAGGATTTCATTCGAAGTCGGCATGGTACAGCTTGGCGGCCATGCGATGTATATGAATGCGAATGATCTTCAAATCGGACGCGGAGAATCGGTGCATGATACCGGAAAAGTATTGTCGGGGTACTTGGACGCTGTCATGATTCGAGCAAACTCGCATGAAATGGTGGAAGAGCTAGCGAAGCATTCATCAATCCCCGTTATCAATGGACTGACGGATATGTATCATCCATGCCAAGCGCTTGCGGATTTATTGACGATGATCGAAGTGAAAGGGTCTATTGCCGGCAAGAAACTCGCTTATGTAGGCGACGGAAATAATGTTGCCCATTCGTTGGTCATTGGGGCGGCGAGTATGGGGATGCATGTAGCGGTCGCAACGCCTAAAGGGTATGAGTTCAATTCCGACCTTTATGTGGAAGCTGAAAAAATTGCTGCGGCGAATGGCGGATCCGTCTTACAGACAAACAATCCTATTGAAGCGGTGAGAAACGCAGATGTCGTCTATACGGACGTCTGGGCGAGCATGGGGCAGGAGGAAGAGGCTGCTGCGCGACTTGAAGCATTCAAAGGGTTCCAGATAAACGATCAGCTTGTTGCAAATGCAAAGAAAGACTATATGTTTTTACATTGCTTGCCGGCCCACCGTGAAGAAGAGGTTGCGACTTCCGTAATTGACGGTCCGAATTCGTATGTTTTTCAGCAGGCGGAGAACAGATTGCATGCACAAAAAGCTGTATTGGCGGCTTTACTGTAGGGAATTATGTTCAAAGAACGGTAAAAGCCACTCAGATGAGTGGCTTTTACCGTTCTTTATGATCCTGCAGAGAACGCCTGGGCAAGTTCACCGCTGATTTTCGACTTTTCCTGTTCATCGGCATTGACCCACAGCTTTTCAAAAAATACTCCTAGACCTGGTAATAAATGTTCTTCGCCTCGCTGTAATGCATCCTCAACAACGCTTCGAATATCGGTCGCCGAGTTATTCGACATATTAGCGGCGATGGCGTCACGAATTTGAAAATTCATCTTATCATCCTCCTGCCATCATTTTGTACACATTGATCGCCAACTATACGGACATTTGTTACACTAGAAGAAAAAGGATGTCGCACAATACATGAAAAGAATCGAATCAACGCAAAATGCGCTCGTAAAACATTGGAAAAAGCTTGTAACGTCTAAGAAGGATCGCGATAAATCTGAAGAATTCCTCGTTGAAGGCTTCCATCTCGTCGAAGAGGCTATGAAGAAGGAAGGGACAATCCTTCATTTAATTGTTAGGGAGGATTTGGAACTTCCTGCTAGTTGGAAAACCGATAATCTACAACTTATCCAAGTAACAAAGGCGGTTGCAAAAGAACTGGTAGAGACAGAGCAGTCACAAGGAATATTTGCTCATTGCCGTCAGCCGGAACATTCAGGTGAGGAAGCTGACAGCTGGAAGAAGCTTTTATTCATCGATGCTGTACAGGATCCGGGAAATATCGGAACAATGATCCGGACTGCGGATGCTGCTGGAATGGATGCAGTTATCCTCGGGAAAGGTTCAGCGGATCCATTCAATCCTAAAACAGTGCGTTCCGCTCAAGGATCTCATTTCCATATCCCTGTCGTGAAAGGGGAGCTCGGTGAATGGATTGACCGGGCAAAGTCGTCCGGCATCAAAGTCATCGGAACGGGTTTGCACAATGCCGTCGATCATTTCACTGTAAGTCCGTTGAGTGAATTTGCGCTAATCGTTGGAAATGAAGGAAGTGGAGTTGCCGCCGAATACTTATCGAAAGCCGATGACATCGTGAAGATTCCATTGTACGGAAAAGCGGAATCATTGAATGTCGCCATTGCTGCGGGCATCCTGCTTTATACGTACGGTAAGCAATGAGATCTATGTTGATGAACAAAACGAAATCGGGTATAGTAAAGTTGTATATAATTTTCTAATGGCTATGACCGGGAAAAGTAAACAGTATGAAACCGACAGGAAATCGGCGCCTTGACTGAGAGCGCGGATAGGCGAAACACTGTTGAAGTTCACCCCGCGAGCTGCCGCTTGGACCAGTGCAAACTGTAAAGGCGTGCCGGTAGAGGGCCGTTATTCCAAATGAAGTGATTATGCGTTCTGCATAATAATCAGGGTGGTACCGCGAACTCGTCCTCGTCCCTTTTTTGGGGCGGGGTTTTTTTATTTTGAAAGGAGAATGACAATGGAACAGCAACTGCAGCAATTGAAAGAAGAAGCGTTGACGAAAATCCAGGAAGCATCGTCCGTCAAGGAATTAAATGACGTCCGTGTCGCTTACCTCGGCAAGAAAGGTCCCATTACCGATTTGTTGAAAGGGATGGGGAAACTGCCAGCTGAAGAACGTCCTAAGATGGGGGCGCTCGTCAACGTCGTCCGTGAAGCGGTGACGGAATCACTGGAAGCGAAAATGACGAAACTGGAAGAAGAAGCGATCAATGCGCAATTGGAAAAAGAAGCGATCGACGTCACTTTGCCTGGCCGTCCGGCACCAACAGGCAATCATCATCCACTGACACGCGTAGTTGAAGAAATAGAAGACTTCTTCATCAGCATGGGCTATGAAATCGCAGAAGGCCCTGAAGTGGAAAAGGATTATTACAACTTTGAAGCGCTCAATTTGCCGAAAGGGCATCCGGCGCGTGATATGCAGGATTCCTTCTATATTTCCGAGGAAATTCTTCTTCGAACACATACATCGCCGGTACAAGCAAGAACGATGGAGGCGAAAGGCGGAAGTTCCATCAAAATCATCTGCCCGGGCAAAGTGTATCGCCGGGATAGCGACGATGCAACGCATTCCCACCAATTCACGCAAATCGAAGGACTCGTTGTAGGAGAAGATATTCGTATGAGCGACTTGAAAGGGACGCTCGACCTGTTCGCAAAGAAAATGTTCGGTGCAGATCGTGAAATCCGTTTGCGTCCAAGCTTCTTCCCTTTCACTGAACCATCCGTTGAAATGGACATTTCCTGCTTCAAATGCGGAGGGGACGGCTGTAATGTTTGTAAGAAGACGGGATGGATCGAAATTTTAGGTGCAGGAATGGTGCATCCGAATGTACTGAAAATGGCGGGCTACGACCCTGCAGTCGTAACAGGATTCGCATTCGGTATGGGACCTGAGCGGATTGCGATGCTGAAATATGGTGTGGAAGATATCCGTCATTTCTATACGAATGACGTACGTTTCATATCACAATTCCATCGGACGGAAGCTTAAGGAGGAGATAAAATGTTAGTATCAACGAAATGGCTAAATGAGTACGTCAATATAAACGGAATCAATCCTGCAGATTTAGCAGAAAGAATTACACGTTCCGGCATCGAGGTGGATTCCATCATCGATCGTTCGCATGGGATGACCAATGTCGTTGTTGGACATGTGGTGGAGTGCGTGAAGCATCCCGAAGCGGATAAATTGAACATCTGCCAAGTGGATGTTGGTGAAGAGATTACACAAATCATTTGTGGAGCGCCGAATGTCGCGCAAGGACAAAAAGTGATTGTTGCGCGGCCCGGAGCGGTTCTTCCAGGAGATTTTAAGATTAAAAAAGCGAAACTGCGCGGTGAAGAATCGAATGGCATGATCTGTTCTTTGCAAGAACTTGGAATCGAAGGGAAACTTGTTCCAAAAGCTTACGCGGAAGGCATTTATGTGTTGCCTGAAGACGCGGTTCCGGGTGAAAATGCTCTTCCATTGCTTGGCTTGGACGATACAGTGCTCGAATTCGACTTGACTCCGAACCGCTCAGATGCGCTAAGCATGCTAGGTGTCGCTTATGAAGTCAGCGCGATTTTATCCCAAGGGATTGCACTTCCGAAAATCGATTATCCTACGGCAGCGGAAAAAGCGGAAGATTTACTGAAGCTCCGTGTAGATGCAACCGTCGACAATCCGATGTACGTAGCAAAAGTCGTGAAGAATATCAAAGTGGCGGAATCTCCATTATGGCTCCAAAATGCGTTGATGGCTTCAGGCATCCGTCCTCATAATAATGTTGTGGATATTACTAATTATGTCTTAATGGAGTATGGTCAGCCATTGCATGCATTCGATTACGACCGTCTTGAGACGGGTGAAATCGTTGTTCGTCATGCAGAAGCGGACGAAGTGATGACGACATTGGATGATGTTGAACGGAAATTGAACCCTCAAAACCTTGTCATTACGAATGGAAAAGAGCCTGTAGCTCTAGCAGGCGTCATGGGGGGAGCGAATTCGGAGGTTCATGACGGAACAACAACTGTTGTCATTGAATCCGCTTATTTCGCACCTTCATCAGTTCGACGCACTTCAAAAGAAGTCGGACTTCGAAGCGATGCTAGCACACGTTTCGAAAAAGGCGTTGATCCAAACCGGGTTGAGGAAGCGGCAGAACGTGCAGCGCAGCTAATGGCAGAGCTGGCAGGCGGGGAAGTCCTCGCAGGATCGGTCATCTTTGATGAACTTGATAAAACGGCAGAACGCATTACAGTTTCACCGGATTACATTAATAGCCGCCTCGGCATGAAGATATCGATGGATGAAATGCTGACCATTTTGGAACGTCTACGTATTCCTACGCAGGCAATCAATGGCCAGCTGGTTATCGATGCGCCGACACGCAGGCAGGATTTGAAGATCAGGGAAGATATTATCGAGGAAATTGCACGTATGCACGGATACGATGAAATTCCGAAAACACTCCCTGTATTCGAATCGACGCCGGGCGGATTGACGCCATACCAAGCGAAGCGTCGGATTGTCCGTCAGTTCCTTGAAGGGGCGGGACTTTATCAGGCAGTCACGTATTCATTGACATCGAAGGAGCAGGCGCAAGCGTTTGCTTTGGAGACGGCTCCAGTAACGGAATTGCTAATGCCGATGAGCGAAGACCGGAGCGTGCTTCGTCAAAGTCTGATTCCACATCTATTGGAGGCGGCAACGTATAACGTTGCACGTCGCATGGATTCAGTTGCACTTTACGAAACAGGCTCTGTCTTCCTCGGGGAAGAAGAGGATGGACTTCCTCGCGAAGTGGAGCATGTGTCAGCGGTAGTGACAGGCAAATGGGTGAACCATGATTGGCAAGCAGAGACGAAGAAAGTTGATTTTTATGTAGTCAAAGGGATTGTAGAA
This sequence comes from Sporosarcina luteola, assembly GCF_023715245.1. GTDB lineage: Bacteria > Bacillota > Bacilli > Bacillales_A > Planococcaceae > Sporosarcina > Sporosarcina luteola_C. Next base: position 1,229,389 of record NZ_JAMBNV010000001.1, read on the forward strand.
GGCATGATGGACCTTCTAGGCTTGTTGGATGGCCTGTCGTTTGAAAAGGAAGTAGTAGATGGCATGCATCCGGGACGGACGGCTGCAGTTCTATTGCACGGGGAACGAATTGGCCTAATTGGTCAAATCCATCCAACCGAGCAGAAGAAGCGTGATTTGAAAGAGACGTATGTAATGGAGTTAAATCTCGAAAGAATCCTATCTGCCGAAACGGATGAGCTTTTATATGTTCCGGTTCCACGTTACCCATCCATTTCACGGGATATTGCACTCGTTGTCGCGAGCGAAACTTCCGCAGGCATGCTGGAAGCAATCATCAGACAGGCGGGCGGCAAGCTGTTGAAAGATGTGAAGCTGTTCGATTTGTATGAAGGGGATAAAGTTGAGGAAGGCAAGAAATCACTTGCGTTCTCAATGACTTATTTTGACCCGGAACGAACATTGACGGACGAAGAAGTCGTCAAGGCGCATGAAAAGGTATTGAAAGCATTAACAGAGGAAGCAGACGCGCAGCTTCGCGGATAAAACGAAAGACCGCTTATGGGGAATGTATCTCCATAAGCGGTCTTTTTTCTGTTAATGAAGGTCAGAGTCCAAAGCACGCCGTCTCGCGCTCAAAGAGACGGCTTCCGCGCTCAAAGATGCGAGTTTCGCGCTCAAAGAGAAGGCTTACGCGCTCAAAGAGGCGTCTTACGCGCTCAAAGATGCCTCTTCCGCGCCAAAAGTCAGCCGTCTCTATGCCCTAAACAATCATTTTTTCATCGCGGCAATCTTTTTCGCTTTTTGTGCATTGGCAAAATGCCATTTCGTCATCGATTTCAGAGCGGCTTCTCCATCTTTCAATAAAATCCTTGCCGCAGCTTCATCCACACCGCGTCCCGCACCTTTCGGGAGCATTACGCCGGCGATCGCACTCAACCGGTCCATCTCTTCCAGGAAAGCGACCCTTGCGATGATTGACGCAGCTGCGACTGCTACATGCAATCCTTCCGCCTTCGTCGAAAACAATACATTTTCACGAACGATTTCCGGCTCGTTTTTAATATGATTGTAGTAAATTCCACGTTCTGCGAACTGGTCGATTAAAATATAATCTGGCTTTTCATCATTCATTTTACGAAGAACATGTTTCAATGCCTGATTATGAAGCAACGCCTTAATTTTACCCTGCGACGATCCCTTTGCCTGCACTTCATTATACTTTTCATTTGTCAAAGTCAAGACACTGTGTACTAGTGTCGCCTGTAAATCAGGAGCTATTTTTCGCATTAAATCATCGGTCAATTGCTTGGAGTCCCGTACGCCTAATTCACGTACCAGTTCGACTTGATTTGAACTAACGAAACATGCAGCGACCGTAACGGGACCGAAGAAATCGCCTGTACCAGTCTCATCAGAACCGAGGACGGATAGCTCGGAAAAACGCTCAGGCAATATCTCGCCTTTTACACTTGTTTTTTTAGAAGATGGCTTCCCATCAACGCTTCCCCAAAGAGCAGCTTCCCGAAGTGCTCCACCGCCTTGAAACAACACTTTCCCCGACTTATATGCCGTAATAGCAACGTCTGGCAACTTTGCCGCAAAAACAACGCCAGGTGCATTTCGTGTAACTTTAAGAGCAACGTAATAGGCTATTAATTTTTCGAACTTGGCTTTTTCCAATTGAAGAACACATTGGCTCATATATATCGTCCCTTCCAAAACCTTCTTTCCATATTGTACAATAATCCTGAAGGTAGATGTGTTGTGCTTTTGTAAGTCCGCCTGAAACGGAATTCATCGGTGAAACCATTACCTTCTCTTTTCAACTAAAACAATTTCATGGTATGATTGGGTACAGAACTTTTTACATAGGGAGGGTTCATCATTGGCAGACGAGCAAAAAACGCGCGTTGCGGTTGACATATATGGACAGACGTATACTATTGTCGGCAGTGAAACGAGCAATCATGTCAAGCTCGTCGCTTCGATGGTCGATGAAAGAATGAAGGAAATCAGTTCTCGAAATCCTTATTTGGACAGTTCCAAAATCGCGGTCCTCACTGCTGTAAATAGTGTACACGATTATTTGAAGCTGAAAGAACGAATTGAGCTCCTTGAAGAAGAATTGAATAAGTTGAAGGGTTGACGGTCGTATATGCTTGATTTACTACTATTATTCCTCTTTTTGGGAGGATTGATCACCGGTTTTAGGCGGGGGCTTATCGTACAGGTTATACATATGACAGGCTTCTTTATCGCCCTTATCATTGCTTACATATACTACAAACCATTGTCCGAGAAGTTCGTTTTATGGATTCCATATCCCGGCGTGACTGCGGCATCCAAATTGAGTTGGACAGTTGAACAGCTTGATTTGGATCAGACATTTTACAGGGTCCTTGCATTTGTCATCATTTTTATCGTTGTCAAATTTGTATTGCAGTTGATTGCATCCATGTTTGATTTCCTGAAGTTCCTGCCGGTATTGGGCTTTTTATCACGTTTCGGAGGAGCAGTTCTAGGTTTCATCGAGTTTTATATTCTCATATTCCTATTACTCTATCTACTGGCAATGCTGCCGATGGATTCCATTCAAGGTATGATTGGAAAATCATTATTGGCGGACGCGATATTCGAGCATACGCCAATCATTTCGGAAACGGTGAAAAAATGGTGGTATATCTATATGAAGTGATGTATTGCAGCCTGTGCTAAAACGCAGGCTGCCCTATACAAACATTCTGAACGGCTTCCCCCTTGGTTGGAGGGAAGCCTTTTTTCTAGAAACGATCAAAATGGAGGAGTGGTTACTCATGAATAAGAAAACAATCATTCGCACATTTGAAAAAATCGCTTTATATATGGAGTTATTAGGGGAGAATCCATTTAAAGTGGGGGCATTCCGGAAAGCGGCGAATGTGCTCGAGCTCGATCCGCGGAGCCTTGCGGAAATGGATGATATTTTGAAATTAAAGGGGATTGGCAAAGGGACAGGCGCAGTCATCATCGATTTGATGGAAAAAGGCGAGTCGGACTTGTTGAAGGAGCTTGAAGAAGAAGTTCCAAAAGGGCTTATCCCTTTATTGAAAGTACCTGGACTAGGCGGAAAAAGAATTGCCAAACTTAGGGAAGCGATCGGTATCGATTCTATTGAGTCATTGCGTCTCGCTTGTGAAGCGAACAAAGTGAGCGGAATTCCAGGGTTCGGCAAAAAGACCGAGGAGAAGATCCTGCATGAACTTGAACAGCTAGGTACCAAAAAAGGGAAGCTGCCGGTCTGGCAAGCAGAATCGATTGTCAAAGCAATTGAGGATGAATTACGTGGAATAAAGGAAATTACCCTTTTTTCGGTAGCAGGAAGTTTCCGCCGTGCAGAAGAGGAAAGCAGCGATGTCGATTTCATCATCGTTACGGATGAACCTGCTGTTGTTCGGGAAAAGTTGATGGAAGTGATGCCGATCGAGGAAACAGTCGCGGCCGGCGATTCCAAGTTGTCGGTCGTTCTTGACATGGCTGAACTGGTCGATGCCGATTTCCGCTTTGTAACTGAGGAACAATTTGCGACTGCGTTGCACCATTTCACAGGTTCGAAAGACCATAATGTGAAGATGCGTCAACTTGCCAAGTCACAAGGAATGAAAATTAGCGAATACGGTGTTGAACTGGAAGATGGAACAGTAAAGACATTTGAATCGGAATCCGATTTCTTCGCATTCTTTGATCTCCCTTTCATTCCTCCATCTATAAGGAAGGATGGAAAGGAAATAGATCGAGCACATGAAATTGCGGGACTGGTGACACTTGAGGATATCCGTGGCGATTTCCATATGCATACGACTTGGTCTGACGGTGGATATTCAATTCGTGAGATGGTCGAAGCATGCAGGGATCGCGGATACTCTCATATGGTCATTACAGATCATACACAATATTTGAAGATAGCAAATGGATTGTCGCCTGAAAGGGTTCGAAGCCAAATTGAAGAGATCCGGAAATTGAATGTTGAATATGACGATATCGAGATATTCTGTGGGACAGAGATGGATATCCTTCCGGATGGAACTCTTGATTTTGATGATGATTTATTAAAGGAGCTGGATTTCGTCATTGCGTCCATCCATTCAAATTTCAATCAACCGCAGGAGCAGATCATGAACAGGCTGCATGCGGCAATGAAAAATCCGTATGTTACGATGATTGCTCATCCGACTGGCAGGATTATCGGCCAAAGGGAAGGCTATGACCCGGACGTATCCCAATTGATTGAATGGGCGAAGACATACGATAAAATCCTTGAACTGAACGGAAATCCGCATCGCTTCGACTTGGCTGTCGATTATTTGGCAATGGCGCAGGAGGCCGGCGTCAAAATCGCCGTCAATACGGATGCGCATACAATCGATCAATTGGATCATATGGATATTGGCGTGAAGTATGCGCAAAAAGCATGGTTGAAAAAAGAGACGGTCGTGAACACGTGGCCGTTGGAACAATTCATCCGTGAAATCATACGGAAATGAAGGGAAGTGTAAGGCGTTGGAAAAACGAGTTTTAAAAACACTTGAGTTTGATAAGATCCGGGATATTGTAGCAACATATTGCACATCATCTGCGGGACGGACATATATGGAAAAATTGGTTCCTGTTTGCGACTTCCAGGAAGTGGTCCGTTTACTTGAAGAGACGGATGAGGGGCTCGCTATATTGAGGGTGCGTGGGAACGTGCCGATGGGCGGCATCAGCGACATTCGGCCGCATGCAAAACGAGCACAAATCGGCGGTGTCCTCAGTGCATATGAATTGATGGAAACTGCTAATACGATTCGAGCGAGCCGGATTTTGAGACAGTTCATCGAAGCGGTCGATGCAGACGAAGACATTGAAATCCCGCATTTTCTAGCCAAGAAAGAAGCTTTGCCAATTCTCACGGGACTTGAGCATGAAATCAATGCCGCCATTGACGACAATGGACATGTTGTCGACAGTGCATCAGGCACGCTTCGATCAATTCGTCAAAGCTTGCGCATCCAGGAGGGACGTGTACGGGAAAAGCTTGAGGGCTATACGAGGGGCAGGAACGCATCGAAAATGCTTTCCGATGCCATCGTGACGATTAGAAACGACCGATACGTCATTCCTGTTAAGTCAGAATATAGATCCCACTTCGGAGGCGTTATCCACGACATGTCATCATCCGGGCAAACGTTGTTTATCGAGCCGGATGCTGTCGTTCAGGCAAATAACGAAATCCGAAACTTGAAATTGAAAGAAAAAGATGAAATCGAAAAGATCTTGCAGGAGCTATCTGTCAAAGTCCAAGAAGTGGCCCATGATCTTTTTGTCCTTGTCGATATTTTATCTGAAATTGATATCATCCTCGCCAAATCGAAGTTTGGGATTGCGCATAAATGTACAAAACCGGCAGTGAATAATGAAGGCTATATCCGGTTGGCAAAGGCGCGCCATCCTTTGTTGCCGATCGAACAGGCTGTTGCCAATACGATTGAATTTGGGAAAGAGATTACGACAATTGTCATTACAGGGCCGAATACAGGAGGGAAGACCGTCACATTGAAGACGGTCGGTTTGTGCACATTAATGGCTCAGGCTGGACTTCCGATCCCTGCATTGGACGGATCGGAAGTTGCCGTCTTTGACTCCGTATACGCGGATATTGGTGATGAACAGTCCATTGAGCAAAGCCTCAGCACGTTTTCATCCCATATGGTGAACATCGTCGATATCCTGAAGAAATTCGATTCCCGTTCGCTGCTCATTTTTGACGAACTTGGCTCAGGCACTGATCCGCAGGAAGGGGCTGCATTGGCCATTTCCATTTTGGATGAAGTGCATGGCACGGGGGCAAGAGTCATGGCGACGACCCACTATCCCGAGTTGAAGGCGTATGGTTATAATCGCCCGGGAGTGGCGAATGCCAGTGTGGAATTCGATATTGATACACTGAGCCCGACCTATCGTTTATTGATAGGAGTTCCTGGGAGAAGTAATGCATTCGAAATATCTAAGCGGCTCGGTCTAAATGAACATATCATCAAACGGGCAAAAAAATTCACGGGAACAGATCGCGGTGAAGTCGATTCGATGATCGCTTCACTAGAGTCGAGCAGGGTGCAATCGGAAAAAGATGCCGAGCAGACGCATGCACTGCTTATTGAAACGGAGAAACTGAAACGCGAATTAGAGACGAAGGTATCCGAATTCGATGAAATGAAAGAAAAACTAATCGAGAATGCAAAAGGGAAAGCGAAAAAAATCGTGGACGATGCACGAGTCGAAACGGAAGCAGTAATTTCCGATTTGCGTGCATTGCGCTTGAACGCAGGAGCCAACGTAAAAGAGCATGAATTGATTGAAGCGCGTAAACGGTTGGAAGGGGCAGCTCCCGAGGAAAAGAAGAAAAAAATCAAAGCTAAAGCTGCTCCAAGGCCACTTGAAGCCGGTGACGAAGTGAAGGTCATCACATACGGACAGAAGGGTACATTGGTCGAAAAGGTGTCAGCAAACGAATGGATCGTCCAAATCGGGATATTGAAAATGAAGCTGGACGAATCTGTTCTGGAATATACGAAACCGGAAAAAGTGAAAGACACTGTCGTCTCCGCCTCTGTCAGAGGAAGAGATTCTTATGTTAAACTGGAACTAGATCTTCGTGGAGAAAGATATGAAGATGCCTTGCATCGTACGGAGAAATATTTGGACGATGCATTGCTTTCCAATTATCATCAAGTATCAATCATCCACGGAAAAGGGACAGGAGCTTTGCGGCAAGGTGTTCAAACATATTTGAAAAACCATCCTCGTGTAAAAAGCTTCCGTTACGGAGAAGCGGGCGAAGGCGGCCATGGAGTGACTGTCGTCGAATTAAAGTGAAAAAGAGTGAAATGAAATGAAACTTTTCCTGCGCCTATACGTAAACGTTGGGATGAATGAATTTCAAAGGAGTCAAACTAAATGACGGAAATCGGGTTTTGGAGTCATCCTCTCGTAGAAACTACAGGCTACTTCAGCGTTGTAGTCCTTTGCCTCATCTTTTCGATGGTGCTATTTGAACTTGTGACAAAATATAATAACTGGGAAGAAATCCGTAAAGGGAATGTAGCGGTCGCCATGGCGACAGGGGGGAAGATATTTGGAGTGGCAAATATTTTCCGCTACTCAATCGAGCAGCATAATTCATTGCCTCAAATGATTGGATGGGGCCTGTTCGGTTTTTTCCTGCTTGTTGTAGCATACGTGCTGTTTGAATTCCTAACACCCAAGTTCCAGATCGATAAGGAAATCGAAGAGGATAACCGATCAGTCGGATTCATTTCACTGACGATATCGGTAGGCTTGTCGTTTGTAATTGGTGCCAGCATTTCATAGGAGACTTGATATGGAGAAATTGTCTAAGATATTAATCGTTGTCTGTATTCTATTCATTCTAGTAGGAATTTACTGGATGTTCACAAATACGCCTTGACTGAAATTTGCCGGTCAAGGCATTTTTTCATAGGAAAAGTAATATTCTATTTGAAAGCGGATTCATTTATCGATATAATATTTTAAGAGGGAATTTTCAAAGTATTGGAATGGGAAAAGGGGGGGTTACAATGATAGCAAGACCTTGGTTGGATATGTATCCACCAGAAATACCGAAGACGATTGACTATGATCGGATTCCGCTTCAGGAATTCCTGACGAGATCGGCAAACAAGTTTCCTGAAAAGACGGCCATGCATTTCATGGGCAAGGATATTAGCTATAAAGAGTTCCATGAGTCGGCGTTGAAATTTGCCAACTATTTACGTTCACTTGGCATTGAAAAAGGGGACCGCGTTGCGATCATGCTCCCGAATTGTCCACAAAGTGCAATCGCCTACTATGGCATCCTCTATATCGGGGGCATTGTCGTGCAGACGAACCCGCTTTATACAGAGAGGGAATTGGCTTATCAGATGGCGGATTCCGGGGCAAAGGTTATCATCTCGCTTGATATTCTTTTCGGACGGATTACGAAGATCGTGAAGGAAACGAAATTGGAGCATGTCATCATTACTGGTATTAAAGAGTACTTACCATTTCCGAAAAACCTTATCTATCCGTTCATCCAGAAAAAAGAGCATGGCATCATCGTGAAGGTGGAACACCGTGGCATGAACCATCTTTTCACGGAAATAATGAAAATAGCAAAACCTGATCCTGCTTCCTATGATTTTAATTTCGACGAAGATATTGCTTTGCTTCAATATACCGGTGGGACGACTGGGCCGCCGAAAGGGGTCATGCTGACGCATGCCAATCTGATTAGCAATGCACAGATGTGTAATGCGTGGTTGTATAAATGTGAGGACGGCGAAGAGACGGTCATGGGAATCCTGCCATTCTTCCATGTGTATGGCATGACGACGGTCCTTGTCTTATCTGTCATGTTAGGCAATAAAATGGTGCTGATCCCTAAATTCGACTTCGATACTGCATTAAAAGCGATTGATAAACAGAAACCAACGTTGTTCCCAGGCGCCCCGACAATCTATATCGGATTGCTGAATCATCCTGATCTCGCGAAGTATGACCTCTCATCCATCAAAGCGTGCATTAGTGGATCCGCAGCATTGCCTGTCGAACTTCAAGAAAAATTCGAAAAGGTGACTGGCGGGAAACTCGTAGAAGGATATGGATTAACCGAGACGTCGCCTGTTGCCATTGCAAATTTCGTATGGGAGAAAAGACGTGTGAAAGGGTCTATCGGAGTTCCTTGGCCTGATACGGACGCCTGCATTTTAGGACCAGAAACATCAGAGCCGTTGCCGAACGGGGAAGTCGGGGAAATTGCGGTACGAGGTCCTCAAGTAATGAAGGGCTACTGGAACCGACCTGAAGAAACGAACGAAACTTTCCGAGACGGGTGGCTATTGACCGGAGATTTAGGGTACATGGATGATGAAGGACATTTCTATGTTGTCGACAGGAAAAAAGATATGATCATTGCGAGCGGCTTCAATATCTATCCGCGTGAAATCGAAGAAGTCCTTTACGAACATGAGGCAATACAAGAATGTGTCGTCGCCGGCATACCGGATCCATACCGTGGAGAAACAGTAAAGGCTTATATTGTTCTGAAAGAAGGGCAATCGGTGACAGAGGAAGAATTGAATACGTATTGCCGTGAACATTTGGCGTCGTTCAAAGTGCCTCGACAATATGAGTTCAGGAAAGAGTTGCCGAAAACTGCAGTCGGAAAAATATTACGGCGCGCCCTCGTTGATGAGGAGAAAAAGAAGTTGGAACAGGAATTGCAAACTTCCTGACGAAAGACTTGACGATAATCAAATTAACGATTAATATGAAAATATGAATGAATCCTCATTCATATTTTCTTCTTTTTGGTGGTGAGAATGTGAAACGTGATAAACCGAAATATAAACAGATAGTGGATGCGGCCGTCATCGTCATTGCTGAAAATGGCTATCATCAGGCGCAAGTCTCGAAAATCGCCAAGGAAGCGGGCGTCGCTGACGGAACAATTTATCTTTATTTCAAAAATAAAGAGGATATCCTTATCTCCGTATTCCGGGAGAAGATGGGCGTTTTTGTCGAGAACGTACAGGAAATCCTGAAAAAAGAAATCTCTGCGACAGAAATGCTTGCAAAGATGATTGAAAACCATTTCAGTTTGCTTAATGGCGACCGCCACCTAGCCATTGTAACTCAATTGGAACTGCGGCAATCAAACAAAGAGCTTCGGTTCAGGATCAATGAAGTATTAAAAGAATACTTGTCTTTGCTCGATGCCATTTTGAAGGAAGGAATCGAGAAAGGTGAGTTTGACAAGCAGATCGATATTCGGTTGGCACGTCAAATGGTATTCGGTACGATTGACGAAACGATCACCTCATGGGTGATGAATGATCAAAAGTATGATTTGATGAAATTAGCACCAGAAGTCCATCGCTTACTTTTAAATGGAATGAAAGCGTAAACACAAACGATAATGAGCGATGATAAATAGGCATTTCGGAAAGGGTGGGGAATGTATGGAGTTCTTGAAACTTGCTATTGAAGATGGAGTTGCGGTTGCCACAATCAACAGACCGCCTGCCAACGCATTATCAAGCGGTCTTATCCGAGAGGTTGATCAACTGCTCGACAAAGTGGAGAATGATGATTCAGTAAGGGTTATCGTTCTGCATGGGGAAGGAAAATTCTTTTCGGCAGGCGCAGATATTAAGGAATTCACGACAGTAACGTCCGGCGAACAATTTTCGCAGCTTGCTTCAGCAGGCCAGGACGTGTTCGAACGGATGGAAAGCTTCAAAAAGCCGATCATTGCCGCGATTCACGGCGCTGCGCTTGGCGGCGGCCTGGAATTGGCGATGGGATGCCATATCCGGTTTGTCACGGAGAGGGCAAAACTTGGATTGCCGGAATTGCAGTTGGGATTGATTCCGGGCTTCGCAGGAACCCAGCGCTTACCGCGGTATGTCGGCATGGCAAAGGCCGCGGAAATGCTGTTGACGAGCGAGCCCATCACTGGGGAAGAGGCGGTCCAATGGGGTCTAGCCAATCGTGCATTCCCGGATGAGGAACTGCTTCCGAACACGATGGAAATTGCAAAAAAAATTGCGAAGAAAAGTCCGATTGCGATGAAGGCAGCTCTACGCATGCTTCAATATACGAAAACAGACTCGTTCTACGAAGGGGTGAAAGCTGAGGCTGATTCATTCGGAGAAGTTTTCGTCTCTGAGGATGCAAAAGAAGGCATTCAAGCATTCATTGAAAAAAGGGAACCACATTTCAAAGGGAATTAAAAAAGCCAGGGAGGTCTGCAATATGAACATTTATGCATTGGTGAAACGGACATTTGACACGGAGGAAAGAATCGCTGTATCAAACGGTAAAATCGTTGAGGACGGTGCGGAATTCATCATCAATCCTTACGACGAATATGCAATTGAAGAAGCGATCCAAGTACGCGACGAACATGGCGGTGAAGTGACGGTCATCACGATCGGCGACGAAGAAGCCGAAAAGCAGCTTCGTACGGCGTTGGCAATGGGTGCGGACAAAGCTGTCCTTATCAACACCGAAGATGATCTGGATGAGATGGACGAGTTCACGGCTGCTAAAATCATCGCAGAGTACTTGAAAGACAAAAATGCGGATCTGATCCTTGCGGGGAACGTCGCGATCGATGGCGGGTCCGGACAAGTCGGTCCACGTGTTGCGGAATTACTGGGAATCAATTATGTAACGACAATTACAAACCTTGAAATCGATGGCACATCTGTAAAAATCATCCGTGACGTCGAAGGGGATTCCGAAACGATTGAAACTTCCTTGCCATTACTAGTCACAGCACAACAAGGTTTGAACGAACCTCGCTATCCTTCTTTACCAGGAATCATGAAGGCGAAGAAAAAGCCGCTAGATGAACTGGAATTGGACGATCTGGACCTTGATGAGGACGACGTGGAAGCGAAGACGGAAACAGTCGAAATCTATCTTCCTCCTCAAAAAGCGGCGGGCCGCGTCCTTGAGGGCGACTTGTCCGACCAAGTGAAAGAGCTTGTGGATCTTCTGAATAAAGAAGCAAAAGTGCTTTGATTTGATTCATCCGAATCAAATCAAAGCGCCTCCGGCGGATGTCACGGATTTTTAAGGGTGGTTTTCGAGCACGCTCGAAAAAATCCGGACGCAATCACGCCAAGGCGTGATTGATTGTTGGATTGATTGTTGAATTCATATTGTATTGGGAGGGACTCTATATGTCTAAGAAAGTAGTAGTACTTGGTGAAGCTCGTGAAGGAGCATTGCGTAATGTGTCATTCGAAGCGATTGCAGCTGCCAAAACGGTGGCGGGCGGCGGGGAAATCGTCGGCTTGCTATTTGGTGACGCAGTTCAATCATTAGGGGAAGAAATGATCAAATACGGTGCGGATCGTGTTATCACTGTGGAGCATCCGCATTTGAAACATTATACATCAGACGGCTTCGGTCAGGCATTCACGGCGGTTTATGAGCAGGAAAAGCCAGACGCCATCGTATTCGGACATACGGCATTAGGGAAAGATCTATCTCCGAAGATTGCTAGTAAGCTAGCATCGGGTTTAATATCCGATGTAACTGCAATCGATGGGGAAGGCGATGACGCAGTTTTCATCCGTCCGATCTTTTCTGGTAAGGCATTTGAAAAGGTGAAGAACAAAGACGGTCTTCTTTTCATTACGGTCCGTCCAAACAACATTGAACCGCTTGCTAAAGATGAAAGCCGTTCGGGTGACGTCTCTTCTGTTTCTGTTGATATTACCAACCTACGCTCGGTCATTAGCGAAGTAGTCCGCAAGTCGACAGAAGGCGTCGATCTATCGGAAGCGAAAGTCGTCATAGCCGGCGGACGTGGTGTGAAAAGTGCAGAAGGCTTCGCACCACTTGAAGAATTGGCACAATTGCTCGGTGGAGCGGTCGGTGCATCCCGTGGAGCATGTGATGCGGATTACTGCGACTACTCCTTGCAAATTGGGCAGACAGGTAAAGTCGTAACGCCTGACCTGTACATCGCAGCAGGAATTTCAGGCGCTATCCAGCATATGGCTGGAATGTCCAACTCAAAAGTGATTGTAGCTATTAATAAAGACCCGGAAGCAAACATTTTTAAAGTAGCAGACTACGGCATCGTCGGAGACTTGTTCGAAGTCATCCCAATGATGATCGAAGAAATTAAGAAAATCAAAACGAACTAACTTTACGTGGCTCCTGCTAACACAGGAGTCTTTTATATGTGAAGCAGATGTTTAGCCCGTCACTATCCCCCGTGATATAATGCAGTCATAGTTGGATTTACTAAAGGAGGAAATAATTAAATGGCTATTGTTCATGCGACTGACCAAGACTTTAAAGACCAAACTAAAGACGGACTTGTACTTGTTGACTTCTGGGCAACATGGTGCGGACCTTGTAAAATGATTGCTCCAGTATTGGAAGAACTCGACGGTGATCTAAACGGTAAAGCGAAAATCGTTAAAGTAGACGTTGACGAAAACCAAGCAACTGCCGGCGAATACGGCATCATGTCAATCCCGACACTTGTCCTCTTTAAAGACGGGGAAATTGTCGACAAAGTTGTCGGTTTCCAACCGAAAGAACAACTTGCTGAACTGATTGAAAAACACGCGTAATGGATTACTTGAAAACCGGGAACCTTCATTGGAACCCGGTTTTTTTGGTAGGTGAGAATGATGAAAGAACAAATAGAGCATAAACTGTCCCTGCTGCCGGACTTGCCCGGCTGCTACTTGATGAAGGACCGTCAAGGCACGATCATTTACGTTGGCAAGGCAAAAATACTGAAAAATAGGGTCCGCAGTTATTTCACAGGATCCCATGATGCGAAAACACAGCGCCTCGTGGGGGAAATCGAGGACTTTGAATATATCGTTACGACATCTGATATCGAGGCGCTCATTCTTGAGCTGAACCTTATAAAACAGTATGACCCGAAATACAATATCATGCTGAAGGACGACAAGACGTACCCTTATCTGAAAATCACCTCTGAGCGGCATCCTAAACTGATTGTAACGAGACAACTTAAAAAGGATAAAGGAAAGTATTTCGGTCCCTATCCGAATGCCACGGCGGCGCATGAAACGAAGAAGTTGTTGGATCGTTTGTATCCATACCGCAAATGCCACCAGCTGCCCGACCGGGTCTGTCTGTACTATCATTTGGGCCAATGTCTCGCTCCATGCGTGAATGAAATCGAGCAGGAAACTTATAAGGAAATGGTGGATGACATAAGCCGTTTCCTGAATGGTGGCTATAAGAGCGTGAAGAAAGAGCTGACGGAGAAAATGTCCGCAGCTGCAGAGAATCTGGAATTCGAGCGAGCTAAAGAATACCGGGACCAAATTGTCAATATCGAAGCGGTCATGGAGAAACAGACGATGATGATGAATGACTTCACTGACCGTGACGTATTCGGCTATGCGGTTGAAAAGGGATGGATGTGCGTCCAAGTATTCTTCGTACGGCAAGGAAAATTGATTGAGAGGGATGTTTCCATTTTCCCTTTATATCAGGACCCTGAGGAAGAGATGTTGACGTTCATTGGTCAGTTTTACGGTAAAACCGGCCACCTTCTGCCGAAGGAAATATTACTTCCGGAAGGGATCGACCAGGAAATCGTTCAGCAACTATTGAACGTGAATGTATTCATCCCGCAGCGTGGGAAGAAAAAGGATCTTGTGAAATTATCGAATAAAAACGCTGAGATTTCTTTACGTGAAAAATTCCAACTCATCGAACGTCAAGAGCAAAGAACGATCGGCGCTTGTGAAGATCTCGGAGAGGCGATGAGGATTTCTACCCCTTTGCGGATCGAAGCGTTTGACAACTCCCATACTGGAGGTGTCGATCCTGTCTCCGCCATGGTTTCATTCATCGACGGGAGACCGAACCGCAAAGATTATAGGAAATACAAAACGAAGACAGCGGCAGCCCATGACGATTATGGAGCAATGCGGGAAGTGATCAGAAGACGGTACGTTAGGGTATTAAGAGATAATCTGCCCTTGCCGGATTTGATCATCATTGATGGCGGGAAAGGTCAGATGGAAATCGCCCGTGAAGTGGTCGAAGATGAACTTGGATTGTCCATTCCAATTGCTGGTCTCGCTAAGGATGACAAGCACCAGACCGCCCAACTGCTGTATGGGAATCCAGCGGAGGTCGTTCCGTTGAAACGGACGAGTGAAGCATTTTATCTGCTTCAGCGAATACAGGATGAAGTGCATCGGTTCGTCATAACATTCCACAGGAAACGCAGGGATACCAATTCCTTGACCTCTGTTTTAGATGGATTGCCCGGGGTGGGACCTAAGCGGAAACAGCAGCTGCTGAAGCATTTCGGTTCTGTTAAAAAAATACGGGAAGCCTCTGCCGCAGAGTTGAACGAGGCAGGTCTCCCGATGAAGGTTGCCGAATCGGTGATGGAATATTTCAAAGAGGAAAAATGAAAAGGGCTCTCATCAATTGCTGATGAGAGCTTTTTTTGCAGTTTATCAATCATGCTGCCCCAACAATTGAAGGATAGTGATGTGCGGGACAAGTCATACTTGTGTCTTCAAGTCCCATTTCACAAGGAATCGAACATGATTCTCTCTCGGGAATTTTTCTCCATAGCATTCGGTGAGTAAGCCATTCAGCTTCTGGAACTGTTCTGCAATGAAGCCGGCTTCTAGATTATAAGATCTGTTTTTCAGCAAAGTTGTGTCGCTTTGCTCGAGTACGAATAAAGCTTCATCCTTTGCTGTTTTGCCTTCGTGAGGGACAAGTGGACCCCAACCGGCTTCCCGGAAGAAATCCGGCAGCTCGTCGATCGAAAAAATAGGGAACTTTCTAGCTATCTCTTTCCCGGACCAGTAAAGAATCTCATCTTCATGGTTGCCTAATATGTTCGGAAGCACATGGTCCCTTATGATTTCATATCCTAATCGGGTTGGAGTTTCATAGGTTTGTTTAGTCAACGATCATGCAGTCCTTTCGGTGGGGTCGGATTATGTATTGAACTTTTTTGACAATTGTCTGGAAAAGCCTCCATCACCTTGACCTCCTCAAAAGTGAGGAGTACAATGAACATGTTATCATATTGTACCATTAAGAGGCATGCCGTCAACGTCTATCATTTGTACAAACAGTGACGACGCTTTTCGGATATATCTCTTAAAAAGGGAGGGTAAAAGACTTGTCGAGAGAATCAGATTTTTACTTGCGCCGACTGCATTCATTGCTCGGAGTTATTCCGGTTGGGTTGTTCCTCGCTCAACACTTGGTCATCAACCATTTTGCAACGCGCGGTGAAGAAGCGTTCAATAACGCATCCAATTTCATGGGGAGCTTGCCGTTCGTCCTGTTCTTGGAATGGTTCATTATCTATATTCCGTTAATGTTCCATGCGTTTTATGGTGTGTACATAGCTTTCACTGCGAAAAATAATGTTCAGCGCTACGGTACATTCCGTAACTGGATGTTCATGTTGCAACGTGTAACAGGCGTTTTCCTAGTCATTTTCATAGCGTGGCATATCTATGAAACGAGAATCCAAAAAGCACTTGGGGCAGAAGTGAACTTCAACATGATGGAAGAGATCCTTTCTAATCCATTCATGCTTGCGTTCTATATTGCAGGTGTTTTGGCAGCGACATTCCACTTGGCAAATGGCCTATGGTCGTTCGCAGTTACGTGGGGGATTGCACAATCGCCACGCTCGCAAAAAATCGTTTCTTACATTACTATCGTAGCATTCTTAGTTCTTTCCGTAATAGGCGTACAAGCTTTATTGGCATTCGTTGTCTAATACAATCTAGTTCCTGAATTACAAGTATATGTAAAATTTGAGGAGTGAAACAATAATGGCAAAAGGCAGATTGATTGTCGTCGGTGGCGGACTTGCCGGCTTGATGGCAACTATCAAAGCTGCGGAAGAAGGGGTCGGGGTAGACCTGTTCTCACTCGTTCCGGTAAAACGCTCCCACTCCGTTTGTGCGCAAGGCGGCATCAACGGCGCAGTGAATACGAAAGGTGAGGGCGACTCGCCTGCAATCCACTTTGATGACACTGTTTATGGCGGGGACTTCCTAGCGAACCAACCTCCCGTTAAAGCAATGGCGGAGGCGGCTCCTGGGATCATCCACTTGATGGACCGGATGGGTGTCATGTTCAACCGCACACCTGAAGGATTATTGGATTTCCGTCGTTTTGGCGGTACGTTGCATCACCGTACAGCATTTGCTGGCGCTACGACTGGCCAACAACTTCTATATGCATTGGACGAACAAGTTCGCCGTCATGAGGTGGCGGGTCTTGTTCAGAAGTATGAGCACTGGGAATTCCTTGGCGTCATCATGGATGAAGAAGGAATTTGCCGTGGGATCAAAGCACAGAACATGCAGTCCATGGAAATTAAGGCGTTCCCTGGAGACGCGGTCATTATGGCGACTGGCGGACCTGGAATCATCTTCGGTAAATCGACTAACTCAGTAATCAATACAGGTTCCGCAGCTTCGATAGTGTATCAACAAGGGGCTAAATATGCGAATGGTGAATTTATCCAAATTCATCCTACTGCAATCCCGGGAGACGACAAACTACGTCTTATGAGTGAATCTGCTCGTGGTGAAGGCGGCCGTATTTGGACATATAAAGATGGTAAGCCATGGTACTTCCTTGAAGAGAAATATCCGGATTACGGAAACTTGGTACCACGTGATATTGCGACACGTGAAATTTTTGATGTCTGCGTAAATCAGAAATTGGGAATTAACGGGGAGAACATGGTATACCTTGACCTTTCCCACAAAGATCCGAAAGAGCTTGATATCAAACTGGGCGGCATCATTGAAATCTATGAAAAATTCACTGGTGATGATCCTCGCAAATTGCCAATGAAAATCTTCCCTGCGGTCCATTACTCAATGGGCGGACTTTGGGTCGATTACGAGCAGCAGACGAATATTCCTGGTCTGTTTGCAGCTGGCGAATGTGATTACTCCCAGCACGGTGCGAACCGCCTTGGAGCGAACTCCTTGCTATCTGCCATCTATGGCGGAATGGTTGCAGGTCCGGAAGCGGTCAAGTATATGCGCGGCGTAAAACGCACTGCTGATGAGCTTCCTTCCACATTGTTTGAATCTGCTGTGAAAGAAGAACAGCAAAAATGGGACGATACGTTAAAGTTGGATGGCAACGAGAATGCATATATTCTGCATAGGGAACTCGGCGAAATCATGACAGATAACGTAACGGTTGTCCGATATAATGATAAATTGCAAGAAACGGACTACAAGATCCAAGAGCTTCTTGAGCGCTACGAAAACATCAATATTGTGGATACGCAACAATGGTCAAACCAAGGCGCGACATTTACTCGCCAGTTGAAAAACATGCTATACTTGGCACGAGTCATCACTTTGGGAGCGCTAAATCGTAATGAGAGCCGTGGTGCACATTACAAACCGGACTTCCCGAACCGTGACGACGAAAACTTCTTGAAAACGACGATTGCAGAATTCGACGGGAAATCTGCGCCGATCCTTTCTTATGAAGAAGTGGATGTATCCTTTATTCCGCCGCGTAAACGTGACTATTCAGCGAAGAAAGGAGATTGACATTAGTGACTGAGCAAACAACAGCTGTCCTTGAACAGCCAACTGCAGGAAAAACGGTCAAATTTGAAATTCAGCGACAAGATACTCCTGATTCAAAACCATATATGGAAAGCTTTGAAATCCCATACAGACCGAATATGAACGTCATTTCCGCCCTCATGGAGATTCGTCGTAACCCGGTGAATGCCGACGGGAAGAAGACGACACCAATCAACTGGGACATGAACTGCCTTGAAGAAGTTTGCGGCGCATGTTCAATGGTGATCAACGGACGCCCTCGCCAATCCTGTACAGCTTTGGTCGATCAGCTTACACAGCCGATCCGCCTAGAGCCGATGAGAACATTCCCGGTTGTGCGTGACCTTGTTGTTGACCGTGAATTCATGTTTGATTCCCTTAAACGAATTAAAGCCTGGATCCCGATCGACGGAACATACGATTTAGGCGAAGGTCCTCGTATGCCTGAACGTAAACGCCAATGGGCTTACGAATTGTCCAAATGTATGACATGCGGTGTCTGCCTAGAGGCTTGCCCGAACGTCAACGACAAAACGAACTTCATCGGACCTGCGCTATTGTCCCAAGTCCGTCTTTTCAACTCACATCCAACTGGTGCGATGAACAAAGACGAGCGCCTGGAAACAATTATGTCCGACGGAGGAATCGGCGAATGCGGTAACTCGCAAAACTGTGTCGTCGCATGTCCGAAAGGAATTCCTTTGACGACTTCCATCGCTGCGATGAACCGTGCAACAACAGTACAAATGTTCAAAAACTTCTTCGGAAGTGACCATATGGTTGACTGATTTCAATCGATTAAAAGAACTGTCCGGAAAGTCGAAACTGACTTTCTGTGACAGTTCTTTTTTGTCATAAAGTACTCTCGCGTCCAAACCGGCCAACTGCGCGTCCAAACCGAGGCATTCCGCGTCCAAAGCAGCCGCCTGAGCGTCCAAACCGGTCTATCGTACGTCGAAAGCCAGCTGTATGAAATTGAAAAACCGGTATTCTATTGGCTGTTTACACTCTATTTGCTATAATAAAAGAATGAATGTTCATTCATTTTTATAAAGGGAGTGGGATTGTTGAGGATTGCATATATTGAAGACATGAAACAGTGGATGGAAGAGTTCACATTTTCAGTGCCAGTATCCGTGCGTTTTTCAGAAACGGACATGTACGGCCATTTAAACAACACAGTCACCTTCGCATATTTTGAATATGCACGAATCGAATATTTAAAGCATGTTGGTCACATGGTTGACTGGCTTGATCCGAACGGAACGACAATACCAGTCGTTGCCGATCTCCAATGCGACTATATGAAACAAGTATTCTTCGATGAACAATTGTCGATTTATGTCAAAGCTGCATCAATAGGAAACAGCTCAGTCGACATTCATTATTTGGCGAGAAACGCAAAGGGCGAAATCGTATTTACTGGAAGAGGAACGATTGTACAAATAGATAGGACAACAGGTAAAGCCGTTCCTTGGAAAGATGATCAAAAATCCGGTTTTTCCTTGTAAAATGATGAACGAGCCGGCACAGCCTAAACCATCTTCACATATTGTAAAGTGAACGTGGATAGGAGGGGGCGCGTCTTGACAGGAGAAATGAAAAACCGTTCTTTGCTTACAGCAAGGGAGCGAGAAATCTTTAATCTATTAGTAGATGATCATACGACGAAGGAAATCGCAGGACGGCTCGGCATTAGCGAAAAAACCGTCCGGAATCATATTTCGAATACTATTCAGAAATTAGGAGTATCCGGAAGGGCTCAAGCGATTGTCGAATTGTTGCGATTAGGGGAACTGAAACTGAATTGAGAAAATCTATTGTCGTTCCTTGATGCCTGACTCGTTATGAACCGTCATATACATGAATATGCTCAGCTTCCTGAAATAATTAAATACTTATTATCCTCCTTAAACTGTTGCGTTATATGACGAAAAAGGTGACAATAAGTAAACAGTATTCGTTTTCAGGGAGCTGGTATATGTGGCGGAACAAAACGCAATGAGTCTTGAAGGCACCGAGAACATTGCTCGGATGGAAAAGGAACTCCGATATATATCTGGAATCATTAAACAGCAAGGCCGTAAAATTTTAAGCAATTATACGATTACACCTCCCCAATTCATTGCGTTGCAATGGTTGTTCGAGCATGGGGACATGACAATCGGCGATTTGTCGAATAAAATGTATCTGGCATTCAGCACGACTACAGATCTCGTCGATCGTATGGAAAATAACAAGCTCGTTAAGAGGGTGCGTGATGAACAGGATCGCCGTGTCGTACGCATTCATCTATTAGGCGAGGGTGAACGCATCATCGAAGAAGTGATCGACAAACGACGGAATTATTTAAATGCAGTTCTCGAAGATTTTTCAGAGGTGGAAATAAACGAGTTTTCCCGATTGTTGACAAAACTGCACAAAGAGATGATCAAGGATTGAAGATTTGGAATGAAGCACCGATCGGAGTCATTGATTCCGGTGTCGGCGGATTGACCGTCGTAAAAGAAATGGCACAATTTTTACCCGATGAAACCATTATTTATATTGGCGATGATGCGCGTTGTCCATATGGGCCACGTTCAGTTGAAGAAGTGAAGGAATTTACGATGGAGATGGCTACAGCACTTGCAGGAATGGGTATTAAAATGCTGGTTGTCGCTTGCAATACGGCTACAGCGGTGACGCTGGATCTATTGCGTGAACGATTCCCTTTTCCTGTGTTGGGAGTAATTGAACCGGGAGCACGGGCGGCGGTGCAAGTATCATCTACCGGGAGAATCGCAGTCTTAGGTACGGTCGGCACGATTAAAAGCAAGGCATACGAATATGCCATCTCCTCTATTTCGGAGGGGGCAGACATTATTCCATTAGCTTGTCCTGAGTTTGTTCCTCTTGTTGAAAGTGGTCAATACAAACAAAGCGACATTCGACCAATCATGAAAAAATCGTTGGAGCCAATAGTACATTTACAGTTCGACACGGCCATTTTAGGCTGTACGCATTATCCACTTCTGCACGATCACATCCAGGAACAACTGCCCGCAGGTGTGAATATTGTCTCATCTGCATATGAGACGGTTCGGGATGTGGAGAATACGTTGGCTAGATTCGACCTGGCGAACAGCTCCGGCAGACGGAAAGATCCAATTTTTTATACTACAGGACAAATGGAAGGGTTTAAATCGATTGCAACCGATTGGCTCGGCATCGAAAATCCCGACGTTAGAAATATTGTACTAGGTAAACCCGGCTGCCAATAAAGGCAACCGGGTTTTTGCTATGACGAAAATGAGTGTGGTAAGATGGATGCTGAATTGAAATTTGTGGAGGGTGTATCCAATATGAGGCATGATGGAAGAACTGCAGAGATGGGAAGGCCAGTGACGATCGAAACGGATTATCTGATTCATCCAGAAGGATCAGTATTGATCTCTTTCGGAAATACGAAAGTGATTTGCACTGCGTCCATTGAGGAAAGGGTTCCACCTTTTCTAAGAGGAAGTGGACAAGGCTGGGTGACAGCTGAATACTCCATGCTCCCTCGTGCTACTGGCCAGCGGACTCAACGGGAATCCTCACGTGGAAAAGTCGGCGGCAGAACGATGGAAATACAACGGTTGATCGGACGCGCTCTGCGTGCTGTAACCGATCTTGGTGCTCTTGGTGAACGTACGCTCTGGATTGACTGCGATGTAATCCAAGCGGATGGAGGCACTCGTACAGCGGCCATTACAGGAGCCTTTGTTGCAACGAGCATCGCTGTCTCCAAATTGGCAAAGGAGAAGGAGCTTAGCCGCTTTCCGATTAAAGACTATTTGGCCGCAATCAGTGTAGGTAAGACGGTTGAAGGTGCTTTGATTCTTGATCTTGATTATCCGGAAGATTCAACAGCCGCTGTCGATATGAACGTCGTCATGACGGGGGCAGGGGAATTCGTTGAATTGCAGGGAACCGGCGAGGAAGCGACGTTCACTAGGCAAGAAATGAATGATCTTGTCGAACTTGCGGAATCAGGCATCCAGCGGCTAATCGCCATTCAAAAGGAAGCGCTTGGTGAGATTGATGCGCTAATTGGCGGAAAGGTTGACGAAGTAGAATGAAGAAGATATTGATTGCGACGAACAATAAAGGGAAAGCGAAGGATTTTGAAACGCTTTTTAGCCCATATGGTTTTGAAGTGCAAACATTGAACGATCTGGAACAGGACATTGATGTAGAAGAGACGGGCGTCACTTTCGAAGAAAACGCAGTCTTGAAGGCCGAGACTGTCTCCGAACTGTTAGGCATTACGGTCATCTCGGATGATAGTGGACTGGAGATCGATGAGCTGCAAGGGGCTCCAGGCGTCTATTCTGCGCGTTATGCGGGTGAGCCGAAGAATGATGATGCGAATATCGACAAAGTGCTGTCAGAGCTTCAGGGAGTGTCAGAAGTGGATCGGACGGCACGATTCCGTTGCGTCCTTGCCGTCGCAGGACCGGGTATTGAGACTGTCACGTTTTCGGGAAGCTGTGAAGGGTTGATTCTCGAAGAGCGAAGAGGTACGAACGGTTTCGGTTATGATCCGATTTTTTATTCACCGGATAAAGGAAGGGCGATGGCTGAATTGACACCTGAGGAAAAAGGGCAGATATCCCACCGGGGTGCGGCTCTTCGACAGTTGAAAGAGCATTTGCCACAGCTGTTGGATTCGTTAGGTGAAAGGCAATGAAGATCATTGTGATGAGTGATTCGCATGGCGATAAGGAAACGGTGAAGACCGTTTCCGCGTTGCAAGCGGATGCTGTTTTCCATTGTGGTGACAGTGAATTGTCATGGGATGACCCGCTATTGCATACTATCCATATCGTGAAAGGAAACTGTGATAGGGATCTACGTTTTCCGGATTCGGTCATCGTTGAAGTGGGCGGCAAGAAAATTTGGATGGTGCACGGACACGAGCACGACGTCAAACGGACAATGCTGCCTTTGTATTACGGAGCGCAGGAACTCGGTGCGGATATCGTACTGTTCGGCCATTCCCACTCATATGCGGCTGAATTGAGGGAAGGTATATTATTTGTCAATCCAGGAAGCGCATTGCTTCCGAGGGCGGGCAAGCAGCCTACCTTTGCAGAAATTGAATGGGATGGCAGCTATCGGATATACTTCAAAAACATGGACATGGAAACCATAATTACAGCGGATATGAAAAATATCGTAAATTAGTGTTGACTTTTCCAGTCAGCCTGCCTATAATAAAGTTTGTCGTTGGCAATCAGTTGTTGCTAAATGAACTTGTCTCAGTAGCTCAGTTGGATAGAGCAACAGCCTTCTAAGCTGTGGGTCGGGGGTTCGAATCCCTCCTGGGACGTATTAAGATGAACTATAATAAGAAATGAAAATAATGACCGTACACGTTGATATCACAGCGTGTACGGTCATTATTTGTTTTTCGGAGAATATGTTCTAGAATGTAAGGAAATGAAATCATTTAATACGAATTTTACACATTCGACGTACTAGCCATGTCCCCAAAGTTTGAGGCAGATGGCGGGTTCTCCAAGTTGATTTAGAAGTATAAAAAGATTGATCTACTGACTCTAAACGAAGGGCTATAAACGGGGCTCTCTGAGGAGAATGTACTTCATGTATTAGAGTTTGTGGAAGCAAGGCAAAAGAGGGCATCTACTTTCTTCTGTTCCCAGTTCTCCCATTCAAAATGAGGACAAGCCCAAATAGCGGATGTGAACCTTGTGTGTTCAGTAGATTAACTCTGCTCGCCAGAAACTATTAAGAATACCCAAATGAAATTGTGGAAAATTGATTCAACGAACTTCCTTAATGAATTGTGAAAGCCCATTATTTCGGCTTGGTCCGAAATTAAGAAGTATAACCTAAAAAAATTTCCCGATACTAGTGTTAAATTTTATGTGTTAATATCAAAAGAAAGTGGGTGTTTTCTTCAAATACTTTGAGTAACTTTAGCAAGCTGCTAGCTCGTCCAATGTATACCTTACGGATAATAGTGGAAATGCAGATATAATTTCAATTTTCCAGCACAACCATTAGCATTGCCTAAATATATTTGTCAACTTCCTCGCAAAAAGTTCAGTCAAAGATGAAGCTTTTTTATGGGTTGCGGAGTATTTTCCAAGAGGAATAGCTTTAGAAATCATTTATCCTAGTGAAAGGAGTTAGATAAATATGATGGTATTATTGGGCATCTCATTCATTTGTTTTCTAGCATTAATGTTTAGTTTACTATTGATTAATCAACAAAAAACAATTCAAATCAATAGAAGAATAGAAGGAAAATTAGATAAGTTAATCACTATGTTAGGTAAGGAGAAAAGTAACCAATGATTAAGGACTGGTTAGAGAAAAAATGAGTAGTGGGCGCAATTTGTGCATTAACTAGATCAAGAAATTATTGAGGGGATTATATAAACGCAACACAAATACAATACAATGTTCTAGGAAACATCATAACAACAACGTTTATTGGTACAGATTTACGTCCCCCAGGGTTGTATTTAATAATTTTTGATAAAAAGCGCTGCAACCGTTGTGACTTCAACGTTTGCGGCGCTTTTTCATCGTTGCAGCAATCACTTGCACGAAAACTTAGTCATCGGCAGATTAAAATGACTTAGTATCCTTCAGACTGTAATGTGAAGAAATTATTATACACATTACAAAAGGTAAGGAGATATAGAAAATGACTATGGCGAATTTGAAAAAGTTACAGGAAATCAGACTGGCACTTACTGCGAAGTATTTTGAACGGGAGAACGAGGTTGAAGGGATTCTTGTCGCCCTGCTTTCGAGACAGCATATGCTCATGATTGGACCCGCCGGAACTGCGAAATCTGCATTGGCTGTTGAGTTGGCAAAAATCATACACGGAACAGAATACTTCCAATGGTTACTAACTAGGTTCAGCACACCTGAAGAAGTTTTTGGCCCGTTGTCGTTGAAAGATCTTGAGAAAGGCATATACAAGCGGAATACAGCATCTAAAATGCCGGAAGCCAATCTTGTTTTCCTGGATGAGATTTTTAAAGCCAATTCTGCAATCTTGAACAGCTTGCTGACGCTTATAAACGAAAGAGTTTTCTATAATTCCGGAACACCCGGAAAGGCACCCTTAATTTCAGTTATTGGGGCTTCTAACGAATACCCTGAAGAAGGGGAAGGGCTGGAAGCTTTATTTGACAGGTTCTTACTACGGTTCGAGTTGGATTATATCGCAGATCAAACGAATTTTGTTTCGATGATGAAGGGAACCGGTAGGAATCAGTTTTTGCCTTCCATGACGATGGACGAATTGATTCAACTTCAGTTGTTGACGGACAGTGTTTCAATACCGGATGAAGTGTATGAAATACTGTCGGAAATTCGAAATGAATTACGTGACGAAGGGATACGCCCTTCGGACAGGCGTTTTAAACAGTCGCTGTCCATACTTCAAGCGAAGGCGTTGATAAGCCAGAGACAAGTTGTGAATGTATCCGACATTGTCATCCTTGAAAATGTCCTATGGGAAACGGTGGACCAAAAAGATGTAGTGTCTTCCGTTATCCGAAATCATTCACAAGATGTCGTTACTCAGATCCTTCATTCCATACAAAACGAGGCAAATGAAGTGTTCTACACTGTACTTCAGGATCCTACGACCGAGTATGGAATGGAGGCGACTCATAAAATGAAAACCTTAGTGGCAGATTTAAAAAAACTCAAAAGTGATTATCATAGTCGGAAGGCTGATATCGACGCATTACTTGATAAATTGACTTCGATGGAACATGAAATCTTGAATAAGATTTTAGAGCCTTGGTATTTTGATGCTCGAAATGAACAGAAGGAATCTGCCAGCACCTTTTTTAAAATGTGAAAGGGGATAATCTTTGTGAAGAGTCATAAAAATTACAATGGCAATCAATCGGTTTTGAATACGGACGCGTTCGATAAAAGACGTTTCAGAGAGATTTTCGATATGTCATCGGGACTTCAACAGGTAAGAGCTGAAGGTATACTACCGATGTTCGATTCATTACTAGCAGATATTTGGGCTTCCTTATACAAAATGAAACCTGACATTATTGAAGGTGACATTAACGGTGTCCTAAAGATTAATAAATCACTCATGGAAAGAATCATGGAGGATGAAAACTTTGCTACCTATCGAGGCATCACCCGTTTGGATGATTTGTCGTCAGCTATCGGCACGATCAAAATCGGGAGGATGGTGAACCAATGGCTCATTGACCAAAAAAAGGAAGATGAAGATTTTGATGAGCAGATGCAGGAAATTCTCGCAATGCAAAGGCTACTCCAAAGACAGGAGTGGCAAGAAGAGGCGGAAAATGGAAGTCGTGCAATAGAAGAGAAAATTACAAGGTCCATGGATAGATTCGATGAGAAATTGCAACAGATGCTCCAAGGCAACTGTGATAGCTTTTCACAAGCATTGGTTCGAGCTATGCAAGAAACAGTGCAGGTGAAGGAGGCTCTTAACTCTTTACTTGGGGGCACCCGAGCTGGCAGTGGGGATGCAGAACTGAAAAAAGTTCCTCTACGAGACCAACTATTGCTAGCAGAGAAGATAGCTTCCGATAAAAAAATGAAAGAAATTGCAGACTGGGCTGGTCGATTCAAACAGGCAGCCCGAAAAAAACAAAAGGTCAAATATAGCGAGGCAATGGGGAGAAGCGGAGTAACAATAGGCTCCAATATTGAACGATTGTTGCCGATGGAGCTGGGATTGTACATGCATCCAATAACGAGGAACGACTTTCTTCGTCGGTTTGTAGAAGGTCAGACGATGATATATGAACAGGAAGGAAAAGAGGTACTTGGGAAAGGTCCAATCATACTTTGCTTGGATCAGTCAGGTAGTATGCAACACCTTGATACTCAATCCAAAGGGTTCACGTTAGCCCTCATGTCGATTGCCAGAAAGCAGAGAAGGGATTTTTGTTTGATTTTATTTTCCACGCGCTTACAAGTGTTTACATATGAAAAGGGAAAAATAAAGATTTCAGATATGGTGAAGCTGGCACAAACCTTCTTGAGCGGTGGGACGGATTTTTCCTTACCCCTTTGTAAATCGCTAAATGTTATTAGTGAAAGCCGTTTTAAAAAAGCTGATGTAGTGTTTGTTACGGACGGTGAAGACAGCATAAAAGATTCATTCCTTGAAGAGTTCAGTAAGAAGAAAAAAGAGAAAGTCTTTAATGTCCTATCCTTTATTATAGGTAACAGCACAAACACTGCGGAACAGTTTTCCGATAAAGTTGTCATGGTGAAAGACTTTGAAGACGAGGGAAGTCATGCTGCATTTGAAATTTAAAGGAGGCACTTTAAAGGGGCGGGGAGTAACAATTCGATACGGAATATCAATTTGAATTATTAATATAATATGAATTATAAGGTTGACAATTTATTTATATATGTTTATACTAATTTTCAATCAGTTGAAGCAATAAAAATGATTTTAACAACTACATACAACTCTTATTACGAGTGGCGGAGGGAATAGGCCCGAAGAAGCCCGGCAACCAACAGATGTATTTCTGTAAAGGTGCTACATCCTACAGGTGTTTGAGCCTGGAAGATAAGAGGAGGAATTCTGCAGCCCTCTTCTTATGAAGAGGGTTTTTCATATGGATAAATAAAAATCTAGTTATTCATAAGCTCAAATCCGACTATACCAATCGGTGCAATTACAAATTGGATTGAATTGAATTTCAATATAAAAATGAATTTAGGAGGAAATGAACATGAGAAGATTGATTGTCTTACTGCTAATGGTGATGGGTGCAACGGTCCTAATGACAGCTTGCTCATCTGGTGAAGGGATAGAAAAAAAGAAATTAAATAAAGTTGTATTGGATTATGCCTATTACTCACCAACTAGCCTAGCGTTAAAAGAATTTGGTTGGGCAGAAGAGGCGTTTGAAGAACAAGGGATTAAGGTGGAATGGGTACTCAGCCACGGAAGTAATAAAGCACTTGAATTCCTAAATTCAAAAAGTGTCGACTTCGGTTCGACAGCTGGAGCTGCTGCGTTAATTGCCAAGTCAAACGGTTCTCCGATTGAATCAGTCTATATCTATTCAAAGCCTGAATGGACTGCACTTGTGGCAACAGGGGATTCAGACATCACGTCAATTGAACAATTGAAGGGAAAGAAAGTAGCTGCGACGCTAGGAACGGATCCATATATTTTCCTTCTCCGTTCGTTACAGGAAGTTGGCTTGTCATCAAAGGACTTGGAAATTGTGAATTTGCAGCACTCTGATGGAGCTAACGCCCTTCTAACGGGTCAAGTAGAAGCATGGGCAGGGCTCGATCCACATATGGCAAAAGTTGAAGTCGATTCTGGTGCCAAATTATTTTTACGAGACCATGAAAAAAATACGTACGGAACACTGAATGTCCGATCAGACTTTGCTGAACAACATCCTGAAGTCGTAGAAACAGTGATTGAGGTGTACGAAAAAGCGCGGAAGTGGGTTATGAAAAATCCGGAAGAGGCAGCCGATATACTTGCACAAGAAGCAGAGATGCCATTAGAAGTGGCCCAAAAGAGTTTAGAACGTAACGACTTTTCGGATTCAATCCCTGGCTCAAAGCAAATCGAAGCGTTAACTGCAGCGGGTGAAGTGTTGCAATCAGAGAACGTAATTAAAGGCAATGTGGATGTCACAAAGATTGTCGAAGAATTGATTAATGATCAGTTTGCAAAAAAAGTAATCGAATGAATTAGGGGGAATAGACATGACGGTCAATATTGACGAAAAAGAATTGTTTAAAGTGAAAGGAAAAAAGTTGGTCAAAGTAAACTTTGAAAATAAGGTGAGGGGTTTAGCGCTTGGCTTGATCATTCCGTTCATTCTTTTAGTCGTTTGGGAAGCGGCTGTCCGTTTCAATTGGCTCGATGCCTATGTCTTTCCCGCTCCGACAACCATTTTGCAAAAAAATATCGAATTAGCCCAAGAAGGCACACTCTGGGGACATGTAGGAATTACGTTCTTTCGTGTCCTGATCGGGTTTCTGGCAGGAACAATTGCCGCGGTTGTACTTGGATCCATCGTTGGTTATTTTAAATGGTTTGAACAGTTGATGGATCCATTAATTCAAGCCTTTCGCTCGATTCCCTCACTAGCGTGGGTTCCGTTGTTCATCCTGTGGATGGGTATTGGAGAGTCATCCAAAGTGATGTTAATCGCTGTCGGTGTGTTCTTTCCGATCTATTTGAATATCGTCTCGGGTATTCAAGGGGTCGATCGGAAGTTGATTGAAGTCGGTAAGATCTATCATTTCACACCGTTGCAAATTATTCGTCGTATCATCCTGCCCGCTTCACTTCCATCATTTCTTGTAGGATTACGCAGCGGTGTCGGATTGGGCTGGATGTTCGTCGTTGCTGCCGAGCTGATGGGTGCCAGTCAAGGCCTTGGCTATTTACTTGTCGTTGGTCAGAACACGTACTCACCGGAGCTCATTATTGCCAGTATTATTTTGTTTGCATTGTTAGGGAAAGCGACTGATTCCCTGTTGAAAGCATTGGAATCACGTGCATTGAAGTGGCAAGACAATCTACAAAACCAACTATGACGGAGGGGTTTCAATGTTGAAAGTGAAAGAGGCAACGAGGACATTCAATAACGGGCTTGCAGGATTCAACAACATCTCATTTTCAATAAAGGAAGGGGAAACTGTTGGAATTCTGGGAACGAGTGGTTGTGGGAAAAGTACATTGCTGCGCGTTTTATCGGGACTTGATCAGAATTATGAAGGGGCAATTGAAATTGGGGGTGTAGGGGATCAGCCAATCGGGATGATCTTTCAAGAGCCAAGATTGATGCCTTGGCTTACAGTAAAAGAGAATATTTTATTCGGGGCGAAAGATGAGAAGGAGAAACAAGAAACCGTCCATGAGTATTTGAATCTTGTCGGTTTGTCTGACTTCGACGCTCATTATCCGAAAGACTTGTCCGGAGGTATGGCACAGCGAACCGCAATTGCCCGTGCACTTATTGGAGAGCCCGATGTCTTGCTTCTTGATGAACCTTTTAGTGCATTGGATGCCTTCACTAAAATGCAATTGCAAGATTTATTATTGAAAATCCAACAGAACCGTTTAACAACGATGGTAGTCGTTACACACGACATAGACGAAGCTCTATACTTATGCGACCGGATTTTTATCCTCGGTGGTCAGCCCGGGACATTGCAAGCGGAATTATCGATTGATGTACCGAAACCGAGGAATCGAGGAGATTCGTTTTTAGCGGGGAAAAAAGCAGAAATCCTTGAGCTTTTACATATCGAGAAGGAGGTTATCTAACATGGCAAATGAGGAAGTAATTCGTCCATTAGAAGGAAATTACAATATTTCAGCTGAACTTCCTTCAAGAAAAGATTTCACATGGGAAAGTATCGAATCAAATTTTAGTTGGTATGATTCCGGAAAAGTGAATATGGCTTATGAATGTGTGGATCGCCATGTAGTGGAAGGATACGGAGAGAAAGTCGCTCTGCATTATTTTGCAGAAAACGAAGAGTATACAGTAACATATCGTGAATTGAAGGCGAAATCAGATCTGTGGGCTACTGTTTTGAAAAAGAGAGGGGTGAAAAAAGGGGACTTCGTCTTTATCTTTTTACCGAAGCATCCTGATTGCCATATCGCGATGCTTGCTGCCATTAAACTGGGGGCTGTTGTCGGACCACTTTTTGAAGCATTCATGGAAGATGCAGTGAAGGAGCGGATTGCAGATTGTGAGGGAACGTATTTAATTGCTTCACCTGAGTTCATAAAACGGGTTCCGCGTGCCGAGTTGCCGTCATTGAAAACAGTGTTCATTACGGCAGAGCCGGAACAATGTAAGGATGATGAAATCTCGTTGTTTGAGGAAGCGAGAGCTGTTGAGGTTGAAGACGATCTCATCGAGTGGGTAGGGTTGGATCATGCGCTTAATATTCATTATACGAGTGGTTCGACAGGTCGGCCAAAAGGAATTATCCATTCTCATCGAGCTATGATCCAACAATATATCACAGGCAGATGGGTGTTGGATTTGAAAGAGGAGGATGTTTATTGGTGCACAGCACACCCAGGTTGGGTTACAGGGACGGTATATGGAGTATTCGCTCCATTGCTAAACCGGGCGACCATTGTCATTCACGGTGGCAGATTCAATGCCGATGAATGGTATTCCGTCTTGGAGAAATCCGGTGTCACTGTTTGGTATAGTGCGCCGACAGCTTTCAGAATGTTAATGGCGGAAGGGGATTATAAGACAGCTACTTATGATTTATCGAAAATCCGGCATATCTTAAGCGTGGGCGAGCCGTTAAATCCCGAAGTGATTCGTTGGGGGATTAAGACGTTGTCAAACAGAATCCATGATACATGGTGGATGACAGAAACAGGGGCTCAACTCATTGTAAATCTGCCCTCCGATAACATCATTCCAGGATCTATGGGAAGACCGTTTCCAGGAATTGAAGCGGCAATTCTAGGAGATGATGGAGAAAAGCTTGCGTCTGGCGAAGTAGGACACTTAGCTTTGAAAGCAAATTGGCCTGCCTTGTTGCGGGAAGTGTGGAAAGATCCTGCAAAGTATTCGACGTACTTCCCGTTCGAGGGATGGTATGTGTCCGGTGATTTGGCGACAATCGATGACAACGGTTATATATTCTTCCAAGGCAGGAGCGACGATATGATCAATTCTTCTGGTGAGCGCATCGGTCCGTTCGAAGTGGAGAGTAAATTGATTGAACATCCGTCTGTTGCAGAGGTCGGTGTGATTGGGAAGCCGGATGCTGTGAGAGGAGAAATCGTGAAGGCGTTTATCGTTTTACGGGATGGATTTGAAGCAAGTGATGCGTTATTGCAGGAACTACGTCTTTTTGTCCGAAGTGGGCTTGCTGCTCATGCTGCACCTAGAGAAATTGAATTTCTTGAGGAACTGCCGAAGACACCAATAAGCGGAAAAATCCTTCGACGTGAATTGAAAGCAAGGGAGCTTCAAAAAGTAAACGCGTAACAATTGTAGAGTTCTAGAATTTAAACACTAGAAAAGATATATTGAGGAGGAAATGAAATAATGAGTAAAGAAGAATTGTACAGAAAATCATATTTTAACCGTCTTGGGGAATTAAGTGATCTTGTACCAGAAGCGTTCAAGGCTTATGCACAATTTGACAAACTGGCCCTGTCTGAGGGGAAACTATCCAAGAAGCTAAAAGAACTAATAGCCATTGCTGTAGCCCATACGACAGGATGTCCATATTGTATTGAAGTTCACGTGAAAGCAGCGAAGTCAGAGGATGTTACGAAGGAAGAAATGGCGGAATCCACCTTGGTTGCAACGGCTTTAAAAGCAGGATCAGCGCTTGCTCATGGAGTGAATGCATTAAATGCATACGATCAAACGGTCGATGATGAATTATACAAAGCGTCCTATTTTACTAGATTGAAGGAGTTCTCAACCCTAAATGGAGATGTCTTTAAGTCGTTTGTTGATTTTGATACAAAATCAATGAAAGATAGCATCTTAAGTGTAAAAGAGAAAGAATTGATTGCTGTAGCTGTTGCACATACTACGGGCTGCCCGTACTGTATTGACATCCATACGAAGGGTGCAAAAGGTGCAGGCGCAACAAAGGAAGAACTAGCAGAATCGATTATGGTAGCAACTGCATTAAAAGCAGGTTCAGCGCTCGCTCACAGCGTGAATGCATTAAATGCATATGATTCATAAAACAGTGTAGTGTATTCCCTTATTAGTTTAAATGCGATGCAAGCGTTGAAAAAGTAACGCTTGCATCGCTTTTTCTTTAGTAAATAATACATTTATAAAACGAATGAATACCTGTCATGATATAATTTCCAAAGGAGATTATTTCTTATAATAGGAGATAGTATATGATAAATAAGCAATTAACCCCCAAAAAACTTAAAATTGACCTTACAGCTTTATTGTTGACGGCTTTATTGACGGCCATAGCGGGGGAGTTTAAACTTATTCCTTTCAATGGAGAGTATTTTCGTTTTGGTTTAGGGAGCATTGCTTTTTTCCTTCTCCTCCTCATTCGTCCAGCCGGATCTCTTCCGTTGACAGGTTTGGTGACTGGCTTGACTGTCGTTGTTTTTCGGACAGGTATTGAAATGACGACAATGTCTGTTTCGTTTACGGAGAGTTTCCAGCATCATATGCCTATTTTGTTATATTATGTTGTCTTTGCGATGGGTTTTCATATCATCCATCTTGACAAGTATCGGGCAGCTCCGCTCATGTTAGGGGCTTTGGCTTCATTTTTTGAGTTTGTCGGGAACGGTTCGGAAAGCATCATGCGCATAGTCATGCTGGACCGTGGCGGTCTGATGTGGAAAGACTTGGCGTTGATTGCCGGTGTGGCGATGTTCCGCAGCTTTTTCGTCGTTGGCCTTTATAGTTCAATTATGGTATCTGAGCAGAAAAAGCGAGTGCGGGAAATGCTCGGAATCGGTTCGAATCTGTATGCGGAGTCGTTATATTTACAGAAGTCGATGAATCATATCGAACAAGTAACGGCCGCCAGCCATGATTTGTACCGGAAGTTAAAGCAAAAGAATCTACATGACTTGAGTGTGCAGGCGCTAGCCATTGCACAAGAAATCCATGAAGTGAAAAAGGATTCTCAGCGGATAGTAGCAGGATTGTCTAACATTACAAAAGAAAAGAGCGCTGATTTCTTTCTCTTGTCCGATCTGCTTGAACTTGTAATTACATCGAATCGGAATTATAGCGAGTTATTGAAGAGGACTGTCAATTTCCGCTTAACGATGACAGTTGATTATGAAACGGATCAGCATATCCCGCTATTGGCTTTATTGAATAATGTAACGGCCAATGCAGTTGAATCGATTACACATACGGGTACCGTTGACATTCGCATATTCGAAGAAGCGGATGATCTGCGCATCACAATCAGGGATACAGGCAAAGGGATTCGAAAAGAAGATATCCCTATACTGTTTGAACCTGGCTATACAACGAAGTTCAATGAGCAGGGCGTGGCGGCGACTGGCATTGGTCTATCCCATGTCCAACAGATTGTTCAGACACTGCAAGGGGAGATTCATATTGAAACACCAGAAAAAGGAACGGTTTTTCAAATACGGATTCCTGCACATACTTTAGTAATGAGGTGATCTATCGTGCGTTATTTTATTGTAGATGATGATTTGGCATGCCGGAGAATGCTTGAGCAGATTATCATAGAAGAGGAGCTTGGCTATGTGGCAGGCGAGGCGGAAAATGGTGTGAAATCACTTGTTCTTATAATGTCTACGCAGCCTGACGTTGTACTGATTGATTTTCTCATGCCGGAACTTGATGGCATCGAAACGATGGAACATTTGAAAGAGCAAGGATTCAAGGGTCAGTTCATCATGATTTCTCAAGTCGTCAATAAGGAAATGGTTGGTGAAGCGTACGAAAAAGGTGTGGAGTTCTTTATTCATAAGCCCATTAATCGTGTGGAAGTTCGAAGTATTTTAACGAAGACTAAAGAAAACTATCGGCTTCAGCAATCGCTGCAAACGATTCGGGAATCGCTAGCAAATATCGGATCGGTTGGTGAACAACCAATGCGACACAGTGTGAGTGAAATTGTTCGTTCCATTTTAAACGATATGGGGATTGTTGGAGAGGCAGGCAGCGATGATATCGTAGCCATTATGGACTTACTAATGCAACAGCAAAACCGGCCATCGCAGTTGCCGCCATTAAAGGACTTATATGAAGCGGCCGCCAGGGATATGGAGAATGTTGATATTACAAAAGAAAGCAAGGCGATTGAGCAGCGGATCCGAAGAACAATCGCAGCCGCAGTCAACAACCTAGCCTCGATGGGAGTAGTTGATTATACATCGCCTCAATTCGAATATTATGCACCGCGCTATTTCGACTTCCAGGACATTCGCCTACGCATGAAACAAATAGAAGATGACCTCCCAACTCCTTCCCGATTAAAAATTAATATAAAGAAGTTCCTACAAGTGCTCTATATTGAAACAGGCGAAAGGTATAAGCGGTAATGAAGATTTTTCCTGCAAATAAATAAAAAACACATTGTCGGATTTTGTCGGATTCGATAAGTATCCCTTACACTAGTAAAAAGTGAGAAAACGCTTTCATTGGTAGAGGGAGGTATCTTTATGAAAAAGAAATTTAAATTTCCATTAGCTTATCAAATACTTGTCGGATTAATAGCAGGAATCATCGTCGGGGCAGTCTTTTATGGCCATCCGGCAATAGAGACTTATTTACAGCCACTAGGTACTATCTTTATTAACATGATCAAAATGATTGTTGTCCCAATCATCGTTTCAACTTTGATTGTTGGCGTTGCAGGAACGGGTGATCTAAAGCAATTAGGTAAACTTGGCGGAAAGACGATGCTTTACTTCCAAGTTGTCTCGTTAATCGCTATCCTCGTCGGTTTATCTGCAGCAAATATCTTTAAACCAGGTGAAGGCATTGATATGTCGACATTGGCAAAAGGCGATATCGACTCCTATGTCCAAACGACTGAAAGTGTACAAAACGAAGGATTTATGGACGTTCTAGTCGGTATCGTGCCGAGTAATATTATCCAAGCGATGGCATCAGCCGATATGCTTGCGGTCATCTTCTTCTCTGTATTGTTCGGATTAGGGGTTGCTTCAATCGGTGAACGCGGAAAGCCGGTGCTGGCATTCTTCCAAGGCACTGCAGACGCGATGTTCTGGGTAACGAACTTGATTATGAAATTCGCACCGATTGGTGTATTCGGTTTAATCGGTGTGACGGTTTCAAAATTCGGACTCGAATCGCTAGTGCCGCTTGGTAAATTAATGATTCTCGTCTATGCAACGATGATTTTCTTCGTCATTGTGGTCCTTGGCGGAATTGCGAAGTTAGTCGGCTCAAGCATCTTCAGCATTATAAAACTGTTGAAAGACGAACTTATTTTGGCTTATTCTACATCCAGTTCTGAGACTGTGCTGCCGAAGCTTATGGAAAAGATGGAGAAATTCGGTTCACCGCGGGACATCGTGTCTTTTGTTGTTCCGACGGGCTATTCATTCAACTTGGACGGCTCAACACTCTATCAAGCACTTGCGGCAATTTTCATTGCTCAAATGTATGGCATTGACCTTAGCATCATGGAGCAGGTTACATTAGTATTGGTACTCATGGTCACTTCGAACGGTATCGCAGGGGTACCAGGCGTTTCATTCGTCGTTTTGCTTGCGACGCTTGGCACAGTCGGTATTCCATTGGAAGGACTTGCTTTCATTGCAGGTGTCGACCGACTGCTAGACATGGGTCGTACAGTCGTCAACGTACTGGGGAACGCTATGGCGACGGTTGTTATGGCTAAATGGGAAGGTCGCTTCAGAACCGAAGATCAAGATAAGTATACGCAGGTAAACCCTGTTGGTGATTCAATCTAATTGGACAGGCAGTTTCGCCGCCCGTAATGGGTGGGGGAACTGCCTGTTTTATTATGGTGGTATAAATAAGTGAAATATGTAAAGAAGGATTAATGCTAGGTTTGTTGAACTAACCTTAAGTAGGAAACAAAAAGGTGAGTGGGGGGAGTATGTTATGAAGATAAAAGGTTTTGGCGGGGTTTTTTTGAGGTCAAAAGATGTAGATCAGTTAAAGAACTGGTATGAAGAAACGCTGGGATTTTCAATGGGTGACTGGAATGGCGCTATAATTAAACCAGATATAGATAATGAGACGATATTTTCTCTTTTTAAAGAAGAAAATAGCTATTTCCCTGTCGAACAATCTGTTATGCTAAATTTCCAAGTGGAAAATATAGAAGATTGGATGGAGCACTTCGAAAAAATTGGTGTACCACTTCTAAAAGAACCTGAAAAAAGCGAGTATGGGACCTTTGTTTGGATTTCTGACCCTGAAGGAAGATGGATTGAAATTTGGGAGAAATGATAATGGTCAATACAGCCAATTGCCAGAATAACTCTGGCGATTGGCTGTTTATATTTATTGATGGGAAATGTAACGTGATTTTCTGACTGACAAGCATATAGTTTGAATTCGAGATGCTTTTCTTACATCATAATTAGTTGAGTTATAAAGAAAAGCTTATATAAGCTTATGTCGCGTGTTCAAAAAAATAGTAAACAAGAAGTTGCCGAATAGGTGATTTCTTATCTTCTCACTTGTCTAATCAAACGATAAATAGGAGGAAAAAACTCATGTACAAAATTCCAGGACATCACCACATTTCGATGATCACCAAAAATGCTAGTAAAAACAATCACTTTTATAAAGAAGTACTTGGTTTACGGCGTGTGAAAATGACGGTCAATCAAGACGATCCGTCAATGTATCACTTATTTTATGGAGACCGAACCGGAAGTCCTGGCACTGAATTATCATTTTTTGAAATTCCGGTTGTAGGAAGTACGCACCGAGGAACAAATGCCATCACCCGAATCGGATTACTTGTCCCATCCGTTGCTAGCTTATCTTATTGGAAAACGCGTCTTGAAGAATTTGATGTACAACATAGTGACATTACAATGTACGCTAATCGTCCCGCTTTACACTTTGAGGATTCAGAAGGCTTGCGGATGGTGCTTCTTGTGTCAAACAGCGAAAAACCCGAGCACTGGGAAACATGGGGAAAATCAATCGTACCGGAAGAACATCAAATTCAAGGCATGGGTTCAGTTGAAATGACTGTGCGGAGACTCGATAAACTTGCAAGTACACTTACAGAAATATTCGGATATTTGGAAGTGTTCCGTACGGAAGAAGAGGCGATATTCCAATCGGTTAAAGGCGAAGTTTTTGGTGAAATTGTCGTGAAATTTTTAGACGGTCCATCCGAAAAACCTGGACGCGGCAGCATTCATCATTTGGCGGTGCGTGTTAAAGACGAAGAAGAGCTTGCATATTGGGATGAACAAGTCCGGGCACGAGGCTTCTATTCATCCGGCATTGTGGACCGCTTCTACTTCAAGAGTTTATATTTCCGCGAATCAAATGGAATTCTATTTGAAATTGCGACAGACGGACCGGGTTTTACAATCGACGGAAATATTGAAACGCTAGGTGAGAAATTAGACTTGCCGCCGTTTTTAGAAGAGCGTCGGAATGAAATTGAAGAAAAACTACAACCTATTGAGGAGAATGAATAATTACAGAAAATCCTTTGTGTGCATGTGAAAAGTTACGTCACTTAAAGATTTTTGGAATAGGGACAACTTTACTCGGAATAGATTGATTCAGTACGTATGCATACAAAGGGGAGATTCGTATGTATTGGAACGAAGAGTACCAAAGCGGTGGTCCCAACATATCGCCAACGGAGTTTGTGGAACGGTCATTGGAGGAAATCCAGTTCTGGTCAAGAATTATGAAAGAACATTCCTTATTTCTAAGGCTAGGGTTTCGGTGTGAAGATACACAACTAATCGCAGAAGCAAATCAATTTTATCGTATATTCGAACGAATTGAACAACAGTCGCATGCTTATACAAATCAAACAGACCCCCTGACCATCAGAAGGTTCAATTCAGAAGTTCAGATGGCAGCGACGAATATTTACGCTTTTAAACGAAAAGTGTTAGGGTTGATCCTATCTTGCCAGTTGCCCGGCGGAAACAACTTCCCGTTATTGGTAGACCATATTAGTAGGGAAGCCAATTATTTCAGGAAGCGACTCATTGAATTAAATGAAGGGAAATTAGTGCCGCTTGCAGATGCAATCATCAAAGAGAATGTGTTCTTTTTACGAATTATGGCCGATCATGCAAAATTCATCGGTCATCTACTTGATCCTTCGGAAAGAAAGCTCGTCGACATTGCAAGGAATTTCAGCAATGATTTTGATGAATTACTGTTCCAAGCTAGGGATTTAGACGGAATGAGACCGTATTCCCAAACCGTTCCCCTGTTGGACCAATTCCTTGATCAAAATCGGGTGTCTGTCGTTTCCCTCCGCGAATTCAAAAAGACGGCCAGAGATTTAATTGAAGAATGTAAAATAAAGAGTATTATCCATCCGTTATTAGCGGACCATGTTTATCGCGAAGCAGACCATTTCCTAACGATTATCGATTCGTTCGATGCGCATCTTACTGGGGCCAATGCATAGAAGATGAAAAAGGAGGGCGTTAAACTTTGAAAAATCAAAGTTTAATGCCGTCCTTATTTTAGTTAAGCAATATATTTAATTTCCATTATTACAGTAATCAATTACATCCATCAGGAACTGTATATCGGACCGAATTGTAGGCTTTAAGCTATCAGGACATCTGTTAATATCGCTCTCAAGCTTTTGAACCTCCACTTCGAGTAAAAATAATTCACTCAAAATACTCACCTCTTTATGTTATCATACCCGACTAAAGGCTAGTTCAAACTGTCTATCGATGCTCGTTTCATAGGATTTTAAAACTAGTTATAGTATACTTATTGAAATGGGTATAAACTATTGTTAGTCATCCAGGATAGTGAATTTCTTGAGCAATGCTCTTTTATATAGTAGTTGTTATATAGTGTTCATTTAGGAAGGGGCGGTATAGATGGATATGCTTTTTAAGGGGATTACGAGTGATGTATTGAATTCGATACTAACTTTTAATCCGGATCCTATCTTCCTACTAGGGGAAAAGGGAGAAGTACTTGATGTGAATATAGCGGGTACGAATTTATTCGGATATTCAGCATCCGAATGGGTGGACATTAATTTTCAGGACATAATTGCCCCGGAAAATGTGAAATTGGTTGCTGAATTATTCGCTAACACATTGAAAGGGGAATCTAGCTCATATAATGTGAGTGCCTATAATAAAGAAGGTGAATTACTTCATTTGTATGTAAAAAACCTCCCTCTCTGTGAAAAGGGTCAGCAACCCCGGAACATAATGGTTGTCGTAAAAGATGTGACCGAACTAGTCAAAACGAAAGATGAACTTCGAAAAACAGCGGAGAAGTTAATGTTTTTTTATGAGTCATCTGCCGAGGCAATGGATATTATTGACTTGGACGGAAATGTTGTACAGGTGAATAGAGCCTTCGAAGAAATGTATGGATGGAAAGCGGAAGAAATCGTAGGGAGGCCTATGCCGACAATACCAGCTAAACAAAGTGAGCAAGTAAAGAGAGACCGTGCACGTGTATTGAATAATGAAAGCATCCGTGGGCTCGAAGTGGAATGTTTGAAGAAGGACGGAACATTTATTCCGGTCAGTATAACGCTTTCTCCTCTTCATGATGAACATGGCAACATTATCGCTTTTTCCGGTATTTCGCGTGATATTTCAGAAAAGAAAAGATTTGAAGAGGCCTTGATCCGTAGTGAAGAAAAATACCGTTTAATTGCCGAAAATATGACTGATTTGGTGACAGTCATAGATAAAGACGGGGTGATTGTCTATGCATCCCCCTCACTAACGCCAGTCCTAGGGTTTCCTTTGGAATATTTCGAAGGGAAGAGTGCTATTGATATAGTGCACCCTGAAGATTTGCCGGAAGTTGAAGGACATTTCTATTCCTTATTCCAATCGTTGGAATCCGCCGAAATGGAGTTTAGATATAGGCATAAAACGAAAGAATGGATATGGCTTGAAGCAAAAGGCACTTATTTTGTAGATGAAAAGAACGGTGAAGGTTTTATATTGGTTGTCTCCCGTGTCATCGAAGAAAAAAAGATGATGCGCGAGAAGCTGACGCAAATGGCTTTTCATGACGAACTGACAGGGTTGCCGAATCGGAGACTTTTTCAGGAAATCATGCGCCAAACTTTGAAGGAAGCAAAACGAAATGAAATAAATTGTGCATTACTATATATGGATCTTGATAGATTCAAGTGGGTGAATGATCAGCTTGGTCACTCTGTCGGTGATGAATTACTGAAACAGCTTTCTAAACGAGTGAGATGCTCACTTCGGGAAAGTGATGTGTTTGCGCGCCAAGGCGGTGATGAGTTCCTCATGCTCCTTCCTGATACAGATGAGAACGAGGCGAAGGCGATCAGTAGACGGGTTTTGGACAGCTTGCAGGAAGATTGGCAAATAAGGGGGTATACCTTCACCACCACTTCTAGTATCGGAATCGCCATGTTTCCGCAAGACGGAGCTACGATGGACGAGTTACTGACGAATGCGGACAACGCCTTGTACAGGGCGAAGGAAAATGGGCGCAACACATATATAACATACTCAAGTGGATATTAATTCGATAAAAATGACCTTTCATCAATCCAGAGAATTGATGAAAGGCCATCCTTGTATTGGCGCAAGATTTTTCAAGCGATTGAAATCTTCCTCAATCTACTTCATCTACTTCAATTATTTCGCGCTCATTTAAAGGTTGAACAGGACGTTGGTTTTCAGGGAAAATCTCCTGATAAGCTTGAATTTGTTCTTTTGACATTTCAATCGGTTCTACAAAAACAATCCATTTCACCTTCTCTGTGCAAGGTGGTGTCGTCAATGAGCCGTTGTAAGAGTAAGTTGTTTGATTTGAAGGTAGTAAGGCGTGTAAATCAATAGTTTCATTTAATTCAATATCATTCTCAGTTTCTTTCATAGGAAATGCATCCCAAATAGCTGCAAGTTCTTCGTTTTCTTTTCCTTCTTTAATCATCAGACCGAGTACTGCAAGCTCACCGTCCGCATCTTGGTGTACCAGATGAAGTTCCATATCCATGTTTTGACCATTGATCTGATGCTCGCTTGGTGTATGGAAATGAAATTGAGCAAGTTTGTATTCTGTTCCTTCGACGACAATGCTATTGTTTGGTGCTGCTGGATTAGCCTGAATCGAATGACCGTTATTTAAGATCGAAAGGTGTGACGGTTCATATTGAATTTCAATGCTATCCAGTTTTTTACTCGTTTTCACTTGTGATGAATCGATATTGATTGGTGATTGTTCATTTCCATCTGTACAGGCTGAGTATGCAGGATCCAAATCCCCCCAATGGTCCGGACCTGTTTCTTCATCATAAGACCATTGCATGTTCGCTGTGTCATCTGACTCCGATGTCTCAATTTCTGTTTTGTCAGTGACAGTTACTTCTTCTTTTTCTGATGTAGTTGTTTCTGTTGTCTCTGTTGCCTGTTCAGAGCATGCTCCCAATAACAAGCCTAACGATACAACTACAAACGGATACAAAAATATGTTTTTCATCTTTGGGAATTCCCCCTCTTCCTTAATTTTTTTCTACACCGTTACACAAGAAATACTATACTGAAAAAATCCGTCAAAACAAGACAAAAACTGCCAATACGGATCAAATTTGCCAATACAGTTACTTGATACTAAACGTTTGCAAATAAAAAGGAATGGACATGAGAATTATCCCTTGGTGCTAACTAACTAAGTTCCATTTCGTGGGAACAATAAAATCCAAAGAGTGAAGCTGGTTTGAGGAAAAATGTATCGAGAAATTTTCAGATATGAACATATATAACAGGGAGTGAATAATTCATTTCCGGTTGGAAAATGCTATATGGTATAGTGGATGGATGAAAGAAGGTGAATCCAGTGAGACATAGATACGGAAGGCTAATTAAAAAGGATAACATCGTCGTGTTTCCTGGCGCCTTAGAACGACTGATTGAAAAAGGGTTGGATGCTGTCGAGGATACAGACTACGCAGAAGCTGTGGAGGCCTTCGGACAGGCGTATCATTTCGATCCTGACAACACCCGCATATTAGCGCCATACGCGGTTTCTCTCTATGAAACAAAAGATTTTCCTTTGGCGAAAGAAATAGCAACGAAATTATTACATAGCGGAACAACGGAGTATCTGGACGCCATGGAATTATATTTAGCAATCAGCATCCAGCTGCAGGATTATGACGAAGTTGAAATGACGATTGAAACCCTCCTCGACGAAGGTATCGTCCCGCCAAATATGGTTACTAAATTCAATTACTTACGGGAGTTGAATAATAGGCTATCCTCAAGATACATACGTGAGGAATTGGAACCTCGACAATTGGATGTGTTTACCATGGATGAATTCATGGAAGGAACAACAGAAACACAACAGGGGATTCTTGCTTTATTTGAAAACAGG
The DNA here is from genome assembly GCF_023715245.1 of Sporosarcina luteola. Classification (GTDB taxonomy): domain Bacteria; phylum Bacillota; class Bacilli; order Bacillales_A; family Planococcaceae; genus Sporosarcina; species Sporosarcina luteola_C. Next base: position 1,272,659 of record NZ_JAMBNV010000001.1, read on the forward strand.
GAATTGGACAAGACGACAAAAAATCTATTATCGCAAATTGTCGAAAAGGAAAGTTTGCACCCAATCGTCATCACGTACGCGCTTGTCCTCCTGCGCGAATCAGGTTTTGATGGGGAAGTGACGGTCCGGAAGTTTGGGAGGTCGAAAAGTGTCATCCCTGCGGATTTGGAGCTGCCGAGCCAGGATGATCGTTCCATTGAAGTAGTCAATCAAATCGGCGGACTCTTTGAGAAGGATCCCTCGCGTATGCAAATGGCTATTGACGCCAGTCTCCGTTACGGTATTATCGCCTACCCATTCTGCTGGGATGGATTCTCCACTTCCGAGGTTGCGGATGCTTATACGCAATACATAGAAAGCATGTTCACGGGGGCACCGGTCAATGCAACGGAGCTGAATTCCTGGATCAGAACTGTTGACCAACAGACGGATAAGTGATGAGCAGTAAATCTGTTGAAAGATCGAAAGACTATGATATACTGTAAGGGTTGTAAATAGCGTATAAACGTGAGAAAATATACTGGTCATAATGATTCGGAGGTATTTAAATGTCTGTTAAATGGGAAAAAGAAGAAGGCAATAAAGGAACACTTACAGTTGAAGTTCCTGCTGAAACAGTGGATGCAGCACTTGATGAGGCTTTCAAGAAAGTAGTTAAGAAAGTTCAAGCGCCTGGATTCCGTAAAGGGAAAATGCCCCGCAAAATGTTTGAAAGAATGTACGGCGTAGAATCACTTTATAACGATGCGCTTGACATCATCCTGCCTGAAGCGTATTCAAATGCGCTTGATGAAGCGGATGTAGAGCCGATCGCTCAACCTGAAATCGAAATCGATGAAATGGAAAAAGGCAAAACGCTCGTATTCAAAGCACATGTTACATTAAAGCCTGAAGTAAAACTTGGCGACTACAAAGGTCTTGAAGTGACACGTCAGGAAACTGAAGTGACGGACGAAGAGATCGAAGCACAATTGAAGGATCGTCAAACAGCGTTGGCTGAAATGGTCGTAAAGGAAGACGGTGCTGTTGAAAATGGCGACACTGTCAACCTTGATTTCGAAGGATTCGTTGATGGCGAAGCTTTCGAAGGCGGCAAAGCTGAAGGATATGACTTGGAAATCGGAACTGGTTCATTCATTCCAGGATTCGAAGAACAAGTTGTCGGTATGAAGCAAGGCGAAGAAAAAGATATCGAAGTTTCCTTCCCTGAAGAGTACCACGCTGCAGAATTGGCTGGTAAACCGGCTGTATTCAAAGTAAAAGTACATGAAATCAAGTCGAAGGAAGTTCCTGAGCTTGACGATGAGCTTGCAAAGGAAATCGATGAAAGTGTCGAAAGCCTTGAAGAGCTTCGTACAAAAATGAAAGAACAGACAGCTCAAGAGAAGAAAACTGCTTCTGAAACAGCAATGCGTGACGATCTTGTTGAAGCTGCAGCACGTAACGCTGAAATCGATATCCCGGAAGTGATGATCGACTCCGAAGTGGATCGCATGATGGACGAATTCGGTCAACGCCTCCAAATGCAAGGTATGAACTTAGATTTATACTTCCAATTCTCAGGACAAGATGAAGCTGCATTACGTGCGCAAATGAGAGACGATGCACTCAGCCGCGTTCGCGTTTCATTGACACTTGAAGCAATCGGAGCTGCTGAAGGCCTTGAAGTTACAGAAGAGGAAATCAACGCAGAGCTAGAGAAGATGTCTGAGCAATTCGGTATGGACGTCGATCAGATTAAGCAGACATTGGGCGGAACGAAAGTGCTTGAGAACGACTTGCGTTTCAACAAGACTGTTGAATTGCTAGTTGAAAATGCAAAAGTCGCTGAATAATTCTTGATGAAAAATACAAGGTGCGGGTTTCCGTACCTTGTTTTTCATAGGTTAGGATTTTTTGGGCAACTATAGAGGATAAGTTCTAAATAGTTGATAAAACCGGGGGAATCTTGTAAGATTGTCACTTGAATAGGGGTGAGCTTGATGTTCAAATTTAATGACGAAAAAGATAATTTAAGTTGTTCTTTTTGTGGTAAAACCCAAGACCAGGTGAGAAAGCTTGTTGCCGGTCAGGGTGTTTATATTTGTGATGAGTGTGTTGAACTTTGTGCGGAAATCGTCGAGGAAGAAGTTGGACTTGACGAGCACTTCGAGCTGAAGGATGTTCCGAAACCACGTGAAATTCAAGGTATCTTGGATGAATATATTATTGGCCAGGACCGTGCTAAAAAGTCATTGGCCGTTGCGGTTTACAACCACTACAAACGGATCAATACGAATAGTAAGGTCGATGATGTGGAAATTGCAAAATCGAATATCGTTTTGATCGGTCCTACGGGCAGCGGTAAAACGTTGTTGGCGCAAACATTGGCACGTATTCTCGATGTTCCTTTCGCAATTGCGGATGCAACTTCTTTGACGGAAGCCGGCTATGTCGGTGAAGACGTTGAAAATATTTTATTGAAATTGATCCAAGCTGCTGATTTCGATATCGAACGTGCAGAAAAAGGGATCATCTATATTGATGAAATTGATAAAGTTGCCCGTAAGTCGGAAAATGCATCGATCACGCGTGATGTGTCCGGTGAAGGTGTACAGCAAGCACTCCTGAAGATTTTGGAAGGAACTGTTGCAAGCGTCCCACCTCAAGGCGGCCGCAAGCATCCTCACCAGGAATTCCTGCAAATCGATACGACAAATATTCTCTTCATCGTCGGCGGTGCCTTCGATGGGATGGAAGAAATCATCAAACGCCGAACAGGACAGAAAGTGATTGGTTTCGGATCGAATACCGAAGAGGAATCGCGTGACGAAGCAACATTACTTTCTAAATTGATCCCTGAAGATTTACAGCGTTTTGGATTAATTCCAGAATTTATCGGTCGTTTGCCAGTTATCGCAACTCTGGAGCAGTTGGATGAAGCTACTCTGTATCAAATACTGACAAAACCCAAAAACGCGATTGTCAAGCAATACCAAAAGATGGTCGAATTGGACGGCGTTGCGTTGCGTTTTGAAGATGATGCGCTGATTGAAATCGCAAAAGAAGCGATTGATCGGAAAACGGGTGCCCGTGGATTGCGGTCGATTATTGAAAACATCATGTTGGATATCATGTATGAACTTCCGTCACTTGATGAAGTCACCGAATGCATCATTACTAAAGATTCCGTCCTGAAAAAATCCAGCCCGATCCTTTATCGAGAAGATGGTACCCAGATGGAGCTCGATCAAGAGAAAAATACGGCCTGATAAATGGAGGGGTAAAGCTGACTCCGACGATGCGAATCATTCGCTCATCGGTTGTCGGCTTTTTCCACCTTATAGAAAAATGATTAATGGACATACATAACTTATGGAGGTGACTTCCGCATGCCGAATCGAAAAAAGCTGAATGTACCTTTATTGCCTTTGCGGGGGATGTTAGTCTACCCGACGATGGTTTTACATATTGACGTCGGGAGAGAGCGCTCCGTATTTGCGGTCGAACATGCAATTGCGAATGACAATCTCATCATGCTTGCTTCACAAAAAGAGACAAGTGTTGAACATCCGGAAGCCGATGATTTATATCGAATCGGACTTTTAGCACATGTGAAGTCATTGACGGAATTGAACAATGGGACATATCGACTCAATGTTGAAGGTATCGAACGGGCGGAATGGTCTAATTATGAGGAGGCGGACCTCTACCCTGTCGTAGATGTGAAGAGAATACCGGATGACACGGAATTGGATGCAGAATGCATAGCACTTATGCGCATTTTACTTCCTTACTTCGAAAATTACACAAACTATTCCGCTAAAGTTTCCCAGGAAACATTCGATTCCATTGCATCTATCGAAGAGCCGGGAAGGTTCGCAGATATGATCGCTTCCCATCTACCGTTGAAGCTGTCTGCCAAACAGGAAATACTTGAAATTACGGACGTTAAGAAGAGATTGGAGTTCCTTATCAATAAACTTCACGACGAGCAGGCGATCCTCGAACTGGAGCGGAAGATCAATACTCGTGTAAAAGAAGCAATGGAACGGACACAAAAAGAATTTTACCTACGCGAGCAGATGAAGGCGATCCAAAAAGAGCTTGGCGATAAAGACGGGAAGAGCATTGAAGTTGTTGAGTTGACGAAAAAGATTGAAGAGGCTGGTATGCCTGAAAATGTAAGACAGGCTGCATTCCGTGAACTAGATCGTTATGAGAAGGCTCATTCCGCTTCCGCTGAAAGTGGTGTGATCCGGAATTATATCGATTGGCTCGTCGCATTGCCATGGTCAAAAGCTTCGAAGGATCAATTGGATATCAATAGATCCGAGGAAATATTGAACCGCGACCATGAGGGACTCGAATCGGTGAAGGAGCGTATATTGGAATACCTTGCCGTCCGGCAAATGACCAACTCATTACGTGGGCCGATCCTATGCCTCGATGGACCGCCAGGAGTTGGAAAGACTTCTTTGGCTCGCTCCATCGCGGAATCATTGGGGCGCAAATTTGTCCGTATTTCCCTTGGAGGAGTGCGTGATGAATCTGAAATTAGAGGGCACCGCCGTACATATGTCGGTGCTATGCCAGGACGAATTATTCAAGGCATGAAAAAGGCGGGAAAGATCAATCCTGTATTCTTGCTCGATGAAGTCGATAAGATGTCCAACGACTTCAGAGGGGATCCGTCATCTGCCATGCTGGAGGTTCTTGATCCTGAGCAGAACGCAACGTTCAGTGACCACTATATAGAAGAACCATATGATTTATCGGATGTCTTATTCGTAGCGACTTCCAATGATTTAAGCTCCATACCCGGTCCATTGAGGGATCGAATGGAGATCATTTCGATTCCGGGGTATACGGAATTGGAAAAGCGGACTATCGCCAAAAACCATCTCATTCCAAAGCAGCTGAAGGAGCATGGATTGACAAAGTCGCAAGTCCGTTTCAATGACGAAGCGATTCAGAATATCGTCCGTTATTATACACGGGAAGCCGGTGTCCGTGGACTGGAAAGGGAAATCGCCAGGATTTGCAGAAGAGCTGCAAAGCAAATCGTAACCGGGGAAAGAAAAAGTGTTACTGTCAGTGCAAAGGCGCTTGAAACCCTTTTAGGCAAAAGGAAATTCAGCTACGGACAAGCTGAGAAGAAAAACCAGGTCGGCGTTGCAACCGGATTGGCATATACGACGGTTGGAGGAGATACACTCCAAATTGAGGTTTCATTGTCGCCGGGCAAAGGTAAACTGATACTGACGGGCAAGTTGGGTGATGTCATGAAAGAATCGGCACAAACGGCATTATCCTATGTCAGATCTAAGGCAGTGGATTTTCATATCAATCCGAATTTCCATGAATCGTGCGACATTCATATACATGTTCCTGAAGGTGCAGTTCCAAAAGACGGACCTTCTGCGGGCGTAACGATTGCGACCGCACTCGTTTCTGCATTGACGAAACGCCCGATTAAGCGTGAAGTCGGAATGACAGGCGAAATTACGCTCCGAGGCAGGGTGTTGCCGATCGGAGGCGTTAAGGAAAAGTCTTTAAGTGCACATCGAGCTGGCTTGACGACAATCATCTTGCCGGTTGCAAATGAACGTGATATTGAAGATATACCAGAAAGTGTACGGAGTGAGCTGACATTCAAGCTTGTCTCAGATGCTGAAGAGGTATTAGCGTACGCATTGGAGGAGGCTTCCGAATGAAAGTAAATCAAGTTGAAATGATCATGAGTGCGGTAAGACCGGAGCAATACCCGGATGATGGATTTCCGGAATTTGCGTTGGCTGGCCGTTCGAATGTAGGAAAATCTTCCTTCATTAATAAAATGATCGGACGTAAAAGTTTAGCCCGTACATCATCGAAACCGGGCAAGACCCAAACATTGAATTTCTATAAAATTGAAGAGAAATTATTCTTCGTCGATGTCCCCGGTTATGGCTATGCGAAAGTGTCCAAATCGGAACGGGAAGCATGGGGCAAAATGATTGAGAGATATTTAACCGGTCGGGAGCAATTGAGGGCTGTTGTCTTGATTGTCGACCTTAGACATCCCCCAAGCGTAGATGATTGTGTTATGTATGACTTTCTTGGTCATTACGACATTCCTACAATCGTCATTGCAACGAAAGCGGATAAAATCCCGAAAGGTAAGTGGGAGAAGCATAAAAAAGTCGTGAGAAACGAATTGAATATGCGCGCTGGAGATCCATTAGTCCTGTTTTCCTCTGAAAAAGGCATAGGGATTGATGAGGCATGGCGAGAGATTGAAAATAGAATGTAGTTTTTATCCGGATGATAACAAACGTTCATCCGGATTTTACATTATGAAGAAGTAAAATACATTAGAATTAGTACAAAAATAGGGAACGAACCGTTGATGGTTCAAGAGTTAGTCACAAAATTGTCCGTTAGATACAGCGAAATATGTTATAATCGTATATGTGAAAAAGAACGGGAGAGGTGTGAACACCTTATGTATACAATCGTGGTCGGTGTCAACCACCGAACAGCTCCAGTAGAAATCAGGGAAAAATTATCTTTTGTAGAAGCTGAATTGCCAAAGGCGATGCAAGCTTTACAAAAAGAGAAAAGCATTTTGGAAAATGTAATCATTTCTACTTGCAATCGTACTGAAATATACGCTGTTGCTGATCAACTCCATACGGGCCGTTACTACGTGAAACGATTTTTAGCTGACTGGTTCGACATGGAACTTGAGGAATTATCCCCTCATTTGCTTATCTACGAAAATGATGCAGCAATCGAACATTTGATGCGTGTATCAGCGGGCATCGATTCAATGGTGCTTGGCGAAACTCAAATTTTAGGACAAGTCCGAAACAGTTTCTTGGAAGGGCAAAACATCGGAACGACTGGAACAGTCTTTAATGAGTTGTTTAAAAAGTCGATTACACTCGCGAAGAAGGCGCATTCAGAAACTGCCATCGCCGACAATGCTGTATCTGTATCCTACGCTGCTGTTGAGCTTGGAAAGAAGATTTTCGGTTCATTGGATGGAAAGCATATAGCCATACTTGGAGCAGGGAAGATGGGAGAATTGGCCATCAAGAACTTGCATGGCAGTGGTGCCGGCAAAGTGACTGTCGTCAATCGTACGCTTTCCAAAGCGGAAGAGATGGCGGAGCAATTCGGGGGCGTCGCTAAACCGATGCAGGAATTGCAATGCACGCTATTGGAAGCAGATGTATTAATCAGTTCCACCGGTGCAACTGATTTTGTCATTGATTTCGAATTGATGAAATATGTTGAGAAGCTCCGGAAGGGAAAGCCGATTTTCATGGTCGATATTGCCGTACCTCGGGATTTGGATCCTAGAATTGGTGATTTACCGAATGTCTTCCTCTACGACATTGACGACCTGCAAGGAATCGTCGAAGCGAATTTGGCGGAACGTAAACGTGCCGCAGAAGAGATCGGTTTGATGATTGAAGAGGAGATTGTCGAATTCAAGGAATGGATTGCAACGCTCGGTGTTGTGCCGGTCATTTCCGCGTTACGCGAAAAGGCTCTCCATATCCAGGCTGAGACGATGGCCAGCATTGAGAATAAAATGCCTAACCTCACCGCTCGTGAAAAGAAATTATTGAATAAGCATACAAAGTCAATTGTCAACCAAATGCTGAAGGAACCGATCCTGCAGGCGAAAGAGTTGGCATTGGATGGACAGGCAGCTGAAAAACTGGCTTTATTCAAGCAAATATTTGGATTGGTTGATGAAGAAGAGGAAGAAGAAATCGTTCAAACTGAAGCCAAATCCCTTGGTAAAGCTACACACAAATTAGCCGAGGCATAATCCGGGCTATAGATCCATGCGAAAGGCAGAGGTTGCATCATGGCCGAAATGACTATGGCGAGATTCCACGAAGTAATCGTCGTCCTGTATGCGGTGAGCCTCGTATTTTATTTCATCGATTATCTGAATAACAATAAAATCGCCCATCGTAGCGCTTTTTCGATTTTGTCGGTTGTCTATTTGATGCAGAGCGGATTTCTAGTTGCACGGGTGATTGACACACAGCGATTCCCGATCCTTTCCCTTTACGAAGGGATCTATTTCTACGCTTGGCTGCTCATTTCGTTATCGATGATTCTCCAAGTGTTTACAAAGGTCGGGTTCGCTGTCTTCTTTTTAAATGTGATCGGATTCATCTTTATGACAATCCATACATTCACGCCTGTGCAGATTGAGAAGTCGCCTGTTGGTGAATCTCTCATTTCGGAATTGCTCTTCATACATATCACCTTTGCAATCCTATCGTATGCAGCATTTGCAATGTCCTTCGTTTTCGCCATCCTTTATTTGCTCGTCTATAAAGTGTTGAAGAAGAAGAAGTGGACAAAGCAATTCGGACGTCTGCCGTCCCTTCAACAATCGTTATCTGGGATGAAAGCATCGATTTATACCGGCATACCAGTACTGTTCATCAGCCTCGTGCTGGGAATTCAATGGGCAGCTGTTGCACTTGATGAATGGGCAATTTCCGACATGAAGATCATCGGGTCTTTCCTCGTTATTATCCTTTATAGTTTAGTATTGTTTTTGCAAAGAAGAGGAAGACTGACAGCGAACGATTTTGCGTGGGCGAACGTCTTCGCTTTTCTTTTTGTTATCATCAACTTTTTTCTTGGAAGCAGATTATCGCAATTCCATTTTTGGATTTGACGTTTAGGCAGTAAGTATGGGAGGAAGATCGTATTGAGAAAAATCATTGTAGGCTCAAGAAGGAGCAAGCTCGCATTAACGCAGACGAATTGGTTTATCGACCAAATGAAGGCAGCGGGTGCGCCTTTTGAATTTGAAGTGAAAGAAATTGTTACGAAAGGTGACAAAATCCTCGATGTGATGCTTTCGAAGGTGGGAGGCAAAGGACTATTCGTCAAAGAGATCCAACAAGCTCTTTTCGATAAGGAAATTGACTTCGCTGTCCACAGCATGAAGGATATGCCTGCCGTATTACCTGAAGGGCTTATGATCGGTTGTATGCCGCCGCGTGTCGATTCACGGGACGCATTCATCTCCAAAGGTCATGTGAAGTTCATGGACCTTCCGGTTGGTGCCGTCGTCGGGACGTCGAGTTTACGCCGCAGCTCCCAGTTGATCATGCTTCGTCCTGATATTGAAATCAAATGGATTCGAGGCAACATCGATACTCGGTTGCAGAAGATGCAAGATGGCGAATACGATGCGATCCTTTTGGCTGCCGCAGGTTTGAAGCGGATGGGTTGGAGCGATGATGTAGTGACTGAGTATATGTCAATCGAAGACTGTATCCCGGCTATCGGCCAAGGTGCACTTGCGATCGAATGCAGAAGTGACGATGCAGAACTGCTCGCCGAACTGAAAAAAGTCTCCGATGAGAAGACGTGGCTGGAAGTCGAAGCGGAGCGCACATTCCTTGCAGAAATGGATGGCTCATGCCAAGTGCCGATTGCGGGAATTGCCGAATATGACGGAAAAGAGATCGAATTTACTGGATTTGTTGCTTCCCCGGACGCGAAGCAAGTGTTCAAGAAGACGGTGCGCGGTTCTGATCCGGTTGCAGTCGGCAAATCTGTAGCATCTACTTTACGCGCAGAAGGAGCTTCAGAAGTAATCGAGAAAGTGAAGGCGGAAATGGATGCCTGAATTGGGTCCGTTGAAAGGGGAAACCGTCATTTTTACGGGGACGCCGAAATCGCTTGAAGTTTTTGATCTCGTCAGACAGTACGGTGGCATCCCTTACTCGATGCCGCTCATCCAGGTGAATGAAATCGTAGATGCGACCGATGAGAATCAATTAAAGCGTTGTGCAGACTTTGATTGGTTGATATTCACAAGCCAAACTGCTGTGAGAGCATTCCATTTGAAAATGGAACGTTTTAATATGACAACTCAACAGATCCCCTCCAAAATAGCTGCTGTCGGTACACAGACCGCCTCGGCGTTGGAGAAGATCGGCTTCACTGTTGAATTCATCCCGACCATTTTCAGCGCAGACGTGTTTGTAAAGCAATTCAAACCAACGGATGACCGGGAGCTTCGGGTTCTGTTCCTTAGAGGGAATCTAGCCGGTAGCCTCATCCGTGAGGAACTGCCGTTTCAAGTGGAAGAATGGACGATTTATGAAACGGTGTCCCAGCCTGATTCAGTATCTTCAATCATCGATTTGCTGAAAACAGGAGAGAGCACAACTGTTTTATTTGCAAGTCCATCTGCTGTCCGTGTATTTGTAGAAGGCGCAATGCCTGTCGTCGGTTGGGATGGCTATTCAATCGGAGCAATCGGACATGTCACTGAAAAGGCGTTGATCGAGGCAGGCGCCAAGGTGGATGTGAAGCCTGAAATTTATACTCTTAAGGAACTCGTCAATGCATTGGCGAGGCGAAAGGAAGAAATCAAATGACTCAACTACAATTCCGACGTAATCGCCGTCTGCGCAATTCGGCGACAATACGCTCGATGGTAAGGGAAACAATCCTGCAGAAAGAGGATTTCATTTATCCGCTCTTCATCATTGAAGGGGGAAATGTGAAAAATGAAATCAGCTCGATGCCGGGCATTTATCAATTGTCACTTGATCGTTTGTTGGAGGAAGTGGAAGAAGTCGTTTCATTAGGCATACCTTCCGTCATCCTCTTTGGGATTCCTGCAGAGAAAGATGCGACTGGTACAGGAGCCTTTAACGACGAAGGAATTGTCCAGCGTGCTACCCGTCTTATCAAAGAGAAGTTCCCTGAACTTGTTGTCATTGCGGACACATGCTTATGCGAATATACCGACCATGGCCATTGCGGTGTCGTCCATGGATCCGACATATTGAACGACCCTTCACTTGAATTGTTGGCGAAAACTGCGGTCAGCCAAGCAAAGGCGGGTGCTGACATCATCGCACCATCCAATATGATGGATGGCTTCGTCGTCGCCATCAGACAAGCGCTTGATGAAGAGGGCTTCGAAAATGTTCCAATCATGTCTTACGCAGTCAAATATTCATCTGCATACTACGGGCCGTTCCGCGATGCTGCTGAATCGGCTCCGCAGTTCGGGGATCGGAAGACATATCAGATGGATCCTGCCAACCGGATGGAAGCACTTCGCGAGGCGGAGTCGGATGTCATGGAAGGCGCGGATTTCCTGATCGTTAAACCTGCATTGTCGTATTTGGATATCATGCGTGATGTGAAGAACAATGTCCTGCTTCCTGTTGTCGCTTATAATGTGAGCGGTGAATATTCGATGGTGAAGGCAGCGGCACAGAACGGCTGGATCAATGAAAAAGAAATCGTATTGGAAACGTTGACAAGTATGAAACGCGCAGGTGCGGATCTCATCATGACATACCATGCAAAAGACGCAGCGCGTTGGCTGGAGGGAAAATGAATGGGTAAAAGCTACGAAAAATCAAAGCAAGCATTTGCGGAAGCAGTGAAGTTAATGCCAGGCGGCGTGAACTCTCCTGTCCGTGCTTTCAAATCGGTCAATATGGATCCGATTTTCATGGAAAGCGGAAAAGGGCCGATCATCAAGGACATAGATGGTAATGAATATATCGATTATGTCCTTTCATGGGGTCCCCTGATTTTAGGGCATGCAGATCCTGACGTTGTTGAAGGTATTAAAAAAGTGGCTGAGACAGGAACGAGCTTCGGAGCACCTACTTTACTTGAAAATGAACTCGCGCAAATCGTTATCGATCGCGTGCCATCCATCGAGGTTGTCCGGATGGTCTCTTCAGGAACAGAAGCGACTATGAGCGCATTGCGTCTGGCTCGCGGTTATACAGGACGCAACAAGATTTTGAAGTTTGAAGGCTGCTACCACGGCCATGGTGATTCGTTGCTTATTAAAGCGGGATCTGGCGTCGCTACGCTGGGTCTGCCGGATAGTCCGGGTGTTCCTGAAGGCATTGCGAAGAACACGATTACAGTTGCTTACAATGACATGGATGGCGTTCGTGCTGCTTTCGATCAATTCGGAGATGACATTGCAGGCGTCATTGTCGAGCCGGTTGCCGGAAACATGGGAGTTGTCCCGCCGGAGCCAGGTTTCCTGGAAGGGTTACGTGAAATCACCGAGAAGAACGGCACATTGCTTATTTTCGATGAAGTGATGACGGGCTTCCGTGTTGATTACACTTGCGCGCAAGGCTATTTCGGAATCACTCCGGATCTTACTTGCCTAGGCAAAGTGATCGGCGGCGGTCTTCCTGTCGGTGCATATGGCGGGAAACGTGAAATCATGGAAAATATCGCACCTGCAGGAACGGTCTACCAAGCAGGGACATTGTCCGGAAATCCAATGGCGATGACAGCTGGCATCGAGACATTGAAAAAATTGACACCGGCTTCGTATGATTATTTCAAGAAACTTGGCGATCAGCTGGAAGCAGGCTTCCGTGAGGCGGCGACGAAATACAACATCCCGCATACTGTGAACCGAGCAGGCTCCATGATCGGTTTCTTCTTTACGAATGAAAAAGTGACCAATTACGACCAAGCGAAAACGTCCGACCTGGAACTGTTTGCGGAGTACTTTCGCTTGATGGCAGAAGAAGGAATCTTCCTGCCGCCATCCCAGTTCGAAGGCATGTTCCTTTCCTCATCCCATACGGAAGAGCATATCGAACAGACCGTCCAAGCATTCCACAAGGTATTCGCCCAATTGGCACGATAATTATGTTAGCTGTCCGTTGTCGGGTTTCCCGACAACGGGCAGTTTTTTTATTGGCATTGCGAGCAAGGAGCCCTTGATGGAATAAATGAGCCCTTTTGCGAATAATGGAGCCTATCAATAATACGAGCTTCACTTTCTTCTACCTTTCCTGTTCGCTGCATATAATGGCAAGTGAATGAAACAAGGGGAGGGAAACGGAATGAAAAAGTTACAATGGAATATGGAAGAGGTCTTTTATTTTCCAGAGAATGTCGGTGTCCCGAAGGATGCACGCCTCGTTAAAGTGAAAGCTGGATTCACGGAGAAGCGATCAGAAGAAGCAGTACGCCTATCTGGCATCTATCACATTGCCGCCAAGGTAGACTTTACAGAGGGGCAGCGTAGTGAGTCGATTCCTACAGATGCAATCTTCGTCGATGATGTGGAGCTAGAAGGGGAAACGGGTTACTTTGAATACGCTGTACCGCTTTACATCGACCTGCCGCCGGAAGTAGATCATCCATTGCATATCGAAGCGACAGACGTCAAATCCACATTCGACGGACAAGGTTCCTTTACGGTCGCTTGGAATGTCAACTGTACGTACGGACAGAAATCTGCCGAAGAAGTTGCAAGCGAAAAATCTGCCAGCAAAGAAGACGTTAGTCAAATTACAGCAAATGTAGAAGCGAAAAAGGCAACCGAAGTCGCAGAAGAGAAGTTGATAACGGCTGCAGTTCAGGATGTGCCAAAAGAAAAGGTGGCTGCCGGACAGCAGGAACAGACACAAGTAGCACAAGTGATCGAAACACGTCAGTCTTCAGAGGCACAAAATCGGACAGCTGCAGCGCCTGTCCAAGAACCGCAAGCAGCTGCAATGCATGACAGCAGTATATGGAATGCACAGGATGATATACTGTCATACATTGCAATGTTGCCGGATGAGCGGACGTCGACGCGATTCCGCTCAAATGATATCTTTGTAAAGGAGGAAAGCTAATCCTCCAAGAGCACATAATAGGAGGAAATCACCGGTCGTAGGGACGATCAAAAGCCTGATCAACTGAAAAATGGCAATCGGGATGATGATGCCTTTGCAATAAAACCTTGTCTTCCGTAACCACGGGGGCAATAAAAAAGGATTATATCCCTTTCTCATAACTACCTTCCTTTCCTAATTTACTTGACGAAGTCTCTTCCAATCGCATACAATGGTTATAACTATATAATGATGCATTGATCGGGAGAGTACGCGATTTTCATTTATCCAAGAGAGGGCGCCATCGGTGGGAGGGCCTATGAATGAACTTGCGGAAAGTCACCCGGGAGCAGTTTCCGTGAATTTCGAGTAGCGGAAGCCGGTTTGAAACCGTTATTTATTATTGAGGCGCAAACGCTTTTTAGTTTGCGCGAATAAAGGTGGTACCACGGATAACTCCTTCGTCCTTTTTGACGAACGGAGTTTTTTTGTATTCACTTTTATTTTATTAGCTGTTTTGCAAGTAAAGAGGAGGAGTTCAAATGTCAACAGAGAATTTGTCAATGCCGACGAAATATGAGCCGCAGTCGATTGAAGCGGGCCGTTATGAATGGTGGCTGAAAGGGAAGTACTTCGAAGCGCAACCGGAAAGCGGGAAAGAGCCGTATACGATCGTCATTCCGCCGCCGAACGTAACAGGCAAGCTCCATTTAGGTCATGCTTGGGATACGACGCTGCAAGATATTCTTATCCGGATGAAGCGGATGCAAGGCTACGATGCTTTGTGGCTGCCAGGAATGGACCATGCAGGAATTGCGACACAGGCAAGGGTTGAAGAGAAGCTTCGGGAAGAAGGAAAGTCCCGCTATGATCTTGGCCGTGAAAAATTCCTTCAGGAAACGTGGAAATGGAAAGATGAATACGCTGGCCATATCCGGGCGCAATGGGCGAAGTTAGGTCTAGCGCTTGATTATTCTAGAGAACGTTTCACGTTGGATGAAGGATTATCGAAAGCGGTCCGTGAAGTGTTCGTCAAGCTCTATGAAAAGGACTATATTTACCGCGGCGAATATATCATCAACTGGGATCCGGCTACGAAAACGGCGCTTTCAGACATCGAAGTTATCCATAAGGATGTTCAGGGTGCATTCTATCATATGCGCTATCCACTGGCAGACGGAACGGGCAGCATCGAAATTGCTACGACGCGCCCTGAAACGATGCTCGGCGATACTGCTGTAGCCGTTCATCCGGAAGATGAACGCTATATGCATTTGATCGGTAAAACGGTTAAACTGCCGATTGTCGGACGGGAAATTCCGATTATCGCAGATGATTATGTTGATATGGAATTCGGTAGCGGTGCAGTAAAAATCACCCCGGCACACGACCCGAATGACTTTGAAATCGGCAATCGACATGACTTGCCACGCGTGCTAGTCATGAACGAAGACGGCAGCATGAACCAACTTGCAGGCAAATACGAAGGAATGGACCGCTTCGAATGCCGGAAAGCGATCGTCAAAGATTTGCAGGACCTTGGCGTTTTATTCAAAATCGAAGAGCATTTGCACTCCGTAGGCCATTCAGAACGTAGTGGTGCAGTTGTTGAGCCATATTTGTCAACGCAATGGTTTGTTAAAATGGCGCCGCTTGCAGAAGAGGCGATCAAACTTCAGCAATCGGAAGGAAAGGTCAATTTTGTTCCGGAACGTTTTGAAAAGACGTATTTGAACTGGATGGAAAATATCCATGACTGGTGCATTTCACGCCAGCTCTGGTGGGGACATCGAATTCCTGCCTGGTACCATAAAGAAACGGGCGAAATTTATGTAGGACATGAAGCGCCACAGGATCTCGAGAACTGGAACCAAGAGGAAGATGTACTCGATACATGGTTCTCCTCCGCATTATGGCCGTTCTCGACGATGGGCTGGCCTGATCTTGATAATGAAGAGTTCAAGCGCTACTATCCGACGGATGCGCTCGTAACTGGTTACGACATCATTTTCTTCTGGGTATCCCGGATGATTTTCCAAGGAATCGAATTTACGGATCAGCGTCCGTTTAAAGATGTATTGATTCACGGTCTTGTCCGAGCGGAGGATGGCCGCAAAATGTCGAAATCCCTAGGCAACGGAATCGACCCTATGGAAGTGATTGATAAATATGGTGCCGACGCATTGCGCTATTTCTTATCAACTGGATCCTCACCAGGCCAGGATCTTCGCTATTCAACGGAAAAAGTTGAAGCGATCTGGAACTTTGCGAATAAAATCTGGAATGCCTCTCGTTTTGCGTTAATGAATATGGACGGCATGACGTATGATGAAATCGATCTTACCGGTGAAAAATCCGTTGCGGATGCTTGGATCCTTACACGGTTGAATGAAACGATCGAGCAAGTGACGAAGCTTGCAGAGAGATATGAATTCGGTGAAGTCGGCCGAGCGCTCTACAACTTCATCTGGGATGACTTCTGCGACTGGTATATCGAAATGGCGAAATTGCCGTTGTACGGAGAAGATGAAGCGGCGAAGAAAACGACACGTTCGGTTCTCGCTTACGTTCTTGACAACACGATGCGCCTCTTGCATCCGTTGATGCCGTTCATTACGGAAGAGATCTGGCAGAACCTCCCTCATGAAGGTGAGTCGATCACAGTGGCGGCTTGGCCTGTAGCGGATCCTGCATTGACGGATAAGGCAAAAGCTTCGGATATGAAGCTGCTCGTCGACCTCATTCACGCAGTCCGCAACATCCGTGCTGAAGTGAATACGCCGATGAGTAAAAAAGTACCGCTTTATATTGCAGCGAAAGACGAAGCGACTGTTGCCGTTCTGGAAGCGAATCGCAGCTATATCGAACGCTTCTGTAATCCGGAAACACTTGAAATCGGAGTCGGCATTTCGGCGCCGGGCAAATCGATGTCAGCTGTCATTACGGGAGCTGAACTATTCCTTCCGCTAGAAGGCTTGCTTAATATCGACGAAGAAATCGAACGGTTGAAGAAGGAACTGGCGAAATGGGAAGGCGAAGTGAAACGTGTCCAAGGAAAACTGTCCAACGAACGATTCATCTCAAAAGCTCCTGAAGCAGTAGTCGAGGAAGAACGCGCGAAAGAGAAGGACTACTTGGAGAAGAAAGCTGCGGTAGAGCGCAGGATTGAAGAATTGAAAGAGATTTAATGCAAAAAGAGTTGGTCCTCCTGAAAATGGAATTGACCAACTCTTTTTTTGTTACTTAACTGCGAGCGCGCTCATAAATCTCGTTACACGCTCATAAAGCCGAGCGAGTGATCATAAACTCTCGCAAGTGATCATAAAGGCGTGCGAGTGATCATAAAGCCGCGCGAGTGATCATAAACTCCCGCAAGTGATCATAAAGCCGTGCGAGTGATCATAACCCCCTGCAAGTGATCATAAAGCCGAGCGAGTGATCATAAAGCCATGCGAGTGATCATAAACTCCTGCAGGTGATCATAAAGCCGTGCGAGTGATCATAAACTCCTGCAAGTGATCATAAAGCCGTGCGAGTGATCATAAACTCCTGCAGGTGATCATAAACTCCCGCAAGTGATCATCAATTCGCGCCAGCGCTCAAAAGTCCTCTAATTTCTTCTTTACATACTCCAGCAACTTCTCCGCAACCGAAAAATCATGCGTCACATATAGCGATCGGGCGCCTACCGGGTCTTCAATTTCATTCAACAGCCAATCGCCATTCGGCAATAAAAGAAAATCAATGCCGATATAATCGCTTTTCAACGCTTTAGCAATTTTGCGTGCCTCGCTCTCTTGCCACTCAGAAAGCATGTACTTCTCAACAGTACCGCCCAGTGTATAGTTCGATTTGAATGAGTTGCTGCCGATCCGCTTTACCGCTCCCAACACTTCATCACCAAGCATGAACACCCTTATATCCGTCGAGTTAGATTCAATATACGGCTGGGCAATCAATCGTCTGCCTGCGAACTTTGAGAAAACCTCTTCTGCTTCATCCTTCGTTTGGCAAAGGAATACTTCATCTCCGCCATGTCCATCAGTTGTTTTTAAAACAATTGGGAGGGGAGGTAGGTCTAGTATTGACCTGGCCTTTGTTGTAGGAATGACAGAAACGCCTAACAGAGTCGCAAGCTCAAATGTATTCAATTTATCATTGGCAATCCGGTTCACTTCTGACCGATTGATCACCCTGAATCCCGCAGATTCCCATCTTTCCGCAAGCATTGGATTTCGAGTCCGGAATAAAATGAAGTCCACCTCATCATCAGGTTCGTCCTCATCCAAGAGCAATGTCAACGAAATTTCCATCCGCGACGCTTGCAACATCAAATCATCAATGAATCCTCGATTGCGCTCCGCATCAGCCGAAGAATAATATACATGTCCCTTCAACCCAATTTACCAAGAATATAGCTGATCATCCTGTCCGCAACGTTAATGCCTGTTACGTTATATATATTGCGGATATGAGCCGCGGCATTCACTTCACAGACGAGCGGGGCTTCATTTTCTCCAAACAGCAAGTCCACCCCAGCAAATTCGGCACCGACCGCTTCGGCTGCCCGGATTGCCAATTCCTTTTGCTCGGAAGTCAATTCAATGACGCTCGCCACTCCGCCATTCGTAATGTTCGCCCTGAAATCAGTTTCGGAATAACGGTACATCGCTGCTACAACTTCACCGCCAACGATATTCACCCGGATATCACGTCCTCTGCTCGTCGCTATAAACTGCTGGAACACATAATCGACTCCTCGCAATTCATCCACTTTCGCAAAGAACTCCTCTTCCGTTTCAATCAAATACACTTTCATTCCGAAGGAACCATGACCTTCTTTAATAATCATTGGCAAACCAAGTTTTTCAAGCACCTTTTCATAATAGCCCGAGCCTTCAATCGTGAAATTTGGATAGACTTTCGGAGCGATGATCGTTTCGGGCATCGCAATATTGCTCTTTGCAAGTTGTATGTATTGCTTTGCTTTATTATCACAAGTCTCAATCACTTCAGGGTCATTGAAGACGGGAATGCCTGCATTTTTCAAAAAAGTCGCAAGCAGGATATCCTTGTCCAGGAAGACGACAAAGTCAGGGCGCTCTTCCAGCGTTTCATTCAAGGCCATTAGCACTTCGTAATTTTTCTTGAGTGTCCCCTCGACTCCTGCTCGAATAGCGGCGTCTCTCAAAAGCTCCGCCTGATCACGGAATTTATCACTCGTCAAACTGCCATTATAGATGACCCAACATTTTTTCATTTCGTTCCCTCCGGCCGTGATATACTTACCCTATGCTGATTTTACCATAAGGGGCGAGTGTATTGATTCCGAAATTTGATAAATATAAAGATCGATTTGATATAGAAAGTGATGATGAAATAAAACCGGGGCTCGATAGCATTCGTGCCGCGCTTCGGAAAGTAGGGAACCCGGAAAACGGATTACGTGTCATCCATGTGGCGGGGACGAACGGAAAAGGATCCACCATCGCCTTCATGGAGTCCATCTTGAAAGAGCATGGATTTTCGACAGGCGTCTTTTCATCTCCGGCCTTGGTTGATGTGCATGACCAAATCCGTATCAACGGAGAGCCGATCACCCCGGAAGAAATGGACAAGACGTTTAAAGCGATGAAAAAAGCGGATCTAAGTGGAACATTGACTGACTTTGAATTATTGACCGTCGCGGCTTTTCTGACATTTGAAAAGCTATCGCCAGATTTTGTCCTTCTTGAATGTGGAATGGGAGGCAGTTTGGACAGCACGAATGTCGTTATGCCGCTCGTTTCTGTCATCCCTTCAATTGCATTGGATCACGTTGGGTTTCTAGGAGATACGCTTAAGGAGATTGCTGGCCATAAGGCGGGGATCATTAAAGAGGATATTCCTGTAGTTGTCGGGCCGCTGCCAAATGAGGCAATGGAAGTGATCCGATTGAAAGCGCTAGAGACAAAAAGTGAATTGCTATCGTACGGGTATGACTTTGAACTGTTACATGGTGAGTTCATCGGGGAATCGTTTCGTGTGTCAATAAAGGAACGTAGGATGAAAGGTCCCCATCAGGCTGTAAACGCGGCAGTTGCAATCGAGGCATTGCTGCAAGCGAAGATTTCTTTGAATGAGGAATCCGTTGCAAAGGGCAGCGCAACTGCGTCATTGCCATACCGATTCCAGGAAATCGCTGATGGTGTCTTTATCGACGGTGCGCATAACCCGGCAGCTGCCAAAATGCTTGCCGAGACGATCAAGTCGGAATTTCCCGGTGAAGAAGTCGACTTCGTCATCGGCATGTTGAAAACGAAAGACATTAAAAGAACGCTGGATGAATTGATTCCTGTCGCTGCGTCTTTCACTTTCGTCACTTTTCCGCATCCACAGGCAGCTACCGCGGAGGAATTAATATCCAGTTGTCAGTATAGTAGAAAAAAGGTGACAAAACAATTAGATGATACTATAATACTAAGTAAGAGAAGTGGTAGGAAGATAATAGTCGCAGGGTCGCTATATTTGATTAGTAGTCTTTTGAACTAGTTCTCTAGCGAGGCCTACATCGCCTTCAATTTGGACAACTTCATATTAATTCGTATATATTACAGATAGAATTTAAAAAGGGGGGCATGAAGAGTGTCTAAAAACAAGTGGTCTACAATCAGTCTCTTTATCATTTGGTTGCTCATCGTTCCCCCCGGAATCAGTTATTTTCTTATCACTCAAATGCCTGAAACCATTAACGTAGTTTACCTAGTGCTCTTTATTCTATTTGGAGTACTGACAGCCCTTTTTCCAATTAAGCGGGATGGAAAACCAATTACGTTAGTCATGTGGGCAACACTGCCGGCTTTCCTCATGTATGGGATCGCAATTGAGATGATTGTTATGCAACTTTCAATAATTGCGACACTCTTTGTATCCAAGAGATATCAAAAGCAATCACACCGATTTTTCCTGAACTCCATCATGATGTTCATTTTATCTCTTGTAGCTGCTGCCGCTTTCTATGTGGTCGGTGTGCAACCAGGCTCAATGGACTTCTGGCCGCTTCTGATCGGTGTGGCAGTCTATAGGTTGGTTCATACGACAACGAATTTCGGTTTGTTGAATATGTATTTTGAGGCAAGAGGAGCGAAAAGGACTTACACGATAAAAGATATTGTTTTCGAGTACGCTACACTTATTATCATATTACCGCTGGCTCTAACATTCTATTTGACACTTAATATGGTTGGCATCGCTTCTTTTTTGCTTTTAGGATTTCCTTATTTTATGACAATCACGATTATTCGTCTTCACAGCCGTTCCGAGAGTATCAACAAGTATATTAAAATAGCAGGGAAAATTGGAAGCGACCTTTCTGTCATGACGGATGAAGATTCAGTTACAACCCAATTCATCGAGAAAACGAGCGAGTTATTCAAAGCCGACTATGTCCTACTCTTCACGAATCATGATCAATGGCTAGAGCTGGAAAAATGGTACGAAAGAAAGCATTTTGTCAAAAGATCATTCCAAACGGTCCAGCTCGGTGAAGGCATTGCAGGTAAGATATTGGAGACGAAGGAACCTGTCATTTACTCGAAGCGTAAAGACTGGGAACAACATGCCACGGTTTCAGCTCCTGATGACATGGAGAGCGTCCTCTGCATCCCATTGGTCCATAACAATGAAACGAAAGGAATTCTTCTATTAGGTTCCAATCGGAAAGCCGCTTTTGGGGATCATCAGTTGAAGATTTTGGACTTGCTCGGTTCCTATTATATTGTAGCTCTGGAGAAGGCGAGATACGTACAAGAGGCATTGCAACGTAGTGAGAGGTGCGCATTGACGAAACTATATAATTATCGGTATTTGGAAGAAAGGCTTCACTTTGAAATGAACCGGATGAGCATGGGGGATATCGATGACTTATCTGTCATCATGCTTGATATCGATCATTTCAAAAAAGTGAATGATACTTTCGGTCACCAAAGCGGAAACGATATCTTATATGGTCTGGCTAGAATTCTGGAGAAAGCATTACCGGACCATGGAACGATCGGACGGTATGGCGGTGAGGAATTTGTCTATTTATTGCCGGACTTCTCCAAAGCGGAAGCGGTCGCTTTTGCTGAGAATCTCCGATTGCTTATCAGGCAGCATGTATTTACAATCATCCCCGATTTGGGCGAGGACAAGTACCCGGTGAAAGTGTCCATCACATCCAGTGTCGGAGTAGCGAATGCGCCAACAGATACGGATGAAGCAATGAATTTATTGCGAAATGCAGATCGCGCTTTATACATCGGCGCGAAGCAGGCAGGAAGAGATCGTGTGGCCGAGTACGTGAGATAAAAAAGGAGGGACTAGGAATTGATAGTGACAGCTCAACAAAAAAGAACGATCTATATCCTGTGGCTTCTTATTGTTCCTATGATGTTTTACATAGCCCTCAACTACTTTCCGTCGGCATCATACGATTATGTGAACTTGGCCATTTATATGGCCATCCTCCTTGCTACACTGACGACAACCATCTCCTTGGGTAATGTTAGTATCACATTAGAAAGATGGGTCATTTTCTCGCTGTTTTTCCAATACGGCATTGTTGCTGAAATGATTTTTATGCAAATCGTAACCGTGGTATTGCTTTATAGCCATAAATCACCGACGCCAAAAGCCTTCCGATTTGCAGTGAATTCCATCGAATCTATCATTGTTTCGCTAATAAGCGCGGCAATCTTTTATGCTTTAGGCGGTTCGCTTACGCAAATGTCGCTAGGTTCATTTTTCCTTGCAGGTTTCATATTTGCCACCGTCTATTCATTGCTTAATAGTGCCATCCTCTTTATAGTTTTCAAATGGATAAAAGCCGGCACATCCGGGATGAAAAAGATTGTCTGGTGGGATTATATTTCGACTATCCTCTTGTTGCCGTTTGCTATTACTTTTTGTCTTCTTATGCAGCAAGTTGGCACTAAAGCATTTTTGCTGATTGGCGTTCCATTTTTGATTGTGTTACTCGTTTCAAGCAACTACATGAAGTCTAATAAATTGAATGAAGTATTATCCTCATCCACCGTCATCGGCCATCAGCTGGCAGATAGGTTACGAGTTGAAGATGTATTCCTCACTTTCATTGATAAAATTAAAGGTGTAATCCCTTATGAAAGCGCCTATATTGTTGATTTGAGAATGGGTGAAAACCTTGTTATGCTCGCACTTAAAGAAGGCGAATTTCGTAGTGGTGAGGCAAATAGATTTTCATTTCCACAAAAGAAGTCTGATGGGGACGGCTTAGACGTGGAAGTGACCAAGTTGTTTTTGAATAAAAGAAGTATAAGCTCGCTCATAGGATATACATTCGATCCCTCCGTCGAAAGTGTTATGACAGCTCCGATTAAGAGGAACCAAAAGACGGAAGCCTTCTTAGTCCTCACGTCCAATCATCGGTATGCATTTGAAGAAATGCATGTGAAGATGGTGGATCTCTTAACCGGCTATTTTGCTACCGCAGTGGAAAAAGCGAGGTATTATGAGCGGACGGTGGAAAAGAGCGTAAGATGCGGATTGACAGGCCTCTACAATTTCCGTTATTTAGAATCTAAGCTGGATGAAGAGGTTATTCGTTACCACACTGGTGAAATCTCCACCTTATCCACAATCATTCTCGACATCGATCACTTCAAGGCAGTCAATGACACATACGGCCACCAAAGTGGAAATGATCTGCTATGTACATTTGCCGCGCTATTAAGGAGCCACCAAACGTCCGAAATAACATTAGCCAGGTATGGCGGTGAAGAGTTCGTAATGATCCTGCCGAATTATGAAAAATATGAAGCTGTGGAGCTTGCTGAAACGATTCGAAAAGAAGTGGAAGAGTCCAGTTTCAAAATCATCCCGGATCTATCCGAGGACCGTGAACCGACAATCGTCAACATGACAGTGAGCGTCGGAGTCGCAACAATGCCGATGGACGCAAAAGACGGAAAAGAATTGCTTCGCAACACCGACCGTGCACTTTATATCGGCGGCAAACAGGCAGGGCGCAACCGGGTAGGGGTTTATGAAGAAGAAAAAGAGAATGTAGTCAGTTGAAGACCGGCATCTGTCGGTCTTTTTCTATGATATTTTTACTATTTTCATTAACTAGTTGATTAGTTTCGACATTTTTCGTATGCTGTTAGTAATAGAACCAAAAAAAGGTAGGCGATGTTTCCAATGAGGAGCCATAAGGTTAACGAAAAAGGGATGACCCTTGTCGAAATCCTGGCTGCACTTGTCATCTTGGGCATCGTCTTTGTTGGATTTATGACGGTTTTTCCTCAGATGACTTTGATTAATTCGAAAACAGAAGCGAAGTTGGAATCAATGAATATTGCAAAAAGGGAATTCGTAGAACTAAAAGATGTCACAACTGATAAAAGTAAGGCGTTTCAGATTTATATAAATGGTAGTAAGGGAAAGAATTTAAAGAAAATCATAACATATATCTACGATGAAAATGACTATCAAATCAAGGTGGATTATTATGAAGATGACGAAAACAATTTAAAGAAAAATAGTCATCCTAATTCAATACAATTAAATAAAATTCATATTCAAGTGATAAAAGAAGGAAAAGTAATCAGCGAAACATTTGGTTATATCGAACAATAAGGTAGGGAGACGAGAACATGAATAAAGAAGAAAATGGCATGTCACTAGTAGAAGTTTTAGCTACCCTAGTCCTCGTTTCTTTAGTTATTGCCCTCGTCTGGACGACTGTATTGATTAGCATGAAATACAATTTTGTTGAGACAAAGAATTTACGTTGGCAGCAAGAAGCCAATCGAGTCATTACAGAAATTCAGCAGTATCATCGGAGTTGTGATACATATGATTTAACGGCAACCCACCAAGAAATAAAAATAGAACATTGTATGGTAAATGGTGTTGATCAAGGGACCAAACAGATTGCTTACGATTTCTATTATGAAATATATGTAGATGAAGATCTGGACACTAAAGAAAATAAGTTGTATTCGATAGACGCAAAAGGGTATAAATCTTCTTTTGATTTAACTTTGATTGTCAGAGATTCTGTCAAGGAAAGTCCCAAGCTAACCATTGATACTAAAATTTCCCGCTATCAACATAACTAAGGATTGGTGTGATGATGAATGAAAAAGACAATGGAAAACGAAAAAGGATATGTGTTATTGGTCGTTTTATTTTTAATTGTTTTTATCATCACAGTCTCAGCTGTGTTCATTCGTGGAAGTTTAAGTAATGCGAAGCAAGAGCAGATAGTAGATCAAAACCATTTGTCAGTTGTTGCTGCTGAGATGGGTGTAGATTACTTTGTTGGTAAGATTAATAATGAAGAGCCCAAAATTCTGAAAGAGGTACTTAATATAATTCAAGAGGATCTAGTGAAGTTAAACAATTGTGGTGGGAAACCAAATTCCTCAAAAGCAGAGTGTCAATCCATTAAATCTATTGAAACTGTTTTGAACGATGCTAAAGATAAGTATTTAAAAGAAGTAGCTAATTTAGTAGAACAAATTAAAAAATCTGAAGCGACCAATATTAAATTGTATTCATCCGAAACAGACACCATAGAGAGGTCCAACTATTCTTATCAAGTAGATAGAGATCAAGTTAGTTTGTGGGAAAAAGATGGGAAAGTAGAACTTGGGATAGTGATAATTGGCAAGTCAAAAGCCGAAAGCCCAAAACTTTTAAAAACGAAGTTGTATTTTGAAATACCTAAATTTATAATTCGCAAGACTAGTAATCAAGAAGAGCCAGTACATAATCCCGTACATATTTTTGATTTTTATAAAAAGAACAGTGAATATGAAAAAAAAGTTGGGTGTACTGAAAATGGATCATGTTCGTCAGGAAAATATTATTCAGACGGTGATAAAATCGCTAAAAATTCAAATAACCAAGGCGGACTAACGTGGGTTCACAACGGTAATCTGTTAGTGAAAAATATGAATCAATTTAATTTTACTTTAATTGTTAAGTCGTTATCAGGACAAAACATGAATCAAATGAAAGGGAAACTTATTCTTTTAGGAGAGGTAGGTGAAAGAGGTAAAATTCAAGAAAAAATTTCAGTTAAATTTCAAAGTAGCGGAAAGTTATGTATAAATGTTGATGGTTTTTCGAAGAGTGATATTGAAAAAGTATCATTTGATAAAGCTGCTCAGGTTCACTTCTATTCCTCGAAGGAAAATCCAGTGTGGCCAACTACAGCAATTAACAGTCCGAAAAAATCAGGATCTCTAGCTGGTTTTGTAAACGACTGTATCGGACAGCCAATAATCGAAAGTGATTCACCTAGTGTTGTCCAGTATGAAGTATTTGAATCTGAACTTGACTTAATGGTGGACGTTGAATATTAATATTAGCTTATGGAGGTATGAGTTTTTGAAAAAAAGTCATATAATCCCAATAATTATCGCCTTTATGCTTTCTAGTGCTTTTACGAAAAACACATTTGCAGTTGACGGATTATTCAACACTGAGAAATTTGCCGACCATACCTACGTTGGTCCATTCAACATTTCCAATAACAAAACAAAACTAGCTAATTCCAAATTAGCATCCAATTTTTCTGAGATGCAAAGTGAGTTGGATGTGAATCTAATCTACCAAGATATTCAATTCTCCCTGCCACCCGAAACCGTTACCTTTGATATCGACATGACTCTCGCAAACGCAAATTCGGGAGAAGACAATCCAATTATCGCGACTGTTTCTCGTGAAGGACTGCAAACTGTTCTCAGCCAGGAGCTTCCTAAGATTCAGTTCTCGGAAAATGCAATTGATTCGGTTGCTGCGGGCATTGAAAAAGAATTACAAACAGGCATCATGCCTCAAAATGTTAATATAACGGATTACGTAGCAAATGAAATTCCAAATAAAGTAGTCGGCACATCCGAATTTACCATTGACGGGATTTCACCAGCTTTATCAAAAGCAATCCATGCTCTAGATAAATTGACCATCGAGCCATTTGAATCTTTTTCCATGATGGAATTGTTGACAAGCACTGAAGTCGGACCGCTTAGCGATGAAGAAATGACATTGCTTTCTTCTACACTTTACACTGCGGTCCTACAAACAAATTTCCAGATTGATGAGCGGAATATTAGTACAGTCGTATCTCCAAATATTCAACCAGGATTCGAAGCGGCGATCAATCAAACATTAGGGCTCGACTTTAAATTCACGAACCCGAACAAGACGGAATTTACCATTCAAGCGGCTTGGTCGGCAGGGGCCATTCGCCTATCTATAGAAGGCAAGCCGTTTTATTACACATACGAACCTACAATTGCAAATACAGAGACGTATAACCCTAGGACTGTCGTGCAATACAGCGCATTCGTCGACGATGGCCAAGTTGTCGTTTCACAAGGCGGTAAAGTAGGTGTGGAAGCTACTGTGATAAGGACGCTGTCTGTCGATGGGAATATTGTTGAAACAGAGGATATTTCCAAAGATTTTTATGCTCCTGTTCATCGAATAGAAATCCATCCGTTATTGGAAGTGGATACATCGGTAACAGATAGTGCAGATAATAAGGAAACTAACAATCCACAAAATGATGGAACGACAACTGGGACATCCAACCCGGAAGAAATGGACTCCAATGCTTCGGACAGTAACGCCACTGTTAGTGAAAGTGGTGGTGAAGAGTCAAATGTTGGGGAAGTCATTTACGATAAGAGCGGCCTCCCGATCTCCGGATCTGGAAAATAATCAACATCTAGTGAAGGAGGGGTACATATGGCAATAACACGAAAACGGCTCGGCGATTTGCTCGTTGAATCTGGACTCATTACAGACGCCCAGCTTCATACAGCTTTAGAAGAAAAGCCCCGGGATCAAAAACTTGGAGATGCACTTCTTCAAAGGGGCTATATAACCGAACAACAATTAATTGAAGTGCTCGAATTTCAGCTAGGGATTCCTCACGTCAATCTTTTCAGATACCCGTTTGATCCGAAGTTGTTCAATGTCGTTCCGAAAGAGTTTGCCAAGAGGAATCTTATTGTTCCGTTGAAGGCCGATGGAGACAGGTTATTTGTAGCAATGTCCGACCCGATGGATTATTTATCTGTCGACGATTTGCGTTTATCGACGGGTTTTCATATTGAAACAGCAATCGCTTCTAAGGATGATATTTTACGGACAATATCGAAGTATTACGAAGATGAATTGCTTGAAGACTTTTTCATTGAGCAGCCGGAGGAGACGAGAGAACAGCAAGACGAGCTGACCGATCTTGATTCCCCGATCGTCCGTCTTGTAAATCAGTTATTGTCGTCTGCCATTACGCAAAAGGCGAGTGACATCCATATCGATCCCCAAGAGCATCAAGTCGTCATCCGCTACCGGGTCGACGGGATGCTAAAAACGGAGCGGTATTTACCGAAGCATATGCAAGCGATGTTAACGGCACGAATCAAAATTATGTCGAGCCTTGATATAACCGAACACCGCGTACCACAGGATGGAAGGATAAAAGCGACAATCGATTTCCGACCGATTGATCTGCGTGTTTCTACATTGCCTACTGTATTCGGCGAAAAAGTCGTCATGCGGATTTTGGATTTGAGCAGCTCGCTGAACGATTTGACGAAATTGGGCTTCAGCCAAGTCAATATGGAGCGGTTCATGAAGGAAATCGAGCGTCCGAATGGAATCGTACTCATTTCCGGGCCGACCGGATCGGGTAAATCATCCACCCTTTATGCTGCGTTGAATAAATTGAACAAAGAAGAAGTGAATATTATAACTGTGGAAGATCCGGTTGAATACCAACTCGAAGGCATTAATCAAATCCAAGTGAATTCCGCGGTTGGCTTGACATTCGCAAACGGTTTGCGATCGATTTTGCGGCAGGACCCAGATGTTGTCATGGTCGGTGAAATCCGTGACCGTGAAACCGTGGAAATTGCTATTCGTGCATCATTGACAGGTCATCTTGTCCTTAGCACGATTCATACGAATGATTCCATCGCGTCGATTACACGTTTGATCGATATGGGCGTCGAACCGTTCCTTGTGACTGCGTCCGTGAATGCAATAATTGCGCAACGGCTCATACGCCGGGTTTGCCGGGATTGCGGACGGGAAATGGCTGCATCAAACCGGGAGAAGGAGATTTTTGCAAAACGCGGCATGGAAATTGAAACGATTGTCCGAGGGCCAGGCTGCGCGGCCTGCAATATGACCGGGTACCGGGGAAGGGTCGCAATTCACGAAGTATTAGTTATTAACGATGAAATGCGCGAAGTGATCAATAACCACGGTACGCCTGCAATGCTGAGAGAAATCGCGATGCGGAATAACACTGTGTTCTTGATTGATGATGGATTGGAGAAAGTGAAGCAGGGAATAACGACAACTGAAGAAGTATTGCGTGTTTCACTTCTTGAATAGGGGTATAGGTATGAATGAAACAATAGATAAAATATTGGAAAAAGCATTTGAATTGAAAGCATCCGACATCCATTTGACAGTAGGCGTCCCTCCTGTTTTCCGGATTCATGGAGAATTAAAACGTTATGGGGAAGTGGCCATGGATGATGGATTTACCGAGGAAGCGGCCAAATCCACTATCCCTGAAAAGTTATTTGGGGCATTTCTTGAAAAGGGCCAGATCGACTATTCATATGAATTGAAGGGAATCGCACGTTTCCGTGTCAATGCATTTCAGCAGCGCGGCTCAATTTCGCTTGCCTTTCGGACAATCCCGACGATAATTCCATCAATCGATGAATTGCAAGTTCCCGGGATACTAAAATCTCTGGCTGAAACTCCTCAAGGGCTCATCTTGGTTACCGGCCCTACAGGCTCAGGGAAATCGACGACACTTGCAGCGATGATCCGTTATCTGAATGAAACCAGTCGCAAACATATTATCACTCTCGAAGATCCGATTGAATATGTACACTCCCATCAATCTTCCATCATTGATCAACGGGAAGTCGGCTTTGACACAAGCACTTTTGCGGATGGGTTGCGTGCGTCCTTACGGCAGGATCCTGATGTAATCCTCGTAGGGGAGATGCGGGATCTTGAGACGATTTCCACTGCCATCACTGCGGCTGAAACAGGGCATCTTGTTCTGGCAACCCTTCATACGTGGAGCGCTGCTTCAACGATCGACAGAATCATAGACGTCTTTCCGCATGGACAGCAATCCCAAATCCGTGTTCAGTTGGCTGGTGTTTTGACAGCTGTGTTGTCGCAACGTCTCTTTCAGACAGTTGACCGGAAAGGTAGAAGAGTCGCAACTGAATTGATGATCAACAACTCTGCAATCTCTAATTTGATCCGCTCAGAAAAAGTCCATCAAATCCCAAATGTTATCCAGACGAATCGGTCTATGGGGATGCATATGATGGATACTTCAGTCAGGCATCTTCTTGATCGGGGACTTATTTCATACGAAGCGGCAGTGCCGTATATTGAAGGTGATGATTGATGGCTCGGTTCAAATATGATGGCCGTGATGCAAAATCAAAAAGATCTGGCGTTATTGTTGCTGCTAATAAACGAGAAGCTGCGTTGAAATTGAAGAATCAAGGAATCCGGGTAACCAATTTGACCGAGCAAGCCGAAACAGTTCTCACGAAAGAAATTCATCTCGGAAAACCGATCAAACGTACCCAATTCATCATGTTCCTTCGCCAATTTTCAACATTGTTGCGCGCAGGGGTTACAATCGTAGAATCAATCCGCATTCTATCCTTGCAAGTTGAATCGAAGCCATTCCAAAAGATTTTGGTTTCTGTCGGGGATGATCTGCGGGGAGGTGGTTCCTTATCTGATACGCTGATGAAGCATCCGAAGGCGTTTGAACCATTGGTCATTAATATGATCAAAGCGGGGGAAATGTCGGGTACAGTCGATGATTCGCTGGACAGGCTTGCAGAGCATTTCGAAAAAGCGCATATGACGAAACAGAAAGTCATTTCTGCGATGTCTTATCCGATTGTCGTAGGAATCGTAGCCATTGGCGTCGTCATTTTCCTGTTGTCATTCGTCGTCCCGATGTTTGTGGATTTATTCGCGAGTGTCGGTGGTGAACTTCCATTGCTGACACAATTTGTTTTGAAGGCAAGTGATTTCATGGTCTCTTATTGGTATCTCTTCATACTTTCTGGGGCTGCAATAGTAGTTAGTATATTCATGATGCGAAACAATAAGGAAGGAAAATATTTGTTGGACTCCTTCCTGTTACGACTTCCAATATTCGGCGATCTTATGAAGAAATCATCGCTAGCCACATTAACGAGGACGCTAAGCTCTTTATTTGCAAGTTCTGTGCCGATCTTGCAGGCATTGTCGATGACGGAAAAGATTGTAGAAAACGAAGTTATATCACGGGTCGTTGGCGAATCAAAACAATCATTGGAACGTGGTGGTTCATTGACAGAACCGATGGCGGGGCATTGGGCTTTTCCGCCGTTAATACCGCATATGATTGCAATCGGAGAGCAAACCGGATCTCTCGACACGATGCTCGGAAAAGTGGCAGATTTCTATGAAAAGGAAGTCGACGCATCGACGGATCGTCTGAAAGCACTAATAGAGCCGCTTATGATTGTCCTTCTTGCAGGGTTGGTCGGGACAATAGTACTTTCGATTCTATTGCCGATGTTTAGCCTATTTACAGAAA
Source organism: Sporosarcina luteola (assembly GCF_023715245.1). Taxonomy (GTDB): domain Bacteria; phylum Bacillota; class Bacilli; order Bacillales_A; family Planococcaceae; genus Sporosarcina; species Sporosarcina luteola_C. Next base: position 1,303,949 of record NZ_JAMBNV010000001.1, read on the forward strand.
TAGATAATATGTAACGAATACTGTCGAAAAATAAATATATATATATAAATATAGTTTAATAGTTTCATTTCAGCTAGTAGTTTGGTATTCTTAATTTGCAAATGAAAATAAGGTAGAATAGGGAGGAATAATGATGAAAAAGTTATTACAAAAACGTTTAAACAATGAAAAAGGACTAACGCTCGTCGAGCTTTTGGCAGTAATTGTAATTTTGGGGATAATTGCGGCGATTGCTGTACCTTCGATTGGGAATATTATTACAAATTCTAAAGTTAATGCACTGAAAGCGGATGGACAAAATGTTTTAGCTGCAGCGAACATGTACTTTGTCGAAAATAATACTGTGAAGACTGTTGATTCTGAAATATTGAAAACTGAAGGGTTTCTTGAGGACGCGGGAGGGTTTGCTGCGGCTGGAGGGGTAAAAGCAACGGTATCAAAAGTTGACAGCGGCAACACTATTTCCGGAACATCAGCTAACGGCGATACTAAAGTAGCATTTGAGGGAGCCACTAATAAAGATATTTCTACTAGAAATGCTAAAGCAGGCACTGCTAATAAGATTACTGTTACTCGTTAATAAAAGACCAGCTAGCAGTGAAACAGACTTAAGAGAGAATATTTTATTATTTCAAATGGAGTTGACACAATGCAACTATTCAACCGCCGCAAACAGCCGGCAACACTTACAATTGAAGATGATGCCATCCGTTTTGTCCGGTTGAAGTCGCAGGATCCGCTTGTCGTCGATGTTGCAGAGGAAGTTATGCTTCCTCCGAACACGGTCGTCGAGGGGAAGATTGTCGATGCGGAGGCGTTGGTGGTCATTCTGGAAGGGTATTTGAAGGAGTGGGGCATCGCGAAGCGCGATGTCCAGTTTCTTGCTCCTGATACATATGTGATGATTCGGAAGGTGCCTTATCCGGAAGATATTGAGTCGGATGAATTGAAAGGACATTTCTTTATTGAAATTGGCTCGACGATTTATTTGCCATTTGATGATCCGGTTTTTGACGTAGTTCCTTGCAGTTTGAATGAAGATAGCAAGGAAGCGATTTTAATTGCCTCGAAGGAAAGCATTTTGGACAAGTACGAAGATGTGCTCAAAGCGGTGAAACTTAATCCCGTCGTTGCGGATATCGGACCGCTTGCGCTGTATCGCCTTGCTTACAAGGTGTACCAATTTGGCGGGGATGAGCATGTCCTCATCGCTGATATGCATGACGGTGTACTTACGGTCTCGATTTTCCATAAGCATTACCCGCTTTTCATGCGTCCTGTCGATCTGTCGCAATCTGCCGATCTTTCGATTGTTGCGGATGCTCAAGTGGATCCCCATTCCGTCACACCTACAACAATCGTGATGGAACTTGAAAAGCTGATGAACTTTTATCGATATAATTTACATAACGGAAGTGCTTCTATTACACATCTGCTCGTCAATGGCGAATACGGTGATATGGAAAAATTATTGTCTGCTATACGCGAGCGGTTTTCTATCGAAGCGGAGCGTTTGCTGAAGAAACCTTTGCAACTACAAGATGGACAACAATTGCCCGCAACCTTCAACCGGACGATCGGGCTGGCATTGAAAGAGGTGTAGTCATGCTCGTTGATATTAATCTATTGCCTGAAAAGGAGAGGGAGCGGTCAACGCTCCTGATTGCTGCACTTGTTGTTTTAGGTGCGGCTATTCTTTTTTGGGCGACTCTTTTTCTTTTATCTCTTTCCTTGTCGAAAGAGACTGCCCGGGCGGAAGCGCAGATCGCTTCCTTGCATGCTGCCCAGGAGACGATCCGGGAGAATATGCAGCCTTCGTCACATGCAGGTGATCGGGAACTACTCGCTTCAACCGTTGAATGGGCGGAAGCGTCACGGTACGATACATTGCCTTTATTGCGTGAAATGATTGCTTTACTGCCGGAGCGGGGTTTTTTTGTCTCGTTCGAATTTACAGCGCCTCATCAATCGACGGTCATCGTTCAATTCGATGACAAGTCGGATGCAGCCTATTATTTAACGAGAATCAAATCGTCGACAGTCGTATCCTCCGCGGCTATGGAATCGTTGGTCGCGGTAAGTCTTGATGAAGATACTCATTTGGAGACGCTACCCCGTTTTACAGCGACTTATCATATTGAATATGTGGATGAACGCGGTGTTGTGGTCGAGATCGAAGAAACGATAGAAACAGATGGGCAGGAGGATGACTCCGATGAGTAATTTGACAAAACGCCAGAAGGAGATGGGGCTCCTCGTGTTGGCGATTGTATTTCTGCTTCTCCTAGCTGCGTATTCGTATTTACAAATTTATGCACCCGCCAAAGAATCAAATGAACGCTCTGCACAGACGTTGGCGAATGAACGGGATATCCTTTTTGCGTTGCAACGTCAAGAAGCTCAGCAAAGTCCTACAGGTACATCCAGTTCCCATCCATTGCAAGAGATGCTTCCTGTAAAACCGTTAGAAGATCTGATCCTCCTGCAAATTCAGAAAGCGGAAGTGAAGTCAGATACCTATGTCCACGAATTGAATTTTTCTATTGAAGAACCGATCATTGAAAATGCGCCCGAACATGTTGAAAATGTACAAGCTGTCATTGCAGAAGTGCATTTGGCGGCGGATGTATACAGCCAAATCGACCAGTTCATCGAAGAAATCGAATCAATGGAGCGCATCTTCATTATGGACCGTATAGAGTTCACTGCTCCTGATGAAGTGAGGACGATCGAACAAGAGGATGGTCCGATAGAGTTAATTGTCACGTTTCATGCGTTATTCCGGCCGGATTTAGGGAATCTTGAAGATGAAGCGCCGAAAGTGGATGCTCCGTTACCGGCTGGTAAACAGGATCCGACGCCGATAAACAAAATTCCTGGACTAGGTGATAGTGAATGAACATTGTTTGGATACTCTTATTTTTCGTATACGGCATCATTTTCGGTTCCTTCTTTAACGTCGTAGGTCTCCGTGTGCCAAAAAAGGAATCGATCGTTTCGCCGCCATCCCATTGCACGAAATGCAATCGGAGACTTGGTCCAATTGATTTGATTCCGATCCTCTCTTACGTCGCTCTACGCGGAAAATGCAGAGGATGCGGACAGAAAATCAGCCCGATGTATCCTTTTATGGAGTTCATAACTGGTGTTTTATTTGCATTTTCGTATTACTATATCGGTTTTACATATGAATTGTCTATAGCATTGCTTTTCGTTTCATTGCTTGTCATCATCACAGTATCCGATTTAGCATATATGTTGATTCCCGATAAAGTGCTTCTGCCGTTCGCTATCGCGTTTTTGATCCTGCGATGGGTCATTCCGACGTCGCCTTGGTGGGATAGCCTGTTAGGAGCCGCAGTAGGCTTTACTGTGCTGTATCTCATTGCCGTCGTGTCGAAAGGTGGAATGGGCGGAGGAGATATCAAGTTGTTCTTCGTCATCGGGCTAGTGCTTGGGACGGTGAATACACTATTGACGTTGTTCCTCGCTTCATTAATTGGTTCTGTCGTCGGTCTTTATGTATTAAAGAAAACCGGAAAAGGCAGGAAAACGCCTGTCGCCTTCGGACCTTCCATTGCGGCGGCAGCCGTCATTTCGTATTTCTTCGGAGTGGACCTTGTCGAATGGTATCAGCATTTATTCATTTAAGTCGATAAATTTCTTGGAACAAGACGACATACGTCTTGTTCTTTTTCATGTCAAATTTGATACGGTTACTAAAAACGGGGTGGTCTGGCATGAACTTCAAGAAGAAATATTCGAAAGTGACAGTCGCGATGGCGATGCTGCACGGCGTCATCATTGGTATTGCAGCCGTGGCAATCGTAGGTTTCATCATTGTCGGTACGAATGGACAAGGGAAAGAAAAGGCGGGGGAAAAGGAAGTAGTGGTGACTGATCCGCCTGCACCCGGTGAAACGACTCCTACTTCCGGTCCTGCAATTTCGCCGGAAGAAGCCCCTCTCCAACTGTTCGCTAAACAGCATGGTGTGTTTTCATCTGCACAATCAGCGCAGGATTTCATTTCGCAAGATGCAAGCCTTGCAAAAGCGACCATACTGCAAATTGGGGGACAGTTCTATGTGTGGAGCGAGGTCGGTATTCAAGAAGACGAGATAGAAGTGAGCGAATACGAAATGACATTTAGAAAGCCATTTTTCGTAGATGCATCGTCGTGTTCGAACGTTGGCGCCGGAAAATTAAGAAGCGCTCTGTCTGAAACCGAATTATCCAAAATTAAAGTTTTGACAACTGTTGCAGAAGGAGAAGCGGATGATGAAAAGATTGCTGAATTCCGGAAGAATATAGCGGCTGTCACTGCGTTTACTTCGGATTTGCGCATTTTTCGCATTAAGCTGCTCGCGCATTATTTCCATAAGGATGGCTGTGCGAAAATCAATTTTTGAGGCGGAAAAACGGGACAAACTCTCATTATTGCGGATTTATGAAAATTTCCATTACACTCCTTCTACAGTATGATTAAGAAAAAGGAGGTTGCTTATATGGAATTCATTGCAAAAAGGCCGATTATTCTGGCGTCAGGCTCACCGAGAAGGCAAGAGTTGCTCAGAAACCTTGGCATTCGGTTTGAAACAATGCCAAGCGATGTCGAAGAAGTTGCGGATTTGGAGGAAGGGAATTTCGCGGAATATGTCCAGAAGCTAGCTGTCAAAAAGGCTGCCGCTGTTTCCGAAATGCGATCTGATGCTTTCGTCATCGCAGCTGATACGATTGTCGTCTTTGAAGGAGAGATTTATCCAAAACCGTCATCGAGAGAACAAGCAGAAAGCTTCCTAAGAAAGTTTTCCGGCAATACCCATTCAGTTTTCACAGGTGTCAGCATTCTTGGAAGCGGATTTTCGAAAGTGTTTTCAGTCGAGACGAAAGTGACATTCAAGGAACTGGACGATCAGATGCTGAAGTCATATGTTGACTCAGGCGATCCTATGGATAAGGCGGGAGGATACGGCATCCAAACCGCGGGGGCACTCCTTGTCGAAAAAATTGATGGCGATTACTTGAATGTCGTCGGATTGCCTTTATCGAAGCTGGTGCAAATATTACGTGAAGAGGGCGTCATCCTGTTGAAGGAGGCTGAATGATTCATTGACAGTCGATGTGAAGAAACAGATGATGATCCGAGATGTACATATCGCGGATAGACCCCGTGAAAGGCTTATCCGGCAAGGGGCTGGCAGCCTGTCGAACCAGGAGCTCATTGCTATCCTGTTGCGGACAGGTACAAAGGAAGAGTCGGTTCTTATGCTTGCCAATAGGATCCTTAAATCATTCGATAAAATCCAGGACCTGAAGGATGCCAATGTAGAAGAAATGATGGCTGTTAAAGGCGTGGGACAAGCAAAAGCAGTCCAAATACTCGCCGCCGTCGAAATTGGCAAGCGGATATCCCGCAAGCATTCGGAAGGTCGCTATGTCATTAAATCTCCCGAAGATGCTGCAGCTTACTTGATGACAGATATGTCTTCCCTCGTTCAGGAGCATTTCGTCGTCCTTTTTCTGAACGTGAAAAATGAAGTGCTGCACAAACAGACGATCTTCATCGGCAGCTTGAATTCATCGATCGTGCACCCTAGGGAAATTTTCCGCGAGGCGGTAAAACGCTCTGCGGCTTCCATAATTTGCGCGCATAACCATCCAAGCGGAAATCCGTCACCTTCTCCTGAAGACATTGAGGTTACAAAAAGACTTGTCGAAGCAGGTTCGATTATCGGGATCGAGCTGCTCGATCATCTCATAATCGGTGATCATCGTTTCATTAGTCTTAAGGAAAAAGGGTATATGAGTTAGCAAATAACTCCTAAAATGGAAATGGATTTATGTAATATAAGTAGTGGATAGAGGCGCCTGACCCCACAGTATGAAGGGGTTTCAGGGGCTTCTTGAAGCTGCGTGGAGAAGGAAGGCGATAGCATCAAAATCCAGTCTATTGCTATTGACACTGTGAATTTGTTCTCCAATCCGTTATAATGTGGTGTATGATTTCAAGAAGACCATAATTATGCGGTCGAATAGAAAGGAAGAACAGATTTGTTTGGATTTGGATCAAGAGATGTCGGGATTGACCTCGGCACAGCAAATACATTGGTTTTCATTAAAGGAAAAGGGATTGTTCTTAGAGAGCCTTCCGTCGTAGCGAAAAATACAGTGACGAATGAAATCGTGGCAGTCGGATCTTCGGCTAAAAATATGATTGGGCGTACACCTGGTTCCATCGTAGCGACTCGGCCGATGAAAGACGGCGTCATTGCGGATTTTGAAATTACGACAGCAATGATCGAGCATTATTTGAAAGAAGCGACAAAAGCTGCAGGAAGCGCTTGGAAAAAGCCGAACGTCATGGTTTGCGTTCCTTTCGGCATCACTTCTGTTGAACAGCGGGCGGTCATTGACGCGGCAAGACAAGCTGGTGCTAAAGACGCGTTTACGATAGAAGAGCCATTTGCTGCAGCTATCGGTGCTAATTTACCAGTTTGGGAACCTACCGGCAGCATGGTCGTCGATATAGGTGGCGGTACAACAGAAGTTGCAGTCATTTCACTTGGCGGCATCGTTACGAGTGAATCGATCCGTGTCGGAGGAGACTCGATGGACGGAGCAATCATCGGTTATATCCGTAAAACGTATAATATGACAATCGGTGAACGTACTGCTGAAGCTATTAAAATTGAAATTGGTTCGGCGAAAGTTTCTGCTAAACCTGAAAAGATGGATATTAGAGGCCGAGATCTCTTAACTGGCCTGCCAAAAACTTTGGAAATATCTTCTGACGAAATAGTAGAAGCACTTCGTGAATCTATCACACAAATTATTGAAGGCGTCAGGAAGACGTTGGAAGCTACTCCTCCTGAGCTGTCTGCGGACGTCATGGAACGCGGAATCGTCTTGACAGGCGGGGGAGCATTGCTTGAAAACTTGGACAAGGTCATTTCGGATGAAACGAATATGCCTGTCTTCATCGCTGAAGACCCGCTTGATTGTGTAGCGATCGGAACGGGGAAAGCGCTCGATAATTTCGAAGTGATTAAAAAGATGCAAGCTAGGTAATGAGGGAGGATTTGGGCAATGCCGCGATTTTTTTCGAATAAACGGTTGATTTTGCTGCTTGTGGGCGTCATTGTCCTTGTGGCTTTGATTTCATTCTCCTTAAAAGACAGGCAGAACGCCACCCTTCCAGAACAAATTGTGAAAGATGTCGTCGGTTTCGGGCAATCTCTTTTCTCGAAACCGGCACATTATATTACAGGCACATTGGATAAAATCGATGGTATTTTAAATACATATGAAGAAAACAAGCATTTGAAAGCGCGATTAAAAGAATATGCCGCAACGCAAGCGGAGCTGGCAGATGTAAGAGCAGACAATAAAACACTGCGTGAGATCGTAGACAAGAAAGATAGCCTGCGTGATTACGAGCCTATCCAGGCGACTGTCATTTCCCGGAATCCCGATCAATGGGAAGAGAAAATCGTCATCGATAAAGGCAGCGTCGCAGGCGTGAAGTTGAATCGAGCTGTCATAACTGCATCAGGTCTGATTGGAAAAGTGGTGCTCGTCACTCCTTTTAAATCGACAGTTGAATTGCTGTCGACTGAAAACAGCAACTTCCGGGTAGCTGCAGTCATTCCTGGGGATGAAGCGATTTTTGGTTTGATAGAAGGATATGACCAAGCGCGCGGCGAATTGATAATGAAGCGCATCGATTCGAATTTTCACGTCAAGGAAGGACAGAAGGTCGAATCATCCGGTTTAGGAGGAATCTTTCCGAAAGGTTTGCTCATCGGGGAAGTGACCGAAGTCTCAACGGATGATTTCGGATTGACCAAATTGGCCTATATTCGTCCGGCCGCTGATTTCTCCATGTTGGATCATGTGATGGTTGCAAATCGTTCATCCGGCGTTACAAGCGGAACGGATGGGGAAGTCGATGAGGAAGAAGAGGGGGAGGATGGATCGTGATTAGGTTCATAATCCCTCTTATTGCTGTCATATTATTCTTTCTTGAACCTGTATTCAGTCTTTTTTCACCCATATCGATCGCAGATGTATCCTACACGCTCGTTCCCCGTTTTGTTATCGTTTATCTGATTTTCATCACAGCCTACTATGGTCGCAGACGTGCAATCCTTTACGGAATCGTACTTGGACTCTTGTATGATATGTATCACATTGATATTATTGGTATATATACTTTTTTATATCCGGTGATCTGTTATTTTGCTGCTTTGATCATTAGGCAAATCCATCGCCATATCATCACTGTCATGCTTTTAGCATTGGCGATGGTTGCGCTGCTTGAATTGCTATCATTCTTTTTCGCGAGCCTGATTGCATTGACCTCAATTGGCTTTGAAGAGTTCATCGTGCTTAGGCTTATGCCGACGATGGGCGCCAATTCCATCTTTGTGGGGATGTTCGGCTATCTGTTCAAACGGCTGATCGATGAAGTGGGACTGCAAAAAGCCGGAATATAATTAAGGAAACTGTGAGGGACGCAAATGACGAAACAGCACTATGTAACAATAAAAGGGACAAAAGACGGGCTTGTCCTCCGACTTGACGACAAATGCGCTTATTCGGACATGATTGCAGAACTCCGCAATAAAGTCAGCGAAAACAGTCTGGAAGGGCTTGCTGAAGTAAAAGTCCATACAGGGAACCGCTATTGTAATGAAGAAGAACTGAAGGAAATTATGAATGTCGTGCACGAATCTCCGCATTTACGAGTTTCAAAGATTCAGAGCGAGGTCATTACAATCGAAGAATGCAATCGGAAAGTACTTGAGAAACAATCGGAGACCTATATCGGCATCGTCCGCTCCGGACAAGTCGTAAAGGCTGACGGCGATCTCGTCGTCATCGGCGATGTCAATCCGAACGGTCGTGTAGTTGCTGCCGGAAGCATTTATATATTAGGTAGGTTAAAAGGAATCGCACATGCAGGTGCAACTGGCAATGAAGAGGCGGTCATTGCGGCTTCGTGGCTTGAAGCGACGCATTTGATGATAGCGGATAAATTGGAAACGATGACTGATGAACTGACGATTTTGTCGGAGCAACCGGAGATGGAATGCGCATACATACATTCAAGCGGTTTCATTGCCATCGACCGTTTACAGGAGCTACGGATTCTGCGGCCAAATCTGTCAACATTCAAAGGAGGGAGCTAGTGTGGGTGAAGCAATCGTAATAACGTCAGGAAAAGGTGGAGTCGGTAAAACGACGACATCTGCAAATCTTGGGACAGCATTGGCTCTACAAGGTAAAAAGGTATGTCTTGTTGATACGGATATCGGCCTTCGTAATCTGGACGTCATCCTCGGTCTCGAAAACCGTATCATTTACGATCTCGTTGATGTAATAGCGGGACGATGCAAAATCCACCAGGCGCTCGTCAAAGACAAGCGTTTTGAAGATGGACTTTTCTTGCTGCCGGCTGCGCAGACTACAGACAAAAATGCAGTCGAACCGGAACAAATGAAGGAATTGATCACTGAATTGAAACGGGAGTATGATTATATCTTGATCGATTGCCCAGCAGGCATCGAGCAAGGATATAAGAATGCCGTTGCAGGTGCGGACCGTGCCATCGTCGTCACTACGCCGGAAATTTCAGCTGTGCGGGATGCGGACCGTATTATCGGACTGTTGGAGCAGGAGGATATCGAGCCTCCTAAATTGATCATCAACCGGATCAAAAGCCGGCTCGTCAATAGCGGAGACGCTTTAGATGTCAATGAAATCACAACTCATTTATCCATCGATCTACTTGGCATCGTCTTGGATGATGAAAAAGTCATCTCCTCTTCGAATAGAGGGGAGCCGGTCGTCATGGACCCTTCGAACCCGGCAGCAATCGGCTACCGGAACATCGCCCGCCGTATATTAGGCGAATCCGTGCCGCTAATGTCACTAGACGAAGGCAAACCAGGCTTCTTCGGGAAACTCAAAACATTATTCGCGAAATAACCAGAACCCTTGCCAGGGGTTCTTTTTTTATTCGCGACAAGGCAACCTCATTAATGCCCTAAGAGTAGGGCGATGACAGCTGGGATCAATGACTACCACATACAGAAGATAAAATATCTCAAATGGTTGGTTTGTGCTATTAACGGTAGGGAATTATTTCATTTCAATAGGTGTAAAAGAGATTCGTTGATTGGAGCGAAAAGCGGCGACTCCTGCGGGAAAAGCAAGCGAACCGAGACCCTGGACGGAGCGAAGCGAAGGAAGCGGCTCGGTGCTTGCCCGCGGAAAGCGTCCGCCTGTAGCGCAAATCAACATTATTCTTAGCAAAACCTAATGACTTGCCATTCACATCACACTAACATTTGATTTAGACCCTATTTTATTTGCTACTATAGAACCTATCAATAATAAAGAGCACACTTGGACATTTGCCCATAATATTCAGAGTACACCCGTCATATACTGAGGAAAAAGGTGGTGTGGCGGGGTGAAATGGAAAACAAAATGGTTCATTGCAATCATACTAGTAATTGGCGTATTCTGCTTTGCCAAATTGGAAGAGGCCGGAGTCATTAGCAAGCCTGTTACCCAATATATAACGACAGGCAAAGATTTCATCGTCATGAAAAAGTGGGTTGCCTCAATAATCGGTGATCCCGATAAGGATACGATCACAGTCTCTGCCGATTCCGAGGAGATGCCGTTTGCTGCATATGAATCGATGCAGCCCTATAAGGACGGCGTTATCGCTTCGTATGCACATCCGATGCCGATCATAGCCCAAGGGGACGGGCTTATCGTTTTCACCGGCTTTACCCGGCAATCAGGAAAGACGATCACCGTTTTGTACGATGACGGGGACGAAGTGACGTACGGATTTGTTGGAACGATTTCAAAGCTACCCTATTCGACTGTGAAAAAGGGGGACACGCTTGCCCTTATGAATGAAGAGGCGATCTACTTAAAAGTGAAACGGGAAGGGGTCGTATTGGAAGCGGCGGTTTTGGCTACTTATTTCTCGGAAGATACGAAATGAAGCTTCGCCTTCATCCCATTTTGGCACCATTTTTCCTCGTGCTGATGGTCACGGGTGGATTGGCGTTTTACGCTCTCGTCTTCATCTCCCTACTCTTCCATGAGGCGGGCCATATTTTCGCTGCAAAAATGTCCGGCATGAAAGTCAGGTCATGCACGATTATGCCTTATGGAGGAGAACTGCGAATTCCCGACCGATATGCTTACGGGAAAAGGCAAAGAGTTGCCGTTGCTATCGGTGGACCTGCCGCGACAGCAATTCTTCTCCTATTATCGATGCTTTTTGACTTTCCCGGAGATGAACAATTCATGCGCATTCAACTAGTGATTTTGGCGCTGAATCTTTTGCCTATTTTACCGCTTGATGGTGGACAGGCCATCAGCGCCATGCTTGAAAAGGAAGAGAGGAAATATAAGATGAGAGCCGCATTTCTCGTCTTTTCCATCACCGTTTTACTGGCTGTCAGCCTACTGCTCCTTCTGGGACTTCCGAAAACCGTCCTTCTTCTTGCATTAGCACTATTTTTATTGTTTCAAAACATTTCAGCTTTCAAGTTCCGGAAATATGAACAAGCTTATGAGCAATTAAAAAGAAAACAGTTGACGCCATAGATTGCGCATGGTAATATTTTAATGTTATTGTTTGTAGCGCACCCGTGCTACAACCGCACTGACAAGGTACAAGCATCCGAAAGGGTCACCTATGAAGGCGAGTCTGAGTCTATAGAGGAGGTGCAAGTATGTACGCAATCATTGAAACTGGTGGAAAACAAATCAAAGTTGAAAAAGGTCAAGAAATCTTCATCGAGAAATTAGTCGGCGAAGCTGAAGAGACTGTAACATTCGACAAAGTTCTATTCGTTGGTGGAGAAGACGTGAAAGTCGGCGCTCCATTCGTGGAAGGTGCTTCTGTAACGGCTAAAATCGTTAAACAAGGCCGCGCTAAGAAAATCACTGTTTTCAAATACAAGCCGAAAAAGAACTACCACAAAAAGCAAGGTCATCGTCAGCCATACACGAAAGTTGTCATCGAAGGCATCAACGCGTAAGCCGGCATGATCAAAATCATTATTGATGAACAATCCGGCCGCATCAGCTCTTTTGAGATGAAAGGCCATGCTGAATTCGCAGAACATGGAAAAGACCTCGTCTGTGCGGGCGCATCCGCGGTTTCATTCGGAGCCGTCAATGCCGTCATTGCACTCACTGGCATAACCCCTGACATCCAACAAGGATCGGACGGAGGTTATTTGAAAGTGATTTTTCCGGAAACGGAGAAAGATGATGAAATCCAATTGATCGTGAAGGCGATGATTGTTTCATTACAGACGATTGAACAAGATTATGGGCAACATATAAAAATTATTTTCAACCGATAGGAGGTGGCACTTATGTTACGTTTGGATCTCCAGTTTTTCGCATCGAAAAAAGGGGTAGGTTCTACAAAGAACGGTCGTGACTCTCACTCGAAACGTCTTGGCGCAAAGCGTGCTGATGGACAATTCGTTTCAGGCGGCTCTATCCTTTATCGCCAACGCGGAACAAAAATTCACCCAGGTGAAAACGTTGGCCGCGGCGGGGACGATACACTTTTCGCAAAAGTTGACGGCGTAGTTCGTTTCGAACGCTTTGGCCGCGACAAGAAAAAAGTGAGCGTGTACCCTGTAGCTCAAGAAGCTTAATGTTATTACTAACATTGAAAGGACTGCATTTTACCGTGCAGTCCTTTTTATTTTTGGCGAATTTTGTGAAAGGGATGCTATACTGTAGTATATGAAACAGTTGGCGGTGAGAAAATGGAGTCGGAAAATCTGACGATTGGAAAAGCATTGAAGTTTGCACGCCATGATTTTTTAAATGAACTGCAATTAATGTTATTATATATGGATCTCGGGAAAATACCCGAAGCGCGAAGAGCATTGCTGGTAGCGACGGAACGAATGCGTCACCTATCCATGCTGGAAAAGCTCCGCCTGCCAAAGACGGAAATGTGGCTTAACACATTCGAATGGAGGCATACTGCGTTCTCAAAGAAGTTGTACAGCGATATCATTGCTGGGAACCGAAACGCAAATGACGAGGCAGTCGCGAATTATTTGGAACAATTGATCGTCATTGTTGAAGCAGCGGTCGATCCGATGGATGAATATTTCATTCGTATAGAGGTACATGCTACTGATAAGCAATGGATGATCCAATTGACAGTCGAAGGAGCCTTAGCAGGACCGCTCGAATTGCCACAGACGGATGGCGGGTTTGAAGCGAGTGGTGTTCTGCAGGACAAGGAATGGACGTTCACGATAAGTGGACAATAGGAGGAAAAAACATGTTTGTCGATCACGTTAAAGTATATGTAAAAGGCGGCAACGGCGGTGATGGAATGGTTGCATTCCGCCGCGAGAAGTATATTGCATACGGAGGCCCCGCCGGAGGGGATGGCGGAAAAGGCGGCGATGTCGTGTTCATCGTTGACGAAGGCTTGCGGACACTTATGGATTTCCGTTACCAGCGCCATTTTAAAGCCCCGCGCGGAGAGCACGGCGGCAGTAAAAACCAACACGGCAGAGGCGGCCAGGACATGGTCGTTAAAGTTCCGCCGGGTACAATTGTGAAGGATGCCGAGACGGAGACGATCATCGCTGACCTCGTTGAGCACGGCCAGACGGCGGTCATTGCTAAAGGCGGAAGAGGAGGGCGCGGGAATTCACGTTTTGCAACGCCTCAAAACCCAGCACCTGAGCTTTCGGAAAAAGGAGAGCCGGGTGTTGAGCGTGAAATCACACTTGAATTGAAAGTACTTGCCGATGCAGGCCTTGTAGGTTTCCCGAGCGTCGGAAAGTCGACATTATTATCCGTCGTATCGGCCGCAAAGCCAAAAATCGCCGATTACCATTTCACGACGCTTGTACCGAATCTAGGCATGGTTGAGCTGGAGGCCGGCACAACGTTCGTTCTCGCCGATCTGCCGGGGCTTATCGAAGGAGCGCATGAAGGCGTCGGACTCGGTCATCAATTCCTGCGCCATATCGAAAGGACAAGGGTCATCATCCACGTCGTCGATATGTCTGGGATGGAAGGACGGGATCCTTACGATGATTTCATCACAATCAACGAGGAGCTAGAGAAGTATAATCTCCGTTTGATGGAGCGTCCGCAAATCATCGTTGCCAATAAAATGGACATGCCGGAAGCGGAAGAGAATCTTAAGCTGTTCAAAGAGAAGCTCAATGATGAAGAAGCGCGTGTGTTTCCGATTTCCGCAATCACACGTGAAGGCTTGGATCAGCTGTTGTTTGCCGTAGCGGACTTGCTTGAAACGACGCCAGAGTTCCCGATGCATGAAATCGAGGAAGAAGATGAAAATCGTTCAGTATTGTATAAGCATGAAGCCGAAGCTGAGGACTTCAAGATTACCCGCGATGATGATGGAGCTTTTGTCCTGTCGGGTTATACGCTTGAACGCCTATTCAAGATGACCGACTTCAATTTCGATCAGTCCGTCCGTAAATTTGCACGTCAAATGCGTGGGATGGGTATCGATGATGCACTCCGTGAACGTGGGGCGAAGGACGGGGATACGGTAAGGATTCTCGACTTTGAATTCGAATTCCTTGAATAGATAGTTATTGAGCGTTAATTTGTCCAACATCTAGCTTCGGGTGGCAACAGCTCGGGTCATAAGTCAGCTCTGCTACACGGCAAAGAGCGCCGTTTCGCAGACCCGCCTTATGCCTGTCGCAGTTAACCGCCACCCTTCGCTTTTGAATCAAGGAGGCATTCAATGAAGCCATTGGGGGAAGGGCAGTTTTATCTTGTAAGGGAAGATGTGCTGACGGAATCGATGTTGAAGATGCTGGAGGCGAAAAGGCTTCTGGCGAGCGGAGAGGAAAGGACAATCCAGGAAGCGACGAAGCGGGTCGGATTGTCCCGCAGCGCCTACTACAAATATAAGGACACCGTCTTCCCGTTCGAGTCGATCGCCCGGGAACGTGTTTTGACGATTTTCATTCAACTGGAGGATCGGAAAGGCTCGCTTGCAACGATTCTTCGGATCATTTCGGAAGCGAAATGCAATGTGCTGACGATTCACCAGACGATACCGGTGCAAGGTCGCGCGAATATTACATTATCACTCGACGTTACTGAGATGCCGATCAAAATGGAGGAATTCATGCAGAAATTGAAAGCCCCGAATTTCATCGATTCCGTCCATTTGATCAGCTCGGGGGCTCTTTAAGTATTAAAAAACAGAGAGTAAGAAAATGGAGGATCTGGGATGGGCGAAAAAAAATACAAGCCTACGGTCGCCTATTTGGGGCCGGAAGCATCATTTACTCATGTTGCGGCAACTCATCTTTTTGGTACTGATGGTCTTGTACCACAACCGACAATACCTGATTGTATTGAAGCCGTTACAGATGGCTATGTCGCATATGCAATTGTGCCGCTTGAAAATGCATTGGAAGGCTCCGTGCCGATGACAATCGATTATTTGTTCCACGGAAGTGACCTGTTCATCAACGCGGAAATTTCAATACCGATTGAACAGCATCTGATGGTGAATGAAAAATGGAAGGATTCATTGGAACAGCTTGAATCAGTCCGTTCCCATCCACATGCACTTGCACAGTGCCATAAATATCTGCAATACCATTACCGCCGTACGCCATTGATTCAGACAACATCGACTGCGGCGGCAGCAAAGTATATCTCCGAAAATCCGGATCTATGCATTGCCGCAATTGGAAATAGTTTGGCTGCTGAAAAATACGGCTTACATATCGCAGAAGAAAATATCCATGATTTTCATTTCAACCATACAAGGTTTGTTATCTTGTCATTACGGAAAGGGCAGTTGGAAAAGAACGACCATTCTGAATTGCCGAAAACGACTTTCATGGTCAAGTTGCCCGAGGACGACCGTTCAGGTGTGCTCCATCAAGTACTATCCGTTTTTGCATGGCGGAAGCTTAATTTAAGCAAAATTGAATCCAGGCCGATGAAAACCGGGTTGGGTAATTATTTTTTCATCATCGATGTAATGGAAAGTGAAGAGCATCCGATGATGAGAGGAGCGCTTGAAGAGCTTGCCGCACTCAACGTCACTGTACGATCTTTCGGCACGTATTTCAGTTATGAACAAAGACCTTCACGCTAATCACAGTGTGAAGGCTTTTTCATGCAATCAGCAGTGCGGACATCGGTTTTTTGAATGAATAAACAAGCCACTTCTACAATATACATACTAAGAGAGAGGGCGCCTTTGACAAATTTGCGTCACATAGACGGGCGTTCGTTCATACGATGGATTGATGGAAGGGGGATTTTGTTAGTGGATGTCCATATTGTTGTAAAAGGGGATACGTTGTGGAAGATTGCACGCCAGTACGGTATCTCTTTTGATGAGTTGAAAAGGGTGAATGCCCATCTGGCAAATCCGGATTATATCGTTCCGGGCATGAAGATTTTCCTGCCGAAGAAGAAGGCGGACCATATGCCGAGTCAGAAGGGGAAAGACAAGATGCCGGAGAAAGTTGCGCCGCAAACACAGGGAAAACCGAGCCCAATCCCATTGCCGAAGGAAAAAAATCAATTTGAAATGCCGAAGCCGCCATCCGTGCCGATGCAACCTATTCCAAGTGCACCTGTTCAGAAGCCGCCTGCTGCGATGACACCGCCGGCTGAACAACCGGTTCAACCTTTGCCGTCTGTACCGCCCTTACCGCCGATGCCGGCTCCTGTCCCGGTACCGCCAATGCAGATGCCGCAATTTTTTCAACCGATGATGCCGGTGCCTTGCGGATGGATGCCTATTTACGACGCGGATTGTGCTCCGATGGCATTCCCGAGTTTTACACAACAACTACCTGCGGCCCCCGCTATGCCGCAACAGCTCATGCCGTCGCAAGAATTGCCGATGCCGCCTGCACGGCTCGGTGTGAAGCCGCCTTCAATTGACATGACCGAAGACCTTGATGAGTTCGATGAATCGCCGATTTATCCTGGTAGAGGTGCAGGAGCTTCTCCGCCATATCCAATTACAGGTTGGGAATTGATGGAGTCGCCAATTATGCCGGAAGAATCTCCGGAACAGCAGGTTCATTGCCCGCCTGAGCAAGGCTATGTACCTCAAATGGTATCACCTGAATATCAAAACCCCTATGGGATGATGCAACCGACTCCGCAGCCGTTCCCATTCGGTTATCCATGTCCGCCAATGCAACAACCAATGCATCACTGTGGTTGCGGTTGTCATTCGCAAGGATTCTACGGTGTGGCTCCAAGCGAGATGCAGCCGAATTACATGATGCCGATGCAAGTGAGCCCAATGCAAATGCAGCCGGCACAAATGTATCCGATGCAGATGAATCCGATGCCGATGAACCAGATGCAGATGAATCCGATGCAAATGCAACCATTTAACCCTATGGACAATTACGGGTGCGGTTGCTGACCGGCGTATGGCGCTGGAAAAGGAAATCCGGAAAATAAAAAAGAATGTCTGGAAGATGGTGGAAGGGGATGCGGCCTATTCTCTGAAAAGGTATACATCCCGATCGACAGCCGTGAAAGTGGAATATGTACACCGACAGCTGCAAGCAATCCGATTTCCGCACATTATGCCAGTAATTCCAACTGAAGATCCGTTATTCATCATGCAACCATGGATTGAAGGGACGAAAGCCGTAAACTTCAGGCGCAGGATTGATCGGACCGATTCATTAACAGCACTTCAAGCATTGCACAGAACGAAGGAGCAGATCGATTGGGACGCCTCCCCTTATCTGCATAGATATCAGCTCCTGGATAAATGGCGGGAGAGATTGGATCGATTCATCGATCATCGTGATGTGTTGGGAAATTTCATACGGATACAAGCGATTGACGAAATCATCATGTATGGGGAGGAAGCCCTTCCTGTATTGAAGAAGAACTATCGTCAACTTTCAGGTCATACGCTCTTGCATGGAGATGTCGTCCATCACAACATTCTCCGTGATGGCAACGGGCTCATTCGTTTCATCGATTTCGATCTTGCGTGTGCAGGGCCCCCCGGAACCGAGTTGGCGCTTTGGATGCACCGCGTCTTGCCGAATGTGTGTTATAATTTGGAGTTTCTTCTGGCGGAGCAATCATCTTTAAGCGATCTGGATGATGCTTCGATGTCCATGCTGCTTTATCCGAATGAATTGCTAAGGGAATGGCTGCACCTGTCGAGCATGCCGGAACCGAAGCAGGAAAGTCTTGCGAAGAAGCTCATCCCCTTTACGGAATATGCACTCTCTTCATGGCCGAAGCTATGGTATGATATAGAACGGAACATGAAGTAGGAGGATGCATAATGGCTGGCCATTCAAAGTGGAAAAATATCCAGAACCGTAAAGGGGCGCAAGACGCAAAACGAGGTAAAATCTTTCAAAAGATGTCAAGGGAACTATATGTAGCGGCGAAATCAGGTGGCGGAGATCCTGAAATGAATCCCGCGCTCCGTCTAGCAATCGAGAAATCGAAAGGCTTCAACGTCCCAAATGATGTCATAAAGAGAGCAATCGATAAAGCGACCGGTACAGGTGCGGATGAAAACTATGAAGAAGTCGTCTATGAAGGATATGGACCTGGAGGAGTAGCGGTTCTTGTACAATGTCTGACAGAGAATCGAAACAGGACAGGGCCGAATATCCGTGTAGCTTTCAATAAAAACGGCGGCAGTTTAGGGGAAAGCGGTTCAGTTGGCTATCTTTTCAATCGTAAGGGACGTCTGTTCGTTGAGCGTACAGAGGAAACCGATGAAGAAGCGATTATGCTAGCTGCGCTTGAAGCGGGAGCTGAGGATATAGAGTCAACGGAAGACGGCTTCGAAATTATTACAGAACCCTCGAGCTTCATGGAAGTGAAGGAATCCCTTGAAGCTGAAGGACTTGAATTTATTTCAGCAGAAGTTGACATGATTCCAACAATCTATACAGAATTACAAGGTGAAAACGCCGACCAATTCGAAAAAATGATTGAGGCATTGGAAGACGATGATGACGTACAAAACATCTATCATAACGCAAGTGAATGAGCCGCCTCGTCTGCGGCTTTTTTTATTTGTCCAGCTCCGTGTGGCAGCATCTCGGGTCACTTCGATCTTGAAGCAAAAGGCAAAAAGCGCCTTTTGTCCAAGCCCTCCATCGCCTGTCGCAGCTAACCGCCACACTGCGCATTTCGTTGACATCCACATCGATAGGTAGAAAACGCGTTCGTATGCTATAATAGTTTCGATACTTTAGGGGGAGAATGTCTTGTACGATTATATTAAAGGAATAATTACACGGGTGACACCCGAATACATAACGCTTGAACAAGACGGCATCGGTTGGCAGATAATGACACCAAATCCATATGCCTTTCATCAGACGGATGAGATCCAGCAAGTGTTCACATATTTGCACGTCCGTGAAGATGTGCAATGGCTCCTCGGATTCAAGTCACTTGAACAGCGCGAACTGTTCAAGAAGCTCATCACTGTTTCCGGAATTGGTCCGAAAGGCGCGCTCGCCATATTGGCTAGCGGCATCCCTTCACAAGTTATTGGCGCAATCGAAAGGGAAGACGAAGCTTTTCTCGTACAGTTCCCGGGAGTCGGAAAGAAGACGGCTCGTCAAATGATCCTAGATTTAAAAGGAAAGCTGGGAGATTTATTCACAGAAATCGAAATGCCTGATACGGATGTAACATTACTTTCCATGGCTGAAAACGGCGCATTGGAAGAAGCGATCCTCGCCTTGCAGGCACTTGGTTATTCGCAGCGTGAATTGGCGAAAGTGAAAACGGACATGCAGAAGGAAGAGTTGGATACGGAAGGCTATATGAAGCTCGCATTACGTTTGCTTCTAAAACATAAATAACAATATACAAAGGAAGGAGGAGCGGCAGTCATGGAACGGGTCATTTCAAGTGAACAATCCAATTACGACGACAGTTTTGAACAATCTTTGCGGCCCCAGACGTTGCAGCAATACATTGGACAGGAGACCGTGAAGGATAATCTCGGCATTTTTATCCAAGCCGCAAAAGGCAGGAGTGAAAGCCTTGACCATGTCCTATTATACGGTCCGCCTGGTCTAGGGAAAACGACGCTGGCGACCGTTATCGCAAATGAAATGGGCGTCAATGTAAAGATGACGAGCGGCCCGGCAATTGAAAGGCCAGGAGATCTGGCTGCCGTCGTTTCATCTTTGGAACCGGGCGATGTCTTGTTCATAGATGAAATCCATCGGTTAAATCGATCGATTGAGGAAGTGCTCTATCCCGCGATGGAAGACTTTTGTCTAGATATCGTTGTCGGAAAAGGTCCTTCCGCAAAATCGATACGTCTCGACCTTCCGCCTTTTACGTTGATCGGAGCGACAACGAGGGCGGGTTCTTTATCCGCTCCGCTCCGTGACCGTTTTGGCGTGCCGCTCCGCCTTGAATATTACGGCGAAGGCCCGTTGAAAGAAATCGTCATCAGAAGCGCCAATCTATTTGATGTCAGCATAGATGCAAATGCGGCGGTTGAAATCGCAAGGCGCTCGAGAGGAACGCCGAGGATTGCGAATCGCCTCCTGCGCCGGGTGCGGGATTACGCCCAAGTGCGAGGAGACGGCAGCATCACAATGGATATCGCAAAAGAAGCGCTCGAAATGCTGCAAGTCGATTCACACGGTCTCGATCATATCGACCATAAACTGCTCATCAGCATGATCGAACGGTTCCGAGGCGGTCCGGTCGGGATTGATACGATCGCCGCAAGCATTGGGGAAGAATCGATAACAATCGAGGACGTTTACGAACCTTACTTGCTGCAAATCGGTTTCCTCCAAAGGACCCCGCGCGGCAGGATTGCTACGCGTCTTGCTTATGACCACTTCGGTTATGCTGTGCCTGACATGCTTTCGTAGGTTATTCAATACTTAAAATATAGAAGGAGTTCACCCGCATTATGGATGTAAATGATTTTGATTTTGAATTGCCGGAAAGTCTCATTGCTCAAACGCCCCTCGCAGACCGGACTGCGAGCAGATTGATGGTTTTGGATAAAGTGACGGGCGACGTAAAGCATCGTCAGTTCCGTCAAATTGTGGATGAACTGCAGAAAGGTGACGTCATCGTCCTGAACGATACACGAGTTCTGCCTGCCCGCTTGATTGGTACAAAAGAAGATACAGGCGCGTCGATAGAAGTGCTTCTGCTGAAGGAGACGGGCTCGAACGAATGGGAGACGCTCGTAAAGCCTGCGAAGCGAGTGAAGGTAGGAACTGTCGTAACATTCGGGGATGGCAGGCTGGAAGCGGAATGCACTGAAATCCTGGAGCAAGGCGGTAGGATCTTCAAATTCCGCTATGAAGGCATTTTCTATGAAATACTCGAGTCCCTCGGACAGATGCCACTTCCTCCGTACATTACAGAGACGCTTGACGATCAATCGCGTTATCAGACTGTCTTTGCAAAAGAGAGAGGTTCGGCCGCAGCACCTACTGCTGGACTTCATTTCACTGAAGAAATCCTTCAGGAAATCAAAGACAAAGGTGTCGGTGTCGAATTTATCACCCTGCATGTCGGCTTAGGAACATTCCGACCGGTCAGCGTAGATGTAATCGAAGAGCACACGATGCATTCAGAGTATTACCAAGTGACCGAACAGGCTGCGACAGCAATCAATGAAGCAAAAGCGAGAGGCGGCAACGTCATTGCGGTCGGAACGACTTCTGCGCGGACGCTTGAGACGATCGCTTCGCAAAATGACGGGAAAATTATTCCGACGAGCGGTTGGACATCGATCTTCATCTATCCCGGGTATCGTTTCAGCATTCTCGACGGCATGTTGACAAATTTCCACTTGCCGAAATCGACATTGATCATGCTAATTTCAGCGCTGGCTTCACGCGAGCATGTACTAGCCGCCTATAAGGAAGCAGTACAGGAGAAATATCGCTTCTTCAGTTTTGGAGATGCGATGTTCATCAAGCCAAATGCAAAGTAAAGGGATATATATTCCCAGAATGGAAAGGATCGTATTAAATGGCAGCAATTACTTACGAACATATTAAAACATGCAAGCAGACTGGAGCGCGGCTCGGCATCGTCCATACGCCGCATGGTTCATTCGAAACACCGGCATTCATGCCTGTCGGGACACAGGCGACGGTAAAGACAATGTCTCCTGAGGAATTAAAGGAGATGGGCGCAGGAATCATCCTTGGCAACACCTATCACCTTTGGCTCCGTCCGGGACATGACATTATTAAAGAAGCGGGCGGTCTCCATAAATTCATGAACTGGGATCGGCCGATTTTGACGGACTCAGGTGGGTTCCAAGTATTTTCACTAAGTGAATTCCGGAAGATCGAAGAGGAAGGCGTCCATTTCCGCCATCATTTAAACGGAAGCAAGCTTTTCCTCAGCCCTGAAAAAGCGATGGAAATCCAAAATGACCTCGGTTCGGACATTATGATGGCTTTCGATGAATGTCCTCCGTATCCTGCTACATTCGAATATATGAAAGCGAGTGTGGAGAGAACGTCCAGATGGGCGGAGCGCTGTCTAAAAGCGCATGCGCGTCCAGAGGATCAAGGGCTTTTCGGAATCGTGCAAGGAGGAGAGTTCGAGGAGCTTCGAAAACAGAGTGCGAAAGACCTGATTTCACTCGACTTCCCCGGATATGCAATCGGTGGATTATCTGTCGGTGAGCCGAAAGATGTCATGAACCGTGCTCTTGAATTTACGACTCCTTTATTGCCGGAAAACAAACCGCGCTACTTGATGGGCGTCGGCTCGCCCGATTCCTTGATCGACGGGGCAATCCGCGGGGTGGATATGTTTGACTGTGTATTGCCAACCCGAATTGCAAGGAACGGTACGTTGATGACGAGCGAAGGCCGTCTCGTCGTGAAAAATGCAAAATACGAGCGAGATTTCGGCCCGTTGGATCCGAATTGCGATTGCTATACGTGCAAAAACTATAGCCGGGCATATATCCGCCATTTGGTCCGTGCAAATGAAACGTTCGGCATCCGGTTGACATCCTATCACAATCTGTACTTCCTGCTGCGTTTGATGGAGCAGATCAGGGAAGCGATCCGCAACGACCGGCTCGGCGATTTCCGGGAAGAATTTTTTGAACAATACGGATTTAACAAACCAAATGCAAAAAACTTTTGAATCTTGTATAATAAACCGAGTAGAGGGGGGAATAAAATGAATGGTGATATGTTAGGTACGTTGCTTCCGATTATTGCAATGTTCGCAATCATGTGGTTCTTATTGATTCGACCTGCACAAAAAAGGCAAAAACAGACAAAGTCAATGCAAGAGAGTTTGAAGCGTGGCGATAAAGTCATTACAATCGGCGGTCTTCACGGCGTGATCGATGCTGTTGACGACACTTCCGTATTTTTGAAAGTCGCAGACGGCACAACTTTGCAATTCGATAGACAAGCTGTCGGTCGCGTTGTCGATGCATCTTAATCACGTTTAAGTTCAAAGAGGCGGTTCCACAGTGAAGAAACTGTGAACCACCTCTTTTTCGTTTGCGTATATTCCTGATTGGGAAAAGGCATGCTTTCCCCATAAGGAGGGATACGTTATGAATGATTTCATAATCATCGGTTTCAGGACGATTTTCTTATATGTGTTCATTCTCATCATTCTCCGGATGATGGGAAAGCGGGAAGTTGGCGAATTGAGTGTCATCGATATTGTTGTATTTGTCATCATGGCGGAAGTCGTAGCGGTTGCATTGGAATCACCCGATAAGAAGTTGAGCCACTCAATCTTCCCGGTGCTTCTTCTGCTAGGCATCCAATTGCTCACTTCATTCCTATCTTTAAAGAGTAAAAAATTCCGGGATGTCGTCGATGGAGACCCTACGTTGATCATAGAAGATGGAGTGATCCAAGAAGAAGAAATGAGAAAGCAAAGATACAATTTGGATGATTTGTTCCAGCAGCTTCGTGAGCAGCAAATCGGATCCATAAAAGATGTCTCCTATGCCTATCTGGAGCCTTCAGGAAATTTGTCAGTTTTCACACACGAAAACACCCAGCCGGTTCTTGCCCTCATTTCAGATGGAGTCATCCAAAGCCGCCACGTCAAAATGGTCGGTAAATCGGAGGATTGGCTCGTTCAAGAGTTGAAAGAGCAAGGTGTGATTGACGTGGGACAAGTTTTTTATTGTTCCTTAGAAAAAGGGAAACTGCACTTCCAGTTAAAGAAAGGCTTTCAGTAAATTTTCGTCAATCTTTTAATCATGTGGAGATCATTTTTCTTCACTTGCCCGAAAAGCAATAAAATGACAAGAAGGAATACCGTTGTAATGATACATTCCGTCAATAAACCAAACTGCCCGATCGGGATGAAGATGGGCCGAATGACCGCTGTCAGGATGAAGGATGCATAAGGCAGAGCAAACATTGTGAAACCGGCAGCTGCGGCTTTATTTTTCCGCAAAGTCGCGATATGGAGGAATGAAGTGACAAGCACTCCGAATCCGATGGCGAGTACGGCCCCTGTTTCCTGCAGTCCTGGTTGGGAGGCTAATATGAACATGACACCCAATTTCGCAATGCCTCCATATACCGAATTCATCATTCCGGCTTTCGCATCACCGGTCGCCTGCAAAATGGAATACAATGGGCTTTGGATATAGTAAAAGAAAAAAATTGGTGCAAGTAATGACATATAGGAAGCGCCTTCGGTAATATGGAAAAGCTTCTCGGCAAGCGCCTGTCCGTGAATGTAAAATACAGCCGCAGCAAAGGCACCTGTCAAAGCGGAAAGACGCAATGCCAAGTGAATCCGTTCCTGGAGTTTTTTCTTGTTGCTTGAAGCGGCAGCCCCACTCACAGCTGGCACAAGAACGATAGACAGCGCGTAAGGGATGAATGAGGGGAAGAGCAGCAAAGGAATGAGAACGCCCGAAATGATGCCGTAGAGCGATGTTGCGGCTACTGCCCCGACCCCAGCCATTGAGAGGGCGCGCAGAAAAATGATCGGTTCAAGGAACCATGTGAATGTGCCGAAGAGCCTGCTTCCCGAAGAAGGCAGCGCAATGGAAAGGAGCGGCTCCATCGGATATCGCTCTTTTTTTGCAACCGGCTTTCTATCTTGTCGTTTATGTTGATGATATTTGAACCAAAGATAAGCAGCCGACAACGCTTCCGCAAGTAATGTGATGCCCATTGCATAGGCAGCGTTCATCGGGTTGTTATCAGGCACGAGCGCAATTGGCAACAGCCATGTTATCAAGACGATTCGGAACAACTGTTCGATGATTTGAGACCATGCCGTTTCTTCTATTCTAACAATCCCTTGAAAATATCCTCTGATTAATCCGCATACAGAGGCAATCGGAATGATGGCAATAGCTACATACAAGGTTGTGGAAGAAGCCGCATTGCCCAATAAAGTTTCAGATAAATACGGGACAAATAAAATGGACAGCGGGATGAAAATCGCTCCCGTGAAAATCGTAATGAACGTCGCCGTCCTCATTACTGCAGAAAGTTTTGCAGTTTCCCCTTTCACTTTCAACTCCGCAATCACTTTTGCAACCGCAATGGGTATCCCAAGTTGGACGAGTGACAGAAAGAAAATGAAAGCGGGATAGGCAGTCATGTAAATCCCGACCGCTTCTTCACCGGCCACCCGCATGAATTGGATTCGATAAACGAATCCCAATAGCTTGGACATGAAAACGGCAACCATCAGTATGGCAGTTCCACGGATGAAAGTGGACAATAAAAACAACTCCTTCTCAATTCCGGTCATTTCGTATACACTAAATCTATGCATAGGATTGTCTATTTACGACTGAACGGGAAAGGGATGGAGAAGGTGACAATACAGTTCGAACAGATATTTAAACATGCTTTGCCTGCTATTCAGAGCAAAAGAGATGAATTCCGCCTTTATGGCTATCCAACAGTGACGAATGAAGAAATATGGAAATACTGCATACGTAAAAAATGGCGGAAAAACAATGTGTCTACGATGCGCATCCATGAGATTGTAAACGGCGTGTTGTCATTGACGCCTGCGGAATTCATGACCTATACCCAAATCGAGGAACAAAGGGGTTCAAATTGGTTTTCTGATTTGAACAGCGATGAATTGCAACTGCTTCTTTCGCCTAAAAACAAGTAATGTTCGTAGTTTACATGATGTCCAAGTATTTGACAGATGCAAATCTCTGTTTCATAATTGGAGTGTTGTATTTTCTTAAAAACTGTACATAGCAATCTTCTCAACGCTCCACGTACAGAGGGGGAACTAATTTATGAAAAAAAGAAGCCGGATTGTAGCGTTTCTATTACTGCTTGTCATGTTGGGATCTTTGATAGGCGTTACAGTAAGTCCGATTATAAAAGATGTACGTCTCGGTCTAGATCTGCAAGGGGGCTTTGAAGTCCTTTACGAGGTCAAGCCGCTTAAAGGAAAAGAAGGCCAGAAAATTACGGAAGACGTCGTGGCCGATACAGCAGGTGCGTTACGTAACCGTGTCGACGTGCTTGGCGTAAATGAGCCGGTCATCCAAGTCGAATCCAATAACAGGATTCGCGTTCAATTGGCAGGTGTGGAAGATCAGGAAACTGCGCGTGAGCTCTTGTCTACACAAGCAAATCTTACATTCAGGGATGCAGACGACAATCTGATGTTGGATGGAGATGACTTGAAAGAAGGAAAGGCGAAAGCCAACTTCGGTCAAAATGGTAATCCTGTCGTTACACTCGAAATGAAAGACCCGGATAAATTCGGACAAGTGACAGCTGAAATTAAAGCTAAAGCACCCGAAAACGTAATGGTCATCTGGATGGACTTTGAAGAAGGTGTCGATTCATACAAAGAGGAAAGAATGAAGGAAAAACCTAAATTCATTTCCGCTCCTTCTGTAAATGAAGTCATCAATTCATCCAATGTTGAAATTAATGGAAGCTTCACAGTCGATGAAACGAAGGATTTAGCTGGGATTTTGAATGCAGGCGCACTCCCAGTCCATCTTGAAGAAATTTACTCTACTTCTGTTGGCGCTCAATTCGGTGCACAGGCTTTGGATAAAACAATTTTCGCTGGAATCGTTGGTATATCGTTAATCTTCCTTTTCATGCTGGTTTATTATCGTGTACCTGGTTTTGTGGCTGTTGTTACACTATCCGTCTATATTTACCTGATCCTTACTGTCTTCACGGGCATTAACGGAGTCCTTACACTTCCGGGAATTGCAGCTCTGATGCTCGGGGTCGGTATGGCAGTCGATGCGAATATCCTGACGTACGAGAGGATTAGAGAAGAACTCCGTGTTGGGAAATCAGTGAAGTCGGCTTTCTCGGTAGGTGCGAAATCTGCGTTCACTGCCATTTTGGATGCCAATATTACAACTTTGCTAGCAGCTGTCGTCTTGTTCATATTCGGGACAAGTTCCGTCAAAGGCTTTGCAACAATGTTAATCATCAGTATCCTCGTCAGCTTCTTGACCGCTGTTTGGGGCTCACGTCTATTGTTAGGTCTTCTCGTCAATAGCGGGATGCTTGATGGCAAGACAGGACTATTCGGGATTTCGAAAAAACGGGTCCACGCACCTGAAGAAGATGTGGATACGCTTGATTTAACAACGAAATTCGATCGGTTTGACTTTGTTCGTGCCCGTAAGAAATTCTATGTCGTTTCGATGGCATTGATTATTGCTGGCATAATTGTTCTAGGGGTCTTCAAATTAAACCTTGGAATCGACTTTGCAGGTGGTACACGTGTTGAAATCTTATCGGACACCCCTGTAACAGCTGAGGAAATCTCAAGCACCCTTGAGAAAATTGGCCACCCGGCAACGGATATCGTTATCTCTGGAGATACGAACAATATCGGTGTTGTGCGTTACAAGGAAGAATTCAAGCAGGAAACTGTCAATAAGTTCAAAAAAGATCTCGAGGCTCACTACGGTGCTGACCCGAATATTTCAACAGTTTCCAATACAGTTGGTAAAGAACTTGCGGAAAATGCGTTGAAAGCATTACTAGTCGCTGCCCTTGGAATTGTCGTCTATGTCGCATTCCGTTTTGAATGGCGCATGGGAGTTTCATCCATTATCGGACTGATTCATGATGCATTCTTCATGGTTGCGGTATTCAGCATATCGAGGCTGGAGGTGGATATCACATTCATCGCCGCCGTCTTGACGATCGTCGGATATTCGATCAACGATACGATTGTAACGTTCGACCGTATCAGGGAGAACCTTCATAAGCGAGGTAAAATTGAAAGTGCGACAGAATTGGCGGACATCGTCAATAGATCACTTCGTCAAACATTGGGGCGTTCGGTGAACACCGTCTTGACAGTCGTCTTTGTCGTAGTCGCATTGATCGCACTTGGAGCGGAAGCGATCCGTCCATTCTCGATCGCCTTGCTGATCGGTTTGCTTGCAGGAACGTATTCTTCCATCTTCATCTCAGCTCAAATCTGGTTTGACCTGAAGAAGAAGGAACTTGAAAAAACAGGTACATTGAAAGTTGAAAAAGAGAAAAAACAATGGGGTTCTGACGAGCCGGTAGTCTGATGGCTGCAGCTCCAAAGACGTTTTAAACCTCCAAGGAACAGGGTATACCTATGTGTATATCCTGTTTTTGTTTACAAAAAGGAAGGTGGGAAGATATGAAGATGCAATGGTCGTTGATACTCAGTATTCTTTTCGCCATCATCATAGCCATGTTCGCCATATTCAATATTGAATCCGTCCAAGTGAACTACTTGTTCGGAAAAGCGCATCTGCCACTCATCCTCGTCATTCTTTTTACAGCACTGCTTGGTGCAGCCATCAGCGGCTTCATGGCTATGTTCAGATCCATTCATACCAATCGGCAAATCAATGAACTGAAAAAGGAAATGACTGCAAAAGAGATATTAATTGCCTCTCAGCAAAATGAAATTGCGGCATTGCAACACCTTGTGGACCCTCCTCCAAATGTAGATAAAATCGAAGGAGAAATGTAAGCACCCTTGCACGGGTGTTTTTTTATGCATTAATTTGAAGACGATTCGCTTACCCCTTTAAGAGTGTGCCCTCTTCCGATATAATGGGCATAGAGGATGTGAGCCATTTTGATAGAATCGATGAAAACATGGACGGTCAATCGTCCCGATGAAACAATCGTAAATACATTTATGAAAGAGCTTAGTATTCCTTCAATCCATGCTAAAATCCTTGTCTCCAGGGGCTTTTCGGATGTGGAGGAAGCTAAGACCTTTTTACATATGGAAGAAAGTTGTCTTCATGATCCGTTTTTGTTGTTCGATATGGAGAAAGCGGTTAACCGGATTCATCATTCGATAGAAGCAGGTGAAAAGATTACCATCTATGGTGATTATGATGCGGATGGCGTGACGAGCGTCACTGTATTGACGACCGCCCTTGAACAGCTTGGTGCGAACGTTGACTTCGCTATCCCGAACCGCTTTGAACATGGATACGGACCAAATATCGATCTATTCGATGAACTGCATAAAGCGGGGACTTCGCTTATTATCACTGTCGATAACGGCATTTCCGGCTTGGAGGCAGTCGCGCATGCCAAATCCATCGGAATGGATATCATCGTGACGGATCACCATGAAATAGGCGAGAAGCTTCCGATTGCAGACGCCATCATCCATCCGCGGCATCCTGAAGGCAATTATCCTTTCGGTGAACTTGCGGGCGTTGGCGTCGCGTTTAAACTGGCATGTGCATTGCTAGGTGAAATACCTGAAGAACTGTATGAAATCGCAGCAATCGGCACTGTCGCCGACCTCGTTCCTTTGAAGGGTGAGAATAGGTTCCTTGTCAAGGAAGGAATCCGGCGGATGCGGATGTCTGAGCGGCCAGCAATCCAGGCGCTTGTCAAAGTGAGCGGGACTGAACAGCGAACACTTACTGAGGAGTCGCTCGGTTTCATGATTGGGCCACGATTGAATGCGCCAGGGCGGCTAGGAAGTGCAGACCCTGCTGTTCATCTGTTGAAGACGGAAGATAAGATGGAAGCAATGAGCATAGCCCAACAATTGGATACATTGAATAAAGAAAGACAGGCGCTCGTTACGAAAATCGCGGAAGAGGCGGAGCAGGCCTTGGTCGATATGTATGGTGATATGCTTCCTTATGTTATCGTCATTGCTGGGGAAGGCTGGAATCCAGGTGTCGTCGGTATCGTTGCTTCGCGTTTGACCGAAAAGTATTACAGACCGACAATTGTCCTGTCCGTAGACCTCGAGACGGGAACAGCAAAAGGTTCCGGGCGGAGTATTGTAGGTTTTGATTTATTCAAAGAGCTCTCGAAAACTGCAGATCTCTTGCCTCATTTCGGCGGTCATGAAATGGCGGCGGGCATGTCGTTGTCAGTTGAGGATGTGGCAGAATTCCGCAACCGATTGAATGATCAAGGGAAAATAAGCTTGACGGATGAAATGCTTACACCGCAGTTGCAGATCGATGTTCCACTTGAAATCGGTGAAATAGATGTTGACGTGTTGGAAGCGATGGAATTGCTCCGGCCATTTGGCATGTCGTTCGAGAAGCCTGTATTTTTAATTGAGAACCTTTCGGCGTCATCCGTTAGAAAGATAGGCGCAGCGAAAAACCATTTGAAACTTGAATTGTCTGATGGGGTGGATACACTAGATGTTATCGGTTTCGGGTACGGGGAAATCGCCGACCAAATGAGCCCAGGCGTCAAGATGTCCGTCACCGGGGATTTACAGGTGAATGAATGGAACGGACGTAAAAAGCCGCAGATGTTGCTCGACGATCTCCAGTCGAATGATCGACAGCTTTTCGACTTGCGTGGCATTCGTGAACCGAATCGTTGGATTTCTGTCATACCGGACAGAAATAATTTATTTATTGCCTTTCAAGAAACGTCAATTGCCTTTTTCCAGCCAATCTTGAAAAATGTACAGATCCATCAATTCGGGCAAACGGAACTGTCGGAAACCGATCATGTAATCGTATTGGATTTGCCTTCAGATACAGAGCAAATGAAAGAGTTGATCGAAAGGACGAACCCGAAAAGGGTCTATGCTCATTTCTTTGTCAATGAATCATTGTATTTCGAAGGGATTCCAAGTCGCGAGCACTTCGGTTGGTATTATAGCTTTTTGAAAAAGCGTGGTTCGTTTGACTTGCGGAAGCAATCACAGGATTTATCGAAGCATAAAGGTTGGAAGGTCGATACAATTTATTTTATGACAAAGGTGTTTTCCGAGCTTGGATTTGTTAAGATAGAGAATGGTCTTGCCATTGTAATCGAAGATGCAGAGAAGAAAAGTCTTTCCGAAGCTCCATCTTATAAACAGAGAGAGCATCAGATTGAATTGGAACAGATGCTTGTCTACGCGCCATATATGGATTTGAAAAAGTGGTTCGATGAAATTTGCAAAGAAACCGTCAATAGGGAGGAACAATTATGGATTTGAAAAGTTTTGTGACAATCGTCCCAGACTATCCGAAAGAAGGCATTAGCTTTAAAGATATTACGACAATTATGGATAACGGGGAAGCTTATAAATATGCGACCGATCAGATTGTCGAATTTGCTAAGCAAGTGGGTACGGATATTATCGTCGGTCCCGAAGCTAGGGGGTTCATCATCGGCTGTCCTGTTGCGTACGCATTAGAAGTAGGTTTCGCACCGGTCCGGAAACCTGGGAAATTACCGCGCGAGACAATAGCAGTTGAGTACGACCTTGAATACGGCAAGGATTCATTGACGATCCATAAAGATGCCATCAAGCCTGGTCAACGTGTATTGATTGTTGACGACCTGCTTGCAACGGGCGGGACAGTAGGCGCTACAGTTGAACTTGTTGAGAAACTCGGTGGAGTAGTAGCAGGTTGCGCGTTCCTGATCGAGTTGTCGTATTTGAACGGCCGTGAAAAACTTAAAGGTTATGATATTCAAGCACTTATGACCTATTGATGTAAGACCCTCCGCGATGAGCGGAGGATCTTTTTTTATCCATAGGGCTTTACATTCTTATCTGTTTATACATACAATAGAATTATCTTTAATTTTTTGCGGAATTAGTCGAAAGGAGTAGAATGATGGCGAAAAATCGTGACATGACGGCAGAAGATATATTTGAAATCGTTGCCTCATATATGAATGAACAGCATGTCGCGTTCGTCAAAAAGGCGTATGAGGCAGCGAAGGCTGCTCATGAAGGGCAATTCAGAAGTTCGGGGGAACCGTATATACTTCACCCAATTCAAGTGGCTGGAATTTTAGCAGAATTGCAGATGGATCCTTCTACAGTCGCCGCGGGCTTCCTCCATGATGTCGTGGAAGATACCGACGTGAGCCGCGAGGACATTATACGCGTCTTCGGTGAAGAAGTGGCAATGCTTGTCGATGGCGTGACGAAATTGGAAAAGCTGAAATTCAAGTCGAATGAAGAAAAACAGGCAGAGAACCACCGTAAAATGTTCATTGCGATGGCGAGGGATATCAGAGTCATTCTTATCAAGCTCGCTGACCGTCTCCATAACATGAGGACTTTGAAGCATGTCCCGGAGGAAAAGCAGCGGAGAGTTGCAGCTGAAACTCTTGATATTTTCGCACCGCTTGCACATCGGCTCGGAATTTCCACAATTAAGTGGGAACTGGAAGACACTGCGCTTCGCTATTTGAACCCTCAGCAATATTACCGAATCGTCAATATGATGAAGAAAAAACGGGATGAACGTGAAAAGTATTTATTGAATGTCATGGATACAATACGGACGGAAATAGCTGAAATGAGCATCGAAGCAGAAATTAATGGCCGGCCAAAGCATCTATATTCCATTTACCGCAAAATGATCCTGCAAGACAAGGAATTCAATGAAATCTATGACCTTCTTGCCATTCGCATCATTGTGAAAAGCATTAAGGATTGTTATGCGGTGCTTGGAATCATCCATACCTTATGGAAACCGATGCCGGGAAGATTTAAAGATTATATCGCAATGCCGAAACAGAACCTTTATCAATCTATCCATACAACAGTAGTCGGGCCAGCTGGCGATCCGCTTGAAGTCCAAATCCGTACAGAGGAAATGCATAGGATTGCAGAATATGGGGTCGCGGCACATTGGGCGTATAAAGAGGGGAAAACCGTTTCGGAAAAACCGGATAATATTGATTCCAAATTGAAATGGTTCCGCGAAATACTTGAATTCCAAAATGAATCCTCCAATGCAGAGGAATTCATGGAATCATTAAAGTTCGATCTATTTTCGGATATGGTGTATGTTTTCACGCCGGATGGGGATGTCATTGAAATCCCACAAGGCTCGGTACCGATCGATTTTGCATACCGGGTCCATTCGGAAGTGGGGAATCGGACGATCGGTGCAAAAGTGAACGGCAAAATGGTCCCGTTGGATACAGAGTTATTCACGGGCGATATTGTCGAAATCCTCACATCAAAACAATCATTCGGACCGAGCCGCGATTGGTTGAAAATCGCTAACACATCGCAGGCGCGAAATAAAATACGTCAATATTTCAAAAAGCAATTGAGGGAAGAGAATATTACGAAGGGGTCTGAACTCGTCGAGCGGGAAGTTAGGCTCCAGGAATTCGATCTGAAAGCTGTCCTAACTACTGAAAACATTCAGCGGGCGATAGACAAATTCAGCTTTACGTCAGAAGAGGACATGTATGCTGCGGTAGGATCGAATGGAATCACCGCACAGCAAGTTGTCAACAGGCTTGCGGAAAAAATCCGCCGTGAGCGTGATCAACAAGAAGCAATTGATAAAATCGTATCCGATATGAAAACGCCTCAGCCTGTCCGGACAACAGAGTCGGGGGTTATCGTAAGAGGACTCGAGAATCTGCTCATCCGACTGTCGAAATGCTGCAATCCGATACCGGGTGACGAGATTGTCGGCTTCATCACAAAAGGCCGTGGCGTATCTGTACACCGCGCTGACTGTCCGAACATCCTAACCGATGAAGACAATGACCGGCTCATTGAAGTTGAATGGGCGGTCGATATGAATAATGAACGCAAGGAATTCCAAGTGGATATCGAAATTTCCGCATTTGACCGCCAAGGCCTTCTGAATGAAGTGATGATGATGGTAGCGGATTCGAAAACACCGATTGTGGCGGTGAGCGGGAAAGCGGACCGGGACAAACTTGCGAAAATCAGCATGACGATAAAAATTACGGATATCTCCCATCTGCATAGGATTGTCGACCGCATTAAACAAATACGCGATATCTATTCCGTGCAGCGGGTGATCCATTAAGCAGGAGTGTGAGGGTTTGCATGAAGGTCGTATTACAAAGGTCCGGAAATGCTTCCGTAACGGTCGATGGTGAAGTGACCGGATCCATTCGGAAAGGCTATGTTCTCCTTGTTGGAATCACGCACGAAGATACGGAGCAGGACGCAGACTATATTGCAAAGAAGGTTGCAGGTCTCCGGCTTTGGGAAGATGAAGAAGGGAAGATGAACCGGTCAATTGATGAAGTGGAAGGGGAGATCCTTTCCGTCTCCCAATTTACGCTCTATGGAGACGTGAGAAAAGGGCGCCGCCCAAGCTTCATTGAAGCGGCAAGACCGGAAAAGGCAGAACCCATTTGGAATCACTTCAACGAAGCGCTCCGTGAGCAAGGCTTGAAGGTTGAAACTGGTGTGTTCGGCGCTATGATGGACGTAAGCCTCGTCAACGATGGTCCAGTTACGATCATAATCGAATCAAAATAAATGAGATCGCAGCCCATATAAATTACGGGCTGCGATTTTTTCGCAAGGGCTCAATTATTCCGTCAAAGGCTCCATTAATCGCACAAGGGCTCCATTCCATACAAAAAACACCATGGAATCACGAAATTCCATGGTGTTCGTATTTATTTTCCGTCAAAATACTCGAGCAGCCCTTGATAAATTCCGTGGGTTGCCTGTTCACGGAACATTTCAGTCGTCAGAACCCGCTCCTCGGAAGGATTCGATAAAAAACCTAATTCGATGAGGATGGCATTCTGACGATTTTCCCGCAACACTAGAAAATTGGCAGGCTGCGCGCCGCGATTCCGAAGTGTAATCGTCGACGCTAGTCCATCATTGATTGAGCTTGCTAGCGATTTCTGGTTGGAATGTGTGTAATACGTTGTGAATCCGGTAATCGATGTATCTGGATTTGCATCGTAATGGAGGCTGATGAAAGCGTCTGCTCCAGATTGATGGCTAACG
The DNA here is from genome assembly GCF_023715245.1 of Sporosarcina luteola. Taxonomy (GTDB): domain Bacteria; phylum Bacillota; class Bacilli; order Bacillales_A; family Planococcaceae; genus Sporosarcina; species Sporosarcina luteola_C. The sequence continues at coordinate 1,339,211 of NZ_JAMBNV010000001.1, forward strand.
GATACTCGTTTGCGCAGTGAAATATACGTGTCGGATTCACGCGTCATGACAACATTCGCACCTGCCGCCTTCAGTTTGGCGGACAGCAACTCGGCAGTCAGCAATGTAAGCAGTTTCTCGTCTGTCCCTTGCATTCCAGTCGTTCCACGGTCATTGCCGCCATGTCCTGCATCGACAACAATCGTAAGTCCGTTTAACGTGCCCGGCGCTCTGGCTGTTTTCTTCTTTTCGGGCGAGAGTTCCACCTGCGCTACCTCCCCAGTTGAAACGACCCATTTAGCAATGAAAGCCGTCTCCCCGGAAGATAGTGAGACATTATACCACTCGCCTTCTTCACCGATTACCGTCAATTTCTCGCCGGCATTAACTCTCGTTACAATCGATGAAGAAGTCGTTGCGGATGATCGCAGGTTCGTACCGTTCGTGAGCACGGTCACTTTTTTGTCGGCAGCCACTTTAGTGTTGCCCTCGGTACTTTTCGCCCCAAGTGTTCCATGGAATGAATAGACCCAGCCGGATGATTTCTTATCTACTGATAACCGGATCCAATTCCCATCAATTTCTTCAATCTTGAAGGATTCCCCTTTGCGTATCAAGCCGACCTTTTTTGACGATAAGCCCGGTGACTTCCTCACATTCAGCGCATCGACCGATACAGTGAATTGCTCTGGATTTTTCACTTCTGGCTTAACTGCTGTACCGGCTTGACCGCTTTCACCGTTTTTACCGTTTTCACTTTGAGGAATTTCAGTAATGTAATCAGTATGTACCCAACCGTCCATGCCGTTTTTGACGATGGAAGCCCATTCCCCTTGTCTGCCAGTCATCACCGCCGCTTCACCTGCATTCATTTTTCCAATGACAGCTGAGCTTAACGAAGGCTCGGTCCGAATGTTCAAGGCATTCACTTTCGAAACGGCGGTCATTGGCGAAAGTTCCTTCGCACCTTCATTTACGACAAGCCACGATGCAATCCAGCCTGTACCAGACCCGAATCTGATCTCATGCCAGTCCCCGGACGTTGCCAGAACTTCGGCGCGTTCCCCTTGTTTCATGGAGCCGGCGACCGGATATGTAAGTCCCGGACCTGTACGTACATTCAGGGATTTCGTATTAATGATGATTGTTTCGCCTTTCGCGGAAATTATCGGCATCTCGCAAACAATTGAAGCGAAAAGGATGATAGCTAGAAGCCATTTGATTAATTTCGACAAACTACCACTCTCCCTTTTTTCCATTGTAGAAGTTTTGGGAAGAAAAAACCACATCGAAATGAAAAAGGTTGACACTTCGTGAATGAATGGCTAAGATTAGTCTTAATTCAAAATCACAATTTGCTGTAGACATGGAAAGTAACTGTATCATAGGCTGACAAGAGAGAGGTGGACGTGGCTGAAATCCACCTTGCAGACGGATATAGTGAACAACACCATCGAGGCTCCGTGCTGAACAATATTCTTCAGTAGGTGCGGACGGAACCGGCCGTTATCCGGGTACGAGTGGGCATGTATTTTGTGCCAATTTGGGTGGAACCGCGGAAGCTATCATTAGCTCTCGTCCCTTGTGTGAACAAGGGATGGGGGCTTTTTTGTATTTCTGCGGCTAAGAACAGATTGAAAGAAGGGGTAGTCAAATGAATTTCAAAGTGCCAAGAGGGACACAGGACATCCTGCCTTCCGAGTCGTGGAAATGGCAGAAGGTTGAATCGATCATCCGTACTATTTGCGACAGTTATCGTTACAAGGAAATCCGCACACCGATTTTCGAACAGACCGAATTGTTTCAACGGACAGTTGGGGATACTACTGATATCGTAACAAAAGAAATGTACACGTTTACGGATCGCGGAAACCGATCCATGACGCTTCGTCCGGAAGGGACAGCACCGGTCGTCCGTTCATTCGTCGAGAACAAGATGTTCGGATATCCCGATCAGCCGGTAAAACTGTATTACCAAGGTCCGATGTTTCGCTACGAACGTCAGCAAGCTGGCCGTTACCGTCAATTCGTTCAGTTCGGTGTCGAAGCAATCGGCAGCGCGGATCCCGCGATTGATGCCGAAGTGATCGCTTTGGCAATGGACGTCTACAAACGTGCCGGATTGACGGATGTGAAGCTCGTACTCAATTCTTTGGGCGACAGTGAATCAAGGAATGCACACAGAGATGCCCTCGTCGCACATTTTACACCGCATATCAGCGCATTTTGCGGTGATTGCCAATCGCGTCTCGAGAAAAACCCGCTCCGGATCCTCGATTGCAAAGTGGACCGCGAACATCCTTTGATGGAGAGTGCACCATCATTGGCCGATTATTTGACTGACCAATCGGCAGCTTATTTTGAACAGGTAAAAGGGTATTTGGATGAAGTTGGCATTGCTTATGAATTAGATCCGAACTTGGTCCGCGGTCTCGATTATTACAATCACACCGCCTTTGAAATCATGAGCACCGCATCAGGCTTCGGGGCGATCACTACGCTATGCGGCGGAGGCAGATACAATGGCCTGGCAGAGGAAATCGGCGGTCCTTCAGCGCCTGGCATCGGTTTCGGAATGAGCATAGAGCGCCTTCTGTTAGCTCTTGAAGCGGAAGGAAAGTCGTTCACTCAGGAACCTGAACTTGATGTCTATATCGTCACTCTTGAGGAATCTGCTCACCGGAAAGGCTTCAAATTATTGAATGAACTAAGAAATGCAGGCATCCGGGCAGATATGGACTATATGGACCGCAAAATGAAGGCCCAGATGAAATCGGCAGACCGGTTCAATGCAAAAGCGGTCATCGTCATCGGTGAAGATGAGGTGGCGGGAAACTCGGTACAGCTGAAAAATATGGCTGACGGCTCCCAGGAAAAAATCGAAGATGCAATTATTATTGGAAAAATAAAAGAACAGTTGAAATAAGGAAGGTTGATGAACGATATGCAACGGACACATTATTGCGGACAATTGACAGAGGAAGTCATTGGCCAGACGGTTACATTACAAGGCTGGGTACAGAAAAGAAGGGATTTAGGCGGTCTGATTTTCATTGATCTGCGGGATCGCGAAGGGGTTGTACAAGTCGTTTTCAATCCGGATTTCTCGAATGCTGCGCTTGAAATTGCCGAAACGGTACGCAATGAATATGTCATTGAAGTGACTGGGAAAGTCGTTGAACGTCAAGAGCAACAGAAAAACCCGAAAGTGAAAACCGGTTCAATCGAAGTGCATGTAGAAAAGATTCAAATTATCAATGAGGCAAAAACTCCTCCATTCATGATTGAAGATGAAACCGATGTAAACGAAGAGATCAGACTGAAATACCGTTATTTGGACCTTCGCCGTCCGGCACTTGCACGTATATTCAAAATGCGTTCTGATATCACAAAGACTGTCCGTAATTTCTTGGATGAGGAAGGATTCCTTGAAGTGGAAACTCCGATTTTGACGAAATCCACGCCTGAAGGGGCAAGGGATTACCTAGTCCCAAGCCGCGTGCACACAGGGGAATTTTACGCGTTGCCGCAGTCACCTCAACTTTTCAAGCAAATGCTCATGGTGTCAGGCTTCGACAGATATTACCAAATAGCGCGTTGCTTCCGTGATGAAGACCTTCGCGCTGATCGCCAACCTGAATTCACGCAAATTGATATGGAAATGAGCTTCATGACCATTGAAGACATTATGGAATTGAATGAGCGTCTCATGAAGAAAGTAATGAAGGATGTTAAGGGGATTGACATCGAAACTCCGTTCAAGCGTATGCCTTATGAAGAAGCGATGGGACGTTTCGGTTCAGACAAACCGGATACCCGTTTTGCCATGGAACTGCAGGATGTGTCTGAGATCGTGAAGGATTCTTCCTTTAAAGTATTTGCCGGTGCTGTAGAATCGGGCGGGCAAGTGAAAGCGATCAATGTTAAAGGTGCTGCAGATAATTACTCACGTAAGGATATTGATGCATTGGGTGAATTTGCATCCGTTTATGGCGCAAAAGGGCTTGCTTGGCTAAAAGTGGACGCTGATGGATTGAAAGGACCGATTGCAAAATTCTTTGAAGGGGAAGCGGGAGAGGCTTTGGCGAATTCCCTGGATGCGACAGCAGGTGACCTCCTCCTATTCGTCGCGGATAAGAAATCGGTCGTTGCTGATGCGTTGGGAGCTCTAAGAATGAAGCTTGCCAAAGATTTGAACCTGATTGACGAAACGCAATTCAATTTCCTATGGGTGACTGAGTGGCCGTTATTCGAATACGACGAAGAGGAAGGGCGATTCTATGCAGCCCACCATCCATTTACGATGCCTGCGGATGTCGATGGACTTGAAACAGATCCTAGCAGCGTCAAGGCCCAAGCATATGACCTCGTGTTGAATGGCTTTGAGCTTGGTGGAGGGTCATTGAGGATCTATCAGCGCGATGTCCAGGAGAAGATGTTCAAGGCACTCGGTTTCTCTGCTGAGGAAGCACGGGAGCAATTCGGATTCTTGCTTGATGCTTTTGAATACGGTACGCCTCCGCATGGTGGGATTGCATTCGGGTTGGACCGGATTGTCATGTTATTATCAGGTTCGACAAATCTCCGGGATACAATTGCATTTCCGAAGACCGCTAGCGCAAGTGATCTGCTGACAGAAGCTCCAAGTGCTGTGGATAACTCACAACTTTCCGAATTGGGTATTTCTATCCTGTCGAAATGAGGAAAACAGACAAGCTATCGAAATTAAAACGTAATAATTTGTTGAAGTGAATTCGTTGAAAACGAATCTTCTGTGTGGTAGGATACAAGTAATACGAATCCTGAAGTGTACGTTTTTTGCAAATCAGTTTTGACCGAACATAATTATCGTAGGGAGCTGTCATTCTGTTTTGGATGGAATGCCCTCGAAAGGGACTTCAGAAAAGATAGATGGAGCACCCACCTGCTGAGTGCGGGTTCAAAACGATAAACAAAGACGGCACGTTCGGGATTCGTTCCTATGCTTTTACAAACATTTGGTAGACTATATTCCCCTCTGGCGCATATGCGGAGGGGTTTTGTATGTATTTATTCATATACGGAAGGGCTGAATACCATTGTTACACCAATTTTCCCGAAATGAACTGGCCATCGGAAAAGAAGGCATTGATTTGATGCGCAACACAACTGTCGCCATACTAGGCGTCGGAGGAGTCGGTTCGTTTGCAGCCGAAGCTTGTGCCCGCAGCGGTGTCGGTCGGATCATCCTCATCGATAAAGACACTGTTGACATTACAAATGTCAATCGTCAGCTTGTGGCAACCTTATCAACAATTGGCAAGTCTAAAGTTGAAGTGATGAAAGAACGCATCGCAGATGTGAACAAGGATTGCGAAGTGATTGGACTTCATATGTTTTATACGGAAGATACGTACGAAGAGTTTTTCAGTTATGCACCTGATTACGTTATCGACGCATCTGACACAATCAGCTACAAAATCCATCTGATCAAAGAATGTGTAGCAAGAGGCATTAAAATCATTTCTAGCATGGGAGCTGCAAACAAGCTTGATCCAACCCGCTTTCAAATAGCCGATATTTCCAAAACGCATACCGATCCAATTGCAAAAGTGATTAGACTACGTTTGAGAAAAGAAGGCATTACAAAAGGCGTCCCAGTCGTGTTTTCCGATGAAAGTCCAATTGTCGTCAGAGAAGACGTCGTTGAGACCGTCGGCAAACCCGAGGCGCAAATCCGAAAAGCGAAAATGCCACCCGCTTCAAATGCCTATGTCCCTTCCGTCGCAGGTCTGGTCTGCGCAAGCTGGGTGCTAAACGATATTGTTAAAGACATCCACATCGAACGAGTTAAGGACAAGAAGTGATAACTAGCTGTTTTCCTCTTAATGGGGAAAACAGCTTTTCCTATTGTTCCATCATTCTCCAACTGGTACAATCGTCATATAGGTAAAAACAAGAAACGATTGCATAATAATAGTTAAATCGGAAGGGCTGAATCCATTGCAAAAACAGGACGGAATCTTACTCGAAAGCGGAACGAACGAACTCGAAATCGTCGAATTCCAAATGGGACAGAACCGCTATGGCATCAATGTAATTAAAGTGAAAGAAATTATCCTGCCTACACCAATCACTACCATCCCGCATGCACACCCGTCCATCGAAGGAATCATCCAACTCCGCGGAGCCGTCCTTCCCGTTATTAATATGGAAAGAGTGATGGGTCTGCCTGAAACAATTGGCAAGAATGAAGGGAAATATATCGTCGCGGCCTTCAACAAGCAGGAAGTCGTCTTCCATGTCCACGAAGTTGCACAAATCCATCGCGTTTCATGGAATCAGATTGAAAAGCCTTCAGATTTATATTCAGGTGATGCCTCTCAAGTCATCGGGGTGATCAAACGGGAAAATGATATGCTTCTACTGCTTGATTTCGAAAAAATCGTCGTTGATATTAACCCAGATAGCGGAATTCAAGTCGAACAGGTAAGAAAGCTAGGGGCGAGGGAGAGGTCCAATAAGAGAATCCTTGTGGCAGAGGATTCACCGCTGCTCCGTCAGTTATTGAATGATACATTAACCGAAGCGGGTTATGGGAACATAGAGTTTTTTGAAAACGGAAAAGATGCACTAGGGTTTTTAGAAAGTTTGACAGTTGACGGTAAAAAGGTCTCCGATGAAGTTCAACTTGTCATCACCGATATCGAAATGCCTCAAATGGACGGTCATCATTTCACGAAGAGGATTCGAGAGAATAAAGACCTGGCACTGCTACCGGTAATCATCTTCTCATCATTGATCACTGATGAACTGAAACATAAAGGAATCAGCGTCGGTGCGAATGATCAAGTGAGCAAACCTGAAATTGCCGAGCTCGTTCTGAAAATTGATCAGTATATCCTTTAAATAAGAAGCACCTCCCCGTATTCCAAGGGGAGGTGCTTTCTGTTAGTGACCACTGCCGGCTAGTCTATTTATTTCTCTTAAATTCCTTCAATCGTTCATAAATGCCCGCAAGCCTCTTCTCTTCACCGGCAATCACCGGCTCATAGTATTCCGCTTGTTTAATTTTTTCCGGCAAATATTGCTGATTCACCCAGCCGCCGAATGTGCCAACCGGAGTGTCGTGAGGGTAACGGTATCCTTCATGTCCAAGCTCAGCCGCACCCGCATAATGAGTGTCCCGCAAGTGGAGAGGGATATCACCTGTTTTTCCTTCGTTAATCGCTTTTACAGCAGCATCAACTGCCTTATAAGCCGAATTCGATTTGGAAGCGAGGCACATTTCAATAACGGCGTTCGCTAGCGGAATGCGTGCTTCCGGCATGCCGAGACGAACAGCTGCCTCCGTAGCGGCGAGTACATGGGGACCAATTTCGGGTGCCGCCAATCCAATGTCCTCATATGCCATGACGAGCAGTCGGCGTGATACCGCAATCAAATCGCCTGTCTCAAGAAGATTCGCCAAATAGAAGATAGCTGCATTCACATCGCTGCCACGCACAGACTTCTGCAAAGCAGATAGTAGATTGTAATGATGCGACCCTTTCTTATCACCGACAAGTCCGATCCTTCCGATCAAATTGTCGATCAACCAATCTTCAACAACGATCTTGCCCTTTTCCTCGTCACTTGCTGAAATGATGGATTCCAGTAACGTGAGCGCTTTCCGTGCATCACCATTAACCCCTTCGGCGATTTTCCGAATTTGGTCGTCGTTCATCTCGATAGTCATTTTTCCAAGGCCGCGTTCTTCGTCATGCAAGGCGCGTTCAATCAATTCAACCAGGTCATTGGGCTCGAGTCGGTTCAATTGAAGAATTTCCCCACATCTCGACCGAATTGCGGGATTCACGTCGTGGAAAGGGTTTTCCGTCGTTGCGCCGATCAGCACAATTGAGCCTTTTTCAACATGAGGCAATAGTGTATCTTGCTGTAATTTATTGAAACGATGAATTTCATCAAGGAATAAGATGACCTTTCCCGTGATCCGGGCTTCTGCAACGACTTCCTCAACGTCCTTCTTTCCTGAAACTGTCGCGTTTAATGCGATGAATGGCAAATCGCTTGTACCGGCGATCGCATAGGCCATCGAAGTCTTTCCAATCCCCGGCTCCCCGTATAGCAGCATGGAAGGGACATGTCCTCTGTTAATCATCCGATAAAGCACAGTATCTTTGCCGATAATATGTCGCTGTCCGGCAACCTCATCTATATTTCTTGGTCTCATTCGAAATGCTAGTGGTTCATTTTGCAATCAAATCACTCCCCGTACATCCGTTCCACTATTATACACAACGCAAAGGCAGAAGTCATTTGAAGGAAGCGAGAGTGCAGTTTATGCTATACTATTTTGAAGTGCATTGATGAAATAATACGGTGTGAAATGGACGAGAAAAGGACGTTGGTTATATATGAGGATTTCAACGAAAGGCCGATATGGGCTGACAGTAGTTGTGGAACTTGGAAAGAAGTATGGGGAGGGGCCATTGCCATTACGCAAAATCGCGGAAGAACAAAATTTGTCGGAAGCGTATTTGGAGCAGCTTATCCCTGCGTTGCGTAATAGCGGAATCGTAAAAAGTGTCCGCGGAGCATACGGAGGCTATAAACTTGCAAAGCCACCTGGCGAAATTACCGCGGGGGACGTGATCAGATTACTTGAAGGACCTATCCAGGTCGTAGAGGGAATAGATGGCGACAAAGTTCCTCAGCAGTCTTTATGGAACCGTATCGGCGACGCCATTCGTGAAGTTTTGGATACAACGACAATCAAGGATCTGGTGGAATCGGACGAATCCGCTGATCTAGATGGATATATGTTTTACATTTAAAGCCATTCATTAAAGGAGTCATATTATGCAAACGATATATTTGGACCATGCCGCCACGACACCGATCCATCCGGCAGTGAGTGCGGTTTATGTAAAAGCGATGGATAGGGTTTTTGGCAATCCTTCAAGCATCCATAGCTTTGGACGGACTTCCCGGAAATTGCTGGATGATTCGCGCAAAGCAATAGCGGAGGCGATCAGCGCCGAACCAAATGAAATCATTTTTACATCAGGAGGAACAGAAGCCGATAATATCGCCATTTTCGGAACTGCCGCTGCAATGAAGGATAAAGGAAATCACATTATTACGACTGCTATTGAGCACCATGCCGTTTTAAACTCTTGCAAGGAATTGGAGAATAACGGATTTGATGTCACTTATTTACCAGTTGATGAAGATGGTAAGATAAGCGCCGAACAAGTTGCTGAAGCACTTACCGATCAAACTGTTCTCGTAACGGTCATGTATGGCAACAATGAAGTCGGAACGATCCAACCTATCAAGGAGATCGGCGAAATATTGAAGGACCATCAAGCTGTCTTCCATACAGATGCAGTTCAAGCATTTGGCATTATGGACTTGGACGTGAATGAACTGCTAGTCGATCTGCTCAGCGCTTCGGCCCATAAATTGAATGGGCCAAAAGGAGTCGGCTTCCTCTATCAACGGAAAGGCCTTCAAACTACGCCGCTACAATTTGGTGGGGAACAGGAGCGGAAAAGGCGAGCAGGAACTGAAAATATCCCTGCCATCGCAGGCTTTGCAGAAGCTATAAAAATAGCTAGAAATGAAATGGAAGAAAATCATCGCAAGTACGATCGATTCACAACGATTTTGACGGAAGTTTTTCATCAAGAAGGAATTGACTTCGAAGTCAATGCGGATGTAGTCGATCGGTTGCCGCATGTAGTGAACATTAGCTTCCCTGGAACCGAAATTGAATCATTGCTCGTGAACATGGATATGGCGGGTATCGCTGTATCGAGCGGTTCTGCGTGTACAGCGGGATCTCTTGAGCCATCGCATGTATTATCTGCGATGTGGGGAAGCGAATCCCCGAAACTTCGGAACTCGGTACGCTTCAGTTTCGGTCTTGGACTCGACGAACAGATGGTACGTGAAGCTGCGACGAAAACAGCGCAAATCATCAAACGACTCGTGAAATGAAATGATAAAGGATGAATATTTATGAGAACTGCAAATAAACCAATATCCGAAACCCGGGTTGTCATTGGAATGTCGGGAGGAGTCGACTCATCTGTCGCTGCTCTTCTCTTGAAGGAGCAAGGATACGATGTCATTGGAATTTTCATGAAAAACTGGGACGACACCGATGAATTCGGCGTTTGCACAGCAACTGAAGATTACGAGGACGTCATCAGCGTATGTAATGAGATTGGAATTCCTTATTATGCTGTCAACTTTGAACAGCAATATTGGGATAAAGTCTTCACCTACTTCCTCGAGGAATATAAAGCCGGAAGAACTCCAAATCCGGATGTTATGTGCAATAAGGAAATTAAATTCAATGCGTTCCTTGATCATGCTATGAGCCTCGGCGCGGATTTCCTTGCGACAGGGCATTATGCACAAGTCGTCGAAACAGCTGAAGGCGTCGCAATGCTCAGAGGGAAAGATGAAAACAAAGACCAGACTTATTTCCTCAATCAGCTGTCACAGGAGCAGCTGCAAAAGGTCATGTTCCCAATCGGTGGTCTTGATAAGTCGGAAGTGCGTCAAATTGCCGAGCGTGCAGGGCTGGCTACCGCGAAGAAAAAGGATTCGACTGGCATTTGTTTCATCGGTGAAAGGAATTTCAAGGAATTCCTTGGACAATATTTGCCCGCACAGCCAGGAGATATGAAAACGATGGATGGCCAGACTGTCGGAAAACATGATGGACTGATGTATTACACGATCGGCCAACGCCATGGGTTAGGGATCGGCGGTGCAGGCGATCCATGGTTCGTTATCGGTAAAGACCTAAAAGAGAACACATTGCTCGTCGGACAAGGCTTCCATCATGACGCCCTTTATTCCGACAGCTTGACTGCTATTAATATAAGCTTCGCAACTGCCCGCGAATTGCCGACCACATTTGAATGCACAGCAAAATTCCGCTATCGTCAACCGGATACGAAAGTTACGGTTGAGTTGACGGGTGATGGAAATGCAAACGTCACATTCGCGGAACCCGTCCGGGCAATCACCCCGGGTCAGGCAGTCGTCTTTTATGACGGAGAAGAATGCCTTGGCGGTGGGACAATTGATAAAGTAGTGAAAGACGGAGTGCAACTAGATTACGTAGGATGAGAGGAAACGCTATGGAATACAATGAAATTGGTATAAAAGCCCTTCAAGAAGGGGAGTACGAAAAGGCTATCGAAGCCTTCATGAAAGCAGCGGAGGAAGAGCCGGACAACCCGGTCGGCTACATCAACCTCGGGAATGTCTTCGCCTCTGCTGGTGACACTGAAAGGGCTGAACGCTTCTTCCAGAGAGCAATCAGCCTGGACGGAAATGCAGGTTCAGCACTTTATGGCTTAGGCAATCTCTATTATTCCAACGAGCGGTTCGAAGAGGCGGCGATTGTTTATGAAAAGGCAATCCGTGCCGGCCTGAATGAAGCCGATGCCTATTTCATGCTTGGGAAGAGCTTGAAACAATCGGACAAATCCAAGCTCGCATTGCCGTATTTCCAAAGAGCTGCAGAGTTGGCGCCGGATGATCTTGAGATCCGTCTTGCATTCGGGATTCTGTTGGCTGAAATGGAACTCTTTGAAGAGGCGGGGAAAGAATTGTCGCTCGTCTTGAAAAAAGATGAAGAGAATGCAGATGCCCACTATAATTTAGGTGTGCTGTATGCAGTCTCGACGGATCGGAAGGATGATGCGCTTTACCATCTGGAAAAAGCGTTCACGATCGAACCGGAACATACGCAAGCGCGTTATATTTACGACATGATTAAATTAGGTTAATTTCCAATACGGGCGGATACGCAAGGCGGTGATCTGTATGACTGAAGGGAAAGGGAATAATGAAGCGGTGTTCATCGTTGGACGGCCAGTCGTCACTATTTTCCACAATCCTGATAATCTCTTTTCCATCGTGAAAATGAAAATAACTAAAACGAATAGCGGCTATGAGGATAAGGAAATTGTCATTAAGGGGAATTTCCCTCCATTGGCGAATGAAGATGACTACAGACTGACGGGAAGGCTCGTCAATCATGCAACATACGGAAAGCAGTTCGATGTCCATACGTTTACGAAAGAATTGCCTGAGACAGAAACAGGAATCGTACATTACTTATCCGGTGATCTATTTCCTGGAATCGGAAGGAAAACTGCCGACACCATCGTAAAAACGTTGGGCAAGGACGCCATCAAACAGATTTTGGAGAACCCGTCAGTGCTTGATCGGGTTCCAAAGCTTTCGGAAGATAGGAAGGAGACCCTTGTCACAGTACTTCAGGAAAATCTTGGATTGGAACGAAGTATGGTGCAATTGAATGAATGGGGATTCGGTCCTCAGCTTTCGATGCGGATCTACCAGACCTATCGTGAAGAAGTCATCGAATTATTGAAAGAGAATCCGTACAGGCTGATCGAAGACGTCGAGGGAGTTGGATTCCAACGCGCGGATGAATTGGGAAGACATCTAGGGATTACCGGAAAACATCCTTCCCGGGTGAAAGCTGCGATTCTCCACACGATGAACCAAGGAGTTCAGTCGGCTGGACATGTCTATTTAGAGGCAGAGTCTGTTTTGCCCGAAGTTAAGCGGCTGTTAGAATCAAGCCAAACGGAAGAAGTGCCATTCGACCACATTTCCAAATGCGTCATGGAATTGGTTGAGGAAAGTAAGCTGTGCGGTGAAGGCAGAAAGTTGTATATACCTTCACTATATTTTTCGGAAATCGGCATCGCCTCTAAAATGGAACGGATCATGGAAAATGATCTTTCCGAAAAATTCCCGGTTTCGGAAATCCGCAAGGCGATCGGTGAAGCGGAAGAAAGACTCGGCGTCAACTATGCAGAAACCCAAGTGGCTGCCATCGAGAAAGCGCTCCATTCACCTGCCATGATTTTGACTGGAGGACCCGGAACAGGAAAAACGACTGTCATCCGAGGTTTGGTAGAAGTTTATGCCGAGCTCCATGGCCTTTCACTCGACCCAAAATACTATGTTGAAAAAGAAGAGACCTTCCCAATCGTTTTAGCAGCTCCGACAGGGCGGGCGGCAAAAAGGATGTCCGAATCGACAGGGCTGCCGGCAATGACCATCCACAGGCTTCTTGGCTTCAACGGACAGGAAAAGGATGATGCGGTCGGCAGGGAAGTGGAAGGGCGGCTCATCATCATCGATGAAATGTCTATGGTCGACACATGGCTTGCCCATCAGCTCTTGAAAGCATTACATGATGAAATCCAAGTCCTATTCGTCGGAGACCAAGACCAACTTCCGCCTGTTGGTCCCGGTCAAGTGTTAAAGGACATGCTTGATTCCGGAAAAATTCCAGTCGTAGAGTTGACCGAAATTTATCGCCAAAGTGCAGGGTCGACAATCATTGAGATGGCCCATATGATCAAAAATGCGAAATGGACTGATGACGTCACTCGAAAAACGACGGATCGGTCTTTTATCAAGGCAAGTGGGGACCAGATACTAGAGGTCGTAGAACAAGTCGTAAAAAACGCCGTTTCGAAAGGCCATCATATTAAAAACATCCAAGTGTTGGCTCCTATGTATAAAGGGCCTGCCGGGATCGATGGATTGAATAAGATGATCCAGCATATGGTCAATCCGCCGGGACCCGATCGGAAAGAAGTCGCCTTTGGGGATGTCGTCTATCGAATCGGCGACAAAGTGCTGCAACTTGTCAATCAGCCCGAAAGCAATGTATTCAACGGAGATATGGGTGAAGTTATCTCCATTATCAAGGCGAAAGAAACCGTCGATAAAAAGGAAATGTTGATTGTTTCCTATGACGGCATCGAAGTTGAATATGAGCGCAACGACTTGAATCAAATTACGCTCGCCTACTGCTGCTCCATCCATAAGTCGCAAGGAAGTGAATTTCCGATTGTTGTCATGCCGATTGTCCGAGGATACAGGAAAATGCTTCGGAGAAATCTTTTATATACGGGAATTACGAGAGCTAAAAACTTCCTGATACTTTGCGGAGAGCCGGAAGAATTCAAAATTGGCATTAACCGGACAGATGAACTTGAACGGCAGACGACATTGAAAGACCGCTTGCGGAAGGAATCCACTATCGAAAACCAGGAAGAAACCGTGGAAGCCCCACTAAATAGGAACCAACAAGACGAACCGATTGAATCCACTGACAGGATGCCTGAAAGCCAGAAAGAGTATAGGCTCACGATGGAGACAATCCTTGGAATCGACCCGATGATCGGGATGCAAGGCGTCACACCTTATGACTTTTCTGAAGTCATGGATTGACATAGTAGCATCAATTCCCTATAATCCAAAGTATCATATGAAATTCGATGACGGAGAAAGTACGCTGACTACCATGTTCAGAAAGGAATCCCAAGGCTGCAAGGATTCCCATGGCCGTTTGACGGAAAGCTACTCCTGAGAGCAACTAACACTTGCCGTTAGCCGCGTTATGGCTTCTTGAGATACCGGCTTTCCGCCGGTAAATTAGGGTGGTACCACGAAAAATCTTCGTCCCTTGTACAGGGGCGGGGATTTTTTTATTTTCACCTTATTTATTTATTTATTGGATTGGCGAGTTCTTTATTTTGGATTGAAGCGGAAGCCGGCGACTCCTGCGAACGCCGTTACGAAGAACGGCGTTTGCGAGCACAAGCGTAGCGTTGCGAGCAGGGTATTGCTGGATGCCTTAATTTCAGCAAAGTACACAGAAATACGGCAACTTGACCATAAGGAGGAATAACAATGAAAAAATTAACAGCATCTGAAATTAGAAAAATGTTTCTTGATTACTTCAAAGAGCACGGCCATAGCGAAGAGCCATCAGCACCTCTAGTGCCAATCGACGATCCTTCACTTCTTTGGATCAACAGTGGTGTCGCAACACTGAAAAAATACTTTGACGGACGTGTCGTCCCGACAAATCCACGAATCGTCAACGCACAAAAGTCCATTCGTACGAATGACATCGAAAACGTAGGGAGAACTGCACGCCACCATACATTCTTCGAAATGCTCGGGAACTTCTCAATCGGCGATTACTTCAAAGAAGAAGCGATCATCCGCGCATGGGATTTTCTGACGAATGAGAACTGGATCGGCTTCAACCCGGAGTTGCTGTCTGTTACTGTACACCCGGAAGATGATGAAGCATACGCAATTTGGCGTGACAAAATCGGCATTCCGGAAGAGCGCATCATCCGATTGGAAGGTAACTTCTGGGATATAGGGGAAGGTCCAAGCGGTCCGAACTCAGAAATCTTCTACGACCGCGGTCCGTCATTCGGCGATGATTTTTCAGATCCGGAACTATATCCAGGCGGCGAAAACGACCGATACCTGGAGATTTGGAACTTAGTATTCTCCGAGTTCAACCATAATCCGGACCATACGTATACGCCGCTTCCAAAGAAAAACATCGATACAGGGATGGGGCTTGAGCGGATGGCTTCTGTCATCCAGGAAGTGCCTACGAACTTTGACACGGATTTGTTCATGCCAATCATCCATTCCGTGGAAAAAGTGTCCGGCGAAGCGTACGGAAAAGATGATGTGAAGGACACGGCGTATAAAGTAATTGCGGACCATATCCGGACAGTTGCGTTCGCAATCGGCGATGGAGCATTGCCGTCCAATGAAGGAAGAGGATACGTCCTCAGAAGGCTATTACGTCGCGCTGTGCGCTTCGCAAAACAATTGGGCATCAATAAGCCATTCATGTATGAACTCGTCCCTGTCGTCGGGGAAGTGATGCAAGACTTCTACCCGCAAGTCAAAGATAAAGAAGAATTTATCATGAAGGTCGTTAAAAATGAGGAAGAGCGTTTCCATGAAACACTAAATGAAGGAATGGCGATTTTGAATGGCGTCATCGATAAAGCGAAGGCAGCTGGAAATCCGGTCGTAACTGGCGCAGATGCATTCAAACTGTACGATACGTACGGCTTTCCATTTGAGCTGACAGAGGAATTTGCGGAAGAGGCGGGGGTTACCGTCGATCGCGCTGGATTCGATGATGAGATGGATAACCAACGGAAACGCGCAAGAGCTGCACGACATGACGTAGATTCAATGCATGTCCAATCGGAAGTGCTTGGCAACATTCAAGTAAAAAGCGAATTCATCGGATATGATCAACTGTCCTGCGACACAAAAATCGCTGCCCTATTGCATAATGGCGAATTGGTTGCACATGCTTCTGAAGGCGATGAAATCCAGTTCATTCTTGATCGCACACCTTTCTACGCGGAAAGCGGCGGACAGATTGCCGATATAGGAACTGTCTCGAGCGATACATTCGTCGTTGATGTGAAAGATGTCAAAAAGGCTCCAAATGGTCAGCATCTGCATACTGCGGTTGTTCGTTCAGGTGAAATTACTGATAACGCGGAAGTATTTGCTGAGGTAGATGCGGAGTCGCGTAAATTGACAATCAAAAACCATACAGCTACACATCTGCTTCATCAGGCTTTGAAAACAGTTCTTGGGGAGCACGTTAACCAGGCTGGCTCTTATGTCGGCCCTGACCGTCTCCGTTTCGACTTCTCTCATTTTGGGCAGGTGACAAAGGAAGAACTGGAACAAATCGAAGAAATCGTTAATGCGAAGATTTGGGCTGATATTCCTGTCCAGATCGAACAGAAACCGATTAATGAAGCAAAAGAGATGGGTGCCATGGCATTATTCGGTGAGAAATATGGAGACATTGTCCGTGTCGTTTCAGTCGGGGATTACTCAATTGAATTATGCGGCGGATGCCATGTGCCTGCAACATCAACAATCGGGATTTTTAAGATCGAATCGGAAGGCGGCATCGGGGCAGGGACTCGAAGGATTGAAGCAGTCACGGGCCAAGAGGCATATCATTCCTTTAAAAAGGAAGAGGCGCTTGTAACGGAAGCAGCTTCATTATTGAAATCCAATCCGAAAGATGTCGTTACAAAAGTCAGTTCCATCTTGTCGGAGATGAAAGAGCTTCAACGGGATAACGCATCGCTCTCTGCAAAGCTCGGAAACAGTCAACTCACTGATATCCTCACAACTGCACAGCAGATTGACGAAGTAACAGTGCTTTCGGCTAGGGTCGATGTGAAAGATAATAATGCCCTGCGTCAAATGATTGATGAATTGAAGCAGAAAGTAAGCAAAGGTGTAATTGTGCTCGGGTCTGCAGTTGATGAGAAAGTTCTACTGGCAGCGGGAGTAACGGAAGATTTGAAAAACGGGAACTTCCATGCAGGGAAAATCGTCAATCATGTAGCATCTCTTTGTGGCGGTAAAGGCGGAGGCCGTCCCGACATGGCGATGGCAGGTGCGAAGGATGCTTCTAAACTTGATGAAGCACTTCATTCCGTGTATGATTATGTCAAATCCGTTTAAGTGGAAATATAAGTCGGGTATAGAGTTAGTGGGAAAGGTATCCGATTTGCTAACGGACGATTGGAAAGCGGGGTGTCGACTATGAATTCATACGACAAGACGATGAAATTCAACTTTCCTGAAGAATCGATGGAGCAGGAAGTTAAGCAGGTCATGCTCCATGTGCATAAAGCACTGGAAGATAAGGGCTACAATCCCATCAACCAAATTGTCGGTTACCTCTTATCGGGCGACCCGGCGTATATCCCTCGCCATTATGAAGCGCGTAACCTCATAAGGAAATTGGAGAGGGATGAAATTCTCGAGGAATTGGTTAAGTTTTATATCCGTGAAAACGGGGGTCAGCCGAATTGAGGGTAATGGGATTGGATGTCGGTTCCAAAACGGTCGGTATTGCAATCAGCGATGCACTTGGGTGGACAGCCCAAGGCATCGAAACGATTAAAATCGATGAAAGCGCCGGCCAATTTGGCATGTCCAGAATTCAGGAGCTTGTAGCTGAATATACGATCACCTCTTTCGTAGTCGGATTTCCGAAAAACATGAACAACTCCGTAGGTCCGAGAGGGGAAGCATCCGAAAGGTTCGCTGAAATGTTGGAAGAGGCGTTCGGTTTTCCTGTCACCCTTTGGGATGAGCGGTTGACGACGATGGCAGCAGAACGCATGTTGATCGAGGCCGATGTCAGCAGGAAAAAGAGAAAGACTGTCATCGATAAGATGGCGGCAGTCATGATACTCCAAGGGTATCTTGATTCAAAAAATAGATGAGGTGATTTTAATGGAACATGGACAAGAAACAATGACAGTCGTAGACGAGCACGGTGTGGAGCATGTATGTGAAGTGATTTTCACATTCGAATCAGAGGATTTTGGAAAATCATACGTCCTTTATCATATTTTAGGCGAAGACGAAGTGGGCGATGATGAAGAGGTGGAAATTCATGCTTCTGCTTTCATCCCATCTGAAGATAACGAAGACGGCGAGCTATTGCCGATCGAGACTGACGAAGAATGGGACATGATCGAAGAAATGTTGAACACATTCCTTGAAGAGGAAGAAGACGAAGAATAATCCATATTGTGCACGGACGACGGAATGGTGCAGGCCATTCCGTCTTTTCACTGCAATGAAACTTTTTTTAGATAGTATTTGTTCGGATTGAGGTGATGTTGGATGGATAATGGTTCAAAAAAAGATCAAATGTTCGAAAAGATGATTGAACAGAAAAAAGAAGTGAAGATTGTCAGGCGTATCGTTTTTGTTGTCGCGCTCGTTCTGATAATCGGCGGCCTGATCGGGGGTCGGGCGGTCTATAAATACATAAGTGAGGCCCTTCAACCGGTCGATCCGAACTCGGAAGAAGTGATTGAAGTGGAAATCCCGATTGGTTCGGGCTTAACGTCTATTTCAGAAATGTTAGAAGAAAAAGGACTCGTTAAAGACGCGAAGATCTTTAAATACTACGCTAAATTTAACAATGAATCACAATTTCAGGCTGGTTCCTACGGTTTGACAAAGGCAATGACATTAGATGAGTTGATCGAGAGCTTGAAGACCGGAAAAGTGTATCGGACCCCGGTATTTACAATGACGATTCCAGAAGGTTTGACGTTGGACCAAATTGCAGCAACCGTGCAAAAGCGGATAGGCATACCTGAAAAAGAGTTTTTGGATTATGTCAATGACGAACAAACAATTGCCGACCTGATGGGACGATATCCGAACATCCTTACAGAAGAAATATTGAAAGAGGATGTCCGATATCCGTTGGAAGGGTATTTATTCCCTGCGACGTATCCATTTTATGAAGAAAAGCCATCGGTGGAAACGGTTGTGACGACAATGCTGAATGCAACATCGGATAATATCACACCATATTATGCATTTTTGGAAAGCAAAGAGAAATCGGTCCATTGGCTGCTCACTTTTGCCAGTCTGCTTGAAAGGGAAGCGACTTCAAATACAGACCGCGAAACGATTGCAAGCGTCTTTTACAATCGGATGGATGAAGGAATGCCATTGCAGACGGATCCTACGGTGCTTTATGCATTAGGCAAACATAAGGATCGAGTCCTATTTGAAGATCTGAAAGTCGAGAATCCGTATAATACGTATGTCCATACAGGCCTACCTCCAGGTCCGATTGCAAATGCCGGTAGATCTTCAATTGAAGCGGTCGTAGATCCTTCCTTCACAGAGTACTTTTATTTCCTTGCCGACAAGGAAGGGAATAACCATTTTGCGAAGACGTATGATGAGCATTTAGCAAATCGAGCAAAATATATTGATTAAATGATCCAAAAGATTGGAAGTGCATGTATGAAAGACTTTGAATCCTACATTTCCGACTTGCGGGAAGAAGACAATCCGTTACTCCGTGAAATGGAGGAATTCGCCGCAGAACATCGGATTCCGATCATGGACCGGAGCGGAATGGAAACGTTCATCGGCCTGCTTCGAATACAACGACCGAAGTTAATACTTGAAATCGGAAGCGCAATAGGCTATTCTGCTATCCGGATGGTTTCTGCCTTGGAGGATGCATCAGTCATCACAATTGAGCGGGACAAGGAGAGGCATGCATCTGCTGTGAACTATATTGAACGAAGCGGATTCGGGGACAGGATAACGATCATCGAAGGAGATGCCCTTCTCTTATCGGATGAATCAATTCCACCCTTGCAATATGATGCCCTTTTCATCGACGCTGCAAAAGGACAATATAAACGATTCTTTGAAAAATATTCCGAGCATGTGGCAAAAGGCGGCATCATTTATTGCGATAATATGTTCATGCATGGTGCCGTGATGCTTCCCGATGAAGAAGTGCCGAAACGGAATCGGACGATGATCCGTAATCTGAAAGAATTCACTTCGTGGGTCATGAAGCATCCGAATTATGAAACCTCATTGCTGCCGGTCGGCGACGGCATACTGGTTGCTGTAAAAAAGAGGGACTGAGCAACAGCCCTGTATTTGTGGGAGGAAAAGAAATGGATAAAAGAAAGCCTCTTGTCATCGGCATAGCCGGTGGTTCGGGATCAGGGAAGACAAGTGTCACAAATCGAATTTATGACGTTTTTAAGGAACATTCAGTTGTTGTCATAGAACAGGATTTTTATTACAAGGATCAATCCCATCTAGCATTTGAAGAAAGATTGTTGACGAACTACGATCATCCGTTAGCATTTGATACGGATCTGTTGATAGACCATATCGGAAAGCTGCTTGATCGGGAGACAATCGAGAAGCCGGTTTATGATTATGCGCTTCATACAAGATCAGAACAGAAAATAGCAATTGAACCGAAAGATGTTATCATCCTTGAAGGAATTCTCGTTTTGGAGGATGAGAGGCTCCGTGATTTGATGGATATTAAACTCTTCGTCGATACGGACGCGGATTTGCGAATCATCAGGCGTCTGATGCGGGACATTAATGAGCGGGGACGCACAATCGAGTCAGTCATTGAGCAATACCTCTCTGTCGTCCGTCCGATGCATAATCAATTCATTGAACCAACTAAACGGTATGCGGATATTATCATTCCAGAAGGCGGTCATAATGAAGTTGCAGTCGATCTGATGGTCACGAAAATAAAAACAATTCTTGAATTTGGAACGAACTTGTAATATGATAAAGTCAGAATTCAATATAAATGAGCCTATGTCGCATACCTCTTGCAGGAGCGGCATAGTGTTTTTATGAACAGGAATATGAGGAGTGTTGAATAATGGTATCAGAGAAAAAGTATCCGATGACTGCGTCGGGTAAGAAAAAATTAGAAGAAGAGCTTGAGTTTCTTAAAACTGTTAAACGCAAAGAAGTTGTAGAGCGCATCAAAATTGCACGAAGCTATGGTGACCTATCGGAGAACTCGGAGTACGATTCTGCTAAAGAAGACCAGGCATTTGTAGAAGGAAAAATCTCTTCTCTGGAATCGATGATCCGCAACTCCGTAATCATTACAGAGGATGAACTGAACACTGATGAAGTCCAACTTGGTAGAACGGTTACATTCAAGGAACTGCCTGACGGAGACGAGGAGACCTACACCATTGTCGGCTCAGCTGAAGCGAATCCGATTGAGGGATTGATTTCCAATGATTCACCTATTGCAAAAGGCTTGATCGGCAAGGGTAAAGGCGACGAAGTGAAAATCACAACTCCTGGGGGAGAAATGTCGGTCGTTATTGTTGAAATCAAGTGACTTGGAATGGCCGCCTTCAAATGAGGGCGGCCATTCAACATTAACGCTAATAGGGGGAAGGTTATATGAAAGGGAATGAACCCAGATTCTCGCGTGTCAATCGCAAGAAAATGCGCAACCGCAGCAATCGGCTATTAAATAGTATGATCGGGCTTGTCATCTTATTGATTCTCATTGTAGGTGCTTCCATCATAACTGGGAATAATGATGATGAAGGAAAAGAGAACGCCTCTGAAGAAAAGGTGCTCGATGAAGCCGGTTCATCCGACGATGAGACACAACAGGAAGAAAATGATCCCATCTCCGATTCAGAAGATGAAGAGGGAGCGGATGGACATAATGACGCGGAAGGTGACGATGCGGAGGAGTCTTCATCACCTAGCAAAGAAGCGGAAGGAACTACGGGCAGCGAGGATGGCACTAAGGAAAATGATGAACCTGGCATTGTGACAATCGTTCCGGGCACTGACGAAATCATTAAGGAAACTATCACCAATCCAGCATGGAAACCGATCGGCACAGACCAATCGGGTGAGCATATTTCACAATATGAAGCCAATTCTATAGATTATATCGAAAAGAAAAAAGCTATTGCGTACGCGACTGGCTTCTCTGAAGATGAATTATTCTATAAGAGGGTTAAAAATGGCGGCGGACCACAAAATTCAATTGGAATCGTTACAACGAAGGATGGATCTAAAATATTCCGCGTTTATATCGAGTGGATTGATGGGGAAGGCTGGAAGCCGGTTAGTATGGACGTTTTAAAAACATTGGATTTTGATTATTGAACAGCAAAGGATACTCAACAGGAGGATTAGTAATGAAAATTGCGGTCATTGGTGCAATGGAACAAGAAGTTGAAATTTTAAGAGGGAAGATTGAGTCGCCAACTAGTCGTGAGATTGCTGGTTGTGAGTTCATAGAAGGTAATATGGGTCAACATGATGTCATACTTGTCAAAAGCGGCATTGGAAAGGTGAATGCGGCGATTGCGACGACAGTGCTTATTCAGGAATATCAGCCTGATGCGATCTTAAACACCGGTTCAGCTGGTGGTTTTAAAGAATCCCTTGAAGTTGGTACGATTGTCATTTCTGATGAAGTAAGACATCATGATGTTGATGCAACGGCCTTTGGTTATGAAATCGGACAAGTTCCAGGAATGCCTCCATCTTTCCCGGCGGATGAAAAGCTTATTCGAATTGCGAAGGAAGCGGTCGAGGAGGTCGGCGAGCATGAGTATGCTGTCGGATTAATCGCTTCCGGTGATGTGTTCATGAGTGATGCGGCGCGCGTCGAAGTTGTAAAAGGACAATTCCCTGCAATGATTGCAGCTGAAATGGAAGCCGCCGCAGTTGCGCAAGTATGCCATCAGTTTGGAACACCATTTGTCGTTATCCGTGCGTTATCCGATATCGCAGGCATAAAATCATCGATTAGTTTTGATGAATTCTTACCTCTCGCAGCGAAACATTCTTCGGAAATTGTTATGCGTGCCATCTCGAAATTTTAAAATGACTATGGTAAGATGAAAACAGGTTGCATTTTGCTGTGAAGGAGGTAATAAGGTATGTTTTATCTAATGGCAGGTGTGTTTTTCGTGACGACAGTCATTGCGGTTGTTATCGCGCGTGAGGTTAGTGCAGACTGATAGGCAGGCAGTACAGATAATGAAGTGAAAAGAGGCGTTTCCTTTCTTAGGGCCGTGGCCCCATGTCAGGAAACGCCTTTTCATTTGCAGTTGTGTACTTCTCATTCATTATACTCGTGCTTGAATAGCTGGTACAGTTTGACAATAGCTCTTTTTTCAATACGTGAGACATAGCTTCTTGATATGTTGAGCTGCTGCGCAATTTCCTTCTGAGTCATTGGTTGGTCGTCAAGTAGACCATACCTTCTTTGAATGATTTCTAATTCTCTTCCATCCAGTTTTCCAAGATGGCGGTATAATCTTTCCTTTTGCTCTTTCTGCTGTACGGTATCGATTGGCGCTTCCTCATCGGTCTGCAACAGATCTGCTATTTGAAGGGACTGTCCGTCTTTATCCGTTCCGATCGGATCGAAGAGCGATACGTCCTTCTGCACTTTCTTTTGCGTTCGTAAATACATCAGTATCTCATTTTCTATACAGCGGGCAGCATACGTCGCGAGTTTCGTCTTACGATCAAGCGTGAAACTGTTCACGGCTTTCATGAGCCCGATTGTACCGATGGAAATATAGTCGTCAAGTTGTTCGTGTTTTGGATGGAATTTTTTTACGACATGAGCGACAAGGCGCATATTCCTTTCAATGAGTTCATCTCTCGCACTTTCATCACCTTCTGCCAGCCGTTGCAAACAATCAGCCTCTTCCGCTTTAGAAAGCGGTCGACGGAATGCCTGCCCCCTGATATAGCCGACCATAGCAGGAACTTCGACCCACAGTTGGACAAGGGCCATGACAAACCCGCTCATCGGTCCACCTCCTGTGTCGTTATATGACAGCATATGCGATGAATGCTTGTTTACATTCAGTAAAACGTGCGAGGAAATCGAACAGATTTCCGGCTTGGTCCAATCCGTACCAATGGATGCCAATATGGTATAATCGGAATACTATTAGTGAAATAACGGAGTGGATAACTTGTATAAAATTTTCTTGCCAGATGAATATGTAAAAGACATCTTTCAAATTTCTCCCGAAGCTTTAAAGGAAAAGGGGATTAAAGGAATTATCACAGACTTGGATAATACCCTAGTGGAATGGGATCGTCCGGAAGCGACGCCTGAAATTAGGGAATGGGTACGAATGATGCAGGAAGCCGGCCTCCAAGTGACAATCCTTTCGAATAATAATCAAAGCCGGGTGGAATCTTTCTGTGGCCCGATTGGCACGCCATTCATTTGCGATGCCAGGAAGCCGTTAGCGAAAAATTTCAAAAAAGCCCTTGCGATGATGGGCTTGAAGAAGGATGAGGCCGTCATGGTCGGCGATCAGCTGATGACAGATGTTTTGGGTGGCAACCGTTTCGGCCTCCATACGATTTTAGTCGTGCCCGTCGCAAGCTCGGACGGATTTGTCACGAAATTCAATAGAATGATCGAAAGAAGAATCATGGCGAAACTGAAAAGACAAGGATTGATTAAATGGGAGGAATAAGCTTGGAGCGACTTACATGCATAGGTTGTGGAATTGAAATTCAATCAGAGGACCCGAAAAAGGAAGGGTATGCACCTGCAGCTTCTTTGGAGAAAGAGGAAGTCATTTGCCGCCGCTGCTTCCGCTTGCGGAATTACAACGAATTACAGCCAGTTTCCTTATCAGGCGATGATTTCCTAGCTATATTGAATGGCATCGGCGAAAAAGACGGGTTGATCATCAAAGTCGTTGATATATTTGATTTTAACGGTAGCTGGATCAACGGCTTGCAGCGTTTTGTCGGTAAAAAAGACATTCTTCTGATCGGCAATAAGTCCGACATTCTTCCTAAATCAATCAACCGAAACCGTATGATCAATTGGATGAAGACAGAGTCAGCGAAGCTAGGCTTGAAGCCAATTGATGTATTGCTCATTTCTGCATATAAAGGGCATGGTATGGAAGAGGCGCTGAATGCCATTGATACTTATAGAAAAGGGAAAGACGTCTATGTTGTCGGATGCACGAATGTTGGGAAATCAACATTCATCAACCGGATCATAAAAAATGCGACCGGCATGGGCGAAGTGATTACCACTTCCCATTTCCCGGGAACGACATTAGATCTTGTTGAAATTCCGCTTGACGATGGAAAGGCCATTTTCGATACACCGGGAATCATTAACAATCATCAGATCGCCCATCACCTTGATACGAAGGACTTGAAAGCGATCACGCCGAAAAAGGAACTGAAGCCAAAAGTGTTCCAATTGAACGCGGAGCAGACCTTATTCATCGGAGGTCTTGCAAGGTTCGATTTTATATCAGGTGATCGTTCATCATTTACAATTCATGTTTCAAATGAATTACCGATCCATCGGACAAAGCTTGAAAATGCCGATTCGTTATATGCCACACATCTTGGCGAAATGCTATCCCCACCGAGCGGCGATTCGCTTGAAAAGATGCCGCCACTTGTAAGGCATGAATTCTCAATTAAGAAACCGAAAATGGATCTTGTCATTTCGGGATTAGGTTGGATCACGATACAGCATCCTGGTGTCGTCGTTGCGGTACATGCACCGCGTGGAGTTGATGTAGTACTCCGTCCATCGCTAATTTAAGGAGGACTGCTTCATGAAAAAATGGTATGCAGTGATCGGTGACCCGGTTGCGCAATCGAAGTCTCCCCTCATGCACGAAGCATGGTTTCGGGAAAATGGAATGGACGCATCCTATATACCGATCCACGTAGAAGTGGATCATTTAGAGGATGCAGTTGCTAGTTTGAAACGATTAGGCTGCAGTGGTTGGAATGTCACCGTCCCTCATAAAAGCGCAATCATCCCTTTCCTCGATCAAATTGACGAAGAAGCTAGACGGATGAACGCGGTCAATACGGTGAAGGTCCTTGAAGATGGTACCCTCTTCGGAACGAATACTGACGGGCGTGGTTTTGTGCGCTCCTTAGAGGAATTTGGAGCTAGTCCGGCGAATGTCGGTGAGTTGCTGATCATAGGAGCAGGTGGGGCTGCTGCAGGTATTTCCTTCGCGCTTGAATCGGCCGGTTACGGTCCGATTAACATAACCAACCGTACAGTCGAGAAAGCAAGGCAAATGTCAGAAAGCCTACCGGGAAGTTCAGCACTACCTTTGGAAGAGGCGAAACTGGCAATCGGAACATTCGGTTTGATTGTTCAAACGACATCTGTCGGAATGAATTTTGCTCAAAGTGGATTTCCGCTCGATCCATCCGGTATATCTGAGGGTGCGACGGTCGCTGACATCATCTACAATCCACTGGAAACCGAATTTCTCCGCTGTGCTCGTGAGGCTGGCGGCAAGACGATGAACGGGATTGGCATGTTTGTCCACCAAGGGGCATTGGCCTTTGAGCTTTGGACAGGCATCTACCCCGATACGAAGAAAATGATTCAATCAATTACAACTCAACTTGGAGGAAAATAAATGTTAACAGGTAAACAGAAAAGTTATTTACGAAGTGAAGCGCATCATCTTCAACCGATTTTCCAAATCGGAAAAGGCGGCTTGACGGAACCGATCATCAAGCAAATCGAAGAGGCGCTCGAAGCACGTGAGTTGATTAAAGTGAGTATTCTACAAAATTGTGAGGAAGATAAGAATACGATTGCCTTAAAACTGCAAGAAGCAGGAATTGAAGTAGCTCAAGTGATCGGAAAAATCCTCGTGCTTTATAAAGAATCAAAGGAGAAAAAGCGGATCGTTCTGCCGTAAGGAGGAAAACATGAAAAAGGTTGGATTGTTAGGCGGCACTTTCAACCCACCACATATTGGACATCTGATTATGGCGAACGAAGTGAAGCACGCATTGCAATTGGACGAAGTCAGGCTCATGCCCACTTCAATCCCGCCGCATAAAGCGGATCCATCGGATGCAACGCCGAATCAGCGGTTGAGCATGGTGGAGCTTGCAGTTTCGGGGATTCCTGGACTTAGTGCATCTTCTTTTGAAGTTGACCGAGGCGGGATCTCCTATACATTCGATACAATAAAAGCATTAAAGGAACAGGAGCCAGATACGGATTTCCACTTTATCATCGGCGGCGATATGATCGATATGCTGCCTAACTGGTATAAAATCGATGAACTGATGAAAATTGTGAAGTTTGTCGGGGTTGGCAGGCCGGGTACTGAAGGTAAAACACACTATCCGATTGCGATGGTTCAGATCCCTGAAATTGACCTGTCTTCAACACTGATCCGAAACCGGTTGCAAACGGGCGGTACAATCCAATTTCTTGTACCAGAAAAAATCGGGACATATATCAGACAGGAGGAACTTTATGGAATCCGCAGAGCTGATAATGGATCTTGAAAAAAGATTGCCAAGAAAACGCTTTGAACATGTACTGAGAGTGACGGAAACGGCTAAGGAATTGGCTAAGCGTTTCGGTGTTCCGGCATGTAAAGCGGAACAGGCAGCATTGTTCCACGATATTGCGAAGTTCATGGAGCCTTCCGATATGCGAAGATTGATTGAAGATAATGGGGAAGATGTAAAGTTGCTTTCGTTCCATCATGAACTTTGGCATGCAGCTGCTGGACGTATCATCGCTGAGCAGGATTTTGGCGTCCAGGATCAGGATGTCCTGAATGCTATTCGCTATCATACAACGGGCAGAGCAGGCATGTCCGACTTGGAGAAGCTCATCTACATCGCCGATCTTATTGAGCCGGGTAGGGACTTTCCAGGCATTACTGAGCTGCGTAAGGCTGCCAATCTGCACTTAGACGAAGCGATGAGGGCTTGCATCGTTCATTCAGTGCTGTATCTTATCGATAGGAACGCGGCTGTGTTTCCCGACTCCATTGAGTGCTATAATGAACATGTGCAAAGAATTTGAACGACCCAACTACGAAAGGAAACGTGAAAAAATGCCAACATTACTTGAAACAGCTTATACTGCCGTAGATGATAAAAAGGGGCAAGATATTGTCGTAATGAATATGGAAGGGGTTTCCCTTATTGCGGACCAATTCATTATCTGTCATGCGAACTCCGAGCGGCAAGTGCAAGCGATTGCCAGGGAAGTTGCCGATAAGGCTGCTGAAAACGAATATGAAGTGAAAAGGGTTGAAGGCCTCGACAATGGAAGATGGGTCCTCGTCGATTTGGGCGATGTCGTTGTCCATGTATTCCATAAAGATGAGCGCGGCTATTATAACTTGGAGAAGTTGTGGGGAGACGCTCCATTGCTGAAAATGGAAAATGGGCAATAAGGAAGCCTATACGGATTTCGCTCTCGTCTATGATGAATTGATGACTGATATCCCTTACGATGCATATGTGGATTTGATAACTATTGCTGCAGATGGGATTAAAGGAAAGAAAATCATCGATGTCGGCTGCGGGACGGGTCTGCTTTCCGTCAAGCTAGCGAAATCCGGAGCGTTCGTCACTGGAATCGATCTATCACAGGACATGCTCAAAATTGCGGAAAAACGCTCAAATGACCTTGCCTTGACTATTGAATTTCATGAGAAGCCAATGCAGGAAATAGAGGGCTCGGAGCAGTTTGACGTAGCGGTCATCGCGATCGATTCGCTGAACTATTTACCGGACCGGGAGAGTGTTCTTGCCACATTTAGAGGGATCCAGTCAGTCTTGAAAAACGGTGGAGTGCTCATTTTCGATGTGCACTCCACTTTCAAGACCGATGTCATTTTCATGGACGGCCCTTTTACTTTCGATAACGACCGTATCGCGTATATATGGCACACGGAAGAAGGGGACCAGGAACATTCCGTGCTATCGGAACTCAGCTTCTTCGTCAAAGAGGAGAGCGGACTTTATCGCCGATTCAATGAACGGCATCAACAACGTACATTCCATGTTTTTGAGTATGTGGATTTATTGAGGGAAGCCGGTTTTACGATTGAACGCATTTTTGCAGATTGGGAAGATGAGCCACCGCACGAAGAAAGTGAAAGAATATTTTATCAAGTGCGTAAATGAAACTTCCATTTTCCGAAGTAATCATATATAGTGGGAGATGACTCCATATGGATGCCTCGTAGAAAGGGTGGGAAAGCTGTTTCTATCGATCGTATCCGGAAAATGGCGTAAGATCATCACCCCTATCGCAGCAATCGCTGTACTATCCGCAATTCTGTTCTTTCCCCGAGGACAGGCCGGCAGTCAACTGACAGTCGAAGGCGGACAATCCCCAATTATCGACATTATTCAAGAGCAACTTCAAGAAGAGCAACCGATTGAACGTATTGAGGCGGCCGAGGTGACAATCTTGGTCGACATACAAGGCGCCGTGAAATATCCGGGCGTCTATTCACTTATGGAAGGAGATCGTCTGATTGACGCCATTCACGCGGCGGGAGGCTATTTGGAACACGCGGATTCGCGTATGTTGAACCACGCGATGAAGCTGCCAGATGAATTTTTCATTTACGTCCCGAGGGAAGGCGAAGAAGTCGATTTCTCCGGTCCATCGGCATCATTTCCGCCCCAACAAGGCGGAGGGGTGAAGGATGACGGAAAAGTGAATATCAATACTGCTGATGTGCAGGAACTTATGACAATTCCGGGAATCGGGCCGTCAAAGGCTGCTGCCATCCTTCAATATCGGGAAGAGCATGGACCTTTCAGTTCTCCCGACGCTATAATGGAAGTGTCCGGAATAGGACAAAAGACGTTTGAAAAGCTTGAGTCTTTCATCATGGCAAAATAATTGACACAGTTTGGAGGCATACATATGGAGCGGATTACATGGGATCAGTTTTTTATGGCGCAATGCCATTTGCTTGCGGTCAGGAGCACGTGCACAAGACTTACAGTCGGAGCGACGATTGTCAGGGATAACAGGATCATTGCAGGAGGCTATAACGGCTCCATTTCGGGTGGGGATCATTGCATCGATCACGGATGCTATGTCGTCGGGAACCATTGCGTCCGGACAATCCACGCGGAAATGAATGCATTGCTCCAATGTGCAAAATACGGAAGCCCTGTTGAAGGATCTTCTTTGTATGTAACTCATTTCCCTTGTTTGCAATGTTCGAAAGCGATTATTCAATCCGGAATAAAGACCGTCAATTATGCATCGGATTATAAGAACGACGAATACGCCATAGAGCTTTTCAAGCAATCCGGAGTCGAAATCAGACACGTCCCTTTCGATGAGAGGAAAGTGGATTTCACAAAGGAAGGGAAACTGCAGCTAATCAATGACTTGCTTGTGGAAATGGAAACTTTAGGCGCGCCGACTGACGAGCTTCTCCCATTCAAAAGAAGGGTGGATGACCTATTCGGGAAATGATCGGCAAAGTCCGTTTTATTTACATTTGCATGCCGGTTGCCGTATCCGCTTTTGCCGTATACGGTCCGGTTTACATTTTATTCCTCAATCTATTGCTTGTCCCCATTTTTCTCCTTAGAAAAGAAGCCCTCACTCCGATACTCGCAGTGGCGGCATCATTACTCTCCTATTATTTCATTTCACTCCATGTACCTGAACTTAAAGAAGGCGGTCAGCCTGCCACCCTTAATCTGACTTGGACAGATCAAGTCAAGATCGATGGCGGTAAAATGAAAGGCTTTGCCAGGACCGACTCGGGCGATATCGTCTATACCTTGCTGAAGTTTGAGAGCGAGGCCCAGAAATTGCAATTTCAAAATTTGCATATCCCTTCATACCGTTTCACTTTGGAAGGTGTCTTCCGGGAACTTCCAGACCCTGCACATGAATACTCTTTTAATATGGAGCGTTATGTCAGTATGAACGGCGCCGTCGGCATGTTCGAGTCCGAAAGGTTGATAGGCTATGAATTTAATTCTGGATTGCAGACTATCTTATCTCGGCATAGATGGAAGGTGAAACATCATATCCAGGAAACCTTCCCGGAAACACTCGTAACGGAAGCACAAGCACTGCTCATCGGGGACCGGAGTGGCATGGATGAAGAAGCGGCTTCAAGATACAGGACTCTTGGCATAACCCATCTGTTTGCGATCTCAGGCTTACATGTGGGGTTATTGACCTTTCTATTTCGAAGCCTTCTCATCAGGTTGTCGATACGGATTGAGACAATCGACAATCTACTGATCACCCTTTTGCCTTTATATGCAGTGATAGCAGGTGGTGCGCCATCCGTTTGGCGGGCGGTATCCGTGACGATTTTAATCTTGCTCACCGCAACGGGACGTTTCCGGATGAGAATGGATGACGCACTCGCCATGAGTGCATCTGGTTTTATCATTTTGCAGCCGTTCGTCGTGTTCCAGCCTGGATTCCAACTTTCTTATTTGGCGGCATTCTCGTTGATTTACTCGACAAGAATTCTCTCGCGCAGTGGATCCGCACTCAAAGTATCTTTCCTGGTTACGTCCATAACCCAATTGGCGTTATATCCGGTCCTTTTATATCATTTTTATGAGTTGTCATTATCGTCGTTCATTGTGAACCTTTTCTATGTGCCACTATATTCTATTATTATATTGCCGATGAATATCGTTTTATTAATGTTGACCTATGTTTCCCCTTTTATTGTTGGAGGCGTTTTTTCACTATATGTTCCGCTAAGAGGTTGGATAGAAGCCTTGACGGAATACTTGGCTTCAATGCCTTACCAACTATGGGTGCCAGGTCGTCCAGGGGCGATTACATCGGCACTGGCTGTAGGTGGTACCCTCTCATTCTTACTTTCACTTGAAAGGGGAGGGAAGGTATCTCGGGCTATCCCGTTCGTCTTGATCCCTGCGCTTCTCATCCATGTGGTTCCCTATGCAGAATCCGAATTAAAGGTGACGTACCTTGATGTCGGACAAGGGGATTCCATTCTCATCGAACTTCCGCATCGGCGCGGTATATTTATCATTGACACAGGAGGGACTGTGAATTTCGGAGCACCTAATTGGCGTTCGCCAGAAAATTTTTTCGAAGTGGGCAAAAGCGTTGTCGTCCCATTTTTGAAAGGGAAGGGCATTACTAAAGTCGATAAAATGATTTTAACTCACGCGGATAGCGATCATATGGAAGGCGCGGACGAAGTGCTAGAAGAGATCCGGGTGGATGAGATTCATATATCCCCAGGAAGCGAGAAGGAGAAAACGATGGAAGATGTGTTGCGGATTGCTAGCGAGAAGGGGATACCGGTATTTGCGATGGCTGAAGGGGTGGCGTGGTCGGACAAGTCCGCTGAATTCTTTTATATGGCGCCTGCTACAGGGACATACAAAGGAAATGATAGCTCCCTCGTGCTCTTCATGGCAACTGAAGGTCCTTCGTTCCTGTTCACGGGTGATTTGGAAGTAGAGGGGGAAAGGAAGTTCCTCAAAACATACAAGGACTTTGATTGGGGGGAATTGATCCTCAAAGCCGGACACCACGGCAGCCGAACTTCAAGCTCTGATGAATTCATACGGTTCTTGCAACCAAAGCTGACGATTTTCTCATACGGGAAGAATAATCGATATGGCCATCCGCACGCGGAAGTGGTGGAGACCTTTGAAAAATACCATGTCCCGACGATGGCAACGGCAGATTATGGATCGATAACAATTTCCGTGAAAAGAGGCGGCAACTATCACGTTATATCGCGGGAGAAATGAAAAGACGGCCTTGTCCATTCCGCTCGGGAAATGAACAAGCCGTCTTTCAGAGTGCTATTAGTGCGCGACGAAGTCTACGATTGTAGCAATAACGAAAATTGCAGAAAAGGCAACGAAAGCTACAATGAAACCGATACCAGAGTCGATTAAATCATTGCGTTTAGACTGTACGTCATGTTCAAACTCATTCATTGCTACACCTCCTAATTCCTTTATAGTATAGATGATAACGAAAAAAAAATCTATATCAAACGATTTAATATGCCGGGTTTATGACATTCGACACAAATTGTTCATAGTCCTGAACCGATAATGTATAATAGGACAATGTGAGTGACTGGAGGGGAAACAAGTGGTCAACGCGATATGGAAAAAGATAAATGAAGGAAAAATAGAACCTGTTTATTTATTGACAGGCGTCGAACAGCATTTGATTGATACAACAATTAAACGAATTGTGAAGGCGATGCCAGACATCGATGAAGCTTCTGTCGTCCGCTTCGATTTGGACGAAACGCCAGTAGAGATCGTTCTTGAAGAGGCAGATACACTTCCTTTTTTGGAAGACAGGAAATTGATCGTTGCCAATAACGCCTCATTCCTGAAGGCGTCCGATAAAACGAAAGAGAAAGTCGTACATAATATCACACTGCTTGAATCTTGGCTCGCAAGTCCATCACCGACTGCTGTAGTCTTGTTTGTTGCGCCTTATGAAAAACTAGATGGACGGAAAAAAATTGTGAAGGTGTTGCAGCAAAAAGCTGTCGTAGTGGAAGCGATGCCACTCACCGGACGTGATTTGACAACATGGATCCAAAATGAAGCAGGAACGAACGGCGTCAAGATTAGCCCGGAAACTGCGCAAGTGCTCGTTGAGATGGCTGGAGATAGCCTTTTGACATTATCCAATGAAATCGCCAAAATCGGTATGTATATGAATGGAACTGGTGACGTGACACGGGAAATCATTGAAATGCTTGTCCCTCGCCTACCCGAAATGGATGTCTTCCGTCTGACGGACGCATATATGACCGGAAATGTGAAGGGTACAATCTCAATTTACCATGACCTTTTAAGAAATGGCGAAGAGCCCATCATGCTCACATCCCTCATTGCAGGTCAGATTCGATTGATGATCCATGTATCCTCATTAGTTAAAAAAGGATACCAACAGCAGCAGATCGCCAAAACGTTGAACGTTCATCCATACCGGGTCAAACTAATAATGGAAAATCGGAGCATCCCCAAAATGGAAAGGCTCCTTCTCATTTTGCAAAAGCTGGCGAAAATTGACCATCAATTAAAATCAACAAGCGGCAAAAGGGAAAGAGTACTAGAAATCTTTTTCATGGAGCCACTAAGGGTTTGATTATAAGTATAGTAGTAGGTACGATTTCTTAGGCTGCTGCAAGGATTGAAGCGGAAGGCGGCGACTCCTGCCGGATGCCGTTACGAGCAGGCTGCTTTAATTTCTGCAAAGTGCGCAGAAATACGGCAAATCGAACCCTACGCTGTTCGATTGGAAAGCGTCCGCCTGAAGCGAAATTCCGGTATTAAAGAATTTTAAAAATAGAAAAGGCTGTCCACTTTGTCGAATGAACGACATAAGTGACAGCCTTTTTTAATTACAAAGCTTTTCTTGTAAGACGTGCTTTTTGACGAGCAGCTGTATTTTTGTGGATAAGACCTTTACGAGCAGCTGTATCCAATTTTTTGACTGCGTCTTTCAAAAGTTCAGAGGAGTTCTCTTCTTTATTGATGAGCGCAGTGTCAGCTTTACGTACAGCAGTACGCATTGCAGCTTTGTAAGCAGAGTTTTGCTCATTTGCTGCTGCACTTTGTTTAACGCGCTTGATTGCACCTTTGATGTTTGGCATTCCATTCACCTCCAATTTCAGGTAAGGCAAGAGTGTTTCCATAATAGCATTCGGATATCTCTTTACAACATTAACATTTTAGCAAAAACCTAGCTTTAACGCAATAAAAATATGCAAAGAATATTTCCTTGACACAACGTGCAAACTGCATATTGAGGTGATGACAATGGATAAATACGATTTTTACCGAACGGACCTCCTAGTGGAAAACGAAGAAATGGTTCGTCATCGGACAGAAAAAGAGAAGCAGAAATTACAGGATTCGGAAGGCATACAATTTGACGAGCAACGGAAAGGCAGAGTGATTTTGACATCAGTCAAAATCAATGATGAAGGAGAAAAGAGGATTGGCAAGAAAAAGGGCACCTATTTGACGCTGACGAATCCGACGCTAATGCATACTGATCGTGAAGGCCTTCAGGAGATGGCGGAAATGCTTAAGTCCAAACTGACAGAGATGACTGAAGGCATAACGGATTTGAAAAACGGAAAAATTCTATTCGTTGGCCTAGGGAACCGGGAAGTGACGCCTGACGCAGTCGGACCGCTAACAATGGATCGTTTGAAAGAAATTGTACCGCTATATTATTCGGACGATGGCAGCGAGGTATTCGTATATGCACCAGGCGTGACAATTCAAACGGGGCTTGAAACAGCTGATTTTGTCAATGCGTTGGTCAACGAAATCAAACCTGATCTACTGATTGTCATAGATGCATTGGCAGCCAGGGACAGTTCAAGATTATGCAAAACAATACAGATGACAGACACAGGCATTCATCCCGGTTCGGGAGTGGGGAATAGCCGCAAGGAGTTATCCAGAGAAACGTTGGGAATCCCGGTCATCGCAATCGGCATCCCGACTGTCGTGGATGGACCTGTATTGATTGCGGATGCCATCAATACGTTATTCACTTATATCGCGTCCAAAATCGAGGAGGAAAGTCATCCATCCTCAAGACTGTCTGTTGGGAATTGGTTGCATACTCCTAATAAGGATGCAGATCGGTCGAAACTAATTCCTATTTTCGGGGATTGGACTTCATGGCCCCATGAAGAACGGGTGCAATTATTTGAAGAAGTTTTATCGAACCACGATTTGAATACATTCATTTCACCGAAAGAGATTGACTCTTGGGCCGCTCTTTATGCGGAGACATTAACCGATTCGATCAGTGAGTGGATTGAGGATATTAAAACGAGTCATTGACCCATTCCCCCGTGCATATAGTTGAAGACGGGGGGATGTCGCTTGAAGAAAAATATGCAAATATGGCTTGTAATCGTATTCGTTCTTTTCCTTTTCCCGGTACTCATCCAATTTATACCGGAAGAATCAAAAATCTCTAATTCGAAAATCATCAAGGAAAATGCAATAATCGTTTACGCTTCCAATATCGTCGAGGAAGAGAAAGTGGAGGCGGAACCTGAACCTGAACCTGAACCAGAAGTCAGCAAGGAACTTGAAACGATAGCCGGGAAAGTCTTGATTTATTTCACCCATGCAACGGAAGCGTATAAACCGATCACAAAAGCGGTCGATGGAAAAATCATGGTGAACCATCAGACAGAAAATGTGATGAAGATGGGAGATAAACTCAAAGGATTACTTGAATTGAACGGTGTGGAAACTGACACGCTGAAAAAGATTGTGCCGCACGGGCGTGCTTATAACGATATTAGGCCATTTGTCAAAAAGCAACTTTCCGAAAATGAATATGATTTGATCATAGACATTCATCGCGATGCAGTCGGTCCCGACAAGACGACAATTGTCCATGAAGGGGAAAGGTACGCGAAAGTCGCATTCGTACTTGGGTTGGATA
Organism: Sporosarcina luteola; assembly: GCF_023715245.1. Classification (GTDB taxonomy): domain Bacteria; phylum Bacillota; class Bacilli; order Bacillales_A; family Planococcaceae; genus Sporosarcina; species Sporosarcina luteola_C. The sequence goes on from NZ_JAMBNV010000001.1 coordinate 1,375,716, forward strand.
ATCCTTCTTATAAACAGAATGAAGTGATGACGAATAGAGTGAAGACGGAAATGGAGAAAAGGATACCAGGCATCACGAGGAATGTCATCTCTAAAGGCGGAGCGGGCGTGGATGGGAAGTATAATCAAGATTTGCATCCAAATATCATTCTTATTGAACTTGGCGGAATCGGCAATTCAGAGGATGAGTTGTACCGGACTGTTGCCATAATTGCAGAATCCATTAGCGAGCTGTTGAGCAACTCGGATGATGCAGAAGAAAAGTGATAAAATAAGCTTCATGGCGAAATTGCCGTGGAGCTTATTTATATTCAGTCGAATCCCCATCAATCTTTATCAATACGCTGCCATCTGTTAGAATTGATAAGTCATATGAATGCTATCGGTATTTGATTTGCGGGAATAAGAAAATGTAACATGTTTATCAGTTATTTGCTATAATGCAAATAGCTTATATAGGAGTGAACTGACAGATGAATAATGAGGAAAGATTGGCACGTCAAAAAAACATAAGAAACTTCTCGATTATTGCCCATATCGATCACGGGAAATCGACGTTGGCCGATCGTCTATTGGAAAAGACGGAAACGGTAAGCTCGCGTGAAATGAAATCACAGACACTGGATTCTATGGATTTGGAACGCGAACGTGGAATAACAATTAAATTGAACGCAGTGCAATTATCATACACCGCGAAAAATGGTGAAGTGTATACATTCCACCTTATTGATACTCCGGGGCACGTAGACTTCACGTACGAAGTGTCAAGGAGCCTCGCAGCATGTGAAGGGGCGCTGCTTGTTGTCGATGCAGCTCAAGGAATCGAAGCGCAAACATTAGCGAACGTTTATTTGGCTTTGGACAATGACTTGGAAATCTTGCCTATTATTAATAAAATCGATTTGCCTGCTGCAGACCCGGATAAAGTGAAAAAGGAAATTGAAGATGTTATCGGGTTGGATGCATCTGAAGCAGTACATGCTTCGGCTAAAGCCGGCATCGGCATCGAAGAGATCCTTGAACAGATTGTCGAGAAAGTGCCTGCGCCGACTGGTGATCCACAAGCGCCATTGAAAGCATTGATCTTCGACTCGCACTATGATCAATATAAAGGTGTCATCGTCAATATCCGAATTGTCGAAGGCACTGTCAAGCCGGGCGATAAAATCCGCATGATGGCTACAGGTAAAGAATTCGAAGTTATTGAGACGGGCGTGTTCACACCGAACATATCCATGCGTGATGAACTATCCGTTGGAGATGTCGGATTCCTTTCGGCAGCGATTAAGAATGTCGGTGATACACGGGTTGGAGACACGATTACAAATGCGAAGAACCCGGCTAGCGAACCGCTTCCTGGTTACCGTAGATTGAATCCGATGGTATTCTGTGGATTATATCCGATTGATTCATCCAAATATGTTGACTTGCGTGAAGCGCTCGAGAAACTTGAGCTGAACGATTCAGCTTTGGAATATGAAGCGGAGACTTCGCAGGCACTGGGCTTCGGATATCGATGCGGATTCCTCGGACTGCTCCATATGGAGATCATCCAGGAGCGTATAGAACGTGAATTCAAAATTGACTTGATTACAACTGCACCGAGTGTTATTTACAACGTTGTTACGACTGACGGAAAAGAATTGAAAGTCGACAACCCTTCCATGATGCCGGATGCACAAAAAATCGACCATGTCGAAGAACCTTATGTGAAAGCATCAATCATGGTGCCGAACGAATTCGTTGGTTCCGTCATGGAATTATGCCAGCAAAAACGCGGCAATTTCATTACGATGGATTACTTGGATGCATCTCGTGTAAATATCATCTACGAATTGCCTCTTGCAGAAATCGTCTATGACTTTTTCGACCAACTGAAATCAGGGACGAAAGGATACGCGTCATTTGATTACGAACTGATCGGGTATAAAACATCAAAACTTGTCAAAATGGACATCCTGTTGAACGGTGAGCAAGTCGATGCCCTTAGCTTCATCGTTCACCGCGACTTCAGCTACGAGCGTGGCAAGGCAATTGTTGAGAAACTAAGAAAACTTATTCCTCGTCAACAGTTTGAAGTGCCTGTCCAGGCTGCGATCGGTCAAAAGATCGTTGCACGTTCGACAATCAAGTCAATCGGTAAAAACGTTCTTGCTAAATGTTACGGCGGAGATATCTCCCGTAAAAGAAAGTTGCTTGAGAAGCAAAAAGAAGGGAAGAAACGGATGAAGCAAGTCGGATCCGTCGAAGTCCCACAAGAAGCATTCATGGCCGTTTTGAAAATGGATGAGGACTAAAGCGAAGGACGTCTGCGAGTCAATAGCACCCGGAGCTTAATGAAGAGTGATATCATGCAAAAGGAGTCCGCTCTGGGCTCCTTTTTGCTCGACTGATATTGCTGACTAGAAAGGGGACACAACTAAATGCGAGGCATGTATATTCATATTCCTTTCTGCCACCAGATTTGCCATTACTGCGATTTCAATAAAGTGTTCTTTAAAAATCAACCAGTTGATGAATATATCGAATCGATCGGTAACGAACTTACCATTATGGCGAATGAGGGACATTCATTCGAAGGGCTTGAAACGGTCTTCCTGGGCGGAGGTACACCGACTTCATTATCGGAAAAACAATTAGACCGATTGCTTGAAATCATCCATCAGCATGTCGATGTCCGTGCATTGCGGGAGTTTTCGACGGAGGCAAATCCAGATGAATTGACCCGAGGAAAGCTGTCCGTCCTAAAAAACGGTGGAGTAGGTCGTCTGAGCATAGGCGTCCAATCATTCGACGAGCAACTTTTGAAAAGGATCGGTAGGACGCATAGCGCGGATACTCCAACCAAAGTTATTCGCGACGCACGCGAGATCGGTTTTGAAAACATAAGTATCGACCTTATTTATGGGTTGCCGGAGCAGGCCGTCAAACAATGGGAAGAAACTATTGATAAAGCTCTATCATTGGACCTTCCCCATTATTCGGGTTACTCGCTCATCGTCGAGCCTAAAACTGTTTTTTATAATTTAATGAATAAAGGCAAGCTGCCGTTGCCCGGCGAGGATATCGAGGCAGAGATGTTTTCCATGCTCATGGACCGGATGGTTAAAGCAGGTAGGCGGCAATACGAAATAAGTAATTTTGCGTTGCCTGGGAGTGAATCAATCCATAATCTCATTTATTGGGATAATGACGAGTACGCAGGCATCGGTGCAGGTGCACATGGATATTTGAAGGGACGAAGGTACGCAAATTACGGACCTCTCAGAAAGTATATGGAATCCATGGAGACAGGATCGCGACCCGTAATGGAATCAAATGAAGTGACAAGTACCGAAGCGATGGAAGAGGAAATGTTTTTAGGCTTGCGCAAATCCGAAGGCGTTTCCCTGCAGTCCTTCAAATCGAAATTCGGTAAATCATTGACCGAAGAGTATGGCATTGTTCTCGCAGAATTGTCCGGAAAAGGACTGATTTCCGAATCAGGGGGTAGTATTAAACTGACACGGAAAGGCGTTTTCAGAGGGAACGAAGTCTTCCAGCAATTTCTCAAATGAACGAGGGGTAATTCATTGACACTGGCAAATCGTTTTGTTAAATTATGAGTAGTATTAGCACTCGACATTAAAGAGTGCTAACAGGAGTGATGAGTATGTTAACAAACAGACAATTGCTAATTCTGCAACTGACGGTTAACGATTTCATCGAATCCGCCCAACCTGTCGGATCAAGGCAGTTATCTAAAAAACCGGAAGCCCCATACAGTCCCGCCACCATTCGGAATGATATGGCCGATCTGGAGGAATTGGGTTATCTTGAAAAAACCCATACTTCATCAGGCAGAGTACCTTCCGAAAAAGGGTACCGTTTTTATGTCGATCATTTATTGACACCCGAAAAGCTGACATTGGCGGACAGCATGCAATTACGTTCCGTTTTTCAGGATCGGGTATTGGAGACGGAGGAACTGATACGGAATTCGGCGAAAATCATATCCGAATTGACAAATTATACATCGATACTTTTAGGGCCGGACATGTCAATGCATTCAGTGAAGCGATTTTCAATCGTGCCGCTGGATGATACGAAAGCGGTCGCAATCATTGTGACGGATAATGGACATGTGGAGAACAGGGTCTTCGATGTACCGCAAGGCATGCTTGCTTCGGATATTGAAAAAATGGTCAATATTTTAAATGAAAGGCTTGTGGGAACGCCATTGAGCTTCCTACAGAATAAGCTTGCCCATGAGACGAAGACGGTCTTTGAACAGCATGTCCATCATGCTGGGGAACTGTTCGCTTCATTTCAAAGGGCAATGACGATCAAGCCTGAAGAACGTCTGTATTTCGGCGGCAAAATGAACATGATGAAACAGCCGGAATTCAATGACCTGCAAAAAATGAAGATGTTTTTCGAGTTGATGGAAAACGAAGCACCCGCGTTTGACTTTTTCCAAGATCATTCAAAGGGCATTCATGTGCGTATCGGTTCAGAAAACAAACATAACGCGATGGAAGATTGCAGTGTGATTACTGCAAATTACTCTGCCGGCGGTAATATGACCGGCTCCATAGCGATCATCGGACCGAAACGGATGGATTACGGCAGGGTCATTACGATGCTTGACATCCTGAGTGAGAATTTATCGCAAGCATTACTGAAAACGGCCATCGGATTGGATAGGAGGAACGACGAGTGACGGATAAAAAGGTAGCAGTGGAAAAAGAAGTCGTCCAGGAAACTGCAAACGAGGAATTGGACACGTTAGCGAGCAATGAAGCGGCAACGGGTCCACAGGGTACTGTTGAAGAAGATAAAGCTTCTGAAGAAATCCCTGTAGAGCAAGACGAGAAGGATGAGACAATCAGCGAGCTGGAGTCCAAGTTGCAGGAAGAGGAAAACAAGCTCCTGCGCGTCTTGGCAGACTTTGAAAATGCAAAGAGAAGAAATGCGCTTGATCAGGAAGCGCTTGTCAAATACAAAGCACAAAGCTTGTTGACATCAATTTTACCTGTATTGGACAATTTTGAACGGGCTCTTGCGGTCGAAGTCAAAAATGAGGAAGCTCAATCTATCATGACTGGAATGGATATGATCTATCGCAACCTGTTTGAAGCCTTACAAGGGGAAGGGTTGGTCGAAATAGAGGCGTTGAACAAGGAGTTCGACCCTAATTTCCATCAGGCCGTCATGACAGGAAATGACCCCGAAAAGTCATCAGGCATCGTGCTTGAGGAGCTTCAAAAAGGGTATTTGTTGAAAGATCGTGTACTTCGTCCTACCATGGTCAAAGTAAACGAGTGAGTAAGTAGTTTAATTGTAGACGCATTAAATTAGGAGGAATTCAAATGAGCAAAATTATCGGTATCGACTTGGGTACAACAAACTCAGTTGTAGCAGTATATGAAGGTGGAGAGGCGAAAGTCATTCCGAACCCGGAAGGCAACCGTACAACTCCATCCGTAGTTGCATTCAAAAATGGGGAGCGTCAAGTCGGGGAAGTGGCGAAGCGCCAATCCATTACAAATCCAAACACGATCATGTCCGTAAAAAGACATATGGGATCCGATTATAAAGTGAAAGTTGAAGATAAGGAATACACTCCTCAAGAAGTTTCTGCAATGATCCTTCAGTACATGAAAGGTTATGCAGAAGAATACTTAGGTGAAAAAGTGACGAAAGCGGTCATTACAGTACCTGCTTATTTCAATGATGCACAACGTCAAGCGACGAAGGATGCAGGAACAATTGCTGGTCTTGAAGTTGAACGGATCATCAACGAGCCTACAGCTGCAGCATTGGCTTACGGTCTGGATAAAACAGACGAAGATGAAACAATTCTAGTATACGACCTTGGCGGCGGTACATTCGACGTTTCAATCCTTGAGCTCGGCGATGGCGTCTTCCAAGTCCGTGCGACAGCAGGTGACAATAAATTGGGCGGAGATGACTTCGACGATGTCGTCATCGATTACTTAGTGCAAGAATTCCGCAAAGAGAATGCAATTGACCTTTCAAAAGATAAAATGGCAATGCAACGTTTGAAAGACGCAGCTGAAAAAGCGAAAAAAGACCTATCAGGCGTAACATCTACTCAAATTTCATTGCCGTTTATCACTGCGGGAGAAGCTGGTCCGCTTCACCTTGAAATTTCATTGACTCGCGCTAAATTCGACGAATTGACAGCTGATTTAGTGGAGCGCTCCATGGTACCGACGCGCCAGGCGATGAAAGATGCAGACTTATCTCCATCTGAAATCGACCGTGTCATCCTAGTTGGTGGATCTACTCGTATCCCTGCTGTTCAGGAAGCTATCAAGAAAGAAACAGGCAAAGAGCCATTCAAAGGAGTTAACCCTGACGAAGTCGTAGCAATGGGTGCTGCTGTTCAAGGTTCCATCATTCGCGGAGACGTGAAAGATGTCGTCTTGCTTGATGTTACACCGCTTTCTCTAGGAATTGAGACGATGGGAAGCGTCTTTACAAAATTGATCGAAAGAAATACGACAATCCCGACAAGCAAGTCACAAGTGTTCTCTACAGCTGCAGATAACCAGCCTGCCGTTGACATCCATGTGCTGCAAGGTGAGCGTCCGATGGCTTCCGACAATAAAACGCTTGGTCGTTTCCAATTGACGGATATCCCGCCGGCACCACGCGGCATCCCACAAATCGAAGTTACATTCGATATTGATAAGAACGGTATCGTAACGGTAAAAGCGAAAGACCTTGGAACGCAAAAAGAGCAGAACATCACAATCCAATCAAGCTCTGGCCTTTCCGACGATGAAATCGATCGCATGGTGAAAGATGCAGAAGCGAATGCCGAAGAGGATAAACGCCGCAAAGAAGAAGCGGACTTGAAAAATGACGCAGATCAGCTCGTCTTCATGGCTGAAAAGACTTTGAAGGACCTCGAAGGCAAAGTATCAGAAGACGAAGTGAAAAAAGTCGAGGAAGCAAAAGAAGAATTGAAAACAGCTATTGAAGCTGGCAATTTAGATGATATGCGTACAAAGAAAGAAGCTTTGGAAGAAATCGTTCAGCAAATGACGATGAAATTATATGAGCAAGCAGCTGCTGAATCTCAAGCGCAAGGCGGCTCTGCTGAAGCTGGCGGCCAACCGCAGGATGATGGTGTTGTCGATGCCGACTTTGAAGAAGTGGAAGATGACAAGAAAAACTAATTGAACGATCGATTGACGGAAAAGTCAAAGTCCGATATTCCGGCTTTGACTTTTTCTTTTGTTACGTGATCGATCTGTATTTGGCCAACTGCACTTTTGTCACTTTTTTTCTGTGCGTGGTACAATGAGATGTCAATGATTCATGGGAGAGTGGAATAATGAGCAAGCGTGATTATTACGAAGTACTTGGCGTGCCTAAAACAGCAAGTAAAGAGGAAATCAGGAAAGCCTACCGGAAATTATCAAAACAATATCATCCCGACTTGAACAAGGAAGCGGGAGCGGAAGACAAATTTAAAGAAGTGACGGAAGCATTCGAAACATTGAGCGATGAGAAAAAACGTGCGAATTACGACCAATTTGGCCATGCAGATCCCAACCAAGGTTTTGGAGGATTTGGTGGAGGGTCTGCTGACGGATTCGGTTTCGAAGATATTTTCAGCACATTCTTTGGCGGAGGTACTAGACGGCGTGACCCGAATGCACCAAGGAAAGGCGATGATCTGCAGTACTCCATGACAATCGATTTCATGGAAGCTGTTTTCGGAAAAGAGACAGAAGTTGAATTGCCGAGGGAAGAAACATGTGATACGTGCAGCGGAACTGGTGCCAAAAAAGGAACACCAGTCAATACATGTTCACATTGCGGAGGCTCGGGACAAATTTCTATCACTCAAAACACGCCGCTTGGTCAGATGGTGAATCGCCGGACTTGTCCGCATTGTCAAGGAACCGGCAAGATCATCCCAGATAAATGCGAAACTTGCCATGGTGCAGGCCGTGTGACAAAACGGAAGAAAATTAAAGTTACAATTCCTGCGGGAGTGGATGATGGTCAACAATTACGTGTTTCGGGCCAAGGGGAAGCAGGCATCAATGGCGGTCCTTCTGGAGACTTGTACATCGTCTTCAGAGTAAGAGATCATGATCGATTTGTCCGTGAGGGCGACGATATCTATTTGGAAGTGCCTCTCACTTTCCCGCAGTTGGCGCTTGGTGACGAAATTGAAGTGCCTACTGTTACAGGGAATGTGAAATTGAAAATTCCTGCGGGGACACAAACGGGAACGAATTTCCGATTACGCGGTAAAGGCGTCAAAAATGTCCACGGGCATGGAGTGGGTGATCAACACGTCATCATCAAGGCACTTACCCCTAAAAAAATGACGGAAAAACAGAAAGAGCTTCTCCGTGAATTCGCATCAATCGAAGGGAACTCGCCGGATGAGTATTCGAGCTCACTTTTTGATAAAATCAAAAGAACAATAAAAGGCGACTGAAAGGGATGAACGTAGTTGAAGTGGTCTGAAATCTCCATCCATACGTCACATGAGGCGACCGAGGCCGTAGCCAACATTTTGCATGAAGCAGGGGCGAGCGGGGTCATCATCGAGGATTCCGAAGAGCCCGACCGAATTCATGAAGATCGTTTCGGCGAAATCTATGACCTGAAAAAAGAGGATTTCCCTGTCGAAGGGGTCATTGTAAAAGCCTATTTACCAGTTAACAGTTTTTTGATTGAAACAGTAAAAGAAATCAGTGAATCCGTCAATGGCCTTACGGAGTACGGCTTGGATGTGGGACTCAATCAAGTGCAGACGAATGAAGTGGATGAAGAGGATTGGGCGACAGCTTGGAAAAAGTATTACCATCCTGTCAAAATCTCAGGAAGATTCACGATCGTTCCTACGTGGGAAGTATATGAGCCTGTGGATTCCGATGAATTGATCATCGAACTAGATCCGGGCATGGCTTTTGGAACAGGGACTCACCCTACGACAGTCATGTGTCTGCAAGCATTGGAAAAGTATGTGAAGAAGGGCGACACAGTCATTGACGTCGGGACTGGTTCGGGAGTGTTATCGATCGGGGCGGCACTTCTTGGAGCGTCGCATGTCCACGCGCTCGATTTAGATGAGGTCGCCGTACAGGCAGCAAAAGAAAATATCAGTTTGAATAAAGTGGACGAAGTCGTTGAAGTGACACATGGCAACTTGCTAGATTCCGTTAATGAGCCGGCATCCATAATTGTTGCAAACATCCTGGCGGAAGTGATTATGACGTTTTCCGGAGATGCATACACCATCCTACCTGAAGATGGGCTATTCATCGTATCGGGAATTATTGCTCAAAAACGTGACCTTGTGAAGGATGATCTCCAAAGCAAGGGCTTCGAAATTATCGAATCCGTTTTAATGGAAGAATGGGTGGCAATTATCGCTCAAAAGAGGAGCGTGTAACTATTGCAGCGTTATTTCCTTGAAACCCCATTTGATGAAGACGGAAATGCCTTCATTTCAGGTGACGATGGCAAGCATATCGCCAAGGTGATGAGGATGGAGGCTGGTGACCTCGTAATCGCTGTAGATAATGGTGAAGCATTTATCTCTGAGATTGCGGACATACTCTCTGAGGGTGTAACTGTAAGAAAGAAGGATGGTAAACTTCCTTCAAATGAAATGCAAGTCAGCGTGACAATTGCATGCGGATTGCCTAAAGGTGATAAACTCGATTTGATTGTTCAGAAGGGGACTGAACTTGGCATGTCCAGGATCATTCCATTCGAAGCGAAACGGTCCATTGTCAAATGGGATACAAAAAAAGGCGATAAAAAAGTGGATAGGCTAAAAAAAATCGCGAAAGAGGCGGCGGAGCAATGTCACCGGACGATAATCCCGGAAGTATCGACCCCGATGCCTTTCAAGCAATTGCTACAAGAGTCACGAAACTATGATGTCCGCTTTTTTGCAGATGAAGAGGATGCAAAAGGTATAGATCCGAACAGGATTGCAGACAGGCTGAAAAACGTGTATCATAAACAAACGGTACTAGTCGTTTTCGGTCCTGAAGGCGGATTATCAAGAGAGGAAGCGGAGGAAATGCGCGCTGCGGATTTTCTTTCAGTTTCCTTAGGGCCGCGTATATTAAGGACGGAAACCGCACCGCTTTATTTTTTGTCCGCAATGTCTTACGAATTTGAATGAAAGAGGTGAGCAGCTAGTGTCTTCTGTCGCTTTTCATACATTAGGCTGCAAAGTGAATCATTATGAAACGGAAGCGATCTGGCAACTTTTCAAGGACGCCGGATATGACCGCTCCGATTTTGAAAAAAATGCAGACGTCTACGTTATCAATACATGTACGGTCACGAATACCGGTGATAAGAAAAGCCGCCAAGTCATCCGGAGAGCTATCAGGCGTAATCCGGATGCGGTCATTTGTGTCACGGGTTGTTATGCACAGACTTCCCCGGCTGAAATCATGGCTATTCCAGGAGTCGATATTGTCGTCGGTACACAGGACCGTACGAAATTGCTCGGACTGATAGATGAATTCAAAGTCGAACGTCAGCCGATCAATGCGGTCCGCAACATTATGAAGAATCGGGTATATGAAGAACTTGATGTACCCGCTTTTACAGACCGCACTAGAGCTTCATTGAAAATACAAGAAGGTTGCAATAACTTCTGCACATTCTGTATCATTCCGTGGGCCCGTGGTCTAATGCGCTCTAGAGACCCTGAAGAAGTCATCCGCCAAGCTCAACAATTGGTCGATGCAGGTTATCTTGAAATCGTTCTGACGGGGATCCACACCGGAGGATACGGCGAAGATTTGAAAGAGTATAATCTAGCACGACTGCTGCGCGATCTGGAAACCCAGGTAAAGGGATTGAAAAGACTGCGGATCAGTTCCATTGAAGCCAGTCAGCTTACTGATGAAGTCATTGAAGTGCTTCGGGAGTCGACGAAGATCGTAAGGCACTTGCACATTCCGATCCAATCAGGTTCCAATACAGTGTTGAAACGTATGAGAAGGAAATATACGATGGAGTTCTTCGCTGAGCGTCTGGATCGTCTTCGGGAAGCGTTGCCGCATCTTGCCATCACTTCCGACGTCATTGTCGGTTTCCCTGGCGAGACGGAAGACGAATTCATGGACACGTATAACTTCATCAGGGACCATCGTTTTTCTGAATTGCATGTATTCCCATACTCCAAGCGTACGGGGACACCTGCAGCCAGAATGGAAGATCAAATTGATGAAGAAGTGAAAAACGAACGGGTCCACCGCCTGATCGAGTTGAATGATCAACTAGCGAAGCAATATGCAGCTGAATTTGAAGACGAAGTGCTTGAAGTGATACCGGAAGAGAAATACAAGCACGATCCTGATAGTGGTCTGTATGAAGGATATACAGATAATTATTTGAAAATCGTTTTCCCGGCTGATGAGTCGATGGTCGGTAAAATCGTAAAAGTAAAGATTACGAAGGCGGGCTATCCTTATAATGAAGGTCAATTCGTCCGGGTAGTAGAAGCAGAAGAAGTGCTAGCGTAAAGCAAACAAAAAACGGTTTATCCAATGTTGGATGAACTGTTTTTTGATGCGAAGAATATCTTTATTTGCTATGATGAATGAGGTACGTACAACTGGAGGAGGAATTATTTTGAATCAACAATATGCAGCATACATCGACCATACATTACTGAAAGCGGATACGACAAAAGAGGAAATCATCCGACTTTGCGAAGAAGCAAAGACCTATTCATTCGCATCGGTATGCGTCAATCCGACATGGGTGAAAACAGCAGTAGAGGTGTTGAACGGGTCGACTGTAAAAGTGTGCACAGTCATCGGCTTCCCTTTAGGTGCATCCACTAGCGCAGTCAAAGCGTTTGAAACGAAAGATGCGATTGAAAACGGGGCTGGCGAAATCGATATGGTCATCAATATCGGAGCGTTGCGGAGCGGCGATGATGAACTTGTGAAAAATGACATTGCTGCTGTTGTCGATTCGGCGAAAGGCAAAGCGATTGTGAAAGTGATCATTGAAACTGCATTACTTACTGATCAGGAGAAAAGGAAAGCGTGCGAACTGTCACGTGCTGCAGGTGCTGACTTTGTCAAAACATCAACCGGTTTCTCCACTGGCGGTGCTACCGAGGAAGACGTGAAATTGATGCGTGGTGTCGTCGGACCGGAAATGGGCGTGAAAGCTTCAGGAGGAGTCCGCAGCTTCGAGGATATGAAAAAGATGATTGATGCGGGCGCCACAAGAATAGGCGCAAGTTCAGGCGTGCAGATCATGCAAGGTTTGCAAGGCAATTCTGCATATTAATAGGGTTCTTGCCGGTAGGTGAATAAATTTTCCTATTTCGCATAGATATTTTGAAAGTTTTTTATTGACCACTCGAGGATAGTACGATATAATTTCTTAGTACAAGGAGTAACGCCTTGTTTCGAAGTGTGCTCGGAGGGAGGGACAAGAGATATGACGAAAACTGTCGTTCGCAAAAATGAATCGCTTGAAGATGCTCTTCGCCGCTTCAAACGTACTGTATCAAAAAGTGGTACAATACAAGAGGTAAGAAAGCGTGAGTTCTATGAGAAGCCAAGTGTCAAACGTAAAAAGAAGTCTGAGGCTGCTCGTAAGCGTAAATTCTAATATCTGTCCATATTATATTAACAACAATAAGTATGTTTATGAATGAAACCGGAAAATCCTTTGGATCTTCCGGTTTTTGTACTGTTTAAATTGAAACCTTTTAACAATACAATACGTATAGAAGGTATACTGGTTATATAGAAAGAGGTGAATGAACGAATGCGTAAAATGATTGGGAAGTTTCTCCTGTTCATTTTATTCTTATCTGCGATTTCAATCCCTTTTGCTCAGTCCGATGCGGCTGCTGAGAAAGTCTATCACGTAAAAATTGACGCAGCTGTGGAGAAGGGTCTATATGCGTATTTGAAGAGATCCTTCGCTGAAGCGGAAGAAGCAGGGGCAAAAGCAATCATCCTTGAAATCAATACCAATGGTGGATTTACAGACGCAGCAGGGGAAATCGGGAAGCTGATGGATGAGACTGATCCTGAAATTATTGCCTATATCAACTACAAAGCAATTTCCGCTGGGGCATACATCGCACTTCATGCTGACAAGATTTATATGTCTCCGAATGGCAAAATCGGTGCAGCCCAAGCGGTAGAAGGAACAACTGGAAATGCCGTTGATGTTAAGGCGCACAGCCTTTGGGTAGCCGAAATGATAAGTGCTGCAGAAACGCATAATCGTAATCCGAAGTATGCGGAAGCGATGGCAGAACCGTCTATCGAGATGAAAGAGTACCGAGCAGGAAAAGGTCAGTTATTGACATTGACTGCAAGCGAGGCGGCAGAGCCTAACGTCCGTTATAGCGAAGGAACGGTTTCGTCCTTAGAGGAAGTTCTGAAGTTGAATGGTTTGGAAAATGCTGAAATCGTGAAGACTAATGTGACGTTTACCGAAGGCATCGCACGGTTTGTGACACATCCGATCGTCGTGCCAATTCTGTTGTCGATCGCGGGTCTGGGACTTGTGGTGGAGCTATATTCGCCAGGTTTCGGAGTTGCAGGCACAATGGCGCTCTCATCATTGCTGCTGTTCTTTTTCGGACATCTCATTGCGGGTCTAGCCGGGTATGAAACATTGATATTGTTCATTATCGGAATTGTCCTTATCATACTTGAATTTTTCTTGGCGGGTGGGATAGCTGGCCTTCTTGGAGCGGTCGCTATCGTTGTAAGTATCATTTTGGCGGGGGGCAATCCGATGTTCATGGCATATTCCGTCATGATCGCGATTGCAGTGGCCGTCAGCGGGATGGTGATCATTATGAAGTTTTTCGGTAGGAAATTGCATTTGCTGAACAAAGTCGTCTTGATGGATTCGACTGACACGGAAAGCGGTTATGTGTCGAATATCAACCGGGTTGAATTGCTCGGAAAGAAGGCGGTTACAATCACGCCACTCCGTCCTTCGGGTACGATAGATATGGAAGGTGAGCGGATCGATGTCGTTTCTCAAGGAAGCTACATCGATAGAGGGAAACATGTTATCATTGTGAAGGTTGAAGGATCCCGGATAGTCGTTCGGGAATTCGAAGAAAAGGGGGAAAATGAATAATGGAAGCAATTTTTGCAGCTGGAACTGGAGGTATGATTGTGACGATAGCAATCATTATCGGAGCCATAATTATTCTGTCAGTATTTTTCACACTTGTACCAGTAACACTCTGGATATCCGCATTAGCGGCAGGTGTACGTGTAAGCATTTTCACGTTGATCGGTATGCGTCTCCGCCGGGTAATCCCGAGCAGAGTCGTCAACCCGTTGATCAAGGCTCATAAAGCCGGTCTAAATGTTGGCATCAACCAGCTAGAGAGTCATTACTTGGCTGGTGGTAATGTTGACCGCGTTGTCAATGCATTGATCGCTGCACATCGTGCGAATATTGAACTAACATTTGAGCGTGCGGCTGCTATCGATCTTGCCGGGCGTGACGTTCTTGAAGCGGTACAAATGTCGGTTAACCCGAAAGTGATTGAGACACCATTCATCGCCGGTGTTGCGTTGAACGGAATTGAAGTGAAAGCGAAAGCTCGAATAACAGTGCGTGCCAACATAGACCGCCTCGTCGGTGGTGCTGGCGAAGAAACTATTGTAGCGCGTGTCGGGGAAGGGATCATTTCAACAATCGGTGCATCGATTGACCATGCAAAAGTTTTGGAAAATCCGGATTTGATATCCCAAACTGTCTTGTCGAAGGGGCTTGACTCCGGTACGGCTTTTGAAATCCTATCCATCGATATCGCTGACGTTGATATCGGTAAAAACATCGGTGCAGAACTTCAAACTGAACAGGCGCAGGCTGATAAGAACATTGCCCAAGCGAAAGCGGAAGAGCGACGTGCGATGGCTGTGGCGAATGAACAAGAAATGAAAGCCAAAGTCCAAGAGATGCGCGCGAAAGTTGTCGGAGCAGAGGCTGAAGTTCCTCTTGCAATGGCTGAAGCGCTTCGAACAGGCAACATTGGCATCATGGACTATATGAACTATAAAAATATCCAGGCTGACACAGGTATGCGGGAATCCATCAGTAAAATTGGTGTAGATCAGCAAAAACCGGATACTACAAAAGATTGACGTTTGAGCATAAAGTTCCCGGAAAGGGGATGCACAGATGGAAATACTAATTTTTGTCGTCCTCGGAATCATCAGTATGCTCTTCAAAGGTAAAAAGCCGGAAGATGCAACGAAGACGCAGAGAAGACAACCAACCGCGCAGACGGGTTCTCCTGACCCAATGCGGAAGCTGAAAGAGATGACCCAGGAGATGTACAAGGATATCCAACGAGAATTTCAAACTGAGATTGATGAGCCTCCGAGCAGGCAGTCATTAGAGCGCAAACCACCCCAGGTCATTTCACTGCCTTCCGAGGTGAAAGAAGTGAAAAGACGGGACGGTGCAAAAACAGTGCCGGTTCATGCAGAAAAGCATGATAGGACATCAACTCGTGAAAAAACGCATCGTGGCCGATTATCGGCCCATCAAGACAGCGTAATTTCGAGAGAATCTGTCGAAAATCACGAGATGATTCCGACAAGTGAACAAGACTTGATCAAGGGCATCATCTTCTCTGAAATTTTGGGGCCTCCTAAATCAAAACAATAATCATTGACCCCCTATCCAAATCATAGGCTTGGATAGGGGGTTTTATCTTGAAAAAATTATTTAAAATGAACTCATCTGTTACGATTGAAGAATTTGTTTCGGTCAGGATCACAGGCCCTTATTCCTTAGTGAAACTGGGACCTGACTATGCAGTGATCCGAAGTGGGGACCATATCATCGAGGCGACGGGGGAGGATTTAATCGTCGAAACATTGTCGGAAGAGTTGGCAGTATTCTCTTTTGAAACGATAACTGCTGTTATTATCAAAGAAATGAAAAATGGACAGGATTTCTATGATTCATAAACGGTACAGCGTTGTCCTCACCGGTAAAACGGATCCGGCCAGGTTCCTGTCATTCCTTGTAGGCTACGGCGTGAAGATGTCCGGAGTAATGGAATCAGGAAAAGGAATCCGGTTTCGCACCGATAAAAAAGGAATTCAAGTCATTAGGAAACATAGGCGCCGTTTCAAAATGAAAGTGACTATCAAAACTGCGGATGAAGGTACCGTAGAGAAAAGGGTATTCACGTCCTTCCGTTTTCTTATTGCGTGCATCATTCCACTTATTGCATCCTTATTTCTGTGGAAAATTGAAATTGAAACCGACGTGCCTGAAGTATCTGAACGGATCGGCAACAAATTGGAGGAGACTTCGATCACCTTATTCCGGCCGCTTCACTTGATTCCGGATGAAGGGGAAATCCGAAGATCGCTCATGGTAGAGGATCCATCACTCTCCTGGGTGCGATTTAAAAGGTCGGGAAGCACATTGACAGTTATCCCGATGCTCTCCCCGAAATTGAATGACAGTATTGAAAAATCCGGCCCACCTTCAGATTTAGTCGCACGCACTGGGGGGGTTATTACAGGATTTCAATTAAGCAGGGGAGAAAGGGTCGCGCGCGTACATCAAACTGTGAAAAAAGGAGATTTGCTGGCGACAGGCATACTGGAGCAAGGAAGTAAAAAGACAGTTGTAGGGGCGGAAGGTTCGGTGTATGCTGATTTTTGGTTGGAATATTCTTTTAAGATCCCTAAAAAAGTTGATTACCATCTGCTTGGAGAGGAGAATGTGATTATTCATTGGAGATCTCCCATTGTATGGATGGATGGAAGAATGCCGAAGCTACAATCGTTCATACAGACTGAAAGGTACCGGGAAGATCGTCTGGACCAATTCGACTTGACCGAAGGCATGGAGCAAGATGTCATCATCCCGTTGCTAAAATACAAAATATTAACGGAAACTCAATCCGATCTGATAATAAAAGATGAAAACATTTTACACTTGACGTTTGGAAATGATACAGTTGAGGGGACAATATTATTTTTAATCAATGAGAATATAGCGATAAAAAGACCGTTATCCCAAGGAGACTGAAACTATTGAGCGAACAACTGATACAACTTCATATCGAAGAGCCGAACGAGGCCGTCATGCTTCTAGGCATTTCCGACCAAAATATGAAATTGATTGAAGAGTCCATGAGTATTTCCATCCTCACCCGGGGTGATACAATTTCACTGGCCGGGGAAGAACAGGATATCATTGCAGGGAAGTTTCTCCTTGAGCAATTATTGAAAGTGATCCGTAAAGGCATCAATATCAATTTACGTGATATTTCCACTGCAATTGAAATGGTGAAAAACGGAACGATTGAATACTTCGCCGAGTTATACGACGAGGAGATAGCAAGGACTGCAAAAGGGAAGGCAATTCGTGCAAAGACGATCGGCCAGCGTGAATATATCCATGCCATCCGAAAGAATGACCTTGTTTTCTGCATAGGGCCAGCCGGAACTGGAAAGACATACCTTGCAGTCGTTCTTGCTGTTCAAGCAATGAAGTCAGGATCCGTGAAAAGAATCATTTTAACGCGGCCTGCCGTCGAGGCCGGTGAAAGTCTTGGCTTCTTGCCGGGCGATCTAAAAGAGAAGGTGGATCCTTATCTGCGTCCACTCTATGATGCCCTGCACGACGTTCTAGGCGCGGAACATACAGAACGGCTCATGGAGCGCGGAGTGATTGAAATCGCTCCCCTGGCGTATATGAGGGGTCGTACGCTTGATGATGCATTTGTCATCCTTGATGAAGCTCAGAATACAACAAAGGCTCAAATGAAAATGTTTTTGACACGTCTCGGATTTGGTTCCAAAATGGTGATTACTGGAGACAAGACTCAAATCGATTTGCCGCGGGGAGTTGAATCAGGGTTGAACGCCTCCGAAGCGATTTTGAAAAATGTCTCTGAAATCCATTTTCAATACTTGGAGCAGGGTGACGTCGTCCGACATCCAATTGTTGCGAAAATCATCGAAGCATATGAAAGTGAGCAGTCATCCTAAAATGACTGCTCTTTCATCATGTCAAAATAGGATGATCAGATAAAGAGGGAAAGGGGGGATTGTTTATGTTTACACTGATCAGAAATCTTTTCAAATCCTTGAAATTCAAATACTTATCATTATTCATCATTGGATTGGCAGCTATCGCATTATTTTCGCTAATGCACGGCAATGTAAAGCAGGAGACATATGAGCTCCATGAATTCAAAATATCTCCGAAAACGATTCGATCATTGAAAACAGTTGAAGACACTGTTAAGACGGAGCAGGAAAAACGGAGAATCGAATCCGAAGTGACACCGTTTTACCAGTTCAATGAGGATGTTGCAAAGAATAGAGCGGCCATTGCCATTAACTTATTTGATTTCATCATTGAGGAGAAACAGCAAAACACCCCCGACGTCGAAGATCCAGATAAAGTAGTGAAAACACGTGCGGAGCAAATCAAGGAAATAAGGGAAAAGTTTTTAAAATTAGAGGAAGAGGAGCCGGGCCTTCGTCTGACCGATGATGCAATTGCGAGCCTGTTGTCTAGGGATATACCAGTCTTGCAGAAAATCCAGAGTGCTATTGCAAGTATCATCACTGAAGAGCTGTCCAAACCTGTACGGACAGGTGATCTGTCCACAGTCCGATACGAAGTGGAAAGGAAGCTACGATTATCCGAAGCAATTCCTCCTGCGGAACTGCAGACGCTAATCACCCTTGGCAGATCATTAGTCGTCGAAACGGAAACAATCAACAAAGGATTGACGGACAAACGAATTGAAGAAGAAAAAAATGCGGTTGAGCCTACGAGGATCCTACAAGGACAAGTCATCGTGCGGGAAGGACAATTCATCGACTCCGAAATTTATAGACAGTTGGAATTGACTGGGCTATTGAAGAATCAATCCTCCACCAAACCTATGGCGGGTCTCATCATGTATGTGATTTTTATATCAATCATTGTTTTTATGCATTTTGTTACGTGGCAGGAAGACAATAACAAGAAAAAGAAAGCATTGTTGATCATCTATTCCATCTTTTTCATTCTCGTAATCATGATGAAGCTTATCAGTTTGATTGACAGAGAGTTCGATGTGCAGGTCGCTTTTCTATTTCCGACAGCACTAGCACCCCTTCTAGCAAAATTACTTACGAATGAAAGACTTGCTTTCATGTTGACAATCATCACAGCTTCGACGGCAGGTATTATGTTGCAGGAAGGTTTCGCCGCAATCATGCAGATGGAAGTCGCTCTGTATATTTTGTTCAGCGCAATCATTAGTATCTATGTCTTAGGGGACAATGGAAGAAGATCGAATATATTACGGACAAGCCTTTTTGTTGCAGCTTCTAATATTCTTTTCATAGGTTTCTATTTGTTGATGACACAATCATCGTATGAGCTGTCCGAGTTGCTATTTTATTTAATTGCCGCATTGGCTTCGGGAGTCATTTCGGGTGCCTTGACAATAGGGTTGATGCCCTTTTTTGAATCCGCTTTCGGCTTGCTTTCTGACATGAGGCTGATTGAGTTATCAAATCCAAATCATCCGCTATTGAAAAAAGTGCTCACCGAAACACCAGGTACATATCACCATAGTGTCATGGTCGCTAATTTGGCAGATGCTGCTTGTGAATCAGTAGGCGCGGATGGATTGTTGGCGAGGGTAGGCAGTTATTATCATGATATCGGGAAGACGATACGGCCGGGATTTTTCATCGAGAATCAACATGGCACTGTGAACCCGCATGATGAATTGCCGCCGGAAAAAAGTCGTGATATCATTATTGCCCATGCAAATGACGGGGCTGACCTGCTTGCCAAGCATAAAATGCCGATTGAAATCATCAATATTGCAAGACAGCATCATGGAACAAGTTTTTTAAAGTTTTTCTTTGTAAAGGCGAAGGAAATGGGACAGGATGTAGTGGAGGATGACTTCCGGTATCCCGGTCCAAAACCTCAGTCGAAAGAAATTGCTATTATTTCAATTGCGGATAGTGTGGAAGCAGCAGTGCGTTCATTGAAGGAGCCTACTCCGGAAAGAATCGCCAAATTGGTAAAATCAATTATCACTTCCAAACTGAATGATGGGCAATTCGATGAATGCGACTTGTCGATGAAGGAATTAAAAACGATTGAAAATGTCATCTGCGAAACGTTGAACGGCATTTTTCATAGCCGGATCGAGTATCCGGACTGATCGGAAGGAAGGCGAAAGAATGCTGGATATTTATTTTAATGATGAAACGGGAAACGTTACCGAAGATATTACCCGACTGGTAGAAAGTTTATTGAACCATGCTGCCGCAATGGAGGGGCTATCTGATCATCCTGAAGTGTCCGTCACTTTCATGACGGATGATGAAATCAGGAAAATAAATGCTGAATACAGAGGTAAAGACAAAGCGACCGATGTCATTTCATTTGCATTAGAGGAGATGGCGGAAGGGGAAGTCGCAATTGTACAGGAAGAAGGCATGCCGGTAGTTCTTGGGGACATTCTCATTTCTATCGAGACAGCAGCGCGTCAGTCAGCTGAATACGGCCATGATAATAAGCGGGAAATCGGTTTTCTTGCATTGCACGGGTTCCTCCATCTACTTGGATATGACCATATGACGGAAGAAGATGAAAAGAGGATGTTCGGAAGGCAAAAAGAAATCCTCGCTTCTTTCGGCCTTGAAAGGTAAGTAAGGAATGCACCCTTTCTTCAAGTCCTTTTATTATGCGTTCAAGGGGATCCGGCATGGCTTTCAGACTGAAAGGAACTTCAGGTTCCATGTACTTGCTATTGCTGTCGTGACGACTGCAGGTGTTTTAACAGGCCTCACTGCGACAGAGTGGTGCATCATCTTCATTATGTTCGGCTGGGTTACCGCTTTGGAATTGATCAATACGGCGATTGAACGCACTATCGACCTCGTTACGGAAGAGATTCATCCGCTTGCAGGACAGGCGAAAGATCTTGCTTCAGGAGCCGTTTTGATATTCGCATTTTTCTCCGCTATCATTGGTCTGATTATTTTCATACCGAAATGGTTCTCATAAAAATTTACGTAGAGGTGTAATTATGGATAAAGTGAAATTGATGGAAGAAGCAAAAACAGCACGTGAAAAGGCATATGTGCCATATTCAAAATTTCCCGTCGGAGCGGCGCTTTTAACCGGTGATGGGAAAGTGTATCATGGCTGCAATATCGAGAACTCAGCTTATAGCATGACAAATTGTGCGGAAAGGACCGCATTCTTTAAAGCAGTTTCAGAAGGAATCACTGACTTCAAGGCATTGGCGGTGACAGGCGATACGGAAGGCCCGATTTCACCATGCGGCGCATGCAGACAAGTGATCGCTGAATTCTGCGATAGCGACATGCCTGTCTATTTAACGAATTTGAACGGTAAAGTGTTGGAGACGACTGTAAGGGAATTATTACCGGGTGCGTTTTCCAAGGAGGATCTTAAATATGCAGAAGGACAACAATAATTTCAAGTCAGGCTTCATATCGATCATCGGCCGGCCAAATGTTGGCAAATCAACATTTTTGAACCGCGTTGTAGGTCAGAAGATTGCAATCATGAGTGATAAACCGCAAACGACCAGGAACAAAGTGCAAGGAGTTGTTACTACGGACAACTCTCAGCTGGTATTCATCGATACGCCCGGAATTCATAAACCGAAGCATAAGCTAGGGGATTTCATGGTGAAGTCGGCACGAAATACGTTGAAGGAAGTCGATGTCATCATGTTCATGGTGAATGCCAATGAACCGATTGGCGGAGGGGACAGGTTCATCATCGATTTATTGCAGAATACGGAAACACCTGTTTTCCTAGTGATCAATAAAATCGATCTCGTCCATCCAGATGATCTATTGACGACAATAACATCTTACACTAAGGAATATGACTTTGCAGAAGTCGTTCCCTTATCCGCATTGAATGGCAATAATGTCGAAAGATTAATGGAAACATTGGCCAAGTACTTGCCGGAAGGACCGAAATACTATCCGGATGACCAAGTGACGGACCACCCTGAACGCTTCATTATTTCTGAATTTATACGGGAAAAAGTACTGCATTTGACCCGAGAAGAAATTCCGCATTCCGTCGCTGTCGTCATTGAAAAGATCGAAAGGGATGAAAGCCGCGGACTTGTTGACGTGGCAGCCACTATTATCGTCGATCGTGATTCTCAAAAAGGGATTGTCATAGGTAAAAAAGGCGCCCTGTTGAAAGAAATCGGAACGAAGGCAAGGCATGACATCGAAATGCTATTAGGTTCGAAAGTTTACCTGGAGCTCTGGGTGAAAGTGCAGAAGGATTGGCGCAATAAACCGGGACAACTTAGAGAATTCGGATTCCGCGAAGACGAATATTAATGAGGAGTGATGTCCTTGCTGAATAAATGGGAAGGGATCATCCTCAAGAGCATTCCATACGGCGAAGCGAACAAAATTGTCACTCTCTATACACGAGAGGCGGGAAAAATGACTGCGATGGCACGGGGAGCAAAAAAACCTGCGAGTCGTTTAGCAGCCGTTACCCAGACGTTTACACACGGATATTATCTTCTTAGAACGGGGCGCGGAATGGGGACGTTGGAACAGGGCGAACCAATTGATTCGATGAGGCATATCAGGGAGAATCTAGAAGCGACGGCTTATGCCAGTTACATAGTGGAACTCATCGACCGATTGACAGAAGATCGGGGACAAGGCTCAAATGTCTTTGGGTTGTTGCATGAAGCGTTGCATGCTATCAACGAGCAATATGACCCCGAAGCCATTGCTTTATTTGTGGAGTGGAAGATGCTGCCTGTTGCGGGTGTCCATCCTGTGCTTCATCAATGCGCGAATTGCGGAGCGACGGAAGGGGAATTCGCTTTCTCGTTTCAGGAGATTGGATTCCTTTGTCATCGATGCTTCCAAATCGACCCTTATCTTGTAAGAATTACGCCTACTCAGCTTAGGTTGATACGCACATTTTTCACTGTTCCGATCCAGCAAGTCGGTTCCCTGGATCTGAAGAAGGCGACGAAACAATTTATGAAAAAAATTGTTCGGACGGTTTACGATGAACAAGTGGGGGTCCGCTTGAAGTCACGGTCTTTTCTGGACCAGTTGGAGCGTACCCCAGAACTATTGCCGCAAAAAGAAAAACCGGAAGAGAAAGGTGAATGACCTTTCTCTTCCGGTTTTTTGTAAATCAATTAAGCTTTGGCGTAATTGCATCCAAATTTTTATCGAGCTAGGCTCGATAAACTCCCCTGAAAATCCGTGACATCTGCCGGAGGCTTTAACTTAATTCAGCTGAATTAAGTTAAAATTCGAGATGTTTTTCGATGTACTCCTTTACATCCGCAATCGGCATACGAACTTGTTCCATGGAATCGCGGTGCCTTACTGTCACTTGGCGATCTTCCTCCGAGTCGAAATCGTATGTGATGCAGAATGGAGTCCCGATTTCATCCTGTCTGCGGTAACGTCTACCAATGGATTGGGAATCGTCATATTGTGTCGCAAAATGCTTGCGCAGTTCAGCATAGACCTCTTCAGCACCTTCCGATAGCTTTTTGGACAACGGAAGGACAGCCGCTTTAATAGGCGCAAGTGCAGGGTGGAAACGCATGACAGTCCGTTTGTCGTCTCCCTCAAGCACTTCTTCATCAAAAGCATCGCATAGGAATGCGAGAGTTACGCGATCCGCACCGAGAGATGGCTCAATGCAATAAGGGATATATTTTTCGTTCGTAACTGGATCTTGATAATGGAAGTCTTCACCGGAATGTTCCATATGTCGAGACAAATCGAAATCTGTACGGTTCGCAATGCCCCATAGCTCTCCCCATCCGAATGGGAATTTGTATTCGATATCCACTGTTCCTTTGGAATAGTGGGAAAGCTCGTCAGCGTTATGCTCACGCAAGCGCATGTTTTCAACCGTCAAACCAAGGTCCACCAGCCATTTTTCGGAGAAGTCTCTCCAATACTCATACCATTTCATATCTTCACCAGGCTTACAGAAGAATTCCAATTCCATCTGTTCAAATTCACGAGTACGGAACGTGAAGTTTCCTGGTGTGATTTCATTACGGAAGCTCTTTCCAATCTGCGCGATTCCGAAAGGCATCTTTTTACGCATGGACCGTTGCACATTTTTGAAATTGACGAAAATCCCTTGTGCCGTTTCTGGACGCAGGAAGATTTCATTGGCAGATGAATCGGTAACGCCTTGTGATGTTTTGAACATCAAATTGAACTGTCGGATTCCCGTATAGTCCATTGCACCGCAAGTCGGGCAGACGATAGAATGTTCCTGAATAAGTTCTTCCATTTTCTCGAATGGCAGGCCATCTACGACCAGTTCTATGCCCTTTTCATCCAATGCATCTTCGATTAACTTATCTGCACGATGACGTGTTTTACATTTTTTGCAATCGATCATTGGGTCGTTGAAATTCCCGATATGACCGGAAGCTTCCCATACTTTCGGGTTCATGAGGATCGCAGCATCGAGTCCTTCGTTATAAGGAGATTCCTGCACGAATTTCTGCCACCAAGCACGTTTGATATTATTTTTCAGCGCGATGCCGAGAGGACCGTAATCCCAAGTGTTCGCCAAGCCGCCGTATATTTCCGATCCTGGAAATACAAAGCCCCTTTGTTTTGATAAATTGACAATCTGTTCCATTGAATACATGTAAAATCCCTCCAATTAAAATAAGCACCCATCCCCGGACATGAAGTCCGAGGACGAGTGCGTAATGACCCGCGGTTCCACCTCGATTGGCCGCCAAAGCAACCCTCTTAAAGTAAATAGCTCCAGGTTGCCGTTTCATGCCAATACGGGCTTCCACTATCCCCGTTCGCTCAAGGTGGCATTACTTATTGACCTATCTCCGCCTATTGATTTCTGTATTAGTGTAGCACGCTTCCACATTCTCTGCAATCCATATTGCCATTCTCATTCCATATAGCCTGTTATTTTCATTTTTATAGTGAAATCAAAGCCGTGTTGATTTCCGTTCCGAGCGTACGCTTTCCGTGGGGCGTGCGGTGAGCCTCCTCGTCGCCAAAACCGTGCGCCTGCGGTGTCTCACCTGACACGCTGATCCCACAGGAGTCGCCGCTCTGCACTTCAATCAACAAAAAGCACCTTGTAAATAAAAAATGCATTGACCATAAGAAAAAAAATAGTAGAAATTTGTTTATTACCAATCAATGGAACTTGTCATTCTTTTAAAACGTTTAAGTATTAGGTCTGTTGTTGTTCAACTAAAGGGGCAGTTTAGTTGAATAAGGAATGATTGTAACTGAACAGGATAAACTAAACCTAAATATAATTTAGGATGATGAAATTGGATAAAAGTAAACCTCTCCTATTGGTTTTGGTTCTATTTGGTGTATTCATTTACGGGTTGTATGTTGGAACAGTAAATGCAAAACGGAACGATACTCCTAAATCTTTTGAGGAATTATTTCCTGAAATAGGGTACAAATCGGTGGCTGCTGCAGTAAACGATTTTGAACATCATTTGAACCAGGATCTTAAATTACCGACAAGAGTACCCCCAATTAGCTTTACTCATTACTTTGGTAGGTTTAGTAATCTGGATGGCGAGATAAACGATACGTTGGAAGTCAAATTCATAAGTGACCAATTACCTGACCATCATTTCAAAATCGATGTTCGACCTATACAGCATAAAATTACAATTGGAAAATATAAATCAAAAGTCTTTAAGATGAAAAATGGAACTACTGCAACATATATTGACGACCTGAAATTTGGTTTTAATATGTTAGTCTTCGAAAGAGATAATTGGCAATATATGTTTAGTGTTGATGCAGATGTATCTGATAAAGTAACCCCTGAAATACTCGTTCAGATAGCAAATTCTATTGATTCCTAATTCAACTAACGGGTGCGTTAGCATAACAATACCCGGAAGGACCTTTTCTATACTAATGAGATATCCAACATATTCTATAAAATAAAATAGCCTATTATAAAATATTCCCATTGATTGAAGTGCAGATTGGCGACTCCTGCGAACGTCGTTACGAAGAACGACGTTTGCGAGCACAAGCGTAGCGTTGCGAGCAGGATATAGGATGCCTTAATTTCTGCAAAATACGCAGAAATACGGCAAATCGAACCCTTTGCTGTTCGATTGGCTGAAGCCGTGCCCGCGGAAAGCGTCCAATCGGAACGGAAATCAATGTTTTTGTTGTAGGCTCTAAATCTTACAATCCACCCACAAATATATTATACAGGTCGTTCATGCAGACTACTATGACGGAAAGGAAGGCATCCGGTTAGGAATTATGAATGGAAAATGCTATACTTAGCAAGGATATATTATCGAACGATTAGGGCGGTGATTCATATGGAATTGAATAAGCGCCAGAATGAAATCCTTGAAATTGTCAAAATGGATGGTCCTATAACTGGTGAACAGATTGCTGAAAGGTTGAGTCTGGCAAGAGCCACTATAAGACCCGACTTGGCAATACTGACAATGGCAGGCTATTTGGATGCAAGGCCACGTGTCGGCTACTTCTATTCAGGGAAAAAACCAGCCCAATCCATTGCTGACGACATGAATAGCATGAAGGTCGGTGATTTTCAGTCCATACCTGTAGTTGTCAATGAAAATGTGACTGTTTACGACGCTATTTGTCAAATGTTCCTAGATGATGTTGGTACGTTGTTTGTCGTAGATAAATCCTCTTATCTGTCAGGGGTTCTATCACGCAAAGATCTTTTGCGGACGAGTCTTGGCAAAAGCGAACTGGATAAAATGCCGGTACATGTCATTATGACAAGGATGCCGAATATTACATATTGCAAGAAACAGGACTCCCTTATTCAAGCGGCAAAAAAAATGATTGAACAACAAATCGATTCTCTCCCTGTCGTTACCATCAAAGAGGAAGGACTGGAAGTGGCGGGAAGAATCACAAAGACGAATATTACCCGTGCATTCCTTTCGCTGGCTGAAGACCATGAACTATAAGCGGTTGCCTTCTGAGCAAAAAGAAAGAGGAGTGATACAATGAGAAAGTTGACATTGTTCATCGTTTCCGATTCTGTCGGTGAGACAGCGGATTTAGTTGCCAAGGCAGCGGCTAGCCAATTCAGACAGGATCTTGAAACAGTATCGACAAAACGTTTTTCGCATGTCGAAGATGAAACCCAATTGCGGGAAATTGCCTATTTGGCAAAACGGCAAAATGCAATTATTATCTATACACTTGTAAAGAGCTGCATGCGGAAGAAATTGAAAGAGGAATGCCAAATCAATGGATTGCAATGCATCGATCTGCTAGGGCCGATCGTCAAAGAAATCGGCACATCCCTTGATGAAAAACCTTTCGAGGAACCGGGGCTTGTCCGCCAGTTGGATGATGATTATTTCAAAAAAATTGAAGCGATCGAATTTGCCGTAAAGTATGACGATGGCCGGGATCCTCGAGGCGTCTTGAAGGCGGACATTGTTTTAGTTGGCGTCTCACGTACATCGAAAACGCCTCTATCACAATATCTCGCTCACAGGCGATACAAAGTGGCGAACGTACCGCTTGTCCCGGAAGTTGATCCTCCAGAAGAATTATATAATATAGATCCTAAGAAATGCTTTGGCTTGGTTATTTCTCCAAGCGTGCTAAATTCTATCAGGAAAGAAAGATTGATAGCGCTAGGCTTGAAGGATGACGCAAATTATGCGAGAATCGAACGCATCAAACAAGAATTGGAGCATTTTGAGAAAGTGGTCTCAAAAATCGGCTGTACCGTCATTGATGTTTCAAACAGGGCTGTCGAAGAGACGGCTAACCTGATCTTAACCGAAGTTGCCAATCGCAATTCATAATATACGCAAAAGAAGGACCACCCAGTAATAAATGGTTGGTTCTTCTTTTGCGGATTGTGTACAATAGTATATTGTCACTACACTATAATCATATTTCTTAAAAAAAGATTAGATAATGAAATAATTTTGTCGAATAAGAAGGATTTATGAATACTGTCTCGAATTCAAGTATGTGAGAAGAGAATGGTGATAGGATGAATAAAATTCCAGAGGAGACAATCGAAGAGATTCGATCCAAGACGGATATCGTCGATCTTGTCGGCGAATATGTCCAATTGACGAAACGGGGCAGGAACTGGTTCGGCTTATGTCCTTTCCATGGGGAGAACACCCCTTCTTTTTCCGTCTCAGAGGAAAAGCAAATATTTCATTGCTTCGGTTGCGGTGCTGGAGGAAATGCAATTACGTTCATCATGGATATTGAAAACAGTCCTTTTACAGAAGCTATCTCCAAGCTGGCCGGGCGGGCAGGTATAGAGCTAGCAGTCACCTTCAATGAAGCGTCCAGAAGCGGAAGGTCAAATGAACACCAACAGATGATTGAGGCCCATACACTTGCAGCCAACTTCTATAGTCATTTGTTACTGAATACTGTGGAGGGTGAAAAAGCATTACATTATTTGGAGCAAAGAGGGTTTTCCCGTGAACATATCGAAAAGTATGGTATAGGGTGGTCGCTTGACGATCGGGAAGTGCTCACTCAACTGCTAGTACGCAAAAAGTTTGATATGAAGGAGATGGAGCTTGCGGGACTTTGTATTATGAAAAATGATGGAACTGGGTATTTTGATAGGTTCCGCGGACGTATTATGTTTCCACTACATGACGATAATGGAAATGTAGTTGCTTTCTCTGGGAGGACATTATCCGATTCCAAAGAGGAAGCTAAATACTTGAACAGCCCGGAAACGCCAATTTTCGAGAAAAGTCAATTGCTCTATAATTTTCACAACGCACGTCTTAATGTCCGTAAAACGGGTAAAGTAATACTGTTCGAAGGTTTTATGGATACGATTGCCGCTGAACGTGCGGGAATCATGAATAGTGTTGCAGTTATGGGTACATCCTTGTCTGACACCCACCTGACCAAAATGAAACGCATTGCTAACCAGTTGATCATTTGCTGTGATGGCGACAATGCAGGATGGGATGCAGCGAAACGTTTTGCTGTCCTTTCCACTCAAAAAGGAATGGATGCGAAAATTGCTTTATTACCGGGAAAAATGGACCCAGATGAATATATTTCAAAATTTGGCGGTGAATCGTTCGCTGATAAGGTGATTGGAAATCCACACTCGTATATGTCATTTATAATGGCTTATTATAAAAGATCCAAAAATCTATCTCATGAAAACGATGTATTGCAATATATCCATGAAGTTTTGGAAGAGCTTGCCCCGAAAATTTCACCGGTTGAACGGGATTTAATGATCAGGCAATTGACTGCGGAGACGGGAGTTTCCCCGAGCGCACTCAACGAACAACTGATGAAGAAGGTCGGTAAGCAGGCAAAGCAGCAGAAAGCTATGCAACCGGAAGGACAAGCCATACCAATGGCAGTTACCAACCGGAAGATGTCGGGCATCGACCGGGCTGAAAGACTTCTGTTATGCCATCTATTGAATGACGGTAATCTATTCGACAGAATTCGGGATGACCACCAGGAACTATTCCTCCGGGAGAATTATGCTGCGATTTTCATAAGGCTTGCAGGCTTTTATGAAAAGCACGGCATGCCCGATTTTCACAGATTCGCGGAGTCGTTGGAGGATCGGGAGCTGCGCAAGGTTGTCATGGATGCAGCGATGCTTGAAAGAGATCCCGACTTTGCTGAACAAGAAATAGAAGATTGCATCCAACATCTCAAAAGGCAGCGGCTTATCAGACGCATTGAAGAGATGATGCACGAATCAAAAGAAGCGGAAAAAATGAACGATCATACCCGGGCACTGGAGCTGGCCAGGGAAATTATACAGCTCCGGAAATCATTATCGGCAATGTAAGCCGGATTCCGGTGAATTAAGGAGGAACGGGTATTATGACTAAAGAGCAATCTGGAGAAATGGAGCACGAAATGACATTAGATGAAGTGAAAGCTGGTTTATTGGAAGCAGGGAAAAAAGCAGGGGAATTGACCCTTGAAGATGTAACGGAGAAATTATCCGTATTTGAGATGGAGCCTGAACAGTTCGAAGAGTTCCTTGACCAGATTGAAGCCGCGGGCATCGAGATGGAACGCAAGGATGAAGAGGAAACGAGTGCCAAGGAAGAAGAACAATTCGACTTGAATGATCTGAGCGTCCCACCTGGCGTAAAAATCAATGACCCTGTGCGCATGTATTTGAAAGAAATCGGTCGTGTCGATTTGCTGACCGGAAATGAAGAAGTGAAATTGGCAATCGGCATCAAAGAAGGCGTGGAAGCGGAAGAGAAACTCGCCGAAATGAAAAAGCCAGACCCTGCACTTTTGGAGCTCGTCGAGAAAGGCGAAAATGCTAAGAAGAAGCTTGCGGAAGCCAACCTCCGCCTAGTTGTCAGCATCGCCAAGAGATATGTCGGCCGAGGAATGCTGTTCCTTGATTTGATTCAAGAAGGTAATATGGGTCTAATCAAAGCGGTTGAGAAGTTCGACCATACGAAGGGGTTCAAATTCAGTACGTATGCGACATGGTGGATCCGCCAGGCGATAACACGAGCAATAGCTGATCAGGCTCGTACCATTCGTATTCCGGTGCACATGGTCGAGACGATTAATAAATTGATTCGCGTTCAGCGTCAATTGCTTCAAGATCTAGGTCGCGAACCGTCTCCTGAGGAAATTGGAGAGGAGATGGACCTGACTGCAGAAAAAGTACGTGAAATCCTAAAAATTGCACAAGAGCCAGTTTCGCTTGAAACGCCGATAGGGGAAGAGGACGATTCCCACTTAGGGGATTTCATCGAAGACTCGGAAGCGCAATCACCCTCCGATCACGCTGCCTATGAATTATTGAAAGAACAATTGGAAGACGTTCTGGATACGCTCACTGACCGTGAAGAAAACGTATTGCGTCTACGTTTCGGTTTGGATGATGGCAGGACAAGAACGTTGGAAGAAGTAGGGAAAGTCTTTGGTGTGACCCGCGAACGGATTCGTCAAATCGAAGCGAAAGCATTACGGAAGCTTAGACACCCATCTAGAAGCAAAAGGCTAAAGGACTTTTTAGAATGATCATCCGCATCGGCATGCACTATGCCGATGCCTTTTAAGTTTATAGAGAATGATGACTAGGGGCGAAACAGGATGAATGCTCAGCGTAAAAAAATCATTATGGCTGAAATTAATTATTGGAAACAGAATAAACTGCTGCCGGAACAGTACTGCGATTTTCTACTAACGCTCTATACGCAAGGGGATCACGAACAGGAAATAAGTGCGACGGATGCTGTGTTGTCAAAAGAAAAAAAGAAGTTTAACACCCGTGTAATCTTACTCCAGTTCCTATACATAGTTATCGCATTCGCGGTACTTGGCATATCCCTCAAATTATGGTCACTTTTCTTTGCGGGGCAGATGATGCTATTGGTCGGATTTTTAATCATGAACTGCTTATTGTGGCTGTTAGCTGGTAGACTATTAAAATTGCTTTATTTTACAATTTCAGGGGCTGCTGGGTTGATTTTGATTGTAGCTTTTATAGTTAAGACTGTATTCTAGCTTCCTTTTGAAAGAATGATTTTGAAAATGACGACCATTTCGGTATAATCAAAATGTAAGCGTTCACAACAAGGGGGATGAAGTAAATGAATTTTGATTTGACAGATGAGCAACAAATGATCAAGAAAATGATGAGGGAATTTTCCGATGAGGTAGTTGCGCCGGGAGCAATCGAGCGGGACAGGACAAAGGAGTTTCCAATCGAGATATTCAAACAGCTTTCCCAAATGGGGATGATGGGGTTGCCATTCCCGGAAGAGTATGGGGGAGCAGGCGCAGATGCGACAAGTTTCGCAATCGTAACTGAGGAGCTAAGCCGTGGCTGTGCCTCCACAGGCATTACATACTCGGCACATATTTCTTTAGGAGGCGCACCAATTCATCTATTCGGAACCGAGGAGCAGAAAAGGAAATATTTGATGCCAATATGTACTGGGGATTCATTTGGTGCTTTCGGACTCACGGAACCGAATGCGGGTTCTGACGCAGGGGGGACGCAGACGACAGCGAAAGAAGATGGCGATCATTTTGTGATCAATGGATCAAAAGTATATATTACAAATGCAAGCTATGCTAAACATTTGGCGCTTACTGCAATTACAGCTAACGAAAATGGCAAAAAGGAAATCAGTGCCGTTATCGTACCTACCGATGCAGAGGGGTTTACGATTATTGACAACTATGAAAAGATGGGCTTGCATGCTTCCAACACGACGGAATTAGTATTCGACAATGTCAGAGTTCCTAAAGAAAACCTTCTTGGCAAGCGTGGTGATGGCTTTAGACAATTTCTTGTCACATTGGACGGCGGTAGGATTGGAATCGGTGCGATGGCGGTAGGGATTGCGCAAGCGGCTTTTGATCGAGCGTTGAAGTACTCGAAAGAGCGCAAGCAGTTCGGCAAGACGTTATCTGAATTTCAGATTACTCAATTCAAGTTGGCTGATATGGCGATGAAAATCGAATTAGCTCGAAATATGGTTTACAAGGCGGCTTGGTTGAAAGACCAGGGACGTCCATTTACGAAAGAAGCTGCTATGTGCAAGCTGTATGCTTCAGAAATTGCGATGGAAGTCGCTGATCAGGCAATTCAAATTCACGGAGGCTATGGGTACATGAAGGAATACGAAGTCGAACGATATTTGAGAGATGCAAAATTGCTCGAAATCGGAGAAGGAACCTCTGAAGTTCAACGAATGGTCATTGCAAGACAAATTGGATGCTTATAAGAAAAGTTTGTCCAAATTGTCACAAACCGTTAATTGTACGGGGATAACTCTTTCAGTTTTCATCAGTATACAGTACAATATGAGGTGTGCACTGTATACTTTTACAGAATAATTCCTGGTGAAGGAGGGTAATTCGATGAAAAACAATCCTGTAGTGCCTTATATCCTGATTTTCGCGCTAGGATTAGGACTTATTTTCTTCATGTCCTTATATGGCATCGAGCAGAAGAAAGAAATCGCTGCATCGAATGAGGAAGGTAAAACTGAAGAAACGACTGATGATGCAGCTGCATCCGAAGATTTTGATCCTGAAGGCTTCGCTCAAGGGAAATGTATCGGCTGTCACGGTGGTGACTTAGCTGGCGGCGCTGTTGGACCAACTCTTCATGGTCTGTCAGAATCCAAAGAAGAAATTCATGCCATCATTAAGAATGGTGAAGGTCAAATGCCAGCATTCGGCGGACAAATTTCCGACGAGCAAATCGACCAATTGTCAGAGTATATCCTATCATTAAAATAAGAACCGGAAGCCATCGGTAGCGTTATCTACACGCACCGATGGCTTTTTCAATTCTGGAAAAGAAGCGGAGAATCCCTTACAATAAGGGTATTGGAAAGGCGGGGATCTATTGAATTCCGAAAAATTATCAATGCGGCTCACTGCAGTAGCTTCGTTTGTTGAACAGGATGCCACTCTCGCGGACATTGGGAGCGATCATGCTTATTTGCCTTGCTATTTAGTGAAGGCAGGACAAATCTCTAAAGCGATTGCAGGAGAGGTCGTAAAAGGACCTTATGAGTCAGCAATAAAAAACGTACAAAAGAAGGGGCTTACGGAAGCAATCACGGTCAGAATGGCGAACGGATTGGAAGCCATTCATGATAGTGATGGGGTAGATACGGTTACGATCGCTGGAATGGGCGGGCCTTTGATTGCTTCCATTTTAAGAGATGGGGCCGAAAAGCTTTACAGTGTCAAGCGGATCATCACTCAACCGAATATTCATTCACTGTCAATCCGTGAGTGGGCTGTACAAAGTGGGTGGAAAATTGTCGAAGAGCAGATTTTAAAGGAAGATCATAAAATCTATGAAATCATCGTGCTTGAAAAGGGACAAGCGGAGTACAGCGAGCTTGAAATGATGGTCGGCCCATATTTGCTCGAAGAAAAATCGGAGATCTTTATTGAAAAATGGAAGCGGGAGTCGGATGAATGGAAGCGAATCCTAGCCTCCTTGGAAACCGCGGGAGTTACGGTTGAAATCAATAAAAAAAGGGAACAACTGCGTGAGAAAATTGAGCTGTTAGGAGGAGTTTTGACAAATTGAAAAAAGTGAATGGACATGAGATTATAACCCTATTTGAACATTGGGCGCCAAAACGCTTTGCAGAAGATTGGGATCCAGTAGGTTTGCATATAGGACAGTTGAATCGCACTGTCGATAGGGTCATTATCACATTGGATGTCAATGAAGCAGTCGTAGACGAAGCGATTGAAAAAGGGGCGAATCTAATCATAGCGCATCATCCACCTATTTTTAGCCCAATGAAACATATTTGGACAGACACGCCACAAGGAAGACTTATTGAAAAATGCATCAAAAATGACATATCCGTCTATGCTGCGCACACCAATCTGGATGTCGCTCCCGGAGGTGTAAATGATTTGCTTGCATCCCGCTTAGGGTTGGAAGACATCGAAGTGATGGAGCCGACAATTTCCGATCCGCTTTATAAATTGGCGGTCTTTTGCCCGGTCGAGCATGCGGATAAACTACGGGAAGTGTTGGCGCTTTCCGGTGCAGGGGCAATCGGGGATTATGCCGGATGCAGTTTCACTTCTACCGGAGTCGGGAGGTTCACGCCAGCTGCCGGCGCCGACCCATTTATCGGTGAAGTCGGGCAAACGGAAGAGGTTGCTGAAGAACGCATCGAAGTCGTGCTGCCAGGTCCTCTTCGGTCGAAAGTCTTAAAAGCAATGCTGGCGGCTCATCCATATGAAGAGCCTGCTTATGATTTTTTTGTTCTTGATCAAAGGACACAGGAGTTTGGGCTCGGCAGGGTTGGTAAATTACCTGAAACTATGGCACTTAATGAGTTTGCGAAATTCGTCAAAGAGGCACTTGACGTTCCTACCGTAAGGATTGTCGGCGACCTATCAAAGCCCATCCGTAAGATTGCTGTCCTTGGGGGGAGTGGCAGTAAATATATTAGGGCGGCGAAGCGTAAAGGGGCAGATGTATTCGTTACAGGTGATATGGATTTTCATAGTGCCCAAGATGCGGAATTGATCGACCTTGCGATTGTGGATCCGGGTCATCATGTGGAGAAGGTGATGATTGAAGGAGTAGCCAAGCATATGGAGCAAGCATGCCGGGAAAAGGGATACGATGTTTCCTTCATCAAATCAGAAGTAGACACTGAACCGTTCAGATTCGTGTAATAAGTAAAGGCTGTTCCGCGTCGGCAACGACGGCGGAACAGCCCTTTCATTTCTGTTATTCTGTAACTGCGTATGGCTCAATCCGTTTAACCGGCTCTGGGTTCTTGATTTTCGGCAAAATCCGGTCCAACTTGAATTTGCGTTCCGGTGAATGTGTCGAAGGATCTTCCGGATCGAAGCTCTCCAAGAAACCGATCACTTCACGGACAATCAACGTCGGCGTGGACGCGCCTGCAGTCACTGCGACCGTTTCTACGCCTTGCAGCCAATCAATATTAATCTCTGATACATCCGAGATTCTGTAGGATGGCGTATTGGCTATTTCAACAGACACTTGTGTCAAGCGGTTGGAGTTGTTGCTTTTTGGATCTCCAACAACAATCAGCAGATCTGCTTCACCAGCCTGTTCTGCTACCGCCTCTTGTCTTACTTGAGTGGCAAGGCAGATTTCCTGGTGCACTTCTATATGAGGGAATTTCTCTTTCAATGCATCCATGATATGTGCTACATCCCACTGGCTCATTGTTGTCTGATTTGTGACAAGAAGCTTTTCATTTTCAAGCTCTAGACCATTGACGTCATCTAGCGTTTCAATCAGATGAACTGCATGCGGCGCTACACCGATCGCTCCTTCAGGCTCGGGATGGTACTTTTTCCCGATATAGATGATATCATAACCTTCAGCAGTCTTCTCTTCAATCAGGTCGTGAGTGACAGTCACATCCGGGCAAGTGGCATCGATGGAGACAAGGCCTTTACGTCGGGCCAATTCCCTTACTTCCGGTGATACACCGTGGGCTGTGAAAATGACAGTCCCGGTTTCCACCTTTTCTAGGATCTCCAACCGGTTCTCCCCGTCCAAAGTGATAATACCATCTTCCTCAAATGCGTCTGTGACATGTTTATTATGGACAATCATGCCTAATATATATATAGGTCTCGGCAACGTTTTGTCGAGTGCTGCATTTCTTGCTATGACCATTGCATCGACAACCCCGTAACAATAGCCGCGCGGGGAAATCTTCTTAACTTTCATTCACTCCACACTCCTCTAAAGGGATCTGTATCCATTATAGCGGAGTCAGGCGCACGTTTCAAAATTATAATTTGGGCGGCTGAAAGATTCGAGGATTGGAGACGCCGGCTTGAGCACTTTGCGCTGCCGCCGACGCTGCACCAGCAGCAGTGTCTGCTGCGCCTCCAGCGGACGGGAGAGACTGGAAGCCTTTATATAATCTCCACATCGCGGGCAGGTTCTGGAACATCGGTGCAATCTGCTGAACGAGTGGCGCATATTGTTGGGCGGTATTTAAAAATCGGTTGGCTGTTTGCATGTACATTTCCATTTTGGATGTATTTTGGAATGGACCTGGCATGGACTGGCCGTACGGATTTCCCATCGGAGACCCCTGAAAAGGTTGTCTCGGCGTTTGGGTAAAGGTTGGCTGTTGCTGTGGACCGCGAAATGGCTGCCTCATAGCGAACGGCGAGTTTTGCGCACGCGCGAATGGATAGAAGGATTCGTACCTCATGGATAACCCCTTTCATTTGGTCATTGTGAACTTTCACAATCTATACTATGCGAAAATCACATACTGCGGAACGGAATCATGCTACAATAAGAATACGTTAGGAGGCATATGAATGTCTAAATTCACTGATTATCAATTCAAACCTTTCCTTCGGGAAGCAATTGCCAAGTTGGGGTTTGATCAACCGACACCGATACAGAAAGAAATGATTCCCTTAATCCTTAAAGGCACCAATGCAATCGGACAAGCCCATACAGGTACAGGGAAGTCACACAGCTTCCTTATCCCGATTGTCGAGCGTCTCGATGAAGGGAAGGAAGAGTTGCAAGCGGTCATTACCGCACCGACGAGGGAACTTGCCTTGCAGCTATATGATGAATTGAATAAAATGATCGAAAATACTACGATTCGAAGCTCGCTTTTGATTGGTGGCACGGATAAACAACGCTCCATCGACAAGCTGAAATCGAATCCCCACATTATTGTCGGAACGCCCGGAAGAATCCGTGACCTTGCGGAAGAAGGGGCTTTGGCAATCCATACGGCATCCATGTTGGTCATCGATGAAGCTGATTTGGCTTTTGACATGGGGTTCATTGAGGATATTGACAAATTCGCTTCCAAAATGCCAACGAACTTGGAAATGTACGTATTTTCAGCTACAATTCCAGAAAAACTTAAACCTTTCTTGGCAAAATATATGGATAATCCCGTTCATGTCCAATTGGGAAGTAAAAAGCCATTGACGGAAGGGATGAAATATTCGCTAGTTCCTGTCCGGAGCATGGACCGCAAGAAAAAACTATTGCATGTTTTGGAAGCAATCAATCCATACTTGGCAATCGTCTTCACGAATACAAGGCAAAATGCCGACGAGGTTGCGGGGTACCTAGCCACACACGGTATAAAAGCGGGGAGGATCCATGGTGATCTGACGCCCCGTGAACGTACCCGGGTGATGAAGCAGATCAGGGATCTTGAGTATCAATATATCGTCGCGACAGATCTTGCTGCACGAGGAATTGACATCCCGGGAGTGAGCCACGTAGTCAACTATGAACTTCCGGACGATTTGGAGTTCTTCATCCACCGGGTGGGCAGGACCGCCCGTGCAGGCCTTACAGGAATCGCCATTACGATGTACGAGCCTTCCGAGGACGATAAGATTGTGCAAATTGAAAAAATGGGAATTCCATTCATCCATGAAGACGTGAAAAACGGAGAATGGATTGAAGTCAAGGAGCGCAATGCCCGGAAGAAGCGTGTCAAGGAAACGGATGAACTTGATCGTAAAGCTGCATCGTTTGTTCGGAAACCATCGAAGGTTAAGCCGGGTTATAAAAAGAAAATGGCAAAAGATATAGAGAAATTCAAGAAGAGGGAAAGGAGATTGAAACGAAAAAATGACAAATGATCAACCATTGCTCTTAGGGTCACATGTTTCGATGAGCGGCAAGAAGATGCTGCTAGGTTCTAGTGAAGAGGCGTTGGGTTACGGCGCAACGACTTTCATGATTTATACAGGTGCTCCGCAAAACACACGTAGGAAGCCAATCGAAGAACTGAATATTGAAGCCGGACTGCTGCACATGAAAGAGAATGGCTTATCCAATATCGTTGTACATGCTCCTTATATTATCAATATAGGGAATACGACCAAACCTGAGACGTTCAGGTTAGGCGTCGATTTTTTACAATCGGAAATCCAAAGGACGGCGGCTCTCGGGGCCGATCAGATTGTTTTGCATCCGGGGGCTCACGTAGGGGCTGGTGCGAATAAAGGAATCGCTAAAATCATTGAAGGGTTGAATGAGGTTCTGTCGGAAGATTCAACAGTCCGCATTGCACTTGAAACGATGGCAGGGAAGGGCAGCGAATGTGGCAGGAACTTCGATGAAATTGCACAGATAATAGACGGCGTCCAGAACAATGAGCGGCTTTCTGTTTGTTTTGACACTTGTCACGTCCACGATGCGGGCTACGATATCGTCAATGATTTCGATGGCGTCTTGAATGAATTTGACAAGACCATTGGGATAGACAGGATTTCAGTCATCCATGTCAATGACAGCAAGAACGAGCGCGGGGCTATGAAAGACCGGCATGAGAATATCGGTCATGGCTACATCGGTTTTGATGCGCTCAGCTATATCGTGCACCACCCAGATTTCTTATCAATCCCTAAAATTCTTGAAACACCATTCGTAGGGAACGATGCGAAAAACAAAAAGGCACCTTATCAATATGAAATTGAAATGTTGAAAGCAAAAACTTTCCTTGCTGATCAAAGGGAACTATTGCTGGTATGATGAAAACCCCGCCAAAGGTATTCTGTTGGCGGGATGTTTTTTGTGTTTTATATCCTATCTAAATACTGACGGAATAATTCCTCTCCTTTTTTATCCCCGACAGCATACTTCACTTTTGCGATAAAGCTTTCCGGAATGCCGGTAAAAAGCCAGTGAAATGAAATCTCATCAAGCAAAGGTCGTAACGCTCTAATTTCTTTAATCGATAAATCGATGCCATATGCATCTGCCAGCGACTTTGCTTCTTCATCACTTTTCCTCTTTATCTCATTCAGCATTTGCATGTAATCCAATTTACACCATTCCTTCTTAATTAGTTGTGTCCGACCGACTGTTCCTATATACTTCTACTAGTAATCGTAATCGTTACTGTTTACACTTTTTTAGCAGAAAGGGATTTTACTATATGACTAACACGATAATTGAATGTAATGATGTCAATTTTCGATATGAGCACTCTACCGTTCTCGAAAATATTTCATTGGACGTGAAAGAAGGGGAGTTCTGGGCACTTATTGGTCCAAACGGCTCCGGAAAATCTACACTGATCAATATTATTTTAGGATTATTGAAAGCAGATCAAGGGACCGTGAAGCTATTCGGCCAGAACGTGGATTCCTTCAAGCAGCGGGAACGT
Source organism: Sporosarcina luteola (assembly GCF_023715245.1). GTDB lineage: Bacteria > Bacillota > Bacilli > Bacillales_A > Planococcaceae > Sporosarcina > Sporosarcina luteola_C. The sequence goes on from NZ_JAMBNV010000001.1 coordinate 1,415,463, forward strand.
ATCGGATATGTCTCGCAAAAATCGAATTCATTCAATTCAGGGTTTCCGGCCACAGTACTTGAAGTAGTGAAAAGTGGTCTCACTCGTAAGGTCGGATTATTTAAAAGCTTTTCGAAACACGATGAACAAAAAGCATTGGACTCATTGCGAATCGTTAAAATGGAGGACTTCGCCTCTAAAAACATCGGCGAATTATCCGGCGGACAGCAGCAACGCGTATTCATAGCACGTGCGTTGGTAGGCGAACCGGATCTTTTGATCATGGATGAACCTACCGTAGGAATCGATCAGAAAAACGTAGCTTCGTTCTATTCTATGCTTAATGAATTGAACGGTGAACATGGCATTGCAATCCTGCTTGTCACACATGAAATCGACCTCGTCACCGAATTGGCAACACATGTGGCTTGTTTGAATCGATCAATCCACTTCCATGGGATGCAATCGGATTACAAGAAGATGAATGATACAGATATTTCATTATGGTACGGTCACCCTGTGCGGCGCGTCCATCAAGAACAGAAGGGGATATGACCATGATTAGTGCTTTATTCACTTATGAATTTCTTCAAAATGCATTTTTATCCGGACTGATCATCGGAGTTATAGCGCCGTTGCTTGGTCTGTTCATCGTTGTGAGGAGGCTTGCACTCATCGCAGATGCATTAAGCCACGTGGCGTTGGCTGGAATCGCGGGGAGCCTCTTTTTGAGTCAGTCGGTGCTCATGTTTTCCGCGTTGAATCCGGTGTATTTAGGGATGGCTAGTGCCGTAGGAGGATCATTATTAATTGAAAAGCTGAGAGGTGCGTATAAGCATTTTGAGGAGCTGGCGATTCCGATCATTCTTTCGACGGGTATCGGCTTCGGAGCGATTTTCATTTCCTTGGCAAAAGGGTTCGGCTCTGACCTTGTTGGCTATTTATTCGGTTCAGTTTCAGCCGTGAGCCGGCAGGATTTATGGGTCATCATAATTATTGCGGTTGTCGTCCTGGCATTTATCCGGTTTTTCTACAAAGAATTGTTCGCCTTGTCATTCGATAAGGAATATGCAAAAGTGTCCGGTATCAATGGAAAGTTCATTCAAATCGTTTTCATGGTCATTGTAGCACTAGTGATTGGTGCCTCTATGCGGATCGTCGGAATTTTGCTGGTATCTTCATTAATGACGATACCAGTTGCTGCGGCGATACAGCTCGCCAAAAGCTTTAAGGGGGCAATGCTGTATTCTATCGTCATCGGTGAGCTGTCTGTCATAATCGGACTTTTTGCTGCGTTTCATCTTGATATTGCTCCGGGGGGAACAATTGTTATCACATCCATCGTCATTTTACTGCTCGTTCTTGGCTGGACTAAAATGAAAGGGAAGCAGCCTTCAAAGAAAGCGAAGGGGGAATTTGCATGACACTTGATGAAGCATGGCGCATTTTACAGGAGCGTCAATTCAAGAGGACGAAGAACCGTGAGACGATTTTGGAGTTCTTTTCCGATAATGATCGGTATATGACTGCGATGGAAGTTCGTAATTTCATGGCGGTTGAAAATCCGGGGATTAGTTTCGATACGATTTACCGCAATTTGTCGACTTTTTCAGAGCTTGGTATTTTGGAAGAGACTGAGCTGAATGGTGAGAGGCATTTCAGGATGCAGTGCGATCATGGCGTCCACCATCATCATTTCATTTGCACGGCATGCGGAAAGACGCAGAACATCGCACACTGCCCAATGGAGTCGATCTCGGTCAATCTCCAAGGCTTTGAAGTCGAAGGCCATAAATTCGAGATCTACGGAAAATGTCCAGTTTGTGTGGAATAATGAATATTAATTGATTTTGATAAGGGATTTCCGCTTCAGGTGTACGCTTTCTTCCCTGTAAAGTGTTTTACTAATTTTTTTGCTGCTTGAACACCACTGACTGGTATTGACCCCTTTCTTCAATTATGAAACGTATTCCGATTAGATCTTAACTACGTTAAAGGGACTACTATTGATACAAAGGGAGCAATTAGTTGATTGGAGCGGAAGGCGGCGACTCCTGGGGGATTAGCGGGACAGGTGAGACCCCGCAGTGGAGCGAAGCGACCGAGGAGGCTCACCGCCCGCCCCCCGGAAAGCGTCCGCCTGGAGCGCAAATCAACCGTACATACATTATTATTAATAAAAAAGGGGTTGTCACAGAAAGTCAGTTTTCACTGACTTTCTGGACAGCCCCTTTCAATTCACTTTTTCTTCAATTGGGAATAGCTTTTTGATCCACTGGTCGGCTTCTTGCCAGTTCTTCACTCGTATAACGCCTTCCGGAATCGGTTCACGGTTATACGGAGTGTCGAAAAGGAGGACTGGGATGTTCAATTCCTCATGTATGTCGACTGCATTATCATGCTTATCCTCGAAGAACGCGTCGACATTGAACTTTTTCGCCGTCTCGACCTTATGATGGCTACCGATCAGCTCGATATGATCATAAGGAATTTCTTCCCGTTCGAACCAACCGAGCGTACACTCCGCAACGTTTATTCCTCGTGCAGAAATATAATAAAGCTCGTAATGCTCCCGCCATTCGGATAGGATCTTCTTTGCATATTCCTGCGCAGGAGAAGTGTCGTATATCGTCACTTCCGCTTGACGGTACCACTCATAAAACTCCTTCACGTCAACAGGGAAGGCTTTCGTCAAATCGTACTCTTTAATATCATCTAAAATCAGGTTGCATCCAAATTGTGCATTGATATGTGGTAGAAGGGAAGTAGGACATGTAACGGTCCCGTCAATATCAATACCGAAGCGGATTTTTCTCATTCAATCGCTCCACTTTGAAGAAGCAATTCCTCTTGACGCTTCTTTTCGAAATACTCTTCAGCAAGTTTATCGATTTCCATCTTCAATTCTTCGACCATCGTTTCCTCAGGCACTTTCCGGACAGTTTTCCCCTTCATGAAGAGCAATCCTTCCCCGCGTGCACCTGCAATCCCGATATCCGCTTCACGCGCTTCCCCTGGACCGTTCACTGCACAGCCTAATACAGCGACTTTCAGCGGCGCTTTAATAGTGGAGATGTACTCCTCTACTTCATTCGCAATTGAAATCAAGTCAATCTCGATGCGGCCGCAAGTGGGACAAGAGATAAGAGTTGCAGCGTTAGAAGATAGAGCGAAAACTTTCAATAGTTCTCGTGCCACCTTTATTTCCTGTACAGGATCAGCACTCAATGAAACACGGAGCGTATTTCCAATTCCGGCTGAAAGCAACGTACCAAGTCCCGCAGCGCTCTTAATGGATCCCGCGAACAATGTCCCGGACTCTGTAATTCCTAGGTGAAGCGGGTAATCGAATGCGGCTGCCGCTTTCGTATACGCTTCTACTGCCAAGTTAACGTCTGAAGCTTTCAATGAAACGATAATATCGTGGAAATCAAGATCTTCTAGAATTTTAATATGATGTAAAGCACTTTCGACCATGCCGTCTGCAGTCGGGTAGCCGTACTTTTTCAGTATATGTTTTTCAAGTGAACCGGCGTTTACACCGATTCTAATTGGGATGCCTTTTGCTTTGGCCGCTTTCACGACTGCTTCCACTTTTTCCTGACGGCCGATATTGCCCGGGTTGATCCGGATTTTATCCGCACCTTGCTCAATTGCAATCAATGCGAGCTTGTAGTCGAAATGGATATCGACTACGAGAGGGATATTAATCCGTTTTTTTATCTCGCCGATGGAATAAGCTGCTCTTTCGTCAGGACACGCCACACGGACAACTTGACAGCCCGCTTCCTCTAGACGCAAGATCTCTTCCACGGTTGCGTCGATATCATGTGTTTTTGTTGTTGTCATACTTTGGATGAATAGTTCGTCGCTGCCGCCAATCGTCAAATTGCCGACTCGCACAGGACGAGTTTTAGATCTGTGTATTATTTCACTCATGGATATATTCTCTCCTTAAAAAAACTCATAACTAATTTCTATTTTAGCAATCAATAGGATGAAAAGACAAGGGACACCGCTTGAAACATCTTCAATTGCAGTTATCTTGCCCCGTTTTCGAAAGTGGAAGCTGCACGGAAAGACCCCCGATAAGCTCTTGGTTTCGAAGATGAGGATTAAGGGAATAAAAAACTGATAATCTATCAACGAAAGTCGTTTCCGGGTCCGGGTACATGGAAAAAAGGGATTCGATCGTATCGCCTTGTATAGTCGTGACATGAATGGTTTTCACAGTCGTAGTCTCTGCACAAGGCTGTTCATTTCCGAAAAACGATGCTAGTGGGATTGTCCCATCCCCCAAGTCGATCCGGATGATGTGAAAGGTTATAAAAAGAATTACAGCTACGAATAAAGTGCGCATGAACATTCCCCCTCCCCACACAATATGCGGGGATTTGGAAAGTATTCATTTTACCGCTTTTGGATAATACTTGAGAGCAATGCTCAAGTAACCGATATGGATCAAGGACGAGAAAAGAATGCTGAAGGTTTCATGAAATTGAAAGAAATCGAGAAAAATCGTTACCAATAATGGTGCGGTGATTGCAATGGCAGTCGTCCGCCAAATAAAACGGTACTCGACGCGCCTTCCCATCGCTTTGCCAATCCATATGCCGATTGCAGCAAAGATGCTGATTCTGACAAATACGTAAAATGTTGCAATGACAAATTGGGAAACAAAGGCCATCGGGTATATGAGTACGCCTATCGTTTGGCTATACTCCGTCAATTCAGGGGTTGCCTCGAACAAGTCGGCATCTCCAAGTGAGAAGCGTGTGAATGAGATCAAGGTCATCAATAGGATGAATAGGAAAGCATAGCGGATCACCCGCCCGATTGGTAGCAACCGGAACGCCGCGAGTTTTTTCGGTTCATGGAACGCTGCCAGAAATAATTGATTGAACTTCAAAAACGGAACCTCCTTTACTTACTGTTAGTCTAACATGTCTTGTTCTTAGAAGTACGAATACCAAATTCGACAGAATGATGACTTTTTCTACAAGTATTGTTAAGGGAATGTAAAGATTTGTCCTCTCCTATTTACAATCCATTAACAAAGTCAACATAATAGGGATGCTAATATATAACGCATGATGGAGGTAGACGATTTAATGGAAGTGAATTGGCAGGAAGTGATTTTTCAATTTATAGGAGGTCTTGGGATCTTCCTATTCGCCATAAAGTATATGGGGGACGGTCTTCAGAAAGCCGCAGGGGATAGATTGCGGAGCATTTTGGATAGATTCACGACGAATCCTTTTATGGGTGTGCTAGTCGGAATTATCGTGACGGTGCTTATCCAGTCTAGCTCAGGTACGACAGTTATTACGGTCGGTTTGGTCAGTGCAGGATTTATGACCCTTCGACAGGCGATCGGTGTCATTATGGGTGCGAATATCGGTACGACGATTACAGCATTCATTATTGGTCTGGACGTAGGGGCCTATGCATTGCCGATTATGGCACTCGGTGCAATTCTTATCTTCTTCTTTAAAAAGAACTCCATCAAGAACGTTGGAGAGGTCGTTTTTGGCTTCGGGGGCCTTTTCCTTGGACTGGAATTGATGAGTGCCGGTATGAAGCCGCTCAGGACGCTTTCCGCCTTCTCCGACTTTACAGTTTCGATGGCTGATCATCCAGTACTTGGTGTTGTAGCGGGAACAGTTTTTACGCTTATCGTCCAAAGTTCCAGCGCAACAGTTGGGATATTGCAAGGTTTGTATGCAGAGAACCTTGTTTCGCTTCAAGCCGCATTGCCGATTCTGTTCGGAGATAATATCGGAACGACAATTACGGCAGTTCTGGCGTCGATCGGTGCATCCGTTGCTGCGAGAAGAGCTGCGGCGGCACATGTCCTTTTCAATGTTGTCGGTACAGTCGTATTCATGATTCTATTATATCCGTTTACAATGTACGTAGAATGGATTTCGGGACTTTTGGCTTTGGAAAGTAAAATGCAGATTGCATTCGCACACGGTACTTTCAACGTGTTGAATACCGTTATTCAATTTCCTTTAATTGGTGCCTGGGCATTGTTCGTGACGAAGATCATTCCGGGCAAAGACGTTACAATTGAGTATAGACCAAAGCATTTGGATCCGAATTTCATTAACCAATCTCCGTCAGTCGCAATTGGACAAGCAAAAGAGGAGATTATCAGGATGGGAGATTTCGCAGTTCAGGGAATGGAAGAGACGTACGAGTACTTGAAGACAAGCAATAAGAGACATGCTGAAACGGCATATCAGATTGAAGACGCCATCAATAACCTTGACCGGAAAATCACGGATTATCTTGTGGATATTTCCGCAGTCAATATTTCACCGGTCGAGTCCGCAAGACACGTCATGTTGATGGATACGGTTCGAGATATCGAACGGATCGGGGATCATTTCGAAAACATTATCGAGTTGATTGATTACCGTGAAGTGAACCGTGTGAAATTGACTGAGGAAGCGATGGATGATTTGACAGAAATGTTCACGCTGACAATTGCGACTGTCGATAAGGCTGTACGTTCCCTTGATATGAATGATATTGAATTAGCGCGGGAAGTTGCCGAGCAAGAAGCCTTGATCGACAAGATGGAACGTAAATTCCGTAAAAATCATATTGTGCGACTCAATGAGGGGCATTGCTCTGCTCAGTCGGGAATGGTCTTTGTCGATATCGTATCCAATCTTGAACGTATCGGAGATCATGCAGTAAATATCGCTGAAGCCATTTTAGGCAAACGGGTGTAAGGTGAAACTTCAATCAGTGGTTCCTTCACTGATTGTTAGTTGAACCAATCGGGCTTTTACTGGCTGTTGATCCCTGCTCAGGGATCTTACAGCCAGTCAAAGCGGGATAATGGAGGGAAGGGAATGGAGATAGCAGGCTGGATAGCGGCCATTATCATGTTCATCGTCGCATTTGTCGGATTGATTTATCCAATCATCCCTTCCGTAGTTTTCATCGTAGGTGGATTCCTGCTGTACGGGTTATTCGCTTCCTTTGAAGAGTTGAGCTGGTTGTTTTGGGTGATTCAAGCGTTATTCGTCATATTGCTTTTCGGCGCAGATACTCTTGCAAATATTGTTGGTGTCAAGAAATTCGGCGGTTCAAAGGCGGGTATGTGGGGAAGTACGATCGGCCTGCTAATTGGGCCGTTCGTCATTCCGGTAGCTGGAATCCTTATCGGACCATTCCTCGGTGCATTCCTGTCAGAGCTGCTTGTGACGCGGACTGGCGTAAAGCAGTCCATTAAGACCGGTATTGGTTCTATCGTAGGGTTTTTCACTTCCGTCGCTGCGAAGGGTGCTGTGATGTTGCTTATGATTGGGATTTTCATACTCTACGTCACGAGATAGTTCATTTCAATTGAATGGGTTACCTAATTTTGATAATGTTTATAGTGTAGGATAAATTATGAATCAATTGAGGAGGAATGGACTAATGGCTTACAAATTACCAGAATTACCATACGCATACGATGCGTTGGAGCCTCACATCGACAAAGAAACGATGAATATCCACCACACAAAACATCACAATACGTATGTGACGAACGTGAACAACGCATTGGAAGGGCATGACGAACTAGCTTCCAAATCAGTCGAAGAGCTTATCTCCGATTTGAATGCTGTTCCTGAAAACATCCGTACGGCTGTCCGTAATAATGGAGGCGGTCATGCGAATCATACGTTCTTCTGGAATATCCTTTCACCAAACGGCGGAGGAAATCCAACGGGAGCGCTTGCAGAAGCGATTGATAAGAAATTCGGCAGCTTTGACGCATTCAAAGAAGAATTTGCTAAAGCTGCTGCAACTCGTTTCGGTTCAGGTTGGGCATGGCTTGTATCCAATAATGGTGAACTTGAAATCACATCGACTCCTAACCAGGACTCTCCATTGATGGAAGGAAAAACACCGATTCTAGGACTCGATGTTTGGGAGCATGCTTACTATTTGAACTACCAAAACAGACGCCCTGATTACGTTTCCGCTTTCTGGAACGTAGTAAACTGGGATGAAGTCGCTAAAAACTTCGGTAACTAATCCAGAGTAATGCAACCCGGCATATATCCTGTTCGTCAGGATATATGCTTTTTATGTTTAGAATGCTATAATTCAATCTGGACTAAATACGTAAGGGGAATACATATGAAAAAGCCGATGCGCAAAGTGGACCAAGCCAAAATCCGTCAACGGAAACATATCGCCTTCAGGATGAACCTTTTATTCTTCTCGATCTTCATCCTGTTTTCCTTGCTCATTTTCAGACTTGGATACTTGCAGATCGTTAAAGGCGAGAATTATACAAGGTTATTGGAGATGAAGGAAGAGATCGCAGTCAATACTAGCGTTCCTCGAGGAAGGATCTATGACCGAACAGGGAAGGTACTTGTTGATAATAAACCGATGAATGCAATTACATATACAAAGACATCATCTACAACAGCAAAAGAAATGTACGACATCGCAACAGAGCTTTCCAAGTTGATTGAACAGGATACAAAAAGGGTTACAATCGGCGATAAACGTGATTTCTGGATTTTATTGAATCCGGAAGAAGCGGAAGCGAAAGTGAGCAAGGAAGAATTGGCGAAAATCGGCAAAGACGGAACTGTCTCCAAACCGGATATTCAACGTGAAGTGACCCGTTTGACGCGTGAAAGGATTACGGATGAAGAGCTGGATTCCTTTACGGATCATGAGCTCGAAGTGTTGGCCATCTATCGTGAAATGATGTCCGGCTACGCGTACTCTCCTCAGATCATTAAAAGCGGGAATGTCACGGAAGAGGAATTCGCAGCCGTATCGGAACGGTTAAATGAATTTGAGGGGGTCGATACGACGACCGACTGGAACCGTATTAAATTCTCCGATAGCACAATTCTCGGGACGATGACAAGTTCGATCGAAGGGATTCCCCGAAGCCATCTCGATTATTATTTGTCTCGTGGTTATTCACGGAACGATCGAATTGGCAGGAGTTATTTCGAACAACAATATGAAGAATTATTAAGAGGGCAAAAAACCATCGTGAAAAATATAAAGGACCGAACTGGCCGCGTCATCGAGACTAAAACCGTCAGAGAAGGTGAACCGGGCAGGGATCTCGTATTATCGATGGATAGTGAATTGCAGGAATCATTGGAGGAACTACTATCGGAAAAACTTCTTGAAATGAAGAAAGACCCGCGATCCGGATTGTTGGACAGGGCATTCCTAGTCATGATGGATCCGAATAACGGGGAATTGCTTTCCTTGGTCGGTAAGCGAGTAGTGAAAGATGAGGATTCGGGCAGATGGGAAGTGCGTGATTATGCGTATGGAACGTTCACTTCAGCCTATGAAGTAGGGTCCACTGTGAAAGTAGCCACAGTATTGGCAGGATATAGTGAAGGTGTTCTATCAGTTGGAGAAAAGAAAATAGACGAACCGATGAATATTGCTGGTTTATCTAAGAGATCCCTGTTCAATCAGAACGGACGGGTGTCTGTCGATGATATAACAGCGCTCGGCAGGTCATCTAACGTTTATATGTTCAAAATCGCGATTTCAATAGGAAACGGAGTATACAGACCATTTAAGGCTCTTCCAATTGATATCGGTGGTTTTGATCGGCTGCGTAATGCCTATGCCTCTTTCGGTTTAGGGGTAAAAACGGAAATTGATTTGCCAGGGGAATATACAGGTGTTACCGGTACGGACACACGTTCAGGTAAGTTATTGGACTTCGCTATTGGGCAATTCGATACGTACACCCCGTTGCAGCTTGTTCAGTATGTGTCGACTGTAGCAAACGGTGGATACAGGGTAGCGCCAAAAGTATTAAAGGAAATAAGAGAACCTTCCCAAGATGGCGAAACGCTTGGAGAATTGCTAGAGGAAACAGAAGTGAAAGTCCTCAATCGCATTAATAATACGGCAAAAGAGATTGAACAAGTTAAAAAAGGGATGCACTACGTGTATTACGGACCGAATGGGACTGCACCGAACCTATTCAATGGCGCTTCCTATACGGCTGCAGGGAAGACCGGTACAGCCCAATCCTCCTATTACGGGGATGACAGAAGTAAATATGGGATGGCCTCTGTCAACTTGACGCATGTCGGGTTTGCGCCGGCTGAGAACCCTGAAGTGGCTTACGCTGTTGTTATTCCATACGCTTCGACTGATCGAAGCAATTACCGTACTCAAGGTAGAGCAATGCTTGATATAGTGAGAACGTCTCTAGATACCTATTTTGAATTGAAGGAAGAGCGGGCAAACTCGAATGCACTTGAAACGACCGATCAAAAAATAGATCGCAGATTTGAACGAGAAAAAGAAAAAGAGAAAGAAAAAGAAAAAGACTCGGACGAGAAATAAGAAAAGCTGCCACAATCGCTATGTTCGGCGAAGGGCAGCTTTTTCTTATCTCTTAGTCGTATTCGTAATAATGCCAGCAATTGTGCCAAGGTCCATTGTCGTATCGACTTCGTGCACACCGATTTGAATGCGGCCGGATAAGCCATTGTCAATTAAGTATTGTTCCAACTCTTTCGCGCTACCGATAATCCCCGCGCGCTCAAGCTTGTCAGCAACAGTAGCCGATGTTGAACCGGATTCGATGGTCAAAATTATTTTGGTTATTGGCTTTGATGTTGACTCACTGTCAGGTTTAGTTTCCTTCTTCCCACTGGCATTACTATTTTCCCCTGCACTTTTTTCGATTTTAGAAGAAGTGAGCGTTTGGGCGACAGCTAACTCTTTTTTCACCTTAACCAATTCAATCTGCAGCTCGTCCAACTGGGATTTGTACTGCTCAGCGCCCGATTCCGCGGAATTATTGTTGGTATTCGTGAAATAAAGGATTCCTCCTGCAAGGATGCAACCTATTCCGACTCCCCGTAAAATGTCCTTCATCATACGGTGACACCTCGGGATTTCAATACATCAATAACTTCCTCGTCAGACAGCGAGGAGCGTTTGGCTATTTCAGGAATTGAATAACCCTGAGCTCTCAAAGATAGGATTTGATTGATGATAATTTCGTGAACGGGTTTTTGCTTGCGTTGCTGTTGCTGTCCATTAGTTATAGGCGCCACACCAATCATTAATTCCTCTTCAACGGCTCTCAAGCGCTTTTTCAGTTGATTTGTCTCCTGATGAAGGCTTATTGAAACGTTTTCGATATCCTCTTCGCTTTTACGAGTGGAATTCCCGATAAAAAATGATAAAATGATACATATAAGGCCGATGCACAGTAAAATTAATTCAATATCCACGATTGAACAACCTCCGGGAATAAATTACTTTGTTCCCATAGTAACATATGCATCTTCCGAATGTAATTTGAAACTTTCTTCTTTACATCACCGTGTGATATGATACAATTGAAAAGTCGTATAAATCATGCTCATATTAATTTATATTGCTAATGAGTGGGAGGGACAACAATGCGCGTAAATATTACACTTGCTTGCACAGAATGTGGAGAGCGTAATTATATTACAAAGAAAAACAAGCGTAACAATCCGGAACGTCTTGAAATGAAAAAATACTGCTCACGTGAAAAGAAACAAACTTTGCACCGTGAAACGAAATAATCGCTCATGCCAAAACTCTTCACGGGTTTTGGTTTTTTATTTCAGAATGGAGGGAATACTTCTATGAGTAAATTGTCCAAACGTAAAATGATGATAACAATCATGAGAGATATGAATCATTCTGAACATGCTAGAAAATCTGCAGCGATTTTGGAACGTCTATATACATGCGAGGAGTATGTTTCTGCCCGAACGATCGGGGTCACTATATCTCGCTTTCCGGAAGTGGATACACTTCCTTTGATTGAATCTGCATGGGAATCGGGAAAGCAAGTTGCCGTTCCGAAATGCAACCCAGATACAAGGGAGATGGATTTCAGACTCATTACGTCCTTGGATGATCTGGAAACGGTCTATATGGATTTGAAGGAACCGATAGTCGGAAGGACGGATTCCATTGATAAAGGACAAATCGACCTCCAGATTATTCCCGGAGTCGTTTTTTCCGATGAAGGCTTCAGAATCGGATTCGGCGGTGGGTATTATGATCGGTATTTATCTGACTACTGCGGCAATCGGGTATCATTGGCGTTTAATCATCAAACTTCCCAAGACGTGCCCATTGAAGAACATGACATTCCGGTCAATATGATTATTACTGAAAACAAAGTGATACAATGTCTGAAAATACGTGATGCCAAATGAATCATTTCTTAGATGTCCTGCAACTTCTTAAACGGTTCGGCATTTTTATATATACAGGGAATCAAAAAACAGATATCGAAATGATGATGTCCGAAGTGAAAGAGCTATTTGAAAATGGGTTGATTATGAAAGAGGATTACTTGCCTGCGGTTCTAATTTTGAAAAGAGAATTGGGTAAAAGGTCTGATTAATTTTTCCCAAATCAATTCCCTCCAGTTTTTAATTAAAAATGAAACTTTTTTGCGTTTCATCCGTCTATTATATGTAGTGTATGTCCAAAAGATAAGATGAATTTACAAATAGATGTTTTACTTATGAAAGGAAGATCATGTATGAAAAAAGCAACTTGGCCCAAACATTCCATACTCGTCATTGCAATTATTGCTACGTGGTTAACGACGTATATTGGCTACATCACTAGCTTTTCTATGAAAATCGATAATGTGATGCAGGAATTCATTCTGTTCATTAACCCACTTAGTTTTCTATTGTTCATTTATGGCATGGCCTTATTCATGAAGAATGAAAAACGACGTAATATCTATATATTTTCAATCAGTTTGCTAACATCAATCGTTATGTTCAGCAACGCTGTGTTTTATCGATTTTTTAATGATTTCATTACATTGCCAGTATTGTTCCAAACAAGCAACTTTGGAGATCTATCGTCTTCCGTAGGTGCCAATATACATCCTTGGGATATATTCTTCTTTGCGGATGTTATCATAATTGCATTGGCTATCAAGTTCATCCCAGTTTCGGAAAGCTCCCAAAGCCAACGAAGCATTGGGCGCAAGCTCTATTTCGTAGTTGCTGCAACAGTATTGATGGTCAACTTAGGATTATCCGAAGCTCAAAGACCGCAGCTGTTGACTCGAAGCTTCGATCGGGAATTGCTCGTTAAAAATATAGGGACATTCAATTATCACATTTATGATCTGTTCATCCAATCGAAAACGCATGCACAACGAGCGCTTGCCGATGGCAGTGAGCTGGCTGAAGTGGCGAACTACATTAATGCCAATTATGCAGAACCCGATCCGAAAATGTTCGGTGTTGCGGAAGGGCGAAATGTGATCTTTGTTTCTTTGGAATCACTTCAAAGCTTCGTTATCAATAATGAAATGAATGGTCATGAAATTACCCCATTCCTCAACGAACTGACAAATGATCCAGATACATTCTATTTCGATAACTTTTATCATCAGACAGGGCTGGGTAAAACCTCCGACTCTGAATTCATCGTGGAAAACTCATTATACGGCCGAAATGGCGGTGCCGTCTTCTTCACGAACAGTGGGAATACATTCAATTCGATGTCTGAAAAGTTAGGTGAGAACGGATACTTCACGAGTGTCATGCATGCGAACAACCGTAGCTTCTGGAACCGTGACATCATGTATCAAGCTTTGGGCATTCAGAAATTCTACGATGTTGAAAGCTATGAAATTGGCGAGGGGCAGGCTGTCAACTGGGGTATGAAAGATATACCGTTCTTTGAACAATCTGTGGAATTGATGAAGACAATGCCACAACCATTTTCAACGAGAATGATCACGTTGACGAACCACCATCCATTTGATTTGGATGAAGAAGATATGATGATTCCTGCATACGACTCCAATTCAAAAACATTGAATAAATATTTCCAGACAGCTCGTTATATGGATGAGTCCATTAAAATCTTCTTTGAAGAATTGAAGAAAAACGGTTTGTATGACAATTCCATAATTGTTATGTATGGAGACCATTATGGTATTTCGGAAAATCACAATAAAGCGATGGGCATGTATTTGGATAAGGAAATCACTCCACTTGATAATGTTGAATTGCAAAAAGTGCCGATGTTCGTGCATATACCTGGTAATGGAAAAGGTAAAACGATCCATGAGCTTTCCGGTCAACTGGATGTGAGACCGACAGTCCTGCATTTACTAGGCATCGATACGAAAGAAGACATGCAGTTGGGTGCGGACATATTCTCACCGGATCACGAACCGTTTGTCATTTTCAGGGATGGACGCTTGGTGACAGAGGATTATATTTACGCTCACGAGGTTTGCTATGATATAAAAACCGGAGAAGAAACAGAAGGAGCGGCGTGTGAACCGTATATTGACCGCGCTTCTACCGAACTTGGCTACTCCGATTTGATCATCAATGGAGACTTGCTAAGATTCACGGACAAAGATAGGGTTGAAGAACAGGAATAAGCCGATCCAGGCGTAACAACTATGTTCTGCACGGGTTCGTTTACCGTGCAGATTTTTTTTGAAAGAATGAAGGAAGGGGGAGAGGCGAATGAAAAGAATATGGTATCTGCTTCTGGTGAGCGTCTTCATCATGTCAGCCTGTTCGGAACAGAAGGTACAGCCTTCTGTGCAACCTGACATCGAAGAACCGTCAAATCTTGTGGAAAAGCCAGCTGAACCGCCGACTCCCCATGTCTTTAAAGCAGACCCTTCGAGCTTTCATTTCATTGCAGATTGGCTGACTGACACGCGGATTCTGTACGTTGAAAAAGATGAGGGCATGTACAAAGTGAACTATTTCGATATCGAAACGGGCGAATCGGGGTTGGTATACAAGGATGAATCATTTATTATCGATGTCCTCGTCCATCCTTCCCGCGATTATCTGTTAGTACATACGAGTGAACAAGCAAATGCCGCAGTTGTTAAGGTAATCGGAATGGATGGAACGATACAACATCAGGCCGAGATTGATTCGATAGAGCTTTCCGTCGAATGGAATCGAGATAACCCAGATAAAATACTTTTTGCAGCTTTTCAAGAAGATTGGTCCTTTGACCTGTTTGCATTTGATGGTTTAGATGATAGCCTTTCCGTTGTGAATTTTGATGATCCCTTTTCCAAATGGGCAAGTAATGACCGGATTATGGGCTTGTTGTTCAACGGGCATCCGCTTGACGGAGGAGAGGTCCGTTTGTTCCAATTGGATACAGAGGAAACCAGGACAATTGAAATGGATAACGTGATTTATCATGATGTGTTTGAAGACTCCCTCGTTGTCGTTCAGGTTAACGATCAAGATGCTTTTAACTATACAATTAGAAATCTAGAAGGCACTGTTATTGCCGGATGGACATTGCCTGCTGTTAGCAATTATTCAGAGTGGGTCACTCCGGAGATTGAATGGCTCGATGGAAATCGGCTGATTGTGAAAAGCGCTGAAAAAAGTGGTCAACTGGATGAAATGGCAT
The DNA here is from genome assembly GCF_023715245.1 of Sporosarcina luteola. GTDB lineage: Bacteria > Bacillota > Bacilli > Bacillales_A > Planococcaceae > Sporosarcina > Sporosarcina luteola_C. Next base: position 1,430,889 of record NZ_JAMBNV010000001.1, read on the forward strand.
CGGGATTTAATTTATACCTCATTGAAAACGGTAATCTGGAGCAGCTTACAAATGGGTTGGACGCAGGACCGTTAAAATGCTCGCCATCAAGGCGTTATTGTGTAAACGGTTATACGTCGGATGAGTTGATCGACATGAAAACGAAGGAAAAACATAAGTGGATTGAAATTGACAACTGATGTCTAACAGTACACTGCTGAAGAAATAAAAAACATCCTCTGCAACTAAATGCAGGGGATGTTTTTTATAACAAATGCTAATTAATGTACAAGAGCAGGTGGATATCCTTGGAAGACAATTGTTGCAATTGTAAAACCGCCAAAAATCAAGGCAGCTGCAACATTGAACAAAATGCTCAACACATTGCGCTCTTTGAAAGCTTGTACAGTTCCAATTACAGCAAAGATCGCAACGAGTCCGAAAATTACCATTAAGATGTTCATGCGGAAGACACTCCTTTCAACAGAGAAAAAATGAATGCCGATTAAGCAATATTCCTCTTCTATTGTACTGTTTCCTACAAATTTTGTCGAGGCATATAAATGACGATTGTTTGAAATCCAGTTATAAGTCCATTATTATCAGGTAAAGGAGGTGTGAAGGATGCTTGAAATACGTACATATCCATTAGGCCCGATTCAAACGAATTGTTATGTAGTCTACAGTCGTGAAGGGGAGTGTTTAGTGATCGACCCGGGAGAGGAAGGGGATCGAATCATTGCCGAAATCGAAAAAGCGAATGGCAAACCGCTTGCAATCCTTTTAACACATGCGCACTTTGATCATATCGGTGCAGTGGATCGGGTGAGGAACCATTTTGGCATACCGGTTCATATTCATGAGGCAGAACATGATTGGCTTGGAAATCCAGATTTGAATGGTTCTTCTAGATACCCCGGTTTGCCACTCGTGAAAAATAAGGATGCTGATCAATTCCTTCAAGAAGGTGAATTGAATATTGGTCCATTCCAATTGGAGGTCCGTCATACTCCCGGTCATTCTCCCGGCAGCGTCTCGTTCGTTTTTAAGGAGGCACAATTTGCGGTGGTCGGAGATACCCTCTTCAAGGGCAGTATCGGCCGGACAGATCTTCCCGGAGGAGATACGAAAACCTTGCTTCAGTCTATCCATGACAAGCTATTGACTTTGGATGATGAGATTGTTGTGTATCCTGGGCATGGCCCTTCGACAACGACTGAAGAAGAAAAGGATATGAATCCCTTTTTGAACGGATTTTCCTAAAAGAAAAAACAGCCGGATGGGCTGTTTTTTCTTTTAGGACGATTAATGTCCTGCACCTGGTACGTGAATGAATGTCGCATAATAGCTGAATCCTACCATGAAAATCATAAGGTAAGCTCCAAACATGTACATATACATACGCTCTGTTAGATTCAAATATCCAAGCAACAGGAAGAAAATAGTGCTAGCGATGAAAATGACGGAAGCTGTCATCATATCGCCGACGAAAAACATTACAGCGAAAATGCCAGTCCAAAAACCGCATAGCTTGAACATGTTATCCATAAGTGCGTCCCTCCTTAACGTAAAACAATACAAAGATCTCTTATTCATTATAATGGATAGCTATTCGAAAAGTAAACTCCTATCAAGTCGACATTGTGACAAATGCATGGACTGCATATTGATCTTATACCTCCAAAAATCGATTTTGAGCCGAAAATGCCATGTGAAAATTGAATTCAAGCCGGAAACGGCCCTTAAAAATCGAATTCACTTATAAGTATTCCTTTTTCAAATCGTTCACCGTATACTCGTTGTAAGGTGAAAAGCGGTCTTTCACCTATTGAAAGAGGGGTGTTCAATGGAAAACCGTGATAATCTCATTGAGAAAAAATGTTTCGAACTATTAGAACGGGCGATTGCCAATGAGGCGACAGACATCCACCTCGTTCCGCTGCAAGATCGGTATGATATTTGTTTCAAAAAGAATTCAAAACTCGAACGGTCCGGCACATTTCCCCCACAGTTGGCCGCCCGTATGATCTCCTTTTATAAGTTTCTCTCCTCCTTAGATATCAGTGATAAACGAAAACCCCAAAGTGGTTCATTTCACAAAAAAATGCATGACGAGAACTTCTCGTTTCGTGTATCGACAATTCCCTCTATCCAAATGAAAGAAAGTGTTGTCATCCGTATTCAAAGGCATGATCAAATTGTCCCTCTCGATAAGCTCTGCATCGAGCCTGTCTGGGAAATGAAACTGCGGCGCGCCGCAGAAGAGAGACAAGGGCTAGTCTTGTTAACCGGTCCGACCGGAAGCGGGAAGACGACGACAATCTATTCCCTTACTGCCCATTGTGTCAATCAGCTTGAAAGACATGTGATTTCCCTCGAAGATCCGGTTGAAAACAACCATTCTCACCTTCTTCAAATACAGGTAAATGAAAGATCCGGTATGACCTATGCTGCTGGCTTGAAAGCAATACTTAGACATTCCCCGGACGTCATCATGATTGGGGAAATCAGGGATTCTGAAACCGCAAAAACAGCGGTGGCGGCTGCACTGACGGGGCATTTAGTACTGACGACGGTCCACTCGAAAGACCCGGAAGGCTGCTTCTATAGAATGATGGATTTCGGAATCACACCAGAAGAATTGAGGCAAACGGTTGTATGCATATCTGCCCAGCGTCTCATTAGAAAAACAGATGGAGACATCGGTGCAGTATTTGAAATTATCCAAGGCGATCTATTGGAATCCATCGCTGTAGGGATCATTTCAGGAGAGCATGTAACAGTGCCGAAAGAATTGACGATAGATGCCATCATAAAAAAATATAGCATGAAGAAAATGATATCCAGTGGTTAAGAACGGAAGGCGACTTGTTAAACGACCAGGGCATCGTATTGAGAATCGACCAGCATTTTTAGGGAGGCTATCACTCCTCATGCAAGAGGGCTACACATTCCATGATGGGTTGGTTCTGCTTATGCCTCACCATTCCAAACAATACAGTGAACTGCTAATTCAGGTAGAAAAGGATTTAAAGGATGGACTTGGCGTAACAGAAATTCTTAGAAGACTTGGTTTTTCTTCAAACATCCTTTTACCTGTCATCATCTCGGAAGTGGATGGAAGATTGGCGGATGCCTTAAAAGGAATTGCAGAAAGAATGAAGCAGTCTCAAGAAAGAAAGAGGAAGCTGCGGAGTCTATTGGTTTATCCGATTATTCTCTTTTTCTTTCTGGCCATCTTTCTAGTAGTTTTCAGAAGCTATTTTCTTCCGAATCTGCAAACGATGGCTGTAGCAAGGAATGAAGCTGGAACCGGCTTTGTTACCCTGCTGCCACTCCTTGTATCGAAAATTCCCGATGTAATGCTCGGATTCGGTGTGTTTATTATCGTATTGGCTTGGATTGGAAATCTTATCTATCGCAGGCTGTTGCCGTTCGAAAAAATTCGTTTCCTTCTGGCCATTCCGTTTGTCGGTCCGCTACATTCGAAATGGAAGACAAGGGATTTTGCCGGTGAAATCGGTGGCCTTCTTCAGTCGGGACTATCTATACAAGATTCACTCGAAGTGTTGGTTGAGCAAGAAGTGGATCCCATCCTGGGCGAAATTGCAAAGACAATCAAAGGGCATGTGATCTATGGCGAGAATTTTGATACAGCAATCCAACTGACAGTTGGTCTTCGAAAGGAGTTATGCGCCTACGTGAAGCATGGTTCCGATACGGGCCACTTGGGAAAGGAACTTCTACTGTTCAGTGAAAATCTTCATGACATGATCGAAGAGGAGATGGCAAGATGGCTTGCACTGCTGCAGCCCATATTGTTCGCAATATTGGCCGTCTGCATCTTGGCTGCATATCTTGCATTGCTCCTGCCGGTTTACAGTACGTTTGACAACTTTTAAGGAGGAGGAAAGATTGAAACTAGTCAAGGAAGAAGAAGGGTTCACATTAATAGAGATGATGATCGTATTGCTTATCATTTCCGTTCTGGTACTGATCGCCATACCGAACGTGACAAAACATTCGAAATCGATTGATGAAAAGGGATGCGAGGCATATGTGAAAATGGTGGAGGGACAGGTTGCGGCATATAAAATGGAGAAGCATACTAATCCGAGCATTGAAGACTTGGAGAGAGGTGGTTATTTGCCAAATGGTGCGAAGTGTCCGGATGGATCTGAAGTTTCGATTGATAGCGGTATAGTTACGACCCCGATTCTAAATCCTCCGAAGGATAGCGATGAAGACTGACGAAAACGGCTTCACATTCCTGGAAATGCTTTTAGTATTGAGCGTCGTCGCAGTTCTGACTGCTGTAATACTACCTGTCGGAGATCGATGGATAACGAGGCATAGCGAGGAAGACGCGCTGTACACATTCATAGCAACGATTCATCATGCCCAGGCATATGCGATGGCGAACGAAACGTATACAGCAATCAAGTTTCGGAATTCCGGTACATCCTATAGCTTGTATGCCCCTAGTTCAGTGACATATTCCACGATTGATTTTCCGGAAGGTATGCACTGGGTAAGGGGCGGCAATCGGATCAGTGCAATCGAATTTCATCCGAAAGGCCATATAATCAATCCGGGAACGGTCATTTTGCGTACATCGGCCGGTGACAAGCGTTTGACATTGCAACTACAGCACGGGAGGGTGCTCGTCTATGATCAATGAAAGAGGCTATTCATGGCCGGAATCAATTTTATCCCTTGTCATTATTACAGTGATTTTTGGAACGCTGTTGCCATTCTATTCTACTATTTCGACGCGTCTTGAAGTGAAGAGACTCGACATGCATGCAGCGGAATCCGCCTACCATAGCGCCATTCTCTATCGTTCATACGGAATAGTGACAGGGACAAACCGGATAGAGAAGACATTGTACAATTGGTCTGTTGAAGGTGAGGGCATCTGTGTAACCTATCATTACATAGAACGGGAATTCATGAAATGCATAGCATTCTGAAGCTCCGTAATGAATCAGGATACTCTCTTCTGGAAGCTTTGTTTCAGTTACTAATCATGGGCATATTCCTTCATTTTTTCGTTCTGTTCTTTTATTGGAAACTGCCGATTGAACGTCAATTACAAGATTATTATGCGACTGAGTGGGAGCTTTTTGCAATCGACCTGCAAGCATTGTTGGTTGATGTCGACGATTTCAATGTCCATATGGGTAACAGGGCCATTACATTCACAAATGAAAGAGGGAAAATAGAAGTGGGCCAAAGTAATAATGTCATTCGAAAATCGATAAATAATACTGGGTATATACCTCTCTTCACGAACATCTCAAGTGTCTTTTTTAATCATGAAGGGTATGAGCTCAATGTGGAAGTGACGATGCTTGACGGGTGGAAGCGGGAAAGGAGATTTGCAATTGGGTTTCGCCAAGAATGAGCAAGGAGTCATTTTGGCGGCTTCGCTAATTTTACTTTTTCTCGTCAGCCTCTTTCTTTTTACTATTGTTTCGTGGCATAGTAATCTATACAGAACTTACGATTCAATTGAACTCCATTACGAGAACGAAACATCAAAGTTAATGAGGCAAGGCGGGTAGAGATATGAAGAGAGTATACTTGGTCGGTTTCATGGGAAGCGGAAAAAGCGCCATCGGCAAGCGGCTGGGGACATTGTTGAATTTGCCTTTTTACGATATGGATACGGAAATTGCCAAACGGACAGGAATGACAATCCCTCAAATCTTCGAAACATACGGAGAGGAGTCGTTCAGGGAAATGGAAACCGAATTCCTACGTACTTTCCATGACAGCTATTGCATCATTGCGACCGGCGGCGGTGTTGCAATGCGAGAGGAAAACAGGAAAATTATGAGAAGGACAGGACTTGTATTTTTTTTGAATTCAACATTCCGTGATATTTGGCGAAGGATTTCCACCGATAGCAACAGACCGATCGTTCAGCGATCTTCCAGACATGAATTGGAGAGGCTCTTTCACAAGAGAAAGCCGCTTTATTTGCAAAGCGCTCATTTTAAAGTCGAAACGACAAATAGGACATTGAATGAGATTACTCAGTATATTGCGTCTCAGATTGTTAGATTGACTATCCAATGACTGCACACTGAAATATTTGTTTATTTAAACACGAACAATTAATAGTTCTGGATAAAAAACGTTCGGCAATTTAATAATACATCAAAAAGGATTGCGCTATTAAAAATAAAATGTTAAGATATGAGGCGAAAGGGCAGTTACTTGTCCGAATTTTACTCATTTTATTTTTAATTAAATATGGCGGATGATTGGATGGGGAGAGCACGCATTAGGCGTCGCCGAAGGAGCAAGTAACGGAAGTTATGAATCTCTCAGGCAAAAAGACTCATTCATGACGCGTCTCTGGAGAGCGCCGATTATTTCGGCCACCAAAGAGGAAAGCCGCAAGGTCAAACTTTCAGGTACATGGACAGAGGTTCTCTTATTACAAGGGGACTTCTGTCTTTTTTTCATCATTCATTTCAAGGGGGATATGACTTTGACAGGAACTTTGAAACGCACTGCACTATTTGATAGTTATCAACAGTACGGTGGAAAAACGATTGATTTCGGTGGTTGGGAACTGCCAGTTCAGTTTTCGAGCATTAAGGCCGAACATGAAGCTGTTAGAACTAAAGCTGGCCTATTTGACGTATCGCATATGGGCGAAGTTTTTGTTTCTGGCCCAGATTCACTTTCCTTCCTGCAAGGGTTGGTTACCAATGATGTCTCCAAATTGAAGGACGGTCAAGCGCAATACACTGCAATGTGTTATGAGAATGGCGGCACAGTAGATGATCTTCTCATCTACAAAAGGAAAGAGAATGATTATCTTCTAGTCGTGAACGCATCGAACATCGAAAAAGACGTTGAATGGATGAAGCAGCATGTGACGGGAGATGTGGTCATCGATGACCGTTCGAACGAATTCGGCCTACTAGCATTACAAGGTCCGAAAGCGCAGGAAGTTTTGCAGAAATTGACTTTCGAACCATTGGATGAAATCAAGTTCTTCCGTTTCAAAGAAAATGTCGATGTCGCAGGGCACAATGTTCTCATTTCCCGGACAGGGTATACCGGTGAAGATGGTTTCGAAATCTATGGATCGCCGGAATCGATGGTCGCTCTATGGCCGGCCATTTTGGAAGCGGGAGAAGAGGAAGGTGTGGTTCCTGCCGGTTTAGGAGCCCGCGATACTCTTCGATTCGAAGCAGGACTGCCACTTTACGGCCAGGAGTTATCGAAAGACATTACTCCGCTAGAAACAGGCCTTGGCTTTGTCGTGAAGTTGAATAAGGAAGCTGATTTCATAGGTAAAGAAGTGCTAACTGAACAAAAGGAAAATGGTGTTCCAAGGAAACTGGTCGGTCTTGAAATGATCGATAAAGGAATTCCGCGGACAGGCTATAAAGTCTTCATTGGCGACGAGGAAATCGGGGAAGTCACTACGGGAACCCAATCGCCTACACTGAAAAAGAATATCGGATTCGCACTTCTTGCAACGGAGCATACAGCTCAAGGAACTGAAGTTGAAGTTGAAATCCGTGGCAAACGTCTGAAAGCGAAATTGATTGCCACACCTTTCTATAAACGATAAATGAATGAAGAGGAGACATGTTGATATGAAGCATCGTTATATTCCTATGACGGAGACGGATCGTGAAGAAATGCTATCAGCAATCGGGATTGCGACAGTTGATGAGCTTTTTGAAGATATTCCGGAGAAAGTCCGTTTTAAAGGTGAATTGAATATTAAACCAGCGAAAGCGGAGTCCGCATTGACGAAGGAGCTTGCACAACTTGCAGCCAAAAACGCGGATGCGCGCACCTATGCATCATTCTTAGGAGCAGGTGTGTATGATCATTATAAACCGATCATCGTCGATCATGTCATATCGCGTTCCGAATTCTATACAGCCTATACACCATACCAACCAGAGATTTCTCAAGGAGAATTGCAAGCCATCTTTGAATTCCAAACGATGATCTGTGAATTGACGGGCATGGACATTGCCAACTCATCGATGTATGACGGCGGCACTTCATTGGCTGAAGCTGGGACGATGGCGGCAGGACATACACGCCGCACTAAAATCCTCGTTTCCGAAACAGTTCATCCTGAAGCGCGGGACGTAGTGGCGTCTTACGCGGCGGGCCAATTTATCGATGTGGTAACGATTCCTCATAAAGATGGGGTGACGGATATGGCATTGCTTGAGGAGTTGCTCGATGATAATACAGCAGCAGTTCTCGTACAATATCCGAACTTCTTCGGTCAGGTGGAAGACATCCAAAAAATTGGAGACATTACTCATGACAAAGGCGGATTGTTAGTCGTATCGGCGAATCCGCTAGCACTAGGTGTATTGACGCCTCCAGGAAAATTAGGCGCGGATATTACAGTCGGTGATGCACAGCCGTTCGGAATTTCCGAACAGTTCGGCGGCCCGCATTGCGGATACTTTGCAACTACTAAAAAGTTGATGAGGAAAATGCCAGGAAGATTGGTAGGGGAAACTACTGACAGCGAAGGCAGACGCGGATACGTATTGACGCTTCAAGCACGTGAACAACATATCCGACGTGACAAGGCCACATCCAATATTTGTTCGAACCAAGCACTGAATGCTCTTGCAGCTTCGGTTGCAATGACCGCCTTAGGAAAAGCTGGTACAAAGGAAATTGCATACCAAAATATCGCAAAAACCGCATATGCGAAAAGTTCTTTTGAGAAAGCTGGTTTCGAAGTGAAGTACGGCGGGGTTCATTTCAATGAAATTGTCGTGGTAATAAATAAGCCGGTTAAAGAAGTGAACTCGAAGCTTCTTGAAAAAGGGATCATCGGCGGATATGATCTTGGATTAACGTATCCAGAGCTTTCCAACCATGTTTTAATTGCCGTTACGGAACAACGTACGAAAGAAGAAATTGATGCACTTGTGCAGGAAATGGAGGCCCTTCATGCATAAAGACAACCAACCGCTCATTTTTGAAATTACAAAAGCAGGCCGAATCGGCTATAGTTTGCCTGAGCTAGATGTTCCTGAAATCGATCTTTCAAGCCATTTGCCGGAAGGTCTTCTCAGAGAGGAATCTCCTGAGCTTCCAGAAGTATCAGAACTTGATATTATGCGCCATTATACAGCACTATCCAATCGTAACCACGGTGTAGATACTGGCTTCTATCCACTTGGATCTTGTACGATGAAGTATAATCCGAAAATCAATGAGGCAGTGGCAAGATTCCCTGGTTTTGCGAATATCCACCCGTTGCAGGATGAATCGACTGTCCAAGGTGCAATGGAAATGATGTATGACCTACAAGAACATCTTGAAGAAATTACCGGAATGGATGAAGTGACACTTCAACCAGCTGCAGGTGCACATGGGGAATGGACTGCCCTCATGATGATCCGTGCGTTCCACGAAGCTAACGGGGAATCTCACCGTACAAAGGTGCTTGTACCGGACTCCGCGCATGGTACAAACCCTGCTTCCGCTACAGTGGCGGGCTTTGATACAGTTACAGTTAAGTCAAATGAATTCGGTCTTGTCGATATTGATGACTTGAAATCGAAGGTCGGCCAGGATACGGCTGCCCTCATGCTTACGAATCCGAATACATTAGGTCTCTTTGAAGAAGATATTCTTGAGATGGCTGAAATTGTACACGGCGTAGGAGGGAAATTGTACTATGACGGCGCGAACTTGAACGCTGTTATGGCAAAAGCACGTCCTGGAGATATGGGCTTCGATGCGGTCCACTTGAATTTGCATAAGACATTTACAGGTCCTCACGGCGGCGGCGGCCCAGGTTCAGGCCCTGTCGGAGTAACGAAAGAATTGGCTCCGTTCTTGCCGAAACCGATTCTTGTCAAAGAGGATAACCGTTATACATTCAAATATGACGTTCCTCAATCAATCGGGCGCGTCAAACCTTTCTATGGCAACTTCGGCATCTATTTGCGTGCGTACACATATATCCGTTCAATGGGTCCGGATGGCTTGAAAGCTGTTACGGAAAATGCGGTGTTGAATGCAAACTACATGATGCGCAGACTCGAGCCTTATTTCGACCTGCCTTACACGCAGCACTGTAAGCATGAGTTCGTATTATCTGGACGCCGTCAGAAGAAATTGGGCGTACGGACATTGGATATGGCGAAACGGTTGCTCGACTTCGGCTTCCATCCGCCTACAATCTATTTCCCGTTGAATGTTGAAGAGGCAATCATGATCGAGCCAACGGAAACGGAATCGAAGGAGACGCTTGATTCTTTCATCGATACTATGATCCAAATTGCGAAAGAAGTCGAGGAGAATCCGGAAATCGTGCAGGAAGCCCCTCATACGACTGTTATCAACCGTCTTGACGAGACGAAAGCCGCCCGTCAACCTGTGTTGAGATATACAAAAGAAAAAGAGCCTGTGAATGCTTGATATGGAATAAAAAAAGGAGAGACCTTGTAACCGGGTCTCTCCTTTGTCTATTCACATGATTATTTACTTTTCACTTTGCCAGTCCAAGTGCGGAATCCGCCTTGCAGCTGGTACAGCTGGGTGTAGTCCCGTTTCTTCAAATACATCGCAGCTCGTGAGCTTTTACCGCCGTTTTGATCATAAAGATAGACCGGCTTGTCCGGACGGATTTCTTTAAAACGCTGACGGAATTGTGAATATGGAATGTTACGAGCGCCTAAAATATGACCCGCTTCATATTCTTTTGGTTCACGTACATCAATCAATTGTGCTTTTCGGTATCCTTCAATGAATTGCTCCTGTGTTAGGTTTGTAACAGCCTTTTTGACACGGAACATTGTAATGACAAAATACAAAATGATGGCGAGCACTACCGCCCCAAGAATAATATAATCCACAACCGATTTTCCCCTTTCTTTCTATAATTCCATTATAAAGAATGAGTAGCACTTGTTCAATGGGAATGATAAAATGATATGCATTGCAGGTAAGGGGGTAGATGATTTGGGTAAGGCGGTTTGGCATTTTATCAATTCAGGAAAATGTTCGCCATCATACAATATGGCGCTGGACGAAGCGTTGTTGGAGTGGCATAGCAGAGGAGAAATCGGGCCTGTACTGCGTTTTTATGAGTGGGACCCGGCAACACTTTCAATCGGATACTTTCAAAGCGTCGAAAGGGAGATTGATTTGGAAGCGGTTGAGAAACACGGACTCGGATTCGTACGTCGCCCAACCGGCGGAAGAGGCGTCCTGCACGAGCATGAACTTACATATAGCGTAATCGTAACTGAAGATTATCCTGGAATGCCGGAGACCGTCACAGAGGCGTATCGTGTCATTTCTGACGGTCTTTTAGAAGGCTTCCGGAACCTTGGACTGCATGCCGAATTTTCATTGCCGGCTTCAAAGGAGCAAAGCAATAACCTTAAAAAGCCGAAAAGCGCTGTTTGTTTCGATGCTCCAAGCTGGTATGAGCTTGTCGTCGAAGGGAAGAAAGTCGCGGGAAGCGCCCAAACCCGGCAGAAAGGTGTAATATTACAGCATGGAGCGATCCTATTAGGTTTGGACGAGGACAAGCTTGTATCCTTATTCAAGTTCCCGTCTGAAGAAAGTCGGAAGCGGATGCTCGAAAGCCTGCCGGAAAAAGCGGTTGCCATCGATCGATTGACTAATCGCGAAATCTCCGTGGAGGAATGTGTTGGAGCTTTTGCAACAGGGTTTGAAAAAGCTTTAGATATCGTCCTTCAACCGATGGAACTTACTGCAGAGCAACTTCTTTATGTAGAAGAGGTTGAAAAAAGAAAATATGCGAATAAAGACTGGACGTTTAAAAAATGAGACTGGCACTTTCGAATTATTTTTTGTCGAAAAGTGCGTAATATCAACTGCGAATATTTCGGTCTCAAATCTTATCATTGCGGCAGGTTTCAATATGTAGTAGATTAGGGAATAGAATCAACACAACATGTTGTGTTGACAAAAATAAACCAGAGGGAGGATGCGTTAATGGTAATTGTTTCAAAGCATCAGGAACCAATTCTGGATAAAGCGCGGTTGAATGCGGATATTGCCGAATTCCCGCAAGTGCATCCAATTACAGAAGACATGAAAATTGAACACAGCGGTGTGTCCCGTCTTGTCATGATCGATCGTTATTCTTTCAAGGATACAGAAAAGAAAACACTGAAGGTCGGCGATTTCGTCGTATTGACTGTTAAGGAAGATCCGAAGTTTCCAGCGAGGGGGCTTGGGTTCATCACTGCGCTTGATGAGAAGAATGGAAAAGCGGATATTTGGATTGAAAAGGAATACCGCACTGCAATCGACAATCCCGAAAATCAGGAAACAGGCATTATAACGAGACCAATTGAAGTCATTGAAAAGCCGCTTGAAGTATTCTACGAGCAGATTGCCAAACGGAATGCGACAGGGCTCGCATCTGTTGAAAAGACGGAAGAGCGGCGCAAGGAGTCGTTCGATTCTTTCTATGGACAACTCTCCAAATTGAACTTCATTCCGGCGGGCCGTGTATTATACGGTGCTGGATCTGATACTGAAGTGACATTCTTCAATTGTTACGTCATGCCGTTCGTGGCGGATTCCCGTGAAGGCATTTCCGATCACCGTAAACAGGTAATGGAGATTATGAGCCGTGGCGGCGGTGTTGGAACGAACGGTTCCACACTACGACCACGTAATACATTAGCACGCGGCGTCAACGGAAAATCATCCGGTTCAGTATCATGGCTCGATGATATTGCGAAATTGACACATCTTGTCGAACAAGGTGGTTCCCGTTAACTAAACATGGCGGGAGTAAAATCCTGTGAATTGCTGGAACACCCTTAGAGCCTTATTTACCACAACGTGATCGGTGACGATGAGCGTGATGGTTTGAAAAAAAATAAGGATTGGGCAATCAGCAGCGAAGGGTCTTTGGAAACGAAGATCAACGTTCAACGACTATTGAAACTTCCTAAAGCTTTACAAAGTATTCATGAGGATGGATGGTGGATAATTTGGATGCAATGGAAGGAGTAAACTATAACAAGCGGCAACGCCGTTATGGGGCGCAGGACAAAGATGAACTTATAAAAATGATTACGAAACTCCATGAAGATGGTTACAGCCAGGTGGAAATCGCAAATAAACTTGATTTGTCTAGAGGGACAATTCTTCGTTGGAATAAAGAGTTACATTTTTTTCAACCGAGAACCTCTGGAGAAGCTGGGAAATTGAAAAATAAAATATATCAATATGATGAAGATTATTTTCAAGAAATAAAAACAGCAAATCAAGCTTATATAGTAGGATTTATTCTAGGAGACGGAACAGTAGTCGATAGAGGTAAATCAAAACGAATAGTACTTTGCCTAGCTGCTGAAGATTACCAACTGCTAAAAGATATAGCAAAGGAACTTAATATGGATGGTGCTATTAAGTTTCGAAAAAGACGTATCCAAAACGAACAACATAAGTACACCTTGGTTATTAATTCTACTAAAATGGCTAATGACCTGATTAGATTAGGTATTACTCCTAATAAGACCGGAAAAGAACCTTTTATAAACTTTGTTAACAATGAGCTTCAATGGGCATTTTTAAGAGGTTTCTTTGACGCTGACGGTCATATTAGAGTGTATTATCGTAATGGATATTTAAAAGCGAGAATGGGATTTACAGGAAATCCTGTAATTCTTAAATGCATTCTAAATTTCTTGAAATCCCAAGGTCTAGCCAAAAATGTGAATTCAATAACTGAGAAACAAGGTTGTTCCGATGTGTATTTCAGCAGTACTAAAGACTTGCGAATTATCTACAACCATCTATATCAACATGGGGATATTAAGTTGAATCGTAAATTTGAAAGGTTTTCATCTTTGATGAGATAGTCTGATCTCATGTGAAAGCATGAGAGTTGGGCAGAAATGACCCAACCCTCTCCTAATGAGAGAGTAACAAATAGCGTGGGGCACAAATGATTATGTTGGCGGATTAAATACAATGCTAGTCCGCGTCGTCCAGACAATGGATGACTAGAAAATCGGGTGAATTGCGAAGAACTCCTTAGAGGCCATTAAGCTACAACGTGATCGGAAACGATGAGCGTGAATGCTTAAAAATTAATGGCATTGGACAATCCGCAGCCAAGCACCGTTTAAGGTGAAGGTTCAACGACTATCGAAACCATTCACAGTGAATGCAAGTAGAGTAGGGAAGTACAGTTCTTCCCGAAGCGCCCGACCCCTAACAGATAGTGCTGAGGGTGATGATATAGTCTACTCCGTCTGCTTCTTGCAGAGAAATATCCTGAAAAGGACGGTATTTAGGTGGCACCCTGACATTTGCGAGTTCATCATTTCGAAAATGCAGAATCCAAGGATTCTCCGCTATCTTCTAGAACATACAGAAGACGAACTGATCAAGAAGCTCGCGAATGAAAAACTGAAATTCAAACCGCTTACCGCTCAAGAGGAAGCGATGTACCAAGGAATTCTCAACTATCGCACAATCCCTGGAATGGGCGGTTTCAACGAAGCAATCTTGAAAGACGCTGAAACGAAATTACGTGATGGTGGAACTTATTCCGTCCACAATCCGGAATTCCTAACTGGCGCGAACATTTCAGTTACGCTGACAGATGATTTCATGAAAGCTGTTGAGCAGGATGCTAATTATGAACTCAGATTCCCGGCAGTTGAAAAATACTCACCTGAAGAGATGGCGGCTTATAATGAGGAGTGGCATAAAGTCGGAGATGTCCGTGAATGGGAGCGTCTTGGATATGAAGTCCGTGTATACCGGACAATCAAAGCACGCGCACTATGGGATCTAATTAATATTTGTGCAACGTATTCCGCAGAGCCAGGTATTTTCTTTATCGATAATGCGAATAACGAAACGAATGCAAAAGCATACGGCCAGCAAGTCGTAGCGACAAACCCGTGTGGTGGACTTCGCCTCACGTTAAAAATTGCGGGATGAAGCGGGGAAGCTGAGATGCCAATCCGAACCGAAGGCCGAAGGTAAAGCTTCAGTCAGGGGCAACGCATACCTGGTGATCCTGTTTTATTAAAAAACAGACTATAATCCAGGCACGAGACCGCAAGGCTGTTTTATACAGTCAAAATGTATGCTGAACTTACAGGAAAACGAACTGTAAGAACTGGAGGATAAAAAACCTTCAGGATAACAAAATTGGAACAACCACTAGCACCATATTCGGTTTGTAACCTTGCTGCTGTTAACCTTGCTGAATTCGCTGATAAAGAAACGAAAACAGTGAACTACGATAAATTGATAGAAACCGTCCGTGTCGGTGTCCGTATGCAGGATAACGTCATCGATGCGACACCATATTTCCTTGAGGAAAATAAAGTACAAGCCCTCGGCGAACGCCGTGTAGGACTTGGAGTCATGGGTCTTGCCGACCTACTGATCTATTGTGAAAAAGAATATGGCTCAGAAGAAGGCAACGAGCTTGTCGACAAAGTGTTCGAAACGATTGCGACAACGGCTTACCGCGAATCGATCGAGCTTGCGAAAGAAAAGGGAAGCTTCCCATTTCTTATCGGCAAAACTGACGAGGAGACAAAAATGCTTCGTGAAGCATTCATCAACACAGGTTTCATGAAGAAAATGCCGGAAGATATCCGTGAATCAATTCTCGAACACGGTATCAGAAACTCTCATTTATTGACAGTTGCGCCAACTGGATCCACTGGAACCATGGTTGGAGTTTCTACCGGCCTTGAACCATATTTCTCGTTCACATATTACCGTAGCGGACGTCTCGGTAAATTCATCGAGGTCAAAGCGGGCATCGTTGAAGAATATTTACAACGTAACCCGGAAGCTGATCCGGACAACCTTCCTGAATGGTTCATTTCATCAATGAGCCTGGCACCGGAAGCGCATGCAGACGTTCAGTGCATCATCCAGCGCTGGATTGACAGCTCAATTTCTAAAACAGTTAACGCTCCACGCGGCTATACGGTCGAACAGGTGGAAAGCGTCTACGAGCGACTCTATAAAGGCGGAGCTAAAGGCGGAACAGTTTATGTCGACGGCAGCCGTGACTCCCAAGTACTTACGCTGAAAGCCGAAGAAAACGAAATGGACTCCGATTATGTAGAAGAAGTCGTTGAACAACGAAAAGTCGTACTCGTTAATACGATTCAGGACTTGCGTTCAACAAACGTTACAATTGGCTCTGAAGTCGGCGATACATGCCCTGTATGTAGACAAGGAACCGTTGAAGAAATGGGCGGCTGCAACACATGCACAAACTGTAATGCACAGTTGAAATGTGGTTTATAATATAAAAACGAACTGTCCAATTAGTTAGCAACATAAAACAGGTAAGGAAAAACAAATGTTTTTCCTTACCTGTTTTTTCTATCTTCTTAATTTTTTTAAAGTTACTGTTTGAAATATTTGGTATAATGAATAAGATAGTTAATTCATTCTAGTGCGAGACCAGATAGTTTTAGAAGGACCAAATAAATTAATTTACTACGGAGGGGGTAATGTATGAAACAGGTTGGAATTGTATTGGGCATAGTAGTAGTGGCTGTGGCGGTGTTTATTTTTGTGAATAAATCACGCTATCCTTCTTTACCGATAGATCATCTATCAGCAAAAGAAGCAATTGAAAAACTAAAAAACTCCGATGAGAAGATAGTAGAGCTCGCAACAGACAATGATTCCGTTTGGTATATCACAAGAACTGAAAATGAAGGCATATCGATAGCGGATGATACTATTAAACAGATGATTCGTTCAAAAGGATGGGAATTTAAAGAGAAAGACGGTGCTGGTCTGTTCTTTGAAAAAGATGGAGAAAGATTAGTTGTGACTACTCAAATGTGGACTGGAAAATACGTGCTTGTTCAGGTGCAATAAATTTAAAGAACTTTAAAGCCTTCAGCAATAGGACGCAGTTATTGAATAAGCACTGTACAATAACTAGGCCATTTAGCGGCATGACACTTTAAAGAATAAGGAGTGGTTGGATGCTAAATCGAGTCATTCAGCAATTTAAATTGAATGTATTATCAATTAATGAAGTTGAAGATTCCCATAGTTCAACAGTTTATAATTGTAAATTGCTAAATGGGGAAACTATCTTTTTGAAAATACCTTACACAAAATTGAAGTGTCAGCGAGAGCTTGAAGCCTATGAAATCTTAAAAGATCGAGTTTCCATTCCTAAGATGCTGGATTATTGGTCTGGTGATGAGGAGTGTCCCGGTGCATTCTTATTATCTGAATTAAAAGGACAACCGCTAACAAATAAGGCTTTACCCACAATTGCTTTTCAGGTTGGGGTCCTTCATGCCTCTATGCACCAAATTCAGCCGCCTACGAGTATACAGTTAAATAGCATACAAGACGAATTTTCGGTCTGGTCTAATTTTGTGGAACGCCAATTTTATAGTTTTGCTGAGGATGTAAAGGAAGTTTTAGATGAAAGTTTATACAGACAGGCCATTGTAAATTTTGAAAGTATGAAACGACAGCTTCCTCCTTCAGATGGACCGAGCTTTATACATATGGATTTTCGTCCAGCGAATATAATTGTGGATGAAAATAAGGTGTCTGGCGTGATCGACTTTGAAAGTGTACGATTTGGCTCAACAGAAATCGATTTCACCAAACTGTATCGTGATTTTTTAAGCTTCGATGCTAAATTGTATCAGTCTTATCAAGAAGGCTATAATACAGTAAGACCATTAATTGAATTGGAGGTCGTGTTGCCTTTTTATCAATTTACAGATGCTTTTAATAGTATCGGCTGGTGTAAACGCCGTGGAATTGAAAAGAACGCTTCATTTCTGGAGAAAAATCTAGCAATCCTTAAAAAAGTGCTACTATAAACCGAAAGAACATTTGAATCCAGAGTATTAGTAGGAACTCAGTTGATTGAAGTGGAAGGCGGCGACTCGGGGAGGATCAGCGTGCGCCTGAAACGGAAGTCAACTGCCACTGTATCGGTGAAGATCTTTTATCGGGACTATATAAAAAGGAAGTGCCCCAACTTCGGAGCACTTCCTTTTCGTTAATTTGCAGGAACTGTCGAATCTTGCATTTTTGTGTCGGTGGACTTCAAAATATCAATATTCTCAATTCCTTGCTCTTCAATTTCAAGCAACTTATTAAATGAGGCGATTGCAACCTCCACCTGTTTATCCTCAGGCTCCTTCGTCGTCAACAACTGCAGCCATAATCCTGGATAGCCTAAATATTTTAATACAGGAATATTACGAAGGCGGTTCGTAAACTGCAATACTTCAAAAGAAATGCCAATCACAACAGGAATCAACAGAATACGATTGACAACCCTAAACCATAACGGATCAGCGGGAACGAAGAAATAAATGAACATGCCTACAATTACCGTAAACAATAAGAAGCTGCTTCCACATCGATAATGGAGCCTTGATTGCGCTTGGACATTTTCAACGGTAAGCGGAAGACCGTTTTCATAAGCATTAATCACTTTGTGCTCAGCACCATGATACTTGAAAACTCGTTTAATTAACGGTGTCATGGAAATGAGGGAAATGTACAATAACAATAGTGTAAGTTTGAAAAAGCTCTCCAACAAGATTTGTGCCGTTTTCCCTGGCGCCATGAATTCAAGCATTTGCGCTAAAAAGACCGGTACTAGTGTAAACGCGAACTTGCCGAATAAAAATGAGAGCACACCTACCGCTGCGACGCCAATTACCATCGTAAGCTTGGAGGCCTCTTCTCCGTTCTCCTCAACTTCCTCACCTGGCATGACATCATAACGCTCATTCGCAAACGTCAAATGTCTAGATCCAATACCTGCGGATTCAATCAAAGCGACAATCCCGCGCACAAAAGGTATCTTTTTCAATTTCGCTGCGAATGGCTTCTGTTCTTTTGGAACATAGAAATAATCGAGGGAATCATCCTTGCGGCGGATAGCTGTCACTGTATGGTTTCTGCTGCCGAACATTACACCTTCGATGAGTGCCTGCCCACCGTATGCTGGCGGTTGTTGTTTTTTAGTCATGGGTTCCCAACACCTTCTCTTATCAAATGAAAAACATGTTTTAAAAAAATGTTCTACTCTACAAACATTATATCAAATAACTTATCCTACTATTGTACAAAAAAAAGGGTATTGACTCCACCATTAAGGTTTAAAAAAAAGGCTTTTTCCCGACACTCGTCATAAGGAGGAGTCGATATGTTCAATAAAACAATGATATGGACGACAATCATCGCGGCATTATTCACAATGGGAGCATTGAAATTCCTGCATTTTTTCAATTTCATAAAATGGTCACCTGTTGGATGGGGTGGCAAATGGCTCTTATTTGGATCATCACATGAAGGATGGAAGTGGGCGTTGCTATTCATCATTCTAGTAATTGCTTTCGGTCTGTTCTATGGCCTGTCAAGAGCTACGGCAAATATCCCTCCGGCAATAACGGCCATCGCCGTCAGTATTGTTGCGGCTGTTGCGATTGAATGGATCATCTATTCTCCACTAACGTTCACAGAGGGAGTTAAGAAACTGTCAATTCCCTTCATCTCCCTTATTGCAATCGTCAGCAGGTTCATTACGGGAACCGCTGTCTATATGAAGAAAACTTTCGAACGACAACCATAAATAGGTTGCGCCATTGGAACGATATGATAAAATGGGGAAGAAAATGGTGAGGGGAATGGTGTAGCTGTGAGACTGCTTGTACTGAATGGACCGAATTTGAATCGGCTTGGCAAAAGAGAACCCGGAATCTATGGTGCTGAAACGTTGGAGGATGTGGAAAACAACATGAAATCCATCGCTAAAGAGCAACTTGTGGATATTTCTTTTTATCAATCGAATGCGGAAGGTGCATTAATTGACAAAATCCATGAGGCAGAAGAGGCTGGGTGTGACGGGATCATCTTCAACCCCGGAGCCTATACACATACGAGCGTTGCATTAAGGGATGCGATCGCTTCTGTCGATGTACCAGTTATCGAAGTTCATATTTCGAATATACATAGTCGGGAACCATTCAGACAAACATCAATGCTCGCACCAGTTTGCATAGGACAGCTGTCCGGCTTTGGCACAAGCGGATATGAGCTTGCACTCCATGCTTTCCTTCTCCGAAGAAAAGGGGTAAAGCTATGAAACTGGCAAAATTGAGGGAAGCGTTGAAAGAATACGGTTTAGATGCATTATTGGTGACGAATCCATATAACAGACGTTATATGACTGGATTTACAGGCAGTGCGGGGGTTGCTATCGTTTCAGCTGATGATGCAGTGTTCATCACCGATTTCAGGTATACAGAACAGGCAGCCGAACAAGTGAAAGGCTTCCGCATCGTCAAGCATGAAAAAACGATTATTGAGGAAGTTTCCAACCAAGCAAAAGAAATGAAAATCAAAACATTAGGCTTTGAAAAAGATAATGTTTCTTTTGGCACGTACGAATTATATAATGACAAAGTGGATGCCGAACTGAAAGCAGTATCCGGAATTGTAGAAAAGCTTCGTATGGTAAAAAATGCTGATGAAATCGAGATTCTTCAACAAGCCGCGAAAATTGCGGATGATGCATTTGCTCATATTTGCACGTTCATCAAACCGGGAGTTACTGAGCTGGAAGTGTCGAACGAACTTGAAATGTTCATGAGAAAACAAGGTGCAGCTTCATCTTCATTCGATACGATTGTAGCGTCAGGGGAGCGGGGTGCATTGCCGCACGGTGTCGCTTCAGACAAAGTGATTCAATCCGGCGAGCTGGTTACATTGGATTTTGGGGCGCTTTATAACGGCTATATTTCAGACATCACACGTACTGTCGCAGTAGGGGAGCCCTCAGAAAAAATGAAGGAAATCTATGAAGTGACCCTTGCAGCACAAGTATTGGCTTTGGAAAAGATCAAAGCGGGTATGACTGGAATAGAAGCGGATGCAATCGCACGTGATTACATCAAGTCGAAGGGATATGGAGATGCCTTCGGACACTCGACAGGCCATGGCATCGGCTTGGAAGTGCATGAAGGTCCGGCATTATCTTTCCGTTCAGAAACTGTACTTGTGCCGAACATGACTGTCACGGTCGAACCGGGCATTTATCTGCCTGGAATCGGCGGCGTCCGTATTGAGGATGACATTATTATCACTGAAGACGGCAATGTCCGTTTGACACATTCACCTAAAGAATTGATCATCCTATAACGAACAAAATGGAGGAAAAAGCATGATTTCTGTAAATGAATTTAAGACAGGTCTGACAATCGAATTTGAAGGGGACATTTGGCGCATTATTGATTTCCAACACGTAAAGCCGGGAAAAGGTGCGGCATTCGTCCGTTCAAAACTGCGTAATCTGCGCACAGGAAATGTGAATGAAAAAACATTCCGTGCAGGCGAGAAAGTTGAAAAGGCGCAAATTGACAACCGTCGTATGCAGTACTTGTATGCCAATGGCGATGACCATGTCTTCATGGACAATGAATCGTACGAGCAAATCGAATTGCCTTCTGCGCAAATCAAAGAAGAATTGAACTACTTGAGAGAAAACATGGAAGTTCATATCATCATGTTCAAAGATGAAATTCTCGGCGTTGATCTTCCGGTAACAGTCACACTTGAAGTTGCAGAAACTGAACCAGGCATCAAAGGCGATACGGCAAGCGGCGGTTCGAAGCCGGCTACCTTGGAAACCGGTCTAATCGTCCAAGTTCCATTCTTCGTAAACGTCGGCGATAAATTGATCATCAACACAGAAGAAGGCGAATACGTATCTAGAGCATAATAAAGTTAAAGTGTTTTACTCCAACTCTTAACAGGGTTGGGGTATTTTTATTTTTAGGCATGGATTGTAGCGGAAAGCGTCCTCCCGAAGCGTAAATCCATATTTCTCTACATAACTCCATCATATTTCTCCCCGCCCTCTCATAAGTTGTTCATGAAGGGGGAACCCGAATTGGAATTGAATGATTTATTGCGTATTGCCGGAATTGGATTGGTTATCGGCTTTTTACATGTCTTCTTTGAACAGACCGGTAAGAAGGAGTTTTCTTTTTTCCTCTTCTTTGTAGCCTACATTTATATTGCCGCCGAAATGCTCCGTTTCCTTAGGATTTTCTTTACGGAAATTGCCGAGTTCTTTCAATGGCTCTCATTGGCATTCTAATGGTTACGCTTTTCCAACTGGTCGTCATCTACCTCCTTCTCCTTATCGTGTCATTCGCTTCCAAGAGCTTGCAGCCAATAATTTACGCAGCAATTTTCTTCTTTTTTCTGTCGTATGTCGGTATTACAATCATCATACCTTTCGGAAAAACCTTTATGGACCTATTCGAACCGTTGCCAGGATCCTACGCAAAGCTTTTGATAGGAAGCGTCTTTTTGTTTTATTTTTCGGAGATGATTGTGAAGCATGTGGCCGAAGCGGGGTATGAGTCGATTGCAGAGATTGCTACTTTGGCCATTAAAATCGCAATACTATCGCTATGGCTTCCGCAGTTATCCATGCTGCTTACTACGCTCTCCAAATTTATCATTAAATGATCGGATGAAGAATCCATGATGCCTATGCTAGAATCCGTTATCGGAACAGTCCTCTCCAGTTTCATTATCGTCATCATTTCAACTTTCATGGCCTTGGTACTCGATTTTCTTTTTCCTTCATTCACCAGGTGGACGAGAACCTTCCTGTTTTTCATCGTACTTACTGTAGTCCTGTACCCTGCGTATGAACATCTGCAAATGATTCGATCCATCACACAGACCGTCGCAACGATGTTCATATCCATTTATCCGTTATTGACTGCGAGTATCATTGCTTCCGGAGGCTCCTTCAGTATGCTGAACTTTCAGCCCGCCATGCTGTTGTTCGCAAACGGTGCAGTCATCCTATCGGACAAGATCCTCATTCCTATGTTGTCTGCAGCATTGCTGTTTGACATAGTTTCAAGGTTTCATCCAGCAATTCCATTTACGAGAATGGCAGATTTACTCAGGGGCTCCCTGATCGGCCTAGTTTCAGCCCTGGTCGCTGCTTACTCCATATTCATCACTGCGGGCGGCACGATTTCATGGGCGTTGACTGGTGTGACAAGTGAACCGATCAAAAAGTTGATCAGTCAAAATATACCACTCGTGGGCTCATTCATGACGGACAGTTTAGGGGCAATCGGACGATATTCATCGGGTGCAAGCGTTTTCATCGGTGCCTGGCTCATCGTCACGATCTGGTCGGTAGCTCTTTTGCCGACGCTAAAGACGTTGTTGACCGGTTTTTTATACAGGTGGACAGCTGCACTTATTGAGCCGTTTGCGAATGAAGACATAACAGGAATACTCGATGATATCGGGAAGACGTTATTTGTACTTTGCGCTGTCTCTTTCCTAGTCGCATTTGCGTTCATCTATACCGCACTGTTTACTGTCATATTGGTCAAATTGATTACCGTGGTGAAATGAGGGGTGGGATGCTGCAGTTTCTGACAGGCGTTTTATTCATCACAATAGCATCCTCCGTTTTACTATTATTGCTGCCGGCCGAGAAGGAGGAAGAATTCCTGCCACTCGTGAAAATGGCAATGGGAATTTGGATCATTCATTTCATAACGAGAATTTTTGGTCATAGCCTCTTCTGAACAAGCATAATATGCATCATAGATAACACGAACCATATCCGGCTCGAAGGGATGAGATGGTGATCATATGCAAAAGCCAAAACGAAAAGTTCATATGCTCTTCATCGGAACGCTGCTAGCGGTTTTCATCATTTTCATCAATTCAACGATTGGTTCGATGGGAGGGGAGAAAGGGAAAGGGGAGGAGAGCCGGAAGGAAGCTCAGCTTGAACAAGCTTTGATGAAGATCGAAGGGGTTGGGGAAGTATTCATCCATTTCCATTACGATCAACAAGAAGAACCAAGCCCATTATCTGGATATTTTTCAGGCACCGGGTCCTCATCAGTAAAAAAGAATCCGCTCCAGGGAGTTTTAGTCGTTGCAGAAGGGGCGGACAATCCTAAAACGAAAAATGAATTAACTAGAATCTTGTCGACGGTTCTTCAGTTGCCTGAACATCGGATAGTCGTCGAAGAAATGAAAAGGGGGATACACGTTGAAAGCGAATAAACGTACAGTATGGTTCTTGACTTTACTAAGTCTAGTAGCGGTCATCTCGATCTACTATTTGAAGAAGGAAACACCGATGTCTCTAGATGGAATGGCAATCTTCGGTGATAAAGATGCAGTAACTGTCTCAAAACCGGGCGATGTTGAAGGAGAAACGAAAACCGTTTATGCAGACTCTATGTTGTTTGAAGAAATGAGAATGCAAGTGTTAAATGAAAGAAGCAGCTTAAAGGATCAATTGTTAACTAAAGTTCAATCTCCCGATACGACCGCTGAAGAAAAAAGCGCAGCGTATGATGAAATGGCAGAACTCACCAAACGTACATCTGCTGAAGATTTAATGGAAACACAATTAAAGGCACTAGGCTATCCGGAAGCGTTCGTTCGTAAAGATAATGGCAAGGTAAGTGTGGCTGTAATCGCGGAAGATGGCGGACATTCCACAAAAATGGCGGCGGAAATTACACAATATGTACTGACGAGTTGGGAAGATGCACGTACCGTCCAAGTCGACTTTATGGAAAAATGATTAAATGAGGCCCTAAATGGGTCTTTTTCTTTTTATTTTACCGTATTTCACAGTAAATCCAGTATATCTATTTCAATATGCTTGAAAAACGTCTAAAATAGGGAGGAGGTACGTAAATAAAAATGAGTCAGGAGAATTGTCATGTTGAAAATTCAAGAAATCCGTGAAATCATTAAATTAATTGATCAATCTTCAATTGAAAAATTTACATTCGAATCAGAAGGAACAAAGATTAAGCTCGAAAAAGCGAATGGTGCACACCAAGTTCCAGTACAAGCAGAACAACGGAAAGAGGAGCCTGTTCAGCAAGCTCAACCTGCCGTCCAAGAGACGAAGAAGGAACAGTCAGAGCAAGCACCTGCTAAACAAGAGAGCAAAGAGCCTTCCACAGAATCATCAGCTGCAGAAAACGATCCATCTTTGCATAAGATAACCTCTCCGATGGTTGGGACATTTTACAAGTCTTCATCTCCTGAAGCGGATCCTTACGTGCAAACAGGCGACTCTGTCAAATCGGATTCAATTGTTTGTATTGTTGAGGCAATGAAGCTATTCAATGAAATCGAAGCGGAAGTTTCCGGAGAAATCGTGGAGATACTTGTGGAAGATGGTCAGTTGGTCGAATATGGACAGCCTCTCTTCCTAGTCAAACAGAAGTGAGGGGGCAAACTACAATGAAAAAAGTATTAATAGCAAACCGGGGCGAAATAGCGGTAAGGATCATCCGGGCATGCAAAGAAATGGGTATTCAAACAGTCGCGGTCTATTCGGAAGCGGATCGGGAAGCACTTCATGTTGAACTTGCAGACGAAGCATATTGCATCGGACCGAAACTTTCGAAGGACAGCTATTTGAACTTTTCAAATATCATCAGTATCGCCAAATTGACAGGTTGTGATGGAATTCATCCGGGTTATGGATTCCTCGCTGAAAATGCGAGCTTCGCGGAACTTTGTGAGGAAGTTAATATTGAATTCATCGGTCCGACTGCTGACGCGATTTCCCGAATGGGAACAAAAGACGTGGCAAGGGAAACGATGAAACAAGCAGGCGTTCCGATTGTTCCAGGATCCGACGGAATTGTCGCAGATGAAATTGAAGGCCTGAAAGTGGCACAAGAGATTGGCTTCCCAGTCATCATCAAAGCGACTGCAGGCGGTGGCGGCAAAGGGATCAGGGTTGCCAGGGATGAAGAGGAATTGGCCAAAGGTATTAAGATTACGCAGAAAGAAGCTGCAGCAGCATTTGGAAACCCCGGCGTATACCTTGAAAAGTATATTGAAGAGTTCAGGCATGTTGAAGTGCAAGTCCTAGCAGATAAGCACGGCAATACGATCCATTTTGGGGAACGTGATTGTTCCATTCAACGAAGGATGCAAAAGCTCGTAGAGGAAGCTCCTTCGCCAGCCCTTACTCCGAAGCTGCGCGAAAAGATGGGGGAAGCCGCTGTCAAAGCTGCTGAGGCTGTAAACTACCGAGGCGCGGGAACAGTCGAATTCATCTTTGATCATATCAATCAGGAATTTTATTTTATGGAAATGAATACACGTATTCAGGTAGAGCATCCAGTAACCGAGATGATTACTGGAATCGATCTGATTCAACAGCAATTGAAGATCGCAGCGGGTGAAAAGCTTGCTTATCGTCAAAAGGATATCAAGATTAACGGTTGGTCGATCGAGTGCCGGATCAATGCAGAGAATCCGGCGAAAAACTTCATGCCTTCACCCGGAAAAGTGACAATGTACATGCCGCCCGGCGGTTTTGGAGTCAGGGTCGATTCAGCAATGTATACGGGTTACACGATTCCGCCGTTTTACGATTCCATGGTGGCGAAGCTGATTGTTCATGCTGATACGCGCGAAGAAGCTGTTGCAAGGATGAAACGAGCACTTGACGAATTCATCATCGAGGGTGTCGATACGACGATTCCTTTCCATTTGAATTTGATGGACCATGAAGTGTTCAAATCCGGTGATTTTGATACGAAGTTCCTTGAGAAATATACAGTCATGTAGTAAATGGATAACCCGGCTAGCGCAGAGAAAGTTTAGACGTTTAGTCCGGGCATGAAATGCATAGGAGAGGGAGGAGAAGTGGAATGGCTGATAAGGTAAATCCTTCATTCGCAGGAAAGAGTTCAAAAGGAGACGAGGTTTTAGGCCGTGTTCAATTGGCTCCTGAAGTGCTTGAAGTTATCATCGGCATTGCAACGAACGAAGTCGACGGCGTAGCAACGACGAAAGGCAACTTCGCGACAGGGGTTGCGGAGAAGTTCGGCAAGGTGTTCCATGGAAAAGGGGTCAAGACGGATTGGACTGGTGATAGACTCGTTATCGATGTATATTGCGTCGTCCAATATGGCCACTCGATCCCCACTGTAGCGACGGAGATTCAAAGGCAGATCCGACATGCTGTTTACAATATGACTTCGCTCGAGACGGAAGAAGTGAATGTCCATATAACTGGCATCGATTTCGATACATCTCCTGAATCAGAATGATCTGAAAAGCATCGTCCATTGGATGGTGCTTTTCAACTTGTCCTGCTATATCTTCGTCAAGTGAATATGCTATGATAAAGCCCAAGAGACACAGTAGTGGAGGAGACAGACAATGAAACGAAGAGAAGCACGTGAAAAGGCTATCCAAACGCTTTTTCAATTGGACAATACGGAAATGTCGATTGAGGAAGCGATTACTTATATAATGGAACGGCCAATCGACCCTTTCTATGAATCACTCGTCAAAGGGACGACTGAATATCGAGACGAAGTGGACAAGGCATTGTCAAGCAAGCTCGAAAACTGGTCGCTTGACCGATTGCCGAAAATCGAAAGGACGATTTTGAGATTGGCGGTCTATGAACTACTGCATCATGACGACGTGCCCCATAGAGTCATCTTGAACGAAGCAGTCGAGCTATGTAAGCAATTCGGAGATGAAAAGTCAGGTCGCTTTGTCAATGGCGTCCTATCGAAATTCGAAGAGAAATAAGACTGTAAAGTGGAGGGAAATCGGATGACCGCAAAAATTATAGATGGCGTGGCGATCGGCAAAGAACTCAGAGGGGAAATAAAGCAAGGGGTCGGCATTCTGGTAGAATCCGGCTGCAAACCTGGTCTTGCAGTCATCCTCGTAGGAGAAGATCCCGCATCGCAAACATATGTGAAGAAC
This sequence comes from Sporosarcina luteola, assembly GCF_023715245.1. Taxonomy (GTDB): domain Bacteria; phylum Bacillota; class Bacilli; order Bacillales_A; family Planococcaceae; genus Sporosarcina; species Sporosarcina luteola_C. The sequence goes on from NZ_JAMBNV010000001.1 coordinate 1,458,693, forward strand.
AAGGAGAAGTCCAGTGTCGAAGCCGGCATGAAATCGGAACTGATCAGATTACCAAAAACGGTGACTGAACTGGATTTATTGGCACATGTCAATAAATTGAATAACGATGATTCCATCCATGGCATTTTAGTCCAATTGCCTTTGCCGGAGCATATTAATGAAGATCTTGTAATCCAAGCGATTGACCCAAGCAAGGATGTAGACGGATTCCATCCACAAAATGTCGGGAAGATGATGATCGGGCAAGAGACCTTCCTTCCATGCACCCCACACGGAATAATGGAAATGTTGGAACGTTCCGGCGTTGATATCGCAGGAAAGCACGCTGTTATAATCGGAAGAAGCAATATTGTCGGTAAACCGATGGGACAACTTCTGCTTCAAAAAGACGCTACAGTGACATACTGCCATTCAAGAACAAAGGACCTTCCGTCATTTACAAAACAGGCTGATATTTTGATCGTTGCCATCGGTCGGGCAAAATTTGTAACGGACGAACATATTAAAGAGGGTGCAGTTGTCATTGATGTCGGTATGAATCGTGATGAAAACGGCAAATTATGCGGGGACGTCGATTTTGAGAAAGCGAAGACTGTCGCTTCTGCCATCACTCCTGTTCCAGGCGGTGTCGGTCCGATGACCATTACGATGCTTTTGAAAAACACATTGCAAAGTGCCGAATCGGCATGCCAAGAAGGCAAGTCGCAATAACGGAGGGTAAACGGATTTTGGGTACCCGCCTTAATTAATCATAAAACGAAGAGCTACGCTGTTTTTCATAGGAAAGACAGCGTTTCTATACGTCTGAATTTCCGGGGGTGAAGTTATTGAGTGAAAATGTGTATCTTTCCGTGCATTCATTGACAAAATACATAAAACGTAAATTCGAAGCCGATCCTTATTTAAGAAATGTATTTGTGAAAGGCGAACTTTCCAATGTGAAAATCCACCCAAGCGGGCATATTTACTTTACGTTGAAAGATGATAAAAGCAGAATGCAGTCCGCCATGTTCCGTTCAGCTGCAGGAACATTGAAGTTCAAACCTGAAGAAGGAATGAATGTCCTGATCACAGGGGACGTGAATGTTTACGAATCAAGCGGTCAATATCAGCTGTATGTCCAAACAATGCAGCCAGACGGCGTCGGGGCGTTATATCTGGCTTATGAACAACTGAAAAAAACGCTTGCGAAAGAAGGATTATTCGATGCGCGTTGGAAACAACCGCTGCCTAGCTTGCCAAATAAGATAGGGGTCATCACCGCCCAGTCAGGTGCAGCGATCCGTGATATCTGTTCCACATTACAAAGGCGTTATCCATTAGCCGATATTTGCCTGTTTCCGGCAATCGTGCAAGGACCTCAAGCCGTCCCTTCTATTGTGCAGGCGTTGGAGCTAGCGGAATCACATGGTTCGATCGATGTGTTAATCCTAGGACGAGGCGGCGGCTCCATAGAAGACCTTTGGGCTTTTAATGAAGAGGCGGTTGCTAGGGCAATATTTTCTTGCAGGATTCCTATTATAAGTGCTGTCGGCCATGAAACGGATACAACAATCGCTGATTTTGTAGCCGATATGAGGGCACCGACTCCAACTGCGGCCGCTGAATTGGCGGTTCCTTCAAGGGAAGAGTTATTTGAGAGGGTATTGGAACGGAAGCGCTCCCTTTACATTTCACTTTCGAATCAAATCAAGCATGAACGCAAGCGTTTAACCACATACCAGCAATCGTATCCATTGCAATTCCCGGAGAGGCTTTACCGGCCATTCACTGAAAAATTGAGCGGGCTGGATGACAGGCTTCTCAGGAGCAGAAATGAACTGACCGCGAATAGGAAAGCGGACCATCACCGATTGGATAGGATGCTCTCATTTTATACTCCGCTGCAGCGGATTAAAGAGGAAGATCGAAATCTTTCGTTATTAACCGAAAGAATGAAGAGGTCAATGCAAAATGATTTGCGCAACAAGGCCGAACAATTCAATTCAGCGATCAGGATGCTGAAAGCGCTAAATCCGTTGGAAGTAATGGAACGCGGATTTTCAATCATCTATAAAGAAGGAACGGTCACTAATTCCGTTATCGGACTAGAAATTGGAGAGACGTTGCAAGTCCGTATGCAAGACGGGACTGTAGAGTCTGAAATCAAATCAATCACGATGAAGGACGGGGAGGAAAGTTAAATGAGCGAAGAAACACTACGATTTGAAGAAGCAATGTCGAAATTGGAAGGCATTGTTCAAAAATTGGAAGCGGGTGACGTTCCGTTAGAGGACGCTATCACATTATACAAGCAAGGTATGGAGCTATCCGCTTATTGTCATGGGAAATTGCAGGATGCGGAAAAGCAGTTAATCTCAATCATAGATAATAATGGGCAGTCGACTCCTTTCGATCCATCCAAAGGTCGGGATTCGAATGGATAAACGGCTGCAGGTATTCATTTCAGAAAAAGCACCACTGATCGATGCGGAATTGAATCGGTTGATAGACTTGGAAAATGCCCCATCTTCATTGAAGGAATCCATGCTCTATTCAGTGAATGCAGGCGGTAAAAGGATTCGTCCTCTTCTCGTCCTGGCAGTCCTTGCCGATTTCGGGAAAGAATCCGCGGACGCGCTTAAAGTGGCATGTGCTGCTGAACTCATCCATACATACTCTCTCATCCACGATGATCTGCCTAGCATGGACGATGATGACTTCAGAAGGGGCAAACCGACGAACCATAAAGTATACGGCGAAGCGACAGCTGTTCTTGCCGGAGATGCCTTGCAAACGAGGGCCTTCGGGATATTAGCTTCCCTGGAACATACGTCGCCCAAGCAAGTTATCAGATTGGTCGCTCTGTTGGCGGATGCTTCTGGCGCGAATGGAATGGTAGGCGGTCAAGTGTTGGATATGGAAGGGGAGACGGCAGTATTATCGCTGCAGGATCTTGAAAAAGTCCATCTGCATAAGACAGGCGCTTTATTGTCATTCTGTATAGAAGCAGGTGCTGTTCTATCCGATGCAGAAGATGCCGAGTTGGAACTGCTTCGCAAATATGCGAAGAACATCGGATTGGCTTTCCAGATCAAGGACGACATTTTAGACGTCACGTCAACGACCGAACAGCTGGGGAAGACTGCGAATAGCGATGCTGCCAGTGATAAGTCAACGTATCCTTCCCTTTTGGGACTTGAAGGGGCGCAACAACAGCTGGAAAAGTATCACTTGGATGCAACGGCAAGCTTGGCTTTTTTAAAGAAAGAAAACTCGATGCTAAAACTTTTTGCTGATTATATCGTCCAAAGAGATGTTTGATATTCCTTTGGTTTGAAAAACCCGTTGTCCGGATTATGGTCCAATAGTTCCTATTGAAGAGCCTTCTTGTTATAATGAAAACATTACTTGGACTTACGTGGCAATAATTTATGAAGGTGTGTGATAGTAGTGGATCTCACTAAAATTACAAATCCGTCTTTTCTGAAGCAACTTGATAAAGAAAACATGACGGAATTGGCGAAAGAAATCCGGAAATTTCTAATTGGAAACCTGTCTGTGACAGGTGGTCATATCGGTCCGAACTTGGGAGTTGTCGAATTAACGATTGTCTTGCACAAGCTTTTCGACAGCCCAAAAGATAAATTCATCTGGGATGTCGGGCATCAAGCATATGTGCATAAAATCTTGACGGGTCGAGCCGGTCAATTCGGCACGCTCCGCCAATATAAAGGTCTGAGCGGCTTCCCGAAAATGTCCGAAAGTGAACACGATGTATGGGAAACAGGACATAGTTCCACATCCCTGTCCGCTGCAATGGGAATGGCTGCTGCAAGAGATATGCAAGGCGGCTCGAACCATGTTATTCCGATCATCGGCGATGGTGCATTGACGGGCGGCATGGCTTTGGAGGCATTGAATCATATCGGCCACCTGAAGACAAATATGATTGTCATCTTAAATGATAACGAAATGTCAATCGCGCCGAACGTCGGAGCGCTTCATGATATCCTTGGCAAGTTAAGGACTGCCGGGAAATACAATAGCGTGAAAGATGAATTAGAATATATTTTGAAAAAGATCCCTGCAGTCGGCGGAAAAGTGGCTGCTGCTGCTGAACGAGTGAAGGATAGCTTGAAGTATCTGCTTGTTTCCGGAGTGTTTTTCGAAGAGCTTGGATTTACGTATCTGGGACCTATCGATGGACATGACTTCAATGATCTGGAACGCAATCTTCAGTATGCTAAGAAGGTTGAAGGTCCTGTCCTGCTACACGTTATTACGAAAAAAGGAAAAGGATACACTCCTGCAGAAAATGATAAAATCGGAACCTGGCATGGAACCGGCCCTTATAAGATAGAAACGGGCGATTTCGTGAAATCAAATACGACTGCACCGTCATGGAGCGGATTAGTGGCTGAAACCGTCAGAACAATCGCCAGGGAAGATAAACGGATAGCAGCCATTACTCCGGCTATGCCCGTAGGATCCAAACTGGAGTCCTTCGCGGCTGAATTTCCGGACCGGTTTTTTGATGTGGGAATTGCTGAACAGCATGCCGCAACGATGGCAGCAGGATTGGCAACCCAAGGGATGAAGCCGTTCTTGGCCATATACTCGACGTTCCTGCAACGGGCATATGATCAAATGCTTCATGATATAACTAGACAGAAGTTGAACGTCTTTATCGGCATAGATCGTGCAGGACTCGTTGGTGCGGATGGAGAAACTCACCATGGTGTGTATGATATTTCATTTTTACGACATATGCCAAATCTTGTGATTATGATGCCGAAAGATGAGAATGAAGGACAGCATATGGTGAAGACTGCTCTGGAGTATGATGACGGTCCTATTGCGATGAGATATCCAAGAGGGAACGGTCTAGGAGTCGTAATGGACAAGAAGCTGAAAACGATTCCTATTGGTACATGGGAAATACTGCGCGAAGGTGCGGACGGCTCGATTTTGACATTCGGGACGACTATTCCAATGGCGTTGGATGCAGCCGAGACACTTGCGAAAAAAGGCATATATGTGAAAGTAGTCAACGCAAGATTCATCAAACCGATGGATACGGAAATGCTTGATCAGTTATTCAGTACAGGCAAACCGATTGTTACTGTGGAAGAAGCAGCATTGGCAGGCGGGTTCGGGAGTGCTGTCATGGAGTACGCACATGACGTTTCTGCAAATGTTTCCATTAGCCGAATCGGTATTCCGGATGAATTTATAGAACACGGCAGTGTCGATAAGCTGTTTGAAGAAATCGATTTGACGGTAGAGAATGTTATAAGGACGACAGAACTGACTGTCAAAGGAACGACCCGTGCAGAAAGGGAAATCGTATGACGAACGGTCAACCAAAAGAGCGAGTCGATGTACTCCTTGTTCAAAGAGGGCTAGTTGAAACGAGGGAGCAGGCGAAGCGTTCCATAATGGCAGGAATCGTGTTTTCTGCAGAAACGAGATTAGAAAAGCCCGGTGAGAAAATCAAGATAGACGCTCCGTTGTCGGTAAAAGGATCCGCATTGAAATATGTGAGCCGAGGCGGCTTAAAGCTTGAAAAGGCTCTCGAAGTTTTCGATATATCCGTACAAGATAAGATTGTTTTGGACATAGGTTCTTCTACGGGCGGTTTTACGGATTGCGCTTTACAAAATGGAGCGAAACATTGCTATGCACTAGATGTCGGGACAAACCAGCTTGCTTGGAAAATACGAAGTGATGAGCGTGTTACCGTCATGGAGAAAACCAATTTCAGACATGCGACTCCCGAAAACTTCACGAAAGGGACGCCTCAAGTCGCCACGATTGACGTCTCTTTCATATCACTTACATTGATACTGCCCCCGCTGAAACGAATAATTGCCGATGGTGGAGATGTCGTTGCTCTCGTCAAACCTCAGTTCGAAGCGGGGAAAGATAAGGTGGGGAAGAAAGGGATTGTGAAGGAGAGGGCCGTTCATTTGGAAGTCTTGCAAAAGATAGCGGCTTCATCCACGATGAATGGATTTTCTTTACGCGGCATTTCTTTTTCCCCGGTTACTGGCGGGGAAGGAAATATCGAGTTTCTCTTCCATTTGCAATCGAAGGAAGACCCGGTCAATTCTTATGATGAATTAGCTTTCGGTGCTTTAATCACTGAAGCGTATGAAGTATTGACATGATTTTAAATAGAAAGGTGTGATGGTAAGCATGGGAGGTATTGTATTGAATAAAGGACAACGGCATCTTCGTATCCGGGATATTATTACAAATGAGGAAGTTGAAACACAGGATCAACTTGTTGATAAATTGAAGAACGCCGGAGTGGACGTGACACAAGCTACAGTGTCCCGTGACATTAAAGAATTGCATCTCATCAAGGTCCCATTGCCTGACGGTCGTTATAAATATAGTTTGCCGCCCGTCCATAGATTCAATACCGAAGAAAAGCTTCGTCGTATGTTAACAGATGCATTCATAGGTATTGATAGTGCAAGTCACTTCATAATTCTGAAAACGTTGCCTGGAAATGCGCATGCAGTCGGTTCCTTGATTGATAACTTAGGATGGGATGAAATGCTTGGGACAATTTGCGGAGATGATACGTGCATGATCATTTGCAGGGATGAGTCCCTAACAGTTGAAGTGAAAGAAAGACTGTTGGCGCTCATTTAAGCTGAATGTTCGATTCGATGGAGGAGGTGCGTGTTTGAATGTTAGGTGAGATTTCCATTCATAATTTCGCGATAATAGAGCATCTCGAAGTGACTTTTGAAGAAGGCTTGACCGTTCTGACTGGAGAAACAGGCGCCGGTAAATCCATAATCATTGATGCCGTTCAGCTCCTTGCTGGAGCAAGAGGGTCGCAGGAATTCATTCGTCACGGTGCAAAAAAAGCCGAACTGGAAGGGATGTTCACAATCGATGATGAGAATCATCCTGTCTTTAAAAAACTAACTGAATTCGGCATTGATTGCGAGGATGGTATAATTATTCTCCGACGCGATTTGAACGCAAGTGGAAAAACGACGTGCCGGGTCAATGGCAAACTAGTGACGATTGCAAGCTTAAGAGAAATCGGTTCTCAATTGATCGATATTCACGGCCAACACGACAATCAAGAATTGATGCATGAAAAGCGGCATATCCATCTGCTCGATCAATTCGCTGGAGTGGATCTGGCTGAAGCCCACCGTAATTATTCGGATATTTACAGCCAATATATGAAATTGAAGCGTAGGCTCGAAACGGCTAATGAAAATGAACAGCAAGTAGCACAACGAATCGATCTCTATTCTTTCCAATTAAAAGAGATCGACAATGCAGAGCTAATCATCGGTGAAGAGGAAGAGCTCGAAGAGGAAAAAATGAAACTTCAACACTTCAATAGGATCTTTGAACGTCTGAATACCGCTTATGAGTCGATCAGCGGTGACAATCATGCATTGGATTGGGTGGGGTCGGCAATGAGTGATTTGGAAGATGCCGCCTCTGTGGACAAAGAACTGGAATCCCATTCGGAGATCATTTCATCAAGTTTCTACTCATTGCAAGATACTGCACATGAATTGAAAAACATCATTGACCGAATGGAGTACGATCCAACGAGATTACCAATTGTTGAAGATCGATTGTCAATGCTCGTATCACTAAAGCGCAAGTATGGTGCCACGATCGAGGATATTCTCATTTATCGGGAAAAGATTGCAGATGATCTAGATCAATTGCTCAATCGGGATGAACGTCTTGGCCAAGAACAGGAAAAACTCATCCAACTTGAAAAAGATCTAGAAGTGGAAGCGAATGAACTATCTATTATCCGACAAGAATCAGCTCTCCGTCTGCAAGATGCAATTATGCAGCAATTGAAAGAGCTACATATGGAAAAATCCACCTTCAATGTATCGATCACACGAAAAGCATCCGGCAGTTTTGACAGTAATGGCTTTGATGAAGTTGTTTTCCTCATTTCAACAAATCTGGGAGAACCGTTGAAACCTTTAGTTAAAATTGCATCCGGTGGCGAATTATCGCGGATCATGTTGGCATTGAAAACAATTTTTTCCAAGCATCAAGGGGTAACTTCAATTATTTTCGATGAAGTCGATACGGGGGTAAGTGGACGGGTCGCTCAAGCGATTGCAGATAAAATTGCGATGGTCGCCACTCATTCACAAGTGCTTTGCATATCCCACCTGCCTCAAGTCGCTGCAATGGCTGACCACCACTTGCTCATCCGAAAAGAAGTGAAGTCGAACCGGACAACGACAGCGGTTGCTGAAATCACTGACCTGGAAAGAACGAAAGAATTATCAAGGATGCTGTCGGGTGCAGAAATAACTGAACTGACGTTGCAGCATGCTGATGAATTACTGTCAATGGCAGACGAAAGAAAAACGACTTTCCGCATTTAAGCGCATACAACAAGTATGCGTTTTTTTACATGATTTAACCTTTCATAAGATTCATCTGAACGGACATACCAATAGTATCTTTCATCTGAGGAGGTGAATCATGGGATGGAGTAAACGACTGATGTTATCCGTTTCGTTTGCCACGCTTTTGAATTTCCTGCCGATCCAAAATGAAGTTTCGGCTTCTTCCGGTGACAAAGTTATTCCGATGGGCCATTCAATTGGTATTCAAATGGATTTATCGGGCATTTTCGTCACGAATGATGTACTGGTTAATAACGAGCAATGGCTGAAGGCTGGCGATTCCATTATCCGGCTTAACGGAACTGACATCGTGAGTCTCGGCGATTTCGAACACATCATGATGAAAGTGAAAAAAGAAAAAATCCACATGAATATCAGTCGGAAAGGTACATCAGTTGAGGTGTTGGCGGAAAAGGATGCTGTAAAACGCCTCCTGCCTTTTCTTAAAGACCGAACGGAAGGTACCGGGACACTGACATACGTCGATCCTCAAAGCGGCACGTATGGAGCCCTCGGCCATCAAATTGTTGACAGCTCCTTGAAATCACCACCACCATTTAAAAATGGCGCGATATACCTTTCGGAAATTGAACAGATAAAGAAAAGTATACCAGGCTCTCCAGGATATAAAATCTCCTCCATCGTAGAAGATGAAGAATATTTGGGAACAATCAGGACTAATGGGGTTTATGGGATTTTCGGAGCGTGGAACGATGCTTATAAGAAAGTGTTGGCTGAACCACTCGAAATTATGCAGCCCGCGGAATTACAAGCAGGGGCAGCGGAAATTTTTACGACAGTAAAAGGGACCGAAGTCGAAAAGTTCTCCATCCAAATCACTGACATTGAAGAGGAGCAGTTCCATTTCGTTTTAACCGATGCGAAATTGCTGGAAGCCACTGGTGGAATTTTACAAGGCATGAGTGGAAGTCCCGTCATTCAGAACGGAAAGTTTGTCGGCGCGGTCACTCATATGTTTGTCGATGAACCGAAAAAAGGCGCAGGCTTATTTTTAGTCACAATGCGTGACGGAGAAAAACGAAAATGAAGAAAAACCGATCCGAAACCTGGGTCGGTTTCTTTTATTGAATTTCGTCGAATAATGACGAAACCGTAATCCTTAAGTTTCATTTTTCGGAAAACAGAAGGATTGTTCGAATGTTTGTCGAAATTTTCCTTTACAGCAATTAGATTTCATGTGAATAATAGAATCATGGAGAATAATGGCAGGGATGAAAAACGAGTAGGGGGAAAATGGGATGGGGAAAGTAAGGATTGCAATAGCGGACGATAATAAAGAATTGGTGAACACGATGAATGCATATTTCGAGCAGCATCCGGAATTGGAAGTCATTTGGACAGCACATAACGGCAAGGTATGTCTCTCAATGTTGCAGGAGAATAAACCTGATTTGCTGCTTCTGGATATCATTATGCCACACTTGGATGGAATTGCGGTATTGGATACGATAAAGAAGGATCCAGCATTAGCCGATATGCATATTATCATGTTGACTGCATTCGGGCAAGAGGATGTCATGGCGCAGGCAGGTAGCTTAGGCGCATCCTATTTTATGTTAAAACCATTCGAATTTGACCGCTTGATATCTCAAATCTTCCAAATCTCAGGTACGGCAAAACCTTCAAGGCCAACCGTTCACAAACAGGTGGAAGCGGACACAACGATGACACAGCGTGCTCTTGATACTACGATTACATCGATCATTAAAGAAATCGGAGTCCCTGCGCACATTAAAGGATATGCATTTTTAAGAGAAGCGATTCAAATGGTCTACACCGATGTCGACCTGCTTGGATCCGTAACCAAAATCCTTTATCCGGACATTGCAGAGAAGTACAAAACAACCCCTTCTCGGGTGGAAAGGGCAATTCGGCATGCGATTGAAGTTGCTTGGAACCGGGGGAATTACGATGTCATTTCAAAAACATTCGGCTATACAGTCCATCATTTGAAGAGCAAGCCGACGAACAGTGAGTTCATAGCAATGATTGCAGATAAAATCCGTCTTGAACATATAGCAAGCTAACCGGCATCATTAAATAGCTACCTCATTAAACACCGTAAATTTGCGGTGTTTTTTATCTGTCTATTGTAGAAATATTGTTTAAACTTTATAATGAAAGAAGGATAGATGAGAAAACGGGGTGTCGAATTGCTAGTTCAAAATGACTTTTTTGATTTATACGTGATAGAGGAAGATGTAGTAATCGACTTGAAAAAGACCGGTTTTCCTTTAAAATCGTTTGACATGATTACCAACCAAAACCCAAGAATTAAAATTGCATCCTTTCCAGCATTGAGAAAAGCACTGACGGAAATTGGGGATGGACATAAAATCGGCTACTATTTACCTTTGATTGAAGTGATGGTTCATCCGGATCTTATGAAAACTGAAGTTGTTCTGAATATGACAATAACAGAATTTCAATCGGAGCAACATCGATTGCTCAACCTGATTGAAAAATCACTGCAAGACTCCGGTATCGTCTTTGGCATAATTGAGTTGTCAGAAGAAGATTTGTATCCGGGGATTGCTATTGTGGCTGCAGTTGGACGGGAACCCGAGAAGGGCGCGGATGCTATAATTACATATATAGAAAAACCGGAAAAAAAGCCTGTTATCCGTGAAGATGGTTTAGCAGATTACTATGAAATGAATTTTGTCACACATGTTGAGGAAGGCGATTGGTTAGGCGAAAGAATTCCGCCTACAGATGGTAAACCTGGCAAGGATATTTTCGGGAATACTGTTGCCGCAATGCGGGGTAGCGATGCTAAGCTTCGATATGACCGGAAATCAGTAGTGGAAGTGGAAGAGCAGGAGAAATTTGTACTTCGTGCATTATTCGGCGGTGCGCTGGAATTTGTCGATGATATTGTCGGCGTCGGAAAACACTTGATCATTAACGGGGATGTAGGCCCTGAAACGGGTTCCATCACATTTGACGGGTCGGTTACAGTCTATGGAACGGTCATGTCGGGCTATTCTGTCAATGCAACAGGAGATATTTCCATAGAGGGTAACGAAGGTGTAACGAATGCCAAGGAAATATGTTCATCCGAAGGGGATCTTTATATTAAGGGCGGAGTATTCGGTGGGGACATTTCTGTGATAGAAGCAAGTGGTGATATATACATAAAGCACGCAAACAATTGCAGACTATTCGCAAAAAACATCCATGTCGGGTCATATGTTTTGGGCTCAGACGTAGTCGGCGAAACGGTTATGGTTGATAAAGGAAAAGGCAGAATTATTGGCGGCCGTATTGAAGCGCTTTTCAGGATTGAGTGTGCATTCGCTGGCAATGCCCATGAAAGGATGACCCATTTGTATGCCAAAGGAATCGATAAAGATCTTATCTACCTTGAAATACAACAAATGGCTGTGGAATTGAAGAAAATACAAAAAAACATCGGGCATCTTGAAACGCAATTGTCGATGCTTGATAACGGGCTATCAAACCAATTGCATGGAGAGCAGGCTGATGCATATGATAAGTTGCATAAGACCCTACAAGCGGGGAGGGATAAGATGTTTGAACTCGACCGGGAAATCCAGGTCGGACTTTACAAAATCAAAACTGCCAAGCCTCCTCAGATTGAAGTTTCACATGAAGCATATCCAGGTGTCATTATTCAAATCGGGTCTAAATCCAGTTTGCTGAATAAACCAACGAAAGGTGTCTTCGAAGTTGTCGACAAAACACTTAATGTCTAGCCCGATGGTATTCGCGCATAGGGGCGCTTCTGGTGTCTGTTTTGAAAATACCATGCAGGCATTCAAAGAAGCTGCAAGGATGCAAGCTGACGGAATTGAATTGGATGTTCAATTGACAGCCGACGGAGTGCCTGTCGTAGTTCATGATATGGATCTTTACAGAATTTCCGGAATCCGGAAGCGCGTTTCAAATCTACATTTCAGTGAATTGCAACGTATAAACATCGGCAATAAATTCTTTAGGCTTATTAAAGGTCATCGCATACCAACATTGCAGGAAGTCGTTTCGTTCTGCGAATTAAAACGACTGGCTTTAAATATCGAGTTGAAAGAGACCGTTTCCGAGAGGCCGGAAACGTTGCATAAAATCATCGGTATGGCCATGCTATCCGATAGCGTCCATTTGTCTTCATTCGATCCGGAAATACTTCGAAGAGCAAAAGCGATAGAACCTTCTATTGAAACTGCATTGTTAGCAAAAAGAACAACGACTGATTGGAATTGCCTGGAGAAGTATGATTTCGCAGATGGCTTCAACTTCCATAAACGTTTGTTGAAGGAACCGTATATAGGGGAAATGGTCGCTAGCGGAAAAAAGTTGAGGGTCTATGGAGTTACCGGTAAAGAGGCAATCACTCAGCAACCACCTCCATATATCGATGGCTGGATAACAGATTTCCCAGACAGGTTCAAAAAATAGGTTCTAAATCAAATATTGGGGTAATGTGACTTGCATATCCCCTATCACTTAGTTTTTTTCTATTAATAATGTTGATTTACGCTTCGGGCGGACGCTTTCCGCGGGCACGGCTTCAGCCGCTTCCCTCGCTTCGCTCAGTCCAGGGTCTTCAGCTCGCGCTGTTCCCGCTGGAGTCGCCGCCCTCCGCTTCAATCAACGGTAACTTCTACTAAATGAAAGAGGAGATGGATAGTAATGATGAAGAACCAATTTACGACGCTAACAGTTGGAAGCGCTATCCTTATACCTGTTGGTCCCTCGACATTATCCAGATTATCTACCCTTTAGTAGAAAATCTTTATTCATCCATTGGGAGACTCAATTAAAAAATCCTATGGCGCTGAAGAAGATGACATTGCATACGTTAGATTTTCAAATACACACATAGTCATTATTTCTTGTATATCTATTTGGCATACTTATATATTAAGAAGCACTTGTTGTTTGGAGTGCAGACGCTCGACTCCTGCGGGACTAGCATGAGTCTTGAGACCCCGCAGGGCGCACGCCTTTCGCGTCCGAGGAGGCTCAAGCCATGCCCGCGGAAAGCGAGCGTCGGAACGGAAAGCAACAGTCTGTTGACATACTCGGCACCTTTAATCATCTAAAGTACCAAGAAATTAGTAAAACACTTGACTATAGATAAAAACTCGTCCGCCCGTAGCCGAAATCAACAATTCTAAGTCTCGAATTGCTGAATTTAATAAATAGTATGAAAGGACATCGGCGAATTCGTCGATGTCCTTTTTGAATTAACGATTATTTGAAACGATCTTGAACCCTTCCTTTTCGTCTATCACGTCGTAGCAGGAAACCTGCAAAGAAGGCAAGACCTGCACCGAACATGAGGAAGCCCACCGTGAATTGTAGCCAGATGAAAGGAAATGGAGCAAATTGGATTCCGAAAAGTGAATCACGCATGAGCTTAATACCGCCTGCTGTGATAAGAATAGGAATCAGAAGTACGATGAATGCCGCCATACGAGCCATAATATCAATCTCCTTACCAAATATAATTTTACCTGCTCAACAATTATTGTCAAGAACAGAACAATCGTGTATTATGAATATAGATTTGCAAAAGATTGCATGGTGCAAAAAGGAGAATGAATATCCTTGCAAAATGTACTCATTGTTGGAGCGGGATCCGGGGGCACGAAAATACTGAACCTGCTCTTGAACTCAAATTTCATGAATGTGTCGGCAATTGTCGATATTGATGAACAGGCACCAGGACTTGTAATCGCCAAGAAACTAGGAATCTCGTATGGCTCCGATTGGAAGCTTTTCTTGACTGATGAAGTCCAAATTGTTTTTGATGTATCTGGAGACAAAGCAGTTTTTGATGAATTGATGAAGAGCATCCACATGAATACGGTATTAATTCCCGGATCTGTCGCGAATCTACTCGTAGGACTATTGAATGAAAATGATCAATACATCCGTAAGATACAAACGGAAATGGATAGGCAGCGTCTCATATTTAATTCAATTGATGAAGGCATGATTGGTATCGATCATAAAGGGATTATTGATTTTATTAATGAAAGCGCTTGCATGATGTTAGAAGTTTCTGATTTCGACGCAATCGGCAAATCGATTACTGACATTATCCCAGACAGTAAATTGGTCAGAGTACTTTCGTCCGGACGCTCCGAAGTAAATGAAGAGTTGATTCTGCGCAACGGAGTGAAAATTGTAAGTTCCCGTTATCCGCTCATTTCCACGGAGGGAAAGACATTTGGTGCATTTGCAATATTTAAAGATGTGTCCGAGGTTGTCAAGCTCGCAGAGGAAATAACTGATTTGAAATCAGTGAAAACGATGCTGGAAGCGATCATTCAATCTAGTGACGACGCAATTTCGGTTGTTGACGAAAAAGGGAATGGCATACTTGTCAATCCGGCGTACACTCGGATAACAGGCTTATCTGAAGACGAAGTGATCGGGAAACCGGCGTCTGTCGACATCAATGAAGGCGAAAGCATTCATATGAAAGTATTGCAAACAAAAAAGCCAGTCAGAGGCGTGAATATGAGGATTGGGGAAGATAATCGGGATGTCATCGTAAACGTGGCTCCTATTATTGTAAATCAGGAAGTGAAGGGAAGTATTGGTGTCATTCACGATATCACTGAAATGCGAAGCCTTATGAAGGAACTTGATTGGGCAAGACAAACAATCCGAAAATTGGAGTCGACTTGTACATTCGACGATATCCATGGCAGCTCCTCTGAGATCAATCTTGCTATCGATCAGGCAAAGGTTGCATCGAAATCGGATATTCCGGTCTTACTACGAGGGGAAGCAGGCTCAGGGAAAGAATTGTTTGCGAATGCGATTCATAGCGGTAGTGACAGGAAGTCAAGTAAGTTCATCCGTTTGAATTGTGCGGCAATTGATCCTTTTGTAATAGAGAAAGAAATCTTCGGGGATAACGTAACTCATGACACAGGTGCTACATTCAGGGCGGGATTATTGGAGGAAGCAGGTAAAGGGACTCTTTTTTTGGACGAAGTGACCAATTTGCCATTAGCCGTCCAATCAAGACTCCTTGATTACCTACAACTTTCAATGACCAATAGGAGAAGTGAGGCATCGACTGAGACAGCTCGAATTATTGTGGCTTCTACAAAAAACCTTGAAAAGTCAATTCATGAAGGTACGTTTAATGTGGATTTGTATTACATGCTCAATCGGTTGTCGATTCAAATACCTTCATTACGAACGAGGAAATCGGATATTCCGGAAGTCGCACTTCAGCTATTGAAGAAGCTGAATCAGGAGTTTGGCATGAATGTAGAAAGCATTTCTGAAGAAGCTATGCAAAGGCTGCAAAAATATGAATGGCCAGGAAATGTACGGGAACTTGAAAATGTCTTAAGCCGAGCAATGATTTTTATAAAGCATGGAACAGCTGTCATAGGGGAAGAAGATATAAGAAGGTCCCTTTCCACAAATGAGGTTAAAGCCGGGGAAGTTGCCATTCCCGAAATCAGTACACTGGCCACAGTTATGGATGATTACGAACGAACCGTACTTGAAAAGGCTTTGGCTGAACATGACGGGAACAAGTCATTGACAGCAAACCGTCTTGGCATTTCATTGCGTTCCTTATATTATAAATTGGAGAAATACAAACTCATCTGAAGGAGGCTGCTCATATGTCGACGCTGGATGCTTTAGTCGAAAGAACGGCTTCTTCTGGTACACGGGTCGTATCCGTTGCATGCGCCGCCGATTCGGCAGTGTTAGAAGCAGTGGAAATGTCGGTCATGAAAGGAATTGCATCCTTTCTTTTATTTGATAATGAAGAAAGGTTGCGACTGGCGATTAAAGACCATTTTCCAGAACTGTACGGACATCCTTACATCACCCTAATCCATACTGACAGCAACGAAGAAGCGGCGGAAAAATCCGTACGTGCCGTTTCAAGCGGGGATGCACAAGTGCTAATGAAAGGCAACTTGCCGACTGCACTTATTCTGAAAGCCGTATTGAACGGAGAATATGGGTTACGGACCGGAAAAATCCTCTCCCATGTAGCGGCTTTTGAAGTGGAAGGCTATGACAGGTTGCTTTTCGTCACGGATGCTGGCATGAACATTGCGCCCACTTTGGAAGAGAAAGCCCAAATTATCCGGAATTCGGTTGCCGCCGCCAGGGCATGTGGCGTAAAAACGCCGATTGTCGCCCCACTTGCAGCAATCGAGACAATCAATCCGGTAATGACACCCACGACTGATGCAGCATCGCTTGTTGTCATGAATCAAAGAGGGCAAATTAAGGACTGCATCATCGATGGCCCACTTGCATTGGATAATGCAGTTTCCATCGAATCCGCCAAGCACAAGGGAATAACGAGCGAAACTGCGGGGCTGGCGGACATTCTCGTAGTGCCTTCAATCGAGGCGGGAAATATCTTATATAAGTCACTCATGTATTTCGCAAAAGCGAAAGTCGGCGGCATCATACAAGGTGCCAGTGCTCCGATCGTATTGACATCCAGATCTGATAGCGCAGAAAGCAAGCTGTACTCGTTGGCATTAGCCATTCAGGCATCTAAAAACTAAAAACGGATATTCCGGAGGAGGAAATGCATTATGGAAATTTTTAACTATATGGAAACTCACGATTACGAACAGTTGGTTATTTGCCAAGACAAAACTTCAGGGTTGAAAGCGATTATCGCAATCCACGATACGACTTTAGGACCTGCTTTAGGCGGTACTCGCATGTGGACATATGCGAGTGAAGAAGAAGCAATCGAGGACGCACTTCGACTAGCAAAAGGAATGACGTATAAAAATGCCGCTGCGGGACTCGATTTAGGTGGCGGAAAGACGGTCATCATCGGAAACCCGAAAACGGATAAAAACCCAGAGATGTTCCGCGCATTCGGCCGCTTCATAGAAGGGTTGAACGGAAGATATATTACAGCAGAAGATGTAGGTACAACAGAAGAGGATATGGATTTGATTCATTTGGAGACGGATTATGTTACTGGCGTTTCCGCAGAGTTTGGTTCTTCGGGCAACCCTTCGCCTGTCACGGCGTTCGGTGTTTATAAGGGGATGAAGGCTGCAGCGAAAGAAGCATTCGGAAGTGATTCTCTTGAAGGCAAGACAGTAGCTGTCCAAGGCGTTGGAAACGTCGCCTACACATTATGCGAATACTTGCATGAAGAAGGCGCAAAGCTGATTGTTACTGATATTAATAAGGAAGCTGTTCAACGTGCTGTTGAGGCTTTTGGCGCAACTGCCGTCGATACCGACGAAATTTATTCGCAAGAAGCGGACATTTTCGCTCCATGCGCATTGGGCGCCATCATCAACGACGAAACGATTCCACAACTAAAAGTGAAAGTCATTGCTGGTTCAGCGAATAACCAATTGAAGAATCCGGAGCACGGCGATACAATCCATGAAATGGGAATCGTCTACGCACCTGACTACGTCATCAATTCCGGAGGCGTCATCAATGTGGCTGATGAGCTTGCTGGCTATAACCGGGAACGTGCATTGAAACGCGTCGCTGGAATTTACGATACGATTGAAAAGATTTTCGCGATATCAAAGCGCGATAACATTCCATCGTACGTTGCAGCGGATCGACTTGCTGAGGAACGTATCGCCCGTGTTGCCAAATCACGTGGACAGTTCCTGCAAAACGAAAAAAGTGTTCTTACACGAAAAAAATAATAGCAAATCATTCCCTAACAGGTGCACCCCGAGAGGAGGATGACCGTGCGAAAAATGAGGTACCGGATTCTCGTCATAAACCCCGGATCCACATCAACGAAAATCGGTGTGTACGATAACGATCAAATCATATTTGAAGACACATTGAGGCATCAGGCGGAAAAGCTTGCACACTTCGATTCGGTCATCGATCAATATAATTTTCGGAAAGAGGCCATCTATTCTTCTATGGAAGTTGGCGGCATCCGCATGACGGAATTGGATGCTGTATGTGGAAGAGGAGGATTACTCCGACCGATTTCAGGCGGTACATATTACGTCAATGAAGAAATGCTCAATGATTTGAGAAAAGGCTTTTCCGGTCAACACGCTTCAAATCTTGGCGGCATCCTAGCAAATGAGATTGCTTCTGAAGCAAATATCCCTGCATTCATCGTCGACCCGGTTGTTGTCGACGAAATGCAGCCGCTTGCCCGTATTTCGGGATTTGCACCAATCAGCAGAAAATCAATTTTTCATGCACTCAACCAGAAAGCGGTCGCCAGAAGATATGCGAAGCAAGTCGGCAAAGGTTATGATGAGCTCCGACTGGTTGTCACTCACATGGGAGGCGGCATAACAGTCGGGGCACACTGTTACGGTAAAGTTATAGACGTCAACAACGGCTTGCACGGTGATGGGCCATTCAGTCCTGAACGGTCGGGTACAGTACCAATCGGCGAACTGGTAGATTTGTGCTATTCGGGAACTTATTTCAGAAAAGAGATCATGGCAAAATTAGTCGGACAGGGCGGTCTTGTCGGATATTTAGGTACGAACGACGCTGTGACTGTCGAAAAAAGAATAGAAGCTGGCGACTCAAATGCGGCTTTAGTCTATGAGGCAATGGCATATCAAGTCGCAAAGGAAATTGGCAGCGCGGCAACAGTGCTCGAAGGCAAAGTCGATGCCATCCTATTGACTGGTGGCCTCGCATACGGCAAGGAGTATGTTGAAATGATCAAAAGCCGGGTCGGCTGGATATCCGAAGTAGTAACCTATCCAGGTGAAGACGAGTTGCAAGCCCTTGCTGAGGGTGCTCTACGGGTCCTGAATGGTGAAGAGCAAGCAAAAACCTATCCTGCTTGATGGATAGCAAGAGGAGGCCATGAATAAAGATGGCAAACGAATATGATGTTGTAATTTTAGGCGGAGGCACAGGCGGTTACGTCGCCGCAATACGCTCCGCACAATTAGGCCTAAAAACGGCACTAGTTGAGAAAGATGCACTTGGAGGGACTTGCCTGCATAAAGGATGCATCCCAAGCAAAGCCTTATTAAAAAGTGCTTCCGTGTATCAAATGACGAAAAATGAAGCTGCCCAGTTCGGGGTTGATACGAATGGCGCATCATTGAATTTTGCGCGTGTCCAGGCAAGAAAGGATGAAATCGTCCAACAATTGCATAAAGGTGTCATCGGGTTAATGAAAAAAGGAAAGATTGATGTATATGAAGGGCACGGCCGCATGTTGGGACCTTCGATTTTTTCTCCGATGCCAGGAACGATTTCCGTTGAAATGAACAACGGGGAAGAAAATGAAATGCTCATATTGAAAAACCTCATTATCGCAACCGGCTCGAGACCCCGTACTTTGCAAGGGTTGGAAATCGATGAACAACAGGTGCTTTCTTCAGATGGAGCCCTCCAGATGACGGAACTACCGAAATCGATCCTTATTGTCGGCGGAGGAGTCATCGGAATCGAATGGGCTTCGATGTTGAATGATTTTGGCGTCGAGGTCACTGTAATTGAATATGCGGAGCGGATCATTCCTACGGAAGATGAAGACATTTCAAAGGAAATGAAAAAATTACTGACGAAAAAAGGCATCACATTCGTAACTGGAGCGAAAGTGGCCGCGGACAGTCTCTCAAAAACAGAGGAATCTGTCACGATATCCGCTGAGTTAGCAGGTGAAATGAAAGTGTTCACTGCCGAGAAGATGCTTGTTTCAGTTGGACGCCAAGCGAATGTAGAAGGAATCGGCATTGAAAATACGGAAATTCAAATTGAAAACGGTTTTATTAATACAAAGCCCACATTCCAGACGAAGGAAAGCCATATCTATGCAATTGGTGATTGTATAGGCGGACTTCAGTTGGCACATGTAGCTTCCCATGAAGGCATTGCAGCTGTTGAGCATATCGCCGGTATTTCAACAGAACCGATCAATTATACGAACATTTCCCGGTGCATTTATTCAAGTCCTGAGGCGGCAAGCGTTGGTCTAACCGAAATGCAGGCAAAAGAACAAGGCTTTGATGTCAAAGTTGGAAAGTTCCCATTCGCTGCGATCGGCAAGGCACTTATTAATGGAAATGCCGATGGATTTGTGAAAATTATCGCCGACAAAAAATCAAATGATATTTTAGGTGTCCATATGATAGGCGGGCATGTGACGGATTTGATTTCTGAAGCAGGTTTAGCAATGGTGCTCGATGCAACTCCATGGGAAGTAGCTTCAACCATCCATCCGCACCCGTCTCTATCTGAAGTAATCGGGGAAGCATCCCTTGCTGTGGATGGAATAGCAATTCATATGTAAAGAAATATCGGAATCGGCTGTCCGTACGCATTCGAACACCGATTTTATGCTTGGATAAGAAGGGGGTTTCTAAAATGGCAAAAACGCGTCATGAAGAATTGGGATTGACGAATGAAGATGCATTGGAAATATATGAAACGATGGTCATGGCAAGACGGTTAGATGAACGTATGTGGCTACTGAACCGTGCAGGTAAAATTCCGTTTGTCATTTCGTGTCAAGGGCAGGAGGCCGCTCAAGCAGGAGCTGCGTATGCACTCGACAAAGACAAGGATTGGATTGCACCTTATTACCGTGATATGGCAGTTGTCCTTCACTTTGGAATGACACCGAAGGAACTTATGCTTTCGGCATTTGCAAAAGCGGAAGATCCAAACTCTGGAGGTCGCCAAATGCCAGGTCACTTCGGGCAACGGAAGAATCGTATCTTGACGGGCTCATCACCCGTGACGACACAGCTCCCACATGCAGTGGGCGTCGCGCTTGCTGCGAAAATGAAACAAGAGGATTTCATCACATTCGTTACATTAGGGGAAGGGTCGTCCAACCAAGGCGACTTCCATGAAGGGATGAACTTTGCAGGTGTCCACAAACTTCCGACAGTGATTATGGTCGAAAACAATAAATATGCAATTTCCGTTCCAGTTGAAAAACAGTTGGCTTGTGAGAACGTCTCTGATCGTGCCATTGGATATGGCATGCCTGGCGTGACTGTCGATGGTACAGATCCACTTGAAGTATACAGGGTAGTTAAGGAAGCGGCTGACCGTGCCCGTAATGGTGAAGGGCCGAGCCTCGTTGAAACAATCTGCTATCGTCTCACAGCGCACTCTTCAGATGATGATCATCGTTTGTATCGGGATTCAGAAGAGCTTGAAAACGAACGGAAGCATGATCCGATCCCTAAATTTGCAGCGTACTTAAGGGATGCTGGCATCCTCGATGAAGCGTATGAAAAAGAAATGGAAGAACGTATCATGGCGATTGTCAATGAAGCGACCGACTATGCAGAAAAAGCACCATATGCAGAACCGGAATATGCGCTTCGCCATGTTTATAAAGAGGAAGGGGGGAACGAATAATGGCCGTCATTTCGTATATTGATGCAATTACACTTGCCATGAAAGAAGAAATGGAAAGAGACGAAAATGTATTCGTTCTTGGAGAAGACGTTGGAAGAAAGGGCGGCGTTTTTAAAGCGACAAACGGCCTTTACGATCAATTCGGTGAATACCGCGCGCTTGATACGCCTCTTGCAGAATCCGCTATTGCGGGTGTAGGAATCGGAGCCGCCATGTATGGAATGCGTCCTATAGCTGAAATGCAGTTCGCGGATTTCATTATGCCTGCTGTAAACCAAATCGTTTCCGAAGCGGCGAAAATCCGTTACCGTTCCAATAACGACTGGTCTTGTCCGATTGTCATCCGTGCACCTTTCGGTGGCGGAATCCACGGAGCATTATACCATTCCCAATCAGTCGAATCGATGTTCGCCAGTACACCTGGCTTGAAAATCGTCATCCCTTCGACTCCTTATGACGCAAAAGGATTATTGAAAGCGGCAATCAGAGACGATGATCCGGTCCTGTTCTTCGAGCATAAACGGGCATACCGTTTAATCAAAGGGGAAGTTCCTGAAGAAGAGTACGTACTGCCAATCGGAAAAGCGGATGTGAAGCGCGAAGGGGACGATATTACAATCATCACCTACGGCCTCTGTGTGCATTTCGCATTGCAAGCAGCGGAAAGACTGGCTGAAGATGGAATTTCTGCTCATATTCTTGATTTGCGGACAGTTTACCCGTTGGATAAAGAAGCCATCATTGAAGCGGCTTCCAAAACCGGAAAAGTGTTGCTCGTCACAGAAGACAATTTAGAAGGCAGCATAATGAGTGAAGTGTCAGCAATCATTGCAGAAAACTGCCTATTTGATCTCGATGCCCCGATCAGACGTCTTGCAGGTCCTGATATTCCAGCAATGCCTTATGCACCGACTATGGAGAAATTCTTCATGGTCAACCCGGATAAAGTTGAAAAAGCTGCACGAGAACTAGCAGAATTTTAATCGGAAGGAGGTACTAGGATATGACAATAGAAAATATCGAAATGCCAAAGCTTGGAGAAAGTGTCACAGAAGGAACAATTGAAAAGTGGTTAGTGAAGCCAGGGGATACTGTCAATAAATACGATCCGTTGGCTGAAGTGAACACGGATAAAGTGACTGCCGAAATCCCTTCCTCCTTCGCTGGAACAATTAAGGAAATTATCGTTCAAGAAGGCGAAACTGTAGAAGTTGGCATCGTCGTTTGTACAATCGAAACGGAAGGGGGCGCAGAAGCTTCGGTGGAAGCTGTCCCTGCGAAAGAAGAGCCAGCGAATGAAATGCCGGCAGCAGGCTCACAGAAACCTGCTGCACCTATTAGACGTGAATCTGGAGCAGCACGCTATTCTCCTGCGGTCATGAGATTGGCACAAGAAAATAATATTGATCTTTCACTTGTCCAGGGTTCTGGGAATGAAGGACGCATCACTCGTAAAGATATCCAACGAATTATCGATAGCGGTGAAATTCCAACCGCAGAAGCAGTGCAATCCGAACAGTCATCGAAAAACGTTGAACAGCAGGCTGCGGCTCTAGTACAAAGCGCTCCTGCTAGCAAGCCGGCAGAGCCTGTCTCAATTCCGACCGCTGCAGGTGATATCGAAATTCCGATTACAGGAGTGCGACGTGCGATCGCGACAAATATGCTCCGCTCCAAACACGAAGCGCCACATGCATGGACAATGATCGAAGTGGACGTAACGAACCTTGTCCAGTATCGTGACTCCCTGAAAAATGAGTTCAAGCAGAAAGAAGGCTTCAACCTGACATATTTTGCTTTCTTCGTGAAAGCAGTTTCCCAAGCCTTGAAGGAATTCCCAATGATGAATTCTATGTGGGCAGGAGACAAGATCATCCAGAAAAAAGATATTAATATTTCCATCGCAGTTGCTACCGAAGATGCATTATACGTCCCGGTCATTAAGCATGCCGATGAAAAAACAATCAAAGGCATCGGTCGTGACATCAATGATCTCGCATCAAAAGTGCGTTCGGGCAAGTTGAAGGCCGAAGAGATGCAAGGCGGGACATTCACTGTTAATAACACTGGTTCATTCGGTTCCATCCAATCAATGGGTATCATCAACTACCCACAAGCAGCAATCTTACAAGTCGAATCAATCGTCAAACGCCCTGTCGTTATGAACGGCAATATGATTGCCGTGCGCGATATGGTAAACCTCTGTCTATCACTCGATCACCGCGTGCTTGATGGGTTAGTGGCTGGTCGTTTCCTTGCAC
The DNA here is from genome assembly GCF_023715245.1 of Sporosarcina luteola. Classification (GTDB taxonomy): domain Bacteria; phylum Bacillota; class Bacilli; order Bacillales_A; family Planococcaceae; genus Sporosarcina; species Sporosarcina luteola_C. The sequence goes on from NZ_JAMBNV010000001.1 coordinate 1,482,709, forward strand.
GAGTAAAGGAAATCCTTGAAAACATCACATCAGAGAATACATCTGTCTATTAATAAGCAGAAGGCTGTCCCTCCTAATCGCGAGGGGCGGCTTTTTTCAATTTCTCTACCTTTCCAATTCCCTTTTGCGCTTTCAAACAATTGGTGAGTCAGGTAAACTATAAGTAGATGAAGAATATTCAGATGCACTTTACATATTTTATGGATGGCCTGAAAGCCTACTACTATGCTCAATATGAGAGGAGCAAGCTAGATGACAATTGATAATATGAAAAAAACGAAATTTGAAAAAGCGGATTTTAAACAGTGGAAAAAAATTGCTGTCGACTCCCTGAAAGGGAAGCCCTATGAAAAAATGAAAACATCAACATTAGAGGGCTTTGATCTTGAACCTCTTTACGTTGAAAGGCCTGCCCTCGAGAGCTCATCAATCGTCCGATCCATGAAACGGAATGCCGGTTGGATCATTGCACAGCAAACTATTGCTTACAGTGGTGATGAGTTCCTGGAACAATTGAAAGATTCAATCGAAAAAGGGAATGAAGCTATCGTATATGACGGGATTCATCAGTTTAATTGGAATGACGATCAGCTATTACAATTGTCTTCATATATAGCTGAATATCCAGTATTTCTTTTCAACGTCCGTAATGATGACACGATTTTAAGGGCATTTGATTTTGTCCATCATGAGGTGCGCGAGAAAGTAACGGGAATTATTCAAGTGGACGATTGGATCATGCCTGTTGGTTATACAAATATCCGGACAGCAGGGTCAGACCTATGGAAAGTTCACCATCAAGGCGCTGATGCAGTCACAGAATTGGCAATCGCATTGGCAGAAGCTTCTCGAATCGCAGCAAGCTCGGACAGTTTTCATAGTTTCACAAACAACTTCTTCGTCCGTTTTCCGATTGACACTCATTTTTTTATGGAAATCGCTAAACTTCGTGCTTTTCGAGTGTTATGGCAAGCGTTCGCACAAGCTTATGATGTTGAAGAACCACCATTCATACCCGTATTTGCAGTAACATCTCTACGTTCTTTTTCAAAGCTCGATCCGTACGTCAACCTTCTTCGAGCGGGAAATGAAACATTCGCCGCTGTTTTGGGCGGTGCTGATATGATTCAAGCACATCCGCATAATATATTGACTGGACCCAATGCAAGCTCCATCCGACATAGTCGAAATATGCAACTCGTTCTAAAAGAAGAAACGCATGTTGAAAAAGTTCTTGACCCTGCTGGTGGCTCTTATTTTATTGAACAACTGACAGAAGAACTCGTAGAAAAATCATGGAAACTGTTTCTGGAAATCGAGAGCAAAGGCGGTATCGATAAATTCCTTGAAGGCGGCCAGTTAGAGGGAAACTTAGTAAAACTTCAAAAAGAGACAGCTGTAGGTAAACGAGTACTTATCGGAACGAATGTGTACGCTGATCTTACAACGACGAATTTTGATGATTGGAGTGGCTTATATCCAGTAGCTCGTCTGGCAGAGCCGTTTGAAAAACTCCGTCAATCATTTAATGAAAATCAGCCGAAAACCATAATACTGACTTTCGGCAAACTGAAAGACTTTAAGCCTAGTGCGGACTTCGTAACTAGTTTCTTGGCTTCCGGCGGAATCGATAGCAGTTGGAGTCCTGCTTTCGATAGTATTGAACAAGCAATCAAATGGTTGGATAGTGAAAAACCCGAATATGTAATTGTCTGTGGAAATGATGAAATTGTATCAGCCGGAATGGAAAGTCTCCTTGGAAAGCTGCCAACGGAAATCATGCTGGATGTGGCAGGGAAATTCGATGAAAAAACATTGAACAAATGGGAGCAACTGGGCCTCAATGGCTTGATTTTCAGCGGCCAGGACAAAATAGAGAAATTACAGAACGTACTCAATTCGTGGCAAGGAGGGACCCGGAAATGAAAAAACCTGACTTCAATAAAGTTGACATCAACAAACTGATTACAGCTGTAAATCCTTGTGTAAACGAAACGCCTTTTCTTACGAATGAAGGTATTTCAATCAAGTCAAATTACACAACTAAAGATGTTGAAGGCATTTCTCATTTAGGTGACATGCCGGGCCTCGCTCCGAATACGAGAGGTCCATACCCGACGATGTACGTCGCACGGCCGTGGACTGTGCGTCAATACGCCGGTTTCTCTACAGCCGAAGAAAGTAATGCTTTTTATAGAAGAAACTTGGCGATGGGACAAAAAGGCTTATCGGTAGCTTTCGACTTGGCAACTCACCGTGGCTATGATTCAGATCATCCCCGGGTGACAGGTGATGTCGGAAAAGCGGGAGTGGCAATCGATTCTGTAGAAGATATGAAAATCCTATTTGACGGAATTCCCCTTGATCAAATGTCCGTCTCGATGACAATGAATGGTGCAGTTTTGCCGATAATGGCCTTTTACATCGTTGCGGCAGAGGAGCAAGGTGTAACTCCGGAAAAGCTTGCAGGTACGATTCAAAATGATATTTTGAAAGAATATATGGTTAGGAACACTTATATTTTCCCTCCGGAAATGTCGATGCGCATCATCGCCGATATATTTGAGTACACTTCCAAAAACATGCCGAAATTCAACTCGATTTCGATTTCGGGATACCATATGCAAGAGGCGGGAGCAACGGCTGATATCGAGCTTGCCTATACACTGGCAGACGGGCTTGAGTACGTTCGTACCGGATTGAAAGCGGGAATTGACATCGACTCATTCGCACCGCGTCTATCTTTCTTTTGGGCGATCGGAATGAACTACTTCATGGAAATCGCAAAAATGCGGGCGGCACGCAATATTTGGGCGCAGATGATGCAGTCTTTCAATCCGTCCAATCCTAAATCCCTTGCATTGCGGACACATTCCCAGACATCAGGGTGGAGTTTGACGGAGCAGGATCCTTTTAATAATGTCACTCGCACATTGGTGGAAGCGAATGCTGCGGCAATGGGACATACACAGTCCTTGCATACGAATGCACTCGATGAAGCGATAGCACTGCCGACGGATTTCTCTGCACGGATAGCAAGGAACACCCAATTGTTCCTTCAAGAGGAAACGAATATGACGAAGACAATCGATCCTTGGGGCGGTTCCTATTACGTAGAAAGGCTGACCGCTGACTTGATGGAAAAAGCATGGGAGCTGATTGAGGAAATCGAAGTCTTGGGCGGCATGGCAAAGGCGATAGAGACCGGTTTGCCAAAGATGAAAATCGAGGAAGCAGCTGCCAAACGTCAAGCGAAAATCGATTCCCGCACGGAAACGATTGTCGGTGTGAATAAATACAGGCTTGAAAAGGAAGAGCCTATCGATATATTGGAGATCGACAACTCCGTCGTACGACAAAAACAAATTGCTCGGATTCATCAGATGAAAGAATTGCGTGATGAAGCCAATGTAACCGCCTCTTTGGAAGCACTGACAGAGGCTGCGCGCGATGGAAACGGAAATCTACTGGCGCTATCGGTAAATGCAGCTCGTGCAAGGGCGACAATCGGAGAAATATCCGATGCAATCGAGAAAGTATCCGGTAGACACAAAGCGGTTATCCGATCTGTAAGCGGCGTCTATAGTTCGAATTTCTCGAATTCGGATGAAATCCAGGAAGTGAAAGCGATGGCTGAGGAGTTTTTGGAAAATGAAGGCCGGCGTCCCCGTATCCTCATTGCGAAAATGGGGCAGGACGGCCATGACCGAGGGGCGAAAGTGATTGCTTCGTCATTTGCCGACTTAGGATTTGACGTCGACATCGGTCCTTTATTCCAAACTCCGGAAGAGACTGCCTTGCAGGCGGCGGAAAATGACGTCCATGTGATTGGGGTCAGTTCGCTTGCTGCTGGGCATAAGACGCTAGTTCCAGAGTTGCGGAATGAGCTGTCGAAAATCGGAAGGGATGACATCCTGATTGTTGTCGGTGGAGTCATTCCCGCACAGGACTATGATTTCCTGCGGGAAAATGGTGCAACGGCCATTTTCGGTCCGGGAACGGTCATACCTGTTGCAGCGCAAAAAGTGATAGAGGACATCTATCGCGCGCTTGGGTACGAGGAAGTGATGGATTGAGCAAGAAGGAACACTTCCAGAACGACAGCGCAATGCATGTAATGAACGGCATTGAGTCGCAGCATGATGGCATGGTGGCACAAAAGCGCAAACGATTTGTGAGAATAGAAAAAAATATCGACATCAATAATTTGTATGAAGAAATCAGCAAAGGCTCAAGACTGCACTTATCAAAGGCAATTACCCTTCTGGAAAGCCAGGCGGAACCGGATCAGAAGGCGGGGCAGGAATTATTAAAGAGATTGCTGCCAAATACAGGAAATAGCATTCGGATCGGCGTCACTGGAGTACCCGGTGCGGGAAAGAGTACATTCATAGAAACGTTTGGACTTCAATTGGCTGAAGCCGGACATAAGGTCGCCGTGCTTGCAATCGATCCGAGTTCAACAGTGACAGGCGGGAGCATTTTAGGCGATAAGACAAGAATGGAGGCACTCGCAAAACATCCGAACGCCTTCATCCGTCCTTCGCCGTCTTCCGGGACTCTCGGTGGCGTGCATAAAAAGACGCGTGAAACGATGCTGCTATGCGAAGCTGCAGGATATGACATCATTCTCATTGAAACGGTCGGCGTCGGCCAAAGTGAAACCGTTGTTAGGGGAATGGTCGATTTCTTCATGTTGCTCGTTTTGACAGGTGCAGGTGATGAGCTTCAAGGCATGAAAAAAGGGATCATGGAATTGGCTGATTGTATGATCGTCCACAAAGCTGATGGAGATAACGTTAAACTCGCTAGTAAGACGGTAAGGGAGTACCGCCAACTTCTCCATTTCCTCCAGCCGGCAACCCCAGGATGGACGACGACTGCATTGCCTGTGTCATCGCTGGAACGCACCGGCTTTAAAACAGTGTGGGAAACAATAAAAACGTTCCAGGACGAAATGGAGGCAAGCGGAGTCTGGAGAGCAAGAAGGCAGTCCCAGACGAAAGATTGGTTCCATTCAATGATAAGGGATCGATTGATCGATAGTTTCTTTTCGCAGCAAGGGAAAAAAGAGTTGGTTACCGAACTTGAAAAACACTTGCTTACAGGTGAAATGACAGTTGCAAGTGCAGTTGATAAAATACTTCCCATGAAGTGACTTCAATGGATGGTTGTTCGTCAAACCAGTCAACTATGTTTCTAAATCCGGTTTTTTGCAAGTGTAACAGTCAACTGCTATGATGAAATTATATTTTGAAAGGGGCCGATCCGAATGACTATGGATTTCAACTTTTATATGGAAGATATTACGAAGCAAGCACGGTCTGAAATGGAAGCAAGCGGGTATGAGCAATTGACAACGCCCGAGGAAGTGGAAGCGGCATTCAAACGACCAGGCACGACTCTCGTCATGGTGAACTCCGTTTGCGGATGTGCAGGCGGAATTGCGCGTCCTGCTGCAGCACATGCTGTTCATTACGATAAACGTCCGGATCACCTAGTTACTGTTTTTGCGGGTCAAGATAAGGAAGCGACTGCATATGCACGCATGATTTTCGGTGAAGACCATCTTCCTTCATCTCCATCATTTGCTTTATTGAAAGACGGAAAGGTTGTTGCGGAAGTCGGACGCTATGAAATTGAAGGCCATGATCCGATGTCCGTCGTCACAAACCTTCAAAGCCAATTTGAAGAACATTGCGAAGAAATATAAAAAAACAGTCCTTCGGGACTGTTTTTTTGTACTTATAAAAGAACGCTCAAACCAATCAGGACAGTTGAAGCGACCATAGCGGCAATCATTAAATAAACAACGACTTTTTGTACTTTTTTATTGCTCATCGGACAAATCTCCTCGCGTTATAGATAATTCCATTTTAACAGATTCCCTAAAATTCTCAAGATGTAGCGGATTTAATTAGAAAACGTTACAATGGATTGAAGGAGGCGTTCAAATGAAAAAAGTGGATCATATCGGAATTGCCATTAAAGATTTGAAGAATGCGCTGCCATATTACATAGAAACATTAGGGTTGAAACTGCTTGGAATTGAAGAGGTTGAAAGTCAAAAAGTCAAAGTTGCCTTTCTCGATGCTGGCAATTGTAAAATCGAGCTACTTGAGCCGATCGGAGAAGATGGGGCGATTGCGAAATTCCTTGAGAAACGCGGGGAAGGCATCCATCATATTGCATTCGGTGTTTCTGACATACGGACAAGAATGGAAGAGTTGAAGGAAAAAGGCGTGCAATTACTGCAAGAGGAGCCGAAGCCGGGCGCAGGCGGTGCAGAAGTAACCTTCTTGCATCCGAAGTCATCTTTCGGAGTGCTGTATGAATTATGCGACAAAGGGGATAAGCCGAATGGACATTTATGATAAAATCAATGAATTATACGATAGGAAACGGGAAATCGAACTAGGCGGAGGAGATGAACGGATCGCCAGACAGCATGAAAAAGGGAAGTTGACAGCCCGTGAACGGATCAATCTTTTGCTGGATGAAGGTTCATTTGTCGAATTGAATCCTTTCGTCATACATAGGACTCGTGATTTTGGCATGGACAAGCAGATTGGGCCAGGAGACGGCGTCGTGACAGGATACGGGAAGATTGACGGACGTCCTGTTTATTTATTCTCACAAGATTTCACTGTTTTCGGCGGCGCTCTAGGAGAAATGCACGCCATGAAAATTGCGAACGTCATGGACTTGGCCGCGAAGAATGGCGCACCATTCATAGGTTTAAACGATTCAGGAGGCGCGCGTATTCAAGAAGGTGTCGTATCACTCGATGGTTACGGTGAAATTTTCTATCGAAATGCGATTTATTCAGGAGTCATCCCTCAAATTTCTGTCATTTTAGGGCCATGTGCAGGTGGGGCGGTCTATTCCCCTGCTATCACCGATTTTGTATTCATGACGGACGAAACGAGCCAAATGTTCATCACAGGTCCGAAAGTCATTGAAACGGTGACAGGTGAAAAAATCACATCTGAAGATTTAGGTGGATCAAAAGTACATAATTCAATTAGCGGGAACGCCCATTTCCGCGGCAAAGATGAGAAGACGGTTTTGGAACAAGTGCGTCATCTGCTATCCTATCTTCCGCAAAACAATGATGAAAAAACTCCAATGCTCGATACAACGTCGGAGGAAGACTATCGAAACGATCTGGCGGATGTCGTCCCTTACGAAACGATTCGCCCTTACGATGTACGTAAAGTCATCGAACAAGTTGTCGATGAAAATTCATTTCTCGAAGTGCAGGCGGAATTTGCGAAGAACGCAGTTGTCGGTTTCGCACGGATGAGAGGCGAGTCTGTAGGGTTAATATGCAACCAGCCGAAAGTGATGGCGGGAGGGCTGGATATCAATTCATCTGATAAGATTGCCCGATTCATACGCACATGTGATTCATTCAATATCCCGCTGATCACGTTTGAAGACGTAACAGGCTTCTTCCCGGGAGTGAAGCAAGAGCATGGGGGCATTATCCGGCATGGAGCGAAAATCCTTTATGCTTATTCGGAAGCGACCGTTCCTAAAATTACGGTCATCTTGCGAAAAGCATTCGGGGGCGCATATGTTGCATTGAACTCGAAGGCAATCGGCGCGGACGTTGTATATGCATGGCCGAATGCAGAAATAGCCGTCATGGGGGCGGAAGGGGCAGCAAACATCATTTTTGCACGTGAAATTGCAAATAGCGATAATCCGGATTCGACGAGAGCCGACAAAATCGAAGAGTATAGGGCGAAGTTTGCAAACCCGTACGTCGCTGCTTCCCACGGGATGGTAGATGATGTGATCGATCCAAGGGAGACACGCATCAAACTATTGCAGGCGCTTGAAATGATGAGGAATAAGCAAGAGACAAGACCAAAGAAAAAGCACGGTAACATACCATTATAAAGGATCGAATACGAAGGGGAGAGATGCATAGTGAATGCACAACGTCTATTGGATGAGTTTTTTGAGCTTGTACAAATTGATTCCGAAACGAAACATGAAGATAGAATTGTCACTGTTTTGAAAGAGAAAATTGAGAGATTCGGTTTTGCAGTTATTGAAGACGACACAAAAGATGTTACTGGACATGGTGCAGGAAACTTGATCGCAACATTGAAGGGCACTATCGAAGGTGCACATCCTATCTATTTTACATGCCATATGGATACGGTCGTTCCCGGAAAAGGGATCAAGCCGGAACTGCGTGAGGACGGATATATTTATTCGGATGGCACGACGATTTTAGGAGCGGATGATAAAGCTGGAATTGCCGCTTTATTTGAAATGGCTAGAGTGTTGAAGGAAGACGATATACCGCACGGGGATATTCAATTCATCATTACCGCGGGAGAAGAGAGTGGACTTGTCGGAGCCAAAGCGATGGACCCATCTCTACTGAAAGCGAAGTATGGGTATGCTGTCGATAGTGATGGGAAAGTGGGCGGCATTGTGACTGCTGCCCCTTATCAGGCTAAACTATGGACGACGATTCATGGAAAGACGGCACATGCTGGAGTTGCGCCTGAGAAAGGCGTTTCAGCAATCAATATCGCTGCCAAATCGATTGCAGCGATGACGCTCGGACGCGTAGATTCGGAGACGACGGCCAACATCGGCCGTTTCGAGGGCGGACAGGCGACGAATATCGTTTGTGACGAAGTTAGGATTTTAGCGGAAGCCCGTTCCATCAATTCTGAAAAGCTCGAGAAACAGACTGCCCATATGGTGGAAACGTTTGAAAAGACGGCGGCTGCCATGGGCGGTACTGCTGTAACAGAATTGAAACTTATGTATCCAGGCTTCAGCTTCGATGAACATGCGGAAGTTGTGCAAACGGCAATGGAAGCAATCCGTAACGTGGGCAGAGAGCCGGAACTTATGACAAGCGGCGGCGGAAGCGACGGCAACGTATTCAATGGAGCAGGCGTGCCAACTGTGACTTTATCGGTCGGCTATGAGGAAATCCATACGAAAAATGAACGGATGCCAGTGGAAGAATTGAATAAACTCACTGAATTATTAATTGAAATTGTACGCGTAGCGTCGACTAAGGGGGTATGAGTGATGAGCGATATGAAAACGGTTATCATTCAATGCGGTAAAGAGGAATACGCTTTGCCTGTCGATACTGTCGTCTCGATTGAAAAACTGGAACGGATAAATCCGATTCCGCATTTGCCCGATTACATGTTAGGATTGATGAAAATCAGAGGTGAATTGGTTCCGATTTTGGACTTTCAGCAAATTCTTTACGGAAATTCTGCAAAAGATGATCCGAATGCTAGGATTGTTGTCGTTCAAACCGAAAAGCTATTTATTGGGTTGCTAGTTCTTGACGCTAAAGAGATATTGGATATCCCTGAAAGTAAATTGACTTCATCCGGCTTGATGGCCTATTCAAAAACGCCATATTTCAAGACGGTCGCAAATTTGGAAGATCGGATGATCACCGTTGTCGACGCTGAAATTCTTTCTCGTACATTGACGGGGATGGATGAAATCGGGCAATATGTGCAAACAATGATAGATAAATGATGTAGAACCGGATGGTTGCATCCATCCGGTTTTTTGAACGAAGCGATGGAGGTGAGGCAAATGACATCTGTCCCGAATGCACAGACGAAAGTCATTCTTCATCTTGACATGAACAGTTTTTTCGCTTCCGTCGAGCAAGCGCATGATCCGAAATTGAAAGGGATACCATTGGCTGTTGCTGGAAATCCAAGAGAGCGGCGGGGCATCCTTGTCACTTGCTCATACGAGGCGAGGGCGCTCGGCATTTACACCACAATGTCAGTCGGCGAGGCGAAAAGGATTTGTCCCAATCTTGTCATCGTGCCACCCGACCATGAAAAGTATCGATTGGCTTCCAATGCTGTTTTTTCGATTTTGCGTTCATATACCGAGCTGGTTGAGCCTGTGTCGATAGACGAAGCCTATATTGACATAACAAATATCGGTGGGTTGACGAGAGCCGTTCAAATTGCAGAGCATATGCAACAGAGAATTCTTAATGAATTGGACTTACCATGCTCCATTGGAATCGCTCCGAATAAGTTTTTGGCGAAGACTGCTTCAGATATGAAAAAACCGATGGGAATTACCATCTTGCGTAAAAGGCAAGTGCCGGATGTTTTATGGCCGCTGCCTGTTATTGAAATGCATGGGGTTGGCAAGAGCACTGAAAAACGTTTGAGCGTAATGGGCATTGTGACAATCGGGGATTTGGCGAAAGCTGACGAATCATTGATCAAAGCCACAATGGGAAAAAACGGAACCCGACTACGAAACCGGGCAAACGGAATTGATTACCGACCAGTCGATCCAGATGCGGCGGAGGAAAGAAAAAGTGTCGGCAGCTCAACGACATTGCCGGTAGACGAAACGGAACTGTCTGCATGCCTTGAAATATTTAAGCGGTTGTCTGTAAATGTCGCTCAGCGATTAGACAGGCGGCAGCTGGCTGGTACGGTCGTCATGATCCAAATCAGGACGTCCGACTGGCGAAATTTCACGAGAAGCAGGACAGTACTTAATCCGCTTTATAAAGCGGAAGACTTATACAAAGAAGCCGCTGATCTATTTAAACGGCATTGGGAAAGGGATCCGATAAGGCTTCTAGGGATTACTGTTTCGAATGTTATTCCGATGAGTGAATTGAATGAGCAATTATCATTCGAGAACTACGAAAAATACGCTAAAGAAGCGAAGATGGATGAGCTCGTCTCGGAGCTCGAGAATAAATTCGGTCCAAACTCCGTTAAACGGGGGCTGGGAGAAAGGTAGGCAATCGAATTGGAATTGTTTTTCTTAGGAACCGGAGCCGGCATGCCCTCAAAGCAACGAAACACATCGTCACTGATCCTAAACCTATCGGAAGAGCAAGCTGGCTATTGGATGTTTGACTGCGGAGAGGCGACTCAGCATCAACTGCTTAGGACATCCATAAAACCTCGGAAAATAAATAAGATTTTCATTACACATCTGCATGGCGATCATATTTTCGGGTTGCCCGGTTTCCTTGGATCCCGTTCGTTTTTGGGCGGCGAAGAAGAATTGGTCATTTACGGACCTGTAGGTATTAGAGAATGGATTTTGACCACTCTTCGTGTAACGAAAACACATTTGACGTACCCTTTGAAAATTGAAGAGATTGAAGAAGGCGTACTCTATGAAGATGATCAATTCATAGTGCATACACAAGAACTCCAGCATGTTATCCAATGTTACGGTTTTAGAATCGAGCAGAAGCCCTTGCCTGGCAAGCTTCTTGTAGAAAAAGCATTCGAGTCCGGAGTTCCAAAAGGGCCTATGTTGAAAAGATTGAAAGATGGGGAAGACGTCGAGCTGGACGATGGGCGTATCGTTTATAGCGACGACGTGACAGGTGAACCGCAAAGTGGGTTTACAGTAGCTGTTCTCGGGGATACAAGATACTGTTCATCGGCTGTAGAATTGGCGAATGAAGCTGATATTCTCATCCATGAAGCCACTTTCGACAACGAAACCGGAGACCTAGCTAAAGAATATGGACATTCAACAATAGGCGATGCAGCACGGACAGCTGAAGAGGCTGAGGTGAAGGTGCTTATCGCAAATCATATTAGCGCACGCTTCATGCCAGCCGATATTGCCAATCTACAAAAGCAGGGCAGCGCTATTTTCCCGAATATCCATATTGCAGAAGACTTCAGCCATTTCGAGTGGATAAACGAACAGTTGATAAAAAAATAAAGCTGCCGCAGTCATTATTGACGAGCGGCAGCTTTTCTAGATTTAATAGGTCCATCCACGATCATACTGTTTAGGCGGCTCGATTTCCACGCCCAATTCCTTCGCAGCAGAATAAGGCCAATACGGATTACGGAGCAGTTCACGTGCTAGCAGAACGACATCTGCTCGACCATTCTTTAAAATCTCCTCAGCTTGCAACCCCGTCGTGATCAAACCGACTGCACCTGTTGCAAGACCGGTTTCTTTTCTAATCTGTTCGGAAAACGGCACTTGATAGCCAGGATATGCATCAATCTTCGCCGGAACGACCGCACCAGAGCTTACATCGATCAAATCGACATCTTGCGTTTTCATCCAATTTACCATTTCAATATATTGGGAAGTCGACATCCCGCCATCCACGTAATCTTCTGCAGATATCCGTACGAATAAAGGTCCTTTCCAGACTGAGCGGACAGAATCGATGATTTCTCGCAAAATGCGGTAACGATTTTCTGAAGGACCTCCATATTCATCCGTTCTCTTATTTGCTAACGGCGAAAGGAATTCATTGATCAAATAACCATGGGCGGCATGCAATTCGATGACGTCAAATCCTGCTTTCTTTGCCCGGATCGCAGCATCCTTGAAAGCGTCAATCGTTTCCCGGATTTCCGCAAGCGACATTTCGACGGGCGTTTTATATTGTTCATTGAAGCGTATGGCGCTTGGCGCATAAATATCGCCTTCCACTGTAGCCTTTCTTCCTGCATGCGCCAGCTGGATGCCAGTCTTAGCTCCATGCTGTTTCATGAGGCGGACAATTTCGAAAAGTCCTTCCACATGGTCATCGCTCCAAATGCCAAGGTCGCGATCTGAAATCCTGCCTTCCGGCAATACAGCTGTCGCTTCCACGATTATGAGCCCAACTTGCCCGACAGCACGGGTGGCATAATGGATCTTATGCCAATCCTCGACTTTGCCATCAAAGTTATGGCTTGAATACATGCACATCGGTGCCATGACAATCCGATTTTTAAATTCTACCCCGCGAATTGTATAAGGTGTAAATAATTTTGCCAATTCAATTACCTCCTCTTTCTTGTCACTGAGATAGTGCGCCCAGTTCCCGCGAACGCCTTTCCGCACTTAGTAGGCAGTCATGAATCGTCTCTTTGAATAAACGAGCTTCTAGAGCCTTCAATCCGGCTTCTGTCGTACCGCCTGGACTTGTCACATTCTTCCTTAACTGTTCAGGCTCTTCGCCAGTTTGCCGTAACATCGCGGCAGCCCCTTCGAACGTCTGGATGATCAGCTCGCGTGCCACTTCATTGGAAAGCCCATTTGCAATTGCGGCTTCTTCCAATGCCTCAACCAAATAGTAAACATATGCTGGGCCGCTGCCGGATAAAGCCGTCACTATATGTAACTCATCCTCATCCACTTCTTTCACAACACCAATGGATGACAGCAGTTCTAAAATACGGTTTCGCATAGTTACATCCACTAAAGCATTCATTGAAACACCGCTTGCGGATTTTCCAATGGCGGCAGAAGTATTTGGCATGGAACGGGCGATAGGGCGATTGCCTAGGCCATTCTCAATCGTATTGATCGACACGCCGGCGATTACGGATAAAACAGCCGCATCATCATTGATGTAATTGGAAATATCATCCATCGCTTGTTTAATGTCTTTCGGTTTCGTCGCCAACACGATAAGTTCTGCATTCTGCAATGCGTTTCGATCCCGACAGACGATAGAAACCCCATACGTTTTCTGCATGTGGGCAAGCCTCTCATCATCCGATTTATTCATTACATATATATCAGCAGGCAGCATGACTTCATTAGCAAGTATACCAGCAATGATCGCCTCCGCCATGGAGCCGGCTCCTACGAACACAATCTTTCCCATCCTCATCCGTCCTTTCGTGTGAATAAAAAAAAGCGCTCCCGTCCCGATACAATCAGGACGAAAACGCATGTTTCCGCGGTACCACCTAAATTTGCCAGAGTCAATCCAGCACAACTTACTAGCTTTCGTAACGTGAAAGGGACGGCCATGTTTCCATGGCAGCTCAGAAGCAGGTTCGGGGCAGGAGAGGGATAGCGGCTCTCAGTCGATGGCCGGCTTTCCTGTTTCCTTCACTGCCTCTACTTGTCTTCTTCAACGCTCTTGTATTGAGAATTATAGTGATTATTGCATGTTGTCAAACAAAAGTCAACGATTACAATACATCTTGGAATAGATAAACGGTGCCTACGAGAAGGGCAGCCGTCAGAACGATGAACATGACTTTCCACACACTGATCGGGGCTTTCCCGCTTACTTTTCCCGTCTGGCCATTCACAAGGAACCGGTATACATTATTGTTGAAGGTGAAGGAGGATATCCATAGCGGCAATAAAACATGCTTGAAAGTTATGTCGTCATATGATGTATCCACTTGCACAATTCGCACTTCGTCGCCAGTTTCCTGACGTAATATGCCATTCCGTATCCTATGATCGATAATGCTACGAGCTGAAAACCAGCCTTCTTTTAACGGAATCGAATAACGCTCTGCGAGGAAGCCCGATAAATATTCTGTTCTATAATCCAGTAAGCCTTCAAGTTGAAATGGCTCCACTTTATCAATCAAGCCGGAGGCGACATTGCGTGACGCCTTTACTAATACATCATCGAAGAAATTAGTATAGGTCCCATATTTGGTGCGCCATCTGATTTTCCTGACCTGCTCTGTAACTTGCTCCATCTTGCCGTCGCGATGAACGGTCCGAGTCTCCATTACATAATAATATGTGCCGATCCTAACTGTATAAGCGGATTTGGTATGTGAGTCAAACGTCCAATAAGGGATATAGGCTCCATTGATCTTTTTCAGCTCATAATCCTTTTTCAACCTGGAAGGAGCGAAATATCGTTTGGAGATCCATTTTTTGAATTTCTCCATAGCCTCATCCTTCGAGATTTGAAAAGGAAGCACCAATGCGGGTTTAATACCTGCATCATGATCCGTGACTGCAATATGAGAAGAACCGCAAAAGGTGCAGAAATCGGCAACTTTATCATTGTCCAAAAGAGTTTCCGCTCCGCAATTATCACATTTGAATACCCGTTTCTCGTTGCTCCAACTATGATCCGCCTGATCCAATGCATCCAAATAGTCATGTTCGGTCGTATTTTCACGGGTCGCTTCAATCTCTACCTCAGTCCCGCAAAAAGGGCATTTCAAACCGCGGGAAACAGGGTCATACACTGTATTTCCTCCACAGGAATTACATTGATTCACTTCAGTTTCTTCAATTATCCCATCTTTAACGAATTCATTCTCCACATTCGTCATCCCATCACCCCGTCACGATTAGCCATCAAGGCCCTCTCCGCAATCTCCACAAAACTTTGAAGCGGGGCCATTGTTTGCGCCACATCCTGCACATTTCTTCTCAGTCACTTGTTTTGCGCCGCAATCTCCGCAGAAATTCGCTCCTTCTTTAATCTGCGCTTGGCAATTGACGCAAGGAACTTTCTTCTCCTGAACGGAATTTCCGCATTCCGGACAGAATTTTGCAGTCGTCTTAATTTGCGCCTGGCAGTGCGGGCAAGCCTTTTTTTCCGCTTCTGCGGAAGGTGCTGTCTGCTGATTCGCAGTGAAAGCTCCAGCTATTGCATTTCCGATTGCAGCGCCAGCACCGATGCCAGCTCCTGTTGCTGCCATGCCGCCGCCTTCATTTCGTGCTGCTTCACGGATCGCTTCTGCGGCCTGGTATTGGGTATACGCACTCATATTCCCTAGGACACCCATTGTTGTCCGCTTGTCCATAGCCTCCTCGACTTCTTTTGGCAGGGACAAGTTTTCTATATAAAGGGAAGTGATGTCGAAGCCGAATTCTGCGAAGCGCTCTTTCATTTTCTCTCTGCCTTGTGTGCTTAGTTCGTCGTAATACATGGCAAGGTCAAGCGCAGGTATTTGCGATTCTGCAAATAGGTCCGTCAATCCCGAAAGGATCATCTTCTTTAGATGATTTTCAATGCTGCTTGTTTCATAAGAACTGTTTGTGCCGAATAGCTCCCTTAGGAAAACGGCAGCATCGGAAACTCTGTATGAATAAATGCCATAGCCCCGCAGACGGATCATTCCGAAATCTGCATCTCGCATCATAATCGGATTGGAAGTTCCCCATTTTTGATTGATGAACTGCTTCGTATTTATAAAATAGACTTCAGCTTTGAACGGGGAATTGAAACCGGTTTTCCAAGATTTAAGTTTCGTCAATACAGGCATATTTTGCGTGTATAAAACATGATGCCCAGGTGTGAATACATCGGCAATCTCCCCTTCATTCACAAATACAGCTACTTGCGATTCGCGGACGATCAAGCTCGCCCCCATTTTAATTTCATTATTTTGTACAGGAAAACGGTACACCATTGTATTGGTATTTTGGTCCGTCCATTCTATGACTTCGATGAATTGGCTTTTGAAAAAATTAAAAATCCCCATATGCATCCTCCTACAAAAAAGTTATCGTTATTATAGTATACTACGGATTATGTGATTAAAGGTTTCAAGAAAGTGGTTTTATCAAGAGTGACGAGACTTTGGAAAAGAGGTACAATAGACTGAATAACCATTCATTACTATAAAAACGGATGGAACTTGAAGGAGTTTACCTATATGATACATAAAATCGAAATTCCGACGCCGTTCGCTGTTGGCGATGTCAATGCATTCGTCGTTAAAGGGGATGCCTTATCGCTAGTCGACGCAGGCCCTAAAACACCCGAAGCTTATGAGGCTCTAAAACGCGGTCTTAACGAAATCGGTTATACATTCAATGATATAGAGCAAGTCATTTTGACGCATCATCACCCGGATCATGCCGGTTGGATGGATGCTTTCGAAAAGGCAGAGTTGATCGGTCATCCGTATAACGACCTTTGGCTGAGAAGGGATCAGTCATTCATGGAATACCATGACCGTTTTTATTTGCAATGCCTAAAAGAAGAAGGAGTACCAGAAAGCTATTTCAATTGGGTGGAAAAGATGAAGCGGCCAATACGGTTGATGGGGGACAGGACACTGGATCGGACAATTGGGGAAGGCGACGAGTGGTCAGGGCATCCGGGCTGGACTGTTATGGAAACACTTGGACATGCTCAAAGCCATATTGTACTCTTCAATGAAAAGACGGGTGAGATGATTGGGGGAGACCTTGTTCTAGAAAAAGTATCGTCCAATCCTTTGATCGAACCTCCTGCAAACCGTGAAGCGGATCGTCCGAAATCATTATTGCAATACAATGCTTCATTGACACGTCTTTTAGAACTGCCAATCGGCATCGTTTACGGCGGTCATGGAAATGAAGTTCGAAATGTTCATCCTCTAATAGAGTCAAGACTTCAGAAACAGTATGAACGAGCTATGAAAGTACACGCAATGTTTGATGACGGAAGCAAGACAATCTATGAGCTGACTCAACGATTATTCCCGACTGTCTATGAAAAGGAACTCGGACTAACCTTATCCGAAACAATCGGGCAAACGGATTATCTAGTATCTAAAGGACTTGTGCATGAAATAGTTGGCGAAGGCGGTATTTTGTATTATGAACAAACGTAAGACAGTTTTAATAACTGGGGCAACGAGCGGTGTCGGGTATGCAACTGCAATGCGGCTATTGTCAAATACCGACCGATACACCGTTTTTGCAACTGGAAGGGCTCCGGACAAACTTTGGGAGTTGCAGAACGAAGGGGCAATTGCAATTCCTGCTGATATTACAAATAAAGATGAGATGCAAAGCCTATTGGGACAGACCGGCCCATTGGACATCGTCATTTTTTCAGCTGGAGTAGGACATTTTGAAGCAGCGCATCTACTCTCTGACGAAGCGATCCGCTCAATGATGGATACTAATTTCATTGCTCCTGTTGAACTGACGAAGCGCGTCCTTCCTCAGATGATGGAACAACAGGAAGGGCATCTCATTTACATTGGTTCGCAAGCCGGAAAAGTAGCGACGCCAAAGGCTTCTGTATATGCAGCATCCAAGCATGCCTTGATCGGATATACAAACGCGCTGCGCATGGAAGTCGCGCCATTCGGCATCAATGTTTCTGTCATACATCCGGGTCCGATCGACACGCCGTTCATAGATGGTGCAGACAGAACAGGAAACTATCGTTCATCGCTCGGCAAGCATCTTTTGAAAGTCGGCACTGTTGCAGATGCGGTCGTCCAAACCATCGCAAAACCCGTCCGTGAAATTAAGCTGCCCGGTATCATGGGGATTACAAGCAAAATGTACGCACTCACACCGAGAATAGTGGAAAATGTTGGACGTAGGTATTTCATGAAAAAATAAATAAGCTGAAAAAGCGTAAACCTGCAAAAAAGCTCCATAAACGAATAAAAAGAGCATGATCCAAACTTCGGACCATGCTCTTCTTTCCGCACCGGAAAATTTGATTGTTTGTTCACTTGCTTCAAACTGTTCTTCCTGACAAACCTTAAACGCCCGTCAGTGCAGTCTGATCATACTGACCTCTGACTTTCCTAAGTCTGGCCTTCATTTCATCGACCCAATTGAGTGTCAGCCTCATGTTGCACTTCCACAAAAAACCTACCTCTTACCGTACCAAAGTGGCCGGAGCAATAATAACTATCCCCGGACGAGTGTTCCACTTGCCAGTAAAGCAAATTTTCCGCCAAGGCTGTGCAAATCTCCGTGGAATCGACAATCGATCTCCTCCACTTTCGTTCTGCCTTGTACTCTACTAATACCCCTCACAACTATGTGATAAACATCTTTTATAAATTATTTTTTTATTTTCAGATTTTATCCTTTGCTAGTTGTTCTTGAGCTAATCGGACCATTTCCTTGACCATATTTCCACCGATTGGTCCACCGATTTTTCCCGCTTGTTCCGATGTCAGTTTTCCATTGTACTCTTTCGAAAGGGGAATACCCAGTTCCTTTGCGACTTCATATTTAACCGAATCTGGTTGTTCATTATCTACGGTATATCCCTTTGCTTTCATAACATCTGCTTTAAGTTGATCCATTTGTTTACGTGCCTCGGGGAAGAAAATACGATTGTTGTTACGTGCCATTCATTCATCTCCTTTAACAGGTAGTCTTTCCCGAAAGTGAAAAATGATAATGGATGAATTGAGATACGGTTTGGGAATGCATTAGCAGTCCAACATGTTATACTAAACGAAATGAAACAAATAACCATACCGATTTGAAACTGGAGGTGAGCTTGGATATGAAAACTGTGACGGTCAAACATATCGTAAAGCGATTCTCATTGGAAGTTCTTGTTGGACACCATATGCTAGATAAAGTCCTGAAAAAGACCAAAGTCAGAAGACCGGGCTTGGAATTCATGGATAAATTTGATTTTATTGCAACAGAGCATGTCCAAATTCTTGGAAAGAATGAAATCAATTATTTACATACGCTCACTGATAGTGAATGCAAGCATCGAATCGCAAATATTGTCCAATACGATCCGCCGTGCATCATCATTACTTCCAATCAGGCAGAGCCGCTAGGATTGAGGCAATATTGCACAGAAGAGCATATACCTGTCTTGAGGACGCCTGACTCGACGAGCGAAATGAGCGCGAAGCTGGATGCTTACGTCACTAAAGAAATGGCTCCTGAAATTGCGGTCCATGGGGTGTGCGTCAATGTAGCCGGGATCGGAATACTTCTCCGTGGCAAGTCTGGGGTAGGGAAGAGTGAAACGGCACATACATTGATTGGCAGGGGACATCGATTGATTGCAGACGATATCGTCGTGTTAAAAAAACTGAGTCCGCAAACGCTTCTGGGAACACATGACGAAAAGAACAAGGAATTCCTTGCGTTGCGAAGCATTGGGCTTCTCAATGTCGTCAGGCTTTATGGACGTGCAGCTTTTCAGGAAGAGAGCCGAATTGCGCTCGATATAGAATTGACTGAATGGAAGGATAATGCATTGAACAATGAACTTGAATTAGATACGAAATTCAAGTCATATATGGACGTACCGATTCCGCATATCCAAATTCAATTGCAGCCAGGAAGAGACGTGGCCGGCTTGATCGAGGCGGCAGCGAATAATTGGTATTTACAACAGCAAGGGTATAGTGCCGCTGAAGAATTCAAGAAGAGGTTGGAATCCGAATTTGATGAATGAAGCCACGGAAAAGAGGTCTCTCATGAAACAACAGATGAAAATGGTGTTGGAAATGGATGATATGCAGTGTCAAAACTATATGAAGCTGCATGGAAATGAACTTTTTTCATACATGCTATCAAACCTTGGGTCCCCGGATAGCGTGCTACGCGATGAACTTATTTATAGACTTTTTGTCAAATTGATTTCGGAACAACAATTGGAAACAATTCAATTGACCCATGCCCTCAAGGAATTAATCACAGACCGATATTTATTCGCATCAATTGATGAAAAGGGCTCGGATGATGTGTTTATCCGCTCATTTTCAACGCTTTGGCTTACCGGATTGTTTTGGTTGGATCAAGAACATCCTTTCATGGATTCCGAGCTAAGAAGTAAAGCGTTGGAGAAAAGTGCAACCTATCTATTACAAGAGCGAGATACTCGCGGATTTGTTGAAGGCAAAGGATGGGCGCATAGCATCGCTCATGGCGCGGATTTAGCCGCGATGATTGCAAGTCATTCTTTAGTGGAAAAAAGACTGATTCCCATCATTCTGGAAGGCGTCGCTTCTTGTTTTTGGAAAGGCGGCGTCTATGTCGATGATGAGGATGAACGTTTAGTTGCCATCATTATGTCATTGGCAAAAAGTGATTATCCTGAAGAAATCCTAATTGAGTGGATGGAACAAGTTTTTGATAAATTGGATAGAAAAACACCGAAAAAAGGTTACTTCCAATCTTTTTCCACGCAAGAACAAATATTCTGCAATTCATGAAAACATTGTATTTCGCATTAAAAAAGTCGAAACGTTATCCTAAGCTTCAAAGCACGGCTTCTTTTTTCATTCAAAAGTGGCAGAACGTATAATACGAAAAACCGATGGATTCGTTCATCGGTTTTTTTAGTTTTGGATCTTTTTAGTCAAAGCATTTTCTACCATTTCATTAATGTATTCCAAAGTTTTTTGTTCCGCTTCTTTCAAACTATAATCCAGTCGGTTATTCAATATATTTGTCATCATCCCTTG
The DNA here is from genome assembly GCF_023715245.1 of Sporosarcina luteola. Classification (GTDB taxonomy): domain Bacteria; phylum Bacillota; class Bacilli; order Bacillales_A; family Planococcaceae; genus Sporosarcina; species Sporosarcina luteola_C. Next base: position 1,503,636 of record NZ_JAMBNV010000001.1, read on the forward strand.
CCATAGAAGATTAGTCATTTCATTAAGCGAATCCACCTGACACTCGTCGATCAGCCCATCTCTTGCTACCAATTGTAAAAGCGATCTTCCTCTTTTGGTCGTGCTCCGTTCAAACAAAATCGGTTTCAATCCATCTGGTATATTAATCAAATCAGAAGGGTACATCTCATAATAACGTTCAATCATTCTTTCCGGGTTGTCACCTAAATCCATAATGAACACCGCATGGAAGATGGCAGGCTGCTGGAAGGAATACCTACAGAAGCATTCCCAAGCAAGCAGATATTTTTCCAGTGATGTTTGTCCTTTCTTCATGCTTTCCGTGACTTCCTCGGTGTAATTTTTCAACAGCTTCATCGATGCGAAGAAGATTAGATGTGAAACTTCCCCAAAATAATTGTACATCGTCGCACTGTTGTACCCAGCACGGTCTGCAACTTTCCGGATCGTCACTTGATTGATGCCATCCTCATTTATAATATCCACTGTCGCATCGATAAAATATTTCCACATTCTGCTCATTTGGATTTTCTTATTGTCCATACTCATTAATCCGTCCCCCCATATCATATTCAACTCTAAACATATTTTAATTATACAATATTTACAAATTATTAATTTGCCTTTTATAATTGTTCTATCATTTTTCCTGTGGTAGAATAATCAATATTAAAAAATAATCATGATTATTATATTTTATCTGATTATCAGAGGTGTTTCTACCTAATCACTGTAGTTGTATTAACAGAAGGGGTATCCACCTCTGAAAGCGCTATCAAAAGAAGGAATTGCATGGTCGCACTGTAAAAGAAAGATCATAGGGGTGGGGAATATGAATAAAGTACGGATAGATCCTATTATTTTTTGGGCGTCGATAGCAGTCATTGTTGCGGCAACGGTTTTGCTAGTTCTTAATCGTTCAACAGCTGAACCGTATCTAGATGATTTGATGACTGCCATCACGTATAAGATGGATTGGGCATTTCAGTTTCTGACAATCGGATTGTTCATCCTTCTCATCTGGTTGGCATTCAGCCGATACGGAAAAATCAAATTAGGGGAGGGGAAGCCTGAGTTTTCGACTTTCAGTTGGGGTACGATGCTGTTCACGGCAGGCATGGGGACAAGCATCATGTATTGGTCTATGCTTGAACCCATCTTTTATTTCACTGGCCCTCCGTTCGGGATTGAAGCTGAAAGTAAAGAGGCTGCCGAATGGGCATTGACGTATGGCTTATTTCATTGGGGTATATCGGCGTGGTCACTATATGCATTCCCGACGGTAGTCATCGCCTATTCTTACTTCATTAAAAAACGTCCTTCTTTAAAGATGAGCGTCGCTCTTAGCGGTGCACTTGGTAAATATTCTGATGGCTGGATAGGCAAAGTGATTGATATTCTCGTCATTTGGAGTTTGGTCGGAGGTTTAGGAACATCGCTCGGTTTAGGAGTTCCAATGGTGTCTGCTGTAGTAGGTAGTATTTTTGGTATTGAACAAACCCTAGCACTTGATGCCATCATCGTTATTTGTATTACGGTCATTTACTCGGCAAGCGCTTACTTGGGGCTTCATAAAGGAATTCGGAGATTGAGCGACATTAACGTTTATCTTGCATTGGCTCTTGCTATATTCGTTTTGTTTACCGGACCGACACTATTTTTATTGACATACTTCACGAACAGCTTTGGAATGATGATCCAGAATTTTGCAATGATGAGTTTCTATACCGATCCCATCAGCCAAGGTGGCTTCCCGCAAGGTTGGACGGTATTCTACTGGGCTTGGTTTGCAGCGACAGCTCCTTTCATGGGACTGTTTGTGGCAAGGATTTCAAAAGGAAGAACAATCCGTCAGCTGATCACTCATATGCTGCTTTGGGGTTCTATCGGTGGGTGGATTTACTTCATGGTATTCGGTGGCTATACGATGAACTTGCAATTACAAGATATCCTTCCTGTCAAAGACATTCTAGTTGAAAGCGGAGGGCCAGCCGCCATCGTTTCAATCTTGAAATCATTGCCATTAAGTTCTATCGTCTTGCCGTTCTTCGTAATTTTGGCCATCATTTTCCTATCAACCTCACTAGACTCGGCTACGTATATCCTATCAGCCATCGCAACGAAGGAATTGGGGGAAGGGCAGGAGCCAGCTAGATGGCATCGGATGGTTTGGGGATCTATTCTAGCGACAATATCCATTACGTTGCTTCTTATCGGCGGATTACGGGTCATTCAAACTTCCGCAGTCGTTGTATCAGTGCCTATTTATATTTTCTATCTTCTGCTCGTCGTCTCTCTTTTGAGATGGCTCAAGCAGGATTTTCCAAAAGTATAAACAGGATATCACTTAGGAGGTTTTCATAATGGTTTTCAACGTTCGTGAATCAAATCGGGTTGTCCGGACAGATTTTCCAAGGAAAATTAAGGAATTGAACAATATATGGATTCCGATGTCGGATGGCACGCGCCTTTCTGCACGGATTTGGCTGCCTGAAGATGCTGTCAAAAACCCTGTCCCGGCGATCCTGGAATATATCCCGTACCGGAAAAATGACTTCACTGCACTGAGGGATTCGCTGCGACATCCATATTTTGCAGGTCACGGCTATGCGAGCATCCGTGTCGATATACGAGGATCTGGAGACTCCGGGGGGATTTTGTACGATGAATATTTAAAGCAGGAACAGGACGATGCATTGGAAGTGCTCACTTGGATTTCTGAGCAGCCATGGTTTACAGGTGGTATCGGCATGATCGGGAAATCATGGGGAGGATTCAATGGTCTACAAGTGGCGGCAAGAAGACACCCGTCTTTAAAGGCGATTATCACACTGTGTTCAACGGACGATCGTTATGCAGATGACGTTCATTACAAAGGGGGTGCGATGCTTGCTTCGGATATGCTCTGGTGGGCCTCCACGATGCTTGCCTATAACGCGCGTCCGGCAGATCCAGATGTTGTTGGGGATGCGTGGCGTGACAATTGGCTGGAACGGTTGGAAAAGACGCCTCCTTTCGTGGAGGAATGGGTAAGACACCAGCACCGCGATGAGTATTGGAAGCACGGTTCTGTTTGTGAAAATTACGAGGACATCAATATTCCGGTATACGCTGTAGGTGGATGGGCGGACGGGTATACGAACGCGATCCCTCGGTTATTGGAAGGATTGAAAGGACCTCGCAAAGGATTAATCGGGCCCTGGGCACATGAATATCCTGAAATGGCAGTTCCTGGACCGCAAGTCGGGTTCCTTCAGGAGTGCCTGCGCTGGTGGGATCACTGGTTGAAAGGCATCGATACCGGCATTATGGAGGAACCGATGCTGAGAGCATGGATGCAGGATAGTGTCCCGCCCCAAACCGATTATTTTGTTAGACCGGGCCATTGGGTGGCGGAAGAACAATGGCCTCCAGTCAATCTAGAGGAAAGACGATTGTATTTATGCAAATCACAATTAACAGCACAAATTGAAGAAGTGAAAGAAATCCAAGTGTCCAGTGTTCAACAGCATGGTCTCCATGCAGGCGTATTCTGTCCGTTTGGCCAACCGGGCGACTTGCCGGGTGATCAAAGGAACGAAAATGGCTATGCAGTCGTCTTTGACTCCAAACCAGTGGAAGAACCGGTGCAAATTTTAGGGCATCCGACATTCACTGTTGAGCTTTCATCCGACAAACCAAATGCCTTATTATCAGTCCGGTTGAATGATGTTGCACCAGATGGTTCATCCACACGAGTGACGTGGGGGTTGTTGAACCTTACGCATCGGAACAGCAATGAGTTTCCAGAGCATCTAGTGCCTGGGGAAAAATACTGCGTAACTGTCGATTTGAATGCAATCGGACACAAGTTGAAGAAAGGGCATCGCTGGCAATTGGCCATATCGCCTACTTATTGGCCGCATGCTTGGCCATCTCCTGAAGAAGCGACATTGACTGTCTATCCTTCAGAGAAGACTTGCTTGTCGTTGCCTATAAGGGAACCGAAAGCAATTGACCTGGAACTTCAGCCTTTTCAACATCCGGAGACGGGCTCAGTATTGGAAAAGGACATTCTGCGTGAGGCAGAAAGGACACGCGTCATATCACATGACGTCGTTTCAAACGTGTGGACGCTAGATGATTTTTCGGATGAAGGTGCTAGAAAACTGCATGACAATGGCATTGAATACGGTAGTACAAACAGAAATGTCTATACAGTCAAGGAAGGTGAGCCGCTAACTGCGAAAGTGCAATGTGATTGGACATTGTCGGTCGGTAGGGGTGAGTGGCAGACGAGCCTTGAAACGACGAGTGTTATGACAGCAGATGAAGAGAATTTTTATTTGATGAACCGATTGATTGCGTATGAGGGCGAAGAAGAAATTTTTAATCGGAAATGGGAAACTAAAGTTCCAAGAGAGTTTGTATAGGACTTGCATAGGCATGGAAAGTGACCAATTTTGGTCTCTTTCCGCCCTTTTTTTGTGAATCATCATAAATATAAAAAGTCTCTCGTCAAAAATCAGACATAGAGACTTTATTTGTAGCTGCTATTTAATAATTGGTTCCACTGTCACTACAACATTTCCTTGCAAAGCCCTGCTGATCATACAGGAAGTTTCCGCTTTCTCAACCAATCGCTCTACAATATTCCGCTTGTCAGCCATCCCTTCAGCTAAAACAATTTCCGGCTTATGTATGATCTTTTTATACGTAACAACTCCATTCGAGAAATCCACAACTCCAATTGATTCCATCTTCAGGCTATCCTTTTCTATACCGTTTCTCTCCATCATCGCGGCGAGTGTGATTATATAGCATGTTGCAGCTGCACCAAGCAGCATTTCATCAGGATTCGTCCCGATGCCAGGCCCGTCCATTTCGGTTGGTATGGATACATCCGTCTTCAAGTTCTTCGTTTCGATTGTACCGACATCATTGCGTAAACCCGGCCAGTTCGCCTTGAGATAAAAATAATGTTCTGCCATATACAATAACCCCTCTCTACCGTATTAATTATATACCATGCTTGAGCTCTTTCCATCATGAAGATTCGAATGGTAAAGTATGGAGAGTAGTACTACTATATTAGATGGGTGGGATTCATTTGGACAAACAAGATTTGCTATTGCTTTTTGACAAAGAGCTTCGTAGGGAGTTACAATCACCCGGTTACCAACGTGAAGAAACCGAATATCTCGTCCGACATGTCTCGATGCATGGAGATAGGGGATTCATTATTCATTCCAATCTCAATGAAGATAATGCAAGGGTAGTAATTCAGGAAGAGCTGAACTACTTTAATCGCCTTGGCGTAGGATTCGAATGGAAAGTGTATAGTTATGATAAACCAGAGCATTTAAAGGAAATTCTCGAGGAGGAAAACTTCAATATTGAACCTCGGGAAACTCTCATGGTTTTGGAAATTAAAGACTTGCAACCACATTCACATTGGGATGAGCAGACGTATATAAAGGAAATTGAAGATGAGAAGGGAATCCGGGAAATCATATCGTTACTAGATATCATTTGGGAAGAATCGCATGAAGAACTAGGTGACCGGTTATGGAGAGACAAGCAAATTGACCCTGATTCTCTCTATCTATATGGAATATACGATGATGCTAAAATAGTCAGTGCTGCATGGATGTATTTTGAAAAAAATTCTTCATTCGCAAGCCTTTGGGGTGGCTCAACATTACCTAATTATCGGAGCAAAGGATATTATTCATCACTTTTATCAGTCCGAGCTAAAAAAGCAGTCGAGATGGGATACCGCTTTCTTACTGTTGACGCAAGTCATATGAGCAGGCCGATATTAGAGAAGCACGGATTCCATTGCCTCGCATACTCCTACGGCTGCCAGTCACCCGTCATTCCAACATCATGAATTAATTTATAATGAAAAGAGCCCAGAAAAAATGGGCTCTTTCTCTTTAATAAGTAGTTACTTGTGGACTTTTCGTAAATCTGACATAGACAATAAAAAACAATCCAGCACTAAACAACCGCAACGCAGAATTAATATACATAGCTAGTTCTACACCCCACTGTTCCAACAGCCAAATGCCGATTTGTGGAGCTATAAACGCGACAATCGATAATAAAACATTATAGGTCGTAATGCAATATGTCCTTACATGATCAGGGGACTGTTCCAACAACAAATTGAACAATAATAAAACAATGCCTGCCAGGAAAAAACCTGATGAAGTTTGGACCAGTGCGATATAATACAAATTTGTCGAGAGGACCGTCAGAAACGGAGTCGTCGCCATTCCGATCGCAGCCCATACAAATACTAATGTGTTCGACCTTTTTTCCGCCCATTTCTTCCATAGAGGGAAGGACAGGAACTGGGCCAACATGTTGCCGACAGCGAACATACTCACCCAAAAGATTGTCACACCGACATATCGCACATGATAAATATTGAAAATTCCCCAAGCCATCTGCCAGGCAAAATTAAAGAAGAGAGCTGCTATCAGGAATGCCACGTACTTCTTATACTTGAAGATGGACCAGTCCATCGTTTTCTTTTTCGCTGACAAACCATCCGTCTTTGCTGCTTCTTCTTCATGCTTCATCAATAAGAAAACCTCAAGTATCCCGAAACAAAAAGCTATCCCGAATAATAGTTGGTAGGCTATCACGCTGGAGGAGGCATCTTTCATTAATAGCCCGATTAGAAGCGTGGAAACCAATCCTACAATCGTTAACAATCTATTCCGATCACTGAAAAACGATCCACGCATTGATTCCTCGACAAGCCCGCTAATGAAAGTTTGCCAACCAATATTGGCAACAGTATTCGGCAAACTCATGAATGCAATAATGGCCAAAAAAATCCAAGAATGCATCGAGGGGGAAGGCAAGTATACGATACCTATAATTAGCAGAAACATAAGCCGAGCCATCAGGACGGACATAGCCACTAACTTTTTCTGTTGTTGGGCCCGGTTTAATAGAATTGCAGCAGGTATCGTCATGACCAATGCCATTAGTGGGGGTAACGAACTAATAAGACCAACTTGGTAATTGGTCGCGTTAAGCATGGTTATAGCGAAAATCGGAAAAAAGTTGTTTGAAAAATTTAATGCAATGGTCGAAGCCATTCCATGGTAAATACTGATTTTCTCATTATATGTACGCATAATCTCTCCACGTTTCTATTCATTTAAGCAAGCTGTTAATCTGAATTATATACTTCGCTACACGAAACACAAGACTCTTTTACTGCAGATCAGAAAAATCATAAAGAATGTTACTATGGCATACTTATAATAGTGTTTCATTTTCAATTGATAAATCTTCTCATTTCAAGTAAAATGTATTTGAGAAAGATTCTCAAACATGGAGAAAGTGGAGAGGATGAAGTTCATGCTTCGTATTATCATAATGGCATTGTTTGCAGGTACCGTTGCAAGTATTTCAGCAATAACTCTCTTTAAGGGATTTGACTTGGAAGGGGCATTGGTCGGACTTTCTTCCCTGGTCGTTTTATTTGGAATAACATCATTTTTCTATAGCAAATATAAAAAACAATTAATCAGATCATAGACACCAGCCTCTCTGGTGTTTTTTTAATGGTCATTCAAGGAATTTTTTTCGTAAATGAAGTATAATCAAATAGCTATTCTGATCTGTTATGAGGAGGTACTTATGTTTTTTATTGAATTTAAACGAATCCTAGTCGTCATATTCGGCTCTTTGCTGATGGCTGTTTCTTTGAATTTTTTCCTGATCAATGCAAACGTCTATGCAAGTGGATTCGCAGGGGCTGCTCAGCTTGTTTCAAGCATCCTGGTTGATCAAATCGATATTTCAATCAGCACCGGTATTCTACTATTTCTATTCAACATACCTGTAATTATTTTAGGATGGTTCAAGGTTGGCAGAGGATTTACGATCTACAGCATCGTCTCGGTTGTCTTTACTACAATTTTCCTCGAAATCCTTCCGATTCTTTCACTTTCCAATGACATCATCCTGAATGCAGTTTTCGGGGGAGTGATTGCTGGCGTCGGTGTAGGCATATCGCTGAAACTTGGGGCATCTACAGGTGGAATGGATATTGTTGCTATGGTGTTGTCACGTCTGCAGGACAAACCAATCGGAACTTATTTTTTATTGTTAAATGGAATTATCATTGTCCTTGCAGGGATATTGTATGAGCCGGAGAATGCGTTATATACGATGGTTGCGCTGTATGTAACAACTTCTGTCATCGATATGATCCATACCCGTCATGAGAAAGTGACGGCAATGATTATCACCCATAATGCCGAAGAGCTTCAGCGGGCAATCCATCAGAAGATGGTTCGTGGGATTACAATAGTTCCGGCAAAAGGCGCTTATTCCAATGAAGATAAGAGCATGCTCTATTTGGTCATCACAAGGTATGAATTATATGACCTTGAGAAGATCATTAATGAAGTTGACCCGCAGGCTTTTACAAATATCGTTCAAACAGTTGGGATTTTCGGGTTTTTCAGGAGAGAAGACGAGCTGCCGAAAAGAAGAACAACATAAAACAAGGTATCCCTGAAAAATGGGATACCTTGTTTTTATTTTAAGCCACTGTCTTTTGTATCGACTATTTCTGTCGAGCCTTCCAGGAATTTAGTTAATTCCTCAATATTTTTATCAAAATCAATATCCAAGACTCGGCCAGCTCTGACGTCAAGATCGCGGTAAGAGTTGTCCACCGGAATCCGAAGTGTATCGATTTTTTCGGATTTATTGTCCAATATACCTTTACCTATGGAAAGCATTGTCATCTTATCAAGATTGGTATCAATATAGGCATCCGCTGCCCCTAATAACTTCGGTAAATTCATTAAGCTGTGTACGCTTACAGCTTCATCCTTCAATTTTGAGAGCACTTCCTGTTGGCGTGCTACACGGCCAAAGTCATTTTGACTATCGTGCCGGAAGCGGACATAGCCTAATAGCTGGTCCCCGTGCAGCCTTTGAACTCCCGGGTGCAGCGTCATATAAATTCCGTGTGACATGGTATATGGAATGTCTACTTCAATACCATCCGGTGCGATAATATCCGCAATTTTAGGGAACCCATTAAAGTCGACCATCGCGTAGTAATGAACATCCATGCCGAAGTTTTCTTTAATTGTCTGTCGGACGAGCTCCGGTCCGCCGAGGGTGTATGCAGAGTTCATTTTCTGCATACCATAACCAGGAATCTCGACATACGTATCACGCATGATCGAAATAAGTTTTACCTTCTCGGTATTTTGATTGTAATTCGCTATCATTAGTGTATCGGATCGCCCTTCTTCATCTTTCCGTGCATCTGAGCCGAGCAACATAATATTGATTTCGCCGAATTGCGGTTCCGGTCCATCAAAAATGCCGAAGTCCTCATTCTGCTCTTTCAACGTCCCATCTTCAGATAGTGACAATCCTTTATTATATTGATCGAACCAGTAGTAGAGGCCTAGTCCTAGCAAGACGACAACAATACTGATTATAATACCGAGCTTTTTCTTTTTTTTCTTCTTTCGCATATCTATTCTCTTCAAATGGTTCACCGCCTAATTATAAAAATCTATAAAGAGATTGTTTAGCACGCGTATCATATCACCTAATAGCTTGATGGGCAAGGGGATATTTCCACTACATATAGACGTCTCATGACATAAAAAGTTTTCATTTCAAGCAAAATAGTCGTTCCAATTTCTTCTTGTCGACTTCTTTACCCTTGCTTGGCTGCTTAAATTCTTCTTTTTACAATATTTATTTGCGAGATTTTACCGGTTATTTGGTGAGGTCTATTTTGAGGTGGTATGACCGATAATTAGTTATACCGCTTTTTTTATTTTATTGGAGGTATAATTTTGGATACATATGAAGGACTTGCTAGAACAGTACAAATAAATAATGAAAACTGCTTATTGAACTATGATGATTCATTAGAGCACGTAGGCACAGGAAGGAGTGCATTTGTATTTAGGATAAAGTCGACGATGAAAGCGATGAAAGTGTATTTCCCCGCTTTTTCCCATATAGCAAAGGAGGAGGCGGAAATTTATGGACAACTTCAAGATATAGTTTATTATCCTTCCGTCTATGCATCAGGTACGAATTTTATCGTAATAGATTACATTGAGGGCGATACACTTTTTGACTGTTTAGTCCAAGGGACAGTCGTTAAGTCTACACACATAGTAGAAATCGACCGAGCACTTTCATTGGCAACTGCCAGAGGTCTTAATCCTTCCGATATTCACTTGCGAAATATTTTCATCACTACTGAAGATAAAATAAAGATTATTGATGTTGCGCGTTTTAGACAAAAGAAAAACTGCAGACAATGGGGAAACCTGAAAAGGGCGTACAGACAGGTATATTGCAAGCGGCTTTTCCCCAAGAGAATTCCCGCCGCTCTCTTAAGTGCGGTTGCTTGGATATATAAAAAAGACTGGATACCTTCTTACCGGATATGAACATTATTCTGATTGATAACGCCGGATTTCATTCAAAATAAAATCGGTGTCCTCTAAATATATTCTTCGTTTGAGCAGGATAAAAACAAATGTATGATGAATAAAGTAGAGAAGTGGCCACGAAAAGTACAAGGGGAGAAAAAAGTGAGATTCTCTGAGATTCATCCTTTTATTTATTACGTAAGAATTGAGCAAAAAAGATTTTTTCGTTTCATGAAAAACGTTAAGAACAGAAAACGATTTGCAAAGAGTAAAGCTGAAGTAGATTTCCACTATACATGTAAAAAACATCAATCGTTATTGCGTAGAAGGCTGGGAGATAGCGATCCGATCTTACAGGAAAATAAAATCGTGAATCTCACTATCGCGGCAAAAAGGATTGACGGAGTCATCATTCGACCAGGCGAAGTTTTTTCATTCTGGGGATTGGTCGGTAGGGCTACAAGGAAAAAAGGGTATATTGAAGGGATGCAGCTTTCGAGGGGAGAAGTGAAGACAGGTGTGGGTGGCGGCATTTGTCAGTTAGCAAACCTTCTCTATTGGATGGTGTTGCACACGCCGATGACCGTAGTGGAAAGGCATCATCATAGCTTTGATCCTTTTCCTGACGAAGGGAGGGTCCTTCCTTTTGGCAGCGGTGCCAGCGTATTTTACAATTATGTAGATTTCCGCTTCAAGAATACTACCGAATCTGCTTTTCAAATCCGTGTTTGGTTGACTGATCGTCACTTGAAAGGTGCTATATATTCCAATAAGGATATTGGAGTAAGTTACCACATAGAAGAAAGGGCACACCAATTTTACAAGAGAGACGGTAATACTTTTAGACAGAATGAAATATGGAGATGGACTGTCGATAAACGGACAGGGGAATATATGCACGAAGAACTGTTAATAAAAAATGATTCGGAAGTGAAATATGAAGTGATAGAAAGACAGCTCGTTAATGTAAATGATTGATTCGGGAGAAAAAGCCAGGCGGGTAATCACCCTCCTGGCCGAAAGTCAGATCCTATCATTGAATTGTTGCAATAATACCTTCTTCTCTGTCCAATAACAATTTGATACCCGCTGCATAAGGATCTCCGTTTAAAACTTCTTCAATCCAATAACGGATTGCCTGGATGATGTCGAATGAACCGAGGACTTGTATTTGACCGTTATATTCCAGTTCTGCGGAAAAGCCTTCATCATCGTCGTAGACAAGCTCGACTTCGATTTCTTCCGGGGGAATTTTATGTTTTTGTGAATGATCAATGCAAATTGCATTTACAATATCCTGTTCGGACATCATTAATTCTGCCATGGATTAGCTTTCTCTCTTCTTGCTTTAAGGAGAGAGAAAACTCTCCGAATTAAGCTAATGATGAAGATTATTGCCAACATATTGATCAGAAAACCTAATACTGAACCTAATATGCCCATATTGGCGAAAAGACTTCCAAATAGAAGACCTGCAATCCCACCGACAAATAACCCGCGCATGAGACCTCCGGAGAAGAACCCGCCTTTTGAAGATTGGCTATTAGGAGATTTGGCAAAGGATGTATCGTCTTCCTGCTTCTTATCCACTTTCGGTTTTGATATGTTGTTCTGACTAGGGTTAAAGCTTTTCTTGCCTGATTTATATCTTTTCGCTTCAACAGTAGTAGCATGATCATTCAGTATAAAGCTACCGATTGGTGACATGACTATTGTCAAAGCAAGTAACGCAGATAGTAATTTCTTCAATCCATAAACCTCCATCAATATGTAAAATTCATCACTGTACAATTATAAGTAAAAAGTATATTGATGGCAAACAATCGGTTGTTTCGGTTTTAGGAAGAATGCAGATCATATTTGATCATGCATTCTTCCCATTCACTTACTCCTCTGGTTTAAACGTTTTGCAATTAGTATCTTCACTATCGTCTGCCTGATCACCGATTTCACTGACGACGTATATGACTTCGGCATGACAATTATTTCCTTCTCCCCAATATGTGCAGTTATTCACTTCACATAATATTTTCTGAGTCATCCTATCACCTCCGTATCCGTAGCCTTCCACCAAATCCACGAATAATGCTTACCTGTATTTGAGCATTGTAAGTGATAAAATGACATAAAGAGGAGGGGTTTTATTGAAGCGTCTAACTGATCATCTAATCGTCATATCTTTCGACTGTTTATCCTCTTTGGATATGCCTTTACTGGAAACATTGCCGAACTTCCGGAAGCTATTATCAGGAGCAGCCAAATGCAAACAAGTCAATACGATATATCCATCTGTTACTTACTCATGCCATACATCGATAATTACTGGAAATTACCCGATTCAACACCGAATAACAACGAATACATTGCTGCAACCGGGTAAAAAATCGCCGGATTGGTATTGGCAAAGAAGAAATATAAAAGGTACGACATTATTTGATGAGGCAAATAAGGCTGGTATGAAAACGGCGGCTTTGCTATGGCCGGTCACTGCCAGGGCTAACATTGATTTTCATATACCAGAAATCTTCGCTAACCGGCCTTGGCATTCCCAAGTTGTAGTATCACTTGTCAACGGCAGTTTGCTTTATACGATCCGCATGAATCAGCTCTATGGGCATATGCGAAAGGGGATTCAGCAACCGTGGCTCGATGATTTTGTTACAGCCGCTGCAGTACATACCATTACGTCAAAGAAACCCGATCTACTACTAATCCATTTAGTCGATCTCGATTTCCAAAGGCACATCCATGGATTTGCTTCAAAGGAGGCAGATGAGGCTTTACGCCGACATGATGAAAGATTAGGTGATGTCTTTCAGGCATTAGAAGAGAGTGGAATCGCCGAAAAATCGACCATCGTCGCTCTTGGTGATCATAGTTCCATTGATATATCGAAGGTGATCAAGTTAAATGTTTTATTGGAAGAAAGCGGGCTCATCAAAGTGAATAAAAAAGGACAAGTGAAAAGTTGGAGGGCGTTTTGCAAAAGTAATGATGGGTCGGCGTACATTTATTTGAATGATCCTGAAGATAGACATGCCGAAGAAAAAGTTCAAGCAATTTTGCATTCGATGATGAGGAATCCGGAAAATGGTATAGAGTTCGTTTTATCAGGAAAGGAAGCAAGTGAGACAGGAGCAGATAACGAAGCTGATTTCATGCTTGAAGCACGTGCAGGTTTTTATTTCACAGAAGAGCTCGATGGGGAAGCGTTTAGTGAAATTACTGAGGAAGATCTCGCAGTTGGTAGATATTCAAAGGCGGTATACGGGTATTCACCACTTAAGCCGGATTATGAGACTGTATTTATCGCTAAAGGGAGCGGGATAACTCCTGATGTTGAAATTCCAACTATGAGCTTGGTCGATGAAGGACCTACGTTTGCTAGAATTTTAGGACTAGATTTAGGAGAAACGGATGGAAGAATTTTGCATGAAATTCTCGAAAGCTGAGAATACCCGGAAATGGTTGATTCATTCCCGGGTTTCTTCTTCGTCTGAGAGATTTTCATGTAGCAATGATACAGGAATAAACAAACCGACCTTGCCATGTTCCTTATGATCCATTGTAGCAAAAATGATACCGATAACTTTTCCGTCTTCATTTAATACAGGGCTCCCGCTATTTCCTCGATAGACAGGTGCTTTGATCATCATTACTTCATCTGACCAACCGGTAAGCTTTATCGGTGCCAAAATGGAACCTTCATTTGCAATCCCTTTGAAGCTTAGTGGATTTCCGATAAAGGTAAGTGGGTCATTATTGTCCATCTTGCTGGAATGATCTATTTCGAGGAAGGGAAGCTCGCTGCCGTGTACTTCAAGTACCGCCACATCAATAGTTGGAAAGGTTTCTTTTACGGTAGCTTCATATCTTCCGTCATCAGGGAAAACAACCGATACCGATCGGTTTTCTTCCACGACATGATAGTTGGTGAGGATGGTTCCATCGCTTGAAACGGAGAAGCCAGTTCCTTTACCATCTTCAGTTACGACAACGACTACGGATTTTTTAAACTCTGCGATATCCTCACTTTTGGATAATGAAGCAGACGTCATTAGAAAATCAATTGCCGGAATCGAAAAGATCTGAAAAAGTCCTGCGAATGTGCTAAGAAAGAGCATAATTGATAGCAGCCAGATGAACGACTTCGGGATTTCTTTCTTTGGAATCGCATCATCCTGCTGTTGCATTAAGGCTTCCTGTTGTGCCTGCAAAACAAGTAGATGCATTTCTTCTTCGCTCAACTCTTCAGCGTATTGTTCGTCATTTTCCGTATGTTCATCATTCTTTTCAACTGTCATTTGGCGTCACTTCCCCTACTCACATGTTTGTACATTACTACTAGTATAGCAGTGAATCGTGATGTGCATATAATGGCACAAACTAGTAAGGAACTCCATATGTATAGAGGTGAAAGGGGAGACCAGCTTGGTAACATTGACACCAATACTTATCGGAGGGTATTCGTTTACAGCAGTAACTGTCCGTTTGCCGAAAACAACCTTATTGACCGTGTCGAATGAAAAAGGCTATATCATGTGCGGCGCCTTGGATGTAGGACTGCTGAATAATGTTTTAGCAGATCGTAAAATAGTCGCCGGAAGGGCTGTCGGGGTAAAAACAATTGAGCAATTACTGAAAGCGCCGCTTGAATCGGTTACATTAGAAGCAGAGGCACTAGGTATTCACACTGGAATGATTGGAGGAGAAGCATTGTTGAAAATGCGCTAATGATAAAAAGCCCCGTATCGCGAATGCGATACGGGGCTTTTTATCATTAGCGGTTGTCGTTACGGTTGTTGCGGTTGTTTCTGTCGTTGTTGTTGTTGTTGTTGTTGTTGTTGTTGTTGTTATTTCTGTCGTTACGGTTGTTGTTGTTGTTGTTGTTGTTTAAGAAATCATCGGCAAATTCTGTGTTTCTGTTGTTGTTGTTGTTTCTGTCGTTGCGGTTGTTCTGGTTATTGTCTCGGTTTTGGCGATTTTCTGGCATGTGTAAGACATCTCCTTCAGATTTTTTGTTAAGTGAAATGAATTCACTTACATGATGTATGATGTCCCTTCAACATAAAAATATCCGTTTCCTTTTTTTTGTCTAAGTAAAAACCATCACCCAATATGGATGATGGTTGTCGTTAGATATAATAAAAGCCGCCTTTGCCGTATCGTTAATCATGAAAGTTTTAAACCACCACTCCTCAAAGTGGGTGTTCGCAAGGACGATCCTGTCCGTCCTGATTGATAATGAATCAGGCATACCATTCCAGTCCCGATATAAAACTCCCTTTTACAGCTTAAAGGTTAAAACTTAATGTGAATACGAACAATGCAGCTTATGTATTTATATTACACGTTAATTTGAAAAATATCAATGAAAATATATTCCAGTCATTTTTCCGTCGGAATGTTATCTGTTTGTTTCAGTCGGTTACAGGGAAAGATATGGAGGAATTCCATTGAAGGAGAGTGATTCCGGTGAATCGAATATTTACTCTGCTTGTGTTCATCGGTGTACCGCTAATCATTATTGGTTCGATTATGGACTGGCCGGATATTCCGATATTCATCATTAGTTGTGTTAGCATCATCGCGCTTGCAGGATTTATTGGGAGAGCTACAGAAAGCCTTGCGATTGTTAGCGGTCCGAGAGTCGGCGGATTATTAAACGCAACATTCGGCAATGCTGTCGAATTGATCATTTCCATTTTTACACTGAAAGCAGGCTTAATAGGGATTGTATTAGCCTCTTTAACCGGATCGGTTCTTGGGAATCTTTTACTCGTACTGGGCGTGTCGTTTTTTGCAGGAGGCATTAAATTCAAAACGCAAAAATTCGGTATCCACGACGCTAGGTACAATTCGGGATTACTGATCTTCGCGGTCATTGTAGCGTTTGTCATTCCTGAGATATTCACACAAACAATGGATCAGACGAATACAATTTCGTTAAGTATTGGCATTTCCATCATATTGATCACTTTATATCTTGCGGGCCTGTTTTTCAAGCTTGTTACTCACAGAGGCGTTTTTTCATCGGCAGATACAGAGAGGCAAGAAGAGGAGACTCCTGAATGGACTAGAAAGAAATCCATTGTCATATTGCTGTTATCTACAATTGCCGTGGCTTATGTTTCTGAACAGCTCGTACATACATTCGAGACGCTTGGGGAGAAGTTCGGTTGGTCTGAGTTGTTTATCGGTGTTATTATCGTGGCGATTGTCGGGAATGCGGCAGAGCATTTTTCCGCCATTACAATGGCAATGAAGAACAGGATGGACGTAGCAGTGGAAATTGCGGTCGGCTCAACTTTGCAAGTTGCAATGTTTGTTGCTCCGATACTTGTATTAATATCTCTGATGATGCCCGAATCAATGCCACTCGTTTTTACTATACCTGAACTCGTCGCCATGGTCACTGCTACATTTCTTGTCATCAACCTCTCGAACGACGGCGAGTCCAACTGGTTTGAAGGCCTGACATTGCTAGCCGCTTATCTGATTATCGGCATAGGGTTTTATCTATTATAATAGAAGATGCTTACCAACGAACTAAAAGTGGTATAGACGGACAGGGAGGGATGACATGATGTTAGTTCAAATCGGCGTTTTTTTAATAGCAATTTCCTTTGCCATTTTTGCGATCGCTCTGTCGAAATTGCTTCTTCGCGCATCATCAGGCGTCAAGGCAATCCGGACTGCCACAGGAGAAATGGAGTCCAAATTGGACGGAACACTTCAAGCACTCGAGGGGACATTAGACGAAACGAATAGAACGATTTCGGATATGGACGGAAAATTGAATGCACTTAACAGTGTATTTCTATCTGTGGAGAAATTTGGTGGTGCGGCCAACATAGTAGGTGAGGAATTGAATGAATTGACCGAAACGTATGTTGAAAAAGCAGACATGAGTGGTGTAAAACCGTTTATCCGGACTATCCAAAGCGCCGAATTTGCAAAAATATTACTGGAATCATGGAAGCGCGGACGGAGTTTATCTGAAACTAGGAAGGAGAGAGCATATTGAGTTTAACCGGGATTGGTGTTTTATTAATAGGAATAGCATTTCTTATACTATCCATATATCTTGCCAGGGTGCTTAAAAATACGGCTTCCATTTTGGAAGGTGTTGGCCGCACCGTCGATCATTTGCCAAATCAGCTTGATGATGTCTTACATGAAACAGGAAAGATGATACAAAATTCCAATGATACGTTAGCGGATGTGAATGAAAAGCTAGGAACGTTGACACCACTCTTCCAGATCGTAGGAGATGTAGGGGAATCGACGAGAAAACTTGCATCATCCGCGAATGACATTGCAGGAGCCGTCAAAAAGAAGGCGCAATCGGTCGACGAGGAAACGCGCAATAAACGGCTGGATGGATTATATGGAGCATCTGCACTTGTCTATTATGTCATTCGAAACAGCAGGAATCATAAAAAAGACTATATGCTGAGGCCATCTCCATCTTCATTATATATATCTGGTGAACAGCGAGTGTTTGACATCGATAGGATGAAAGAGGAAGCGAAAGAGGCTGCAAGGGAAGGGAAGTACGTAATCAGTGACAAGTAAAAGCGATGGAGGATCAATTATCCTCCATCGCTATTTTATCTTTATTTCCTCTGAGAAAGAAGATGAACGAAAGTATGCCATAGATACCTTCGTACTTTTCACGAGTAGTAAAATCTGAGGCTTTACTCGTTTTATCCTTCAATGCATTCATTTTTTCAATGGCACTAAGGGTGAGTTTTCGTGTCGCAGTGCCTGTATCCCCGATAATATGGAAGAAAGGGCTGACCTCTTTCACTTGTTCATTGACAGTAGCGATTGTCGCATTACCCAATTGCATCACTTCGGCTGTTTGTTTAGAAAGGTCATCTACCATTCGAGGCAGACGATCTGTCGTCTGTTTCAACCCGTCCAATGCATCGGACATTTTACGTAAAGGTTTGATTAGAAAACATGTGAGTGTCAAGAATGCAATGCCTATGAGTAAAACCCCAATACCGAGCCAGTCCATATTCATCACCTCCGTATGTACTCTTCTTTATGTTCCTTCCACTTTTTGTGGTGAAGGGAGCTGCTTCATCTTTTGCTGGTCGTTAGAATCTTGCTTCAGTTTTTCGGATTTGAATTTGAAGTAAACCCTGGAAGCCCCTTCCGTCAATGCTGTCAACTTCTCCATCAATTCAAGATGTTTTGGATTTGGTGAAGCGATTTGCTGTGAAATTGACTGGAACGAACGTTTAAGATTTTCGGAAGATTTTTCGATGTGCTGGGCTGATTGTGCAACGCTTTCCATGCTTTGAACCTTGCTTTCCACATCAGCAGCAATTCTGTTGGTTCTTGCCATCAGTTGTTCGGATTTCGTTGTGATGCCACTAATCTTATTTTCCATCCTTGCAATTGTTTCGGATACTTCACTCATTGTCGTTTTTACATTCCGTAGAGCGACGATGAAGAAGATGGCAATCAGTAACAAGGATACAGCTGCTATGATTGCACTACTATAAAGAAGAATCTCCATTCTACTATCAACTCCATTCCATTGCTTTTGCATTTACCTATTCGGTACCACTCTTTCCAATCGAATAAACCTTAGACGAATCAGAATGAATAGAAGAATAAAGCGGCAAGCATACATAGAATGATTGGCAATCCCGAACGGAAGAAGAAAGACGGTTTCATCGATATGACTTCAGAGGGTGGGCGCATGGATACTAATTCACTTTGGACATGTTTAGGGGAAAGTACCTTTTTCATACTTGTAGAAAAGAAATCAAAAAAGCCGGACTGTAACACTGAAACAAGGATTCCAATGAAGAGAAACAAGGATCCTAGGTAGAATGAAACATTAATATAATCTAGAATTGTCAGCTTCTTATAAAATATTAACACAAGTACCAATATTAATAATTGGTTTACAATAATGTTCAAAACAATTTTCTTCATATTCCAACCTCTTTTTTCTCGTTTATATTATTTATTATTTATGTATATTATATCATTCGGCGAAAGAATGCAATTTAAGGAAAAGTCACTCATTACAAGCTTCCAAGGGTATGTAAGTAGAATAATATGATTTGTGTATCACTTATAATTATGTTGTTTCAGAAAAAAACATAAAAAAAGACTTTGACTTAAGATGTTTTGAATGTATAATAAAAAGTGATAATTCTTCAGACAATTACAAAAGGGGAGGTCAAAGATTTGAAAACTAACAAATGGCTTTTGCTAGTCGCTTTATCACTAGTGCTCAGCTTAGTTCTTGCTGCTTGTGGAAACAAGGACAAGGATGAAGACAAAACTGCTGCACCTGATAAAGAAGACGAAAAAGCAACAGAACAACCAACAGAAGAAGCCGGCGAGCCGGACGCAGAACAAGTTGTGAACTTGATAGAATCTGCAGCAATTCCATCTGTTGACTCCGCAATCGTGGAAGATGCAGTAGGATTCAATGTATTGAACAACGTAAATGAAGGGTTGTACCGTTTAAACCTTGAAAACATTGCAGAACCGGCAATGGCAGCAGAGGAAGCAGAAGTAAGTGAGGATGGTCTAACGTACACATTCAAACTTCGTGATGCAAAATGGTCCGACGGAACACCTGTAACTGCGCATGATTTCGTATTTGCATGGCAACGTGCAATCGATCCTGCAACCGGATCACCTTATGGTCCGTTCATGATGTCTGGAGTTATCAAAAATGCAACAGCAATCAGTGAAGAGAAAATGGAGAAGTCGGAACTTGGCGTAGTTGCCGAAGACGACAAAACATTGGTCGTAACATTGGAACGCCCAGTGCCTTACTTCTTATCACTAATGTCATTCGGAACATTCTACCCTCAAAAAGAGGAATTCGTTACATCTAAAGGCGATGCATATGCAACGAACTCAGATAACTTGCTTTACAACGGTCCTTTCGTTCTTACTGAGTGGGATGGAACTGGAGATAGCTGGGTATACAAAAAGAACGAACATTACTGGGATGCAGAGAACGTAAAACTTGAAACTATCAACGTAGATGTAGTTAAAGATTCTGCAACTGCAGTTAAACTTTACAACGATGGAAAGAAAGACCGCGCAGGAGTTTCAGGAGACTTGGCTCTTCAATATGGAACTCATGAAGAAGCTGTAAACGAGTCGGACACTGCTGTGTTCTACTTCAAATTTAACCAAGAGCGCAATGGTGAAAAAACACCGCTTGCAAACGTTAATATCCGTAAAGCACTAGCAAAATCTTTTGAGAAAGAAGATTTGGCTGACGTTGTTCTTGCAAACGGATCAACTGCTGCAAACTTCTTAGTACCAAGAGACTTCGCATACGATGAAAGCGGAACAGACTTCCGTGACATCAGCGGAGACCACCTTGTATACAATGTGGAAGAAGCTAAAGAATACTGGGCAAAAGGATTGGAAGAACTAGGTGTATCTGAATTGGAATTTGAAATCCTAGGCGGAGACACTGAACTGTCCAAGAAGATGAATGAGTATTTCAAAGCACAACTTGAAGGCAACCTAGAAGGATTGACAATCAAGTTGAAAGAAGTTCCATTTGCAGTACGTTTGGAGCTTGATGGAAACCAAGACTACGATATCCAAGTTTCTGGATGGGGTCCTGACTTCCAAGATCCAATTTCATTCATGGATTTGTTCGTTACAGATGGCACTAACAACTTGATGTCCTTCTCGAACAAAGAGTACGATGAGTTGATTGAAGCTACTAAAGATGAGCTTGCATTAGATCCTGCAGCACGTTACGAAGCATTTGCGAAGGCTGAAAAAATCCTTCTCGAAGACGAAGCTGCAATCGCACCAATCTACCAACGTGGTTTGATCCAACTTCAAAAGCCGTACTTCAAAGGACTTGGAATTCATCCTTTCGGAGCTGATCACAGCTACAAATGGGCTTATATCTCTGGTAAAGAGTAAGTAAGCATTGGCAGTTTAATTAGAAATGAGAGTATATGGCGGAAAATCCATATACTCTCTTTTTACTAACAGGAAATAAAGTGAAAGTTTGTAAGTGTTTTCATTTTGAAAAGAAATTGATTATTCAATTTGACATAAATCAAACTCACGTACTTTGGAGGTGCAACGTGGTTAAGTATATTGGAAAACGACTCGTTTACATGTTCCTTACGATGTTCCTGATCGCTACTGCAACGTTTTTCTTAATGCAAACGCTACCAGGTTCACCGATTGCTTCTTACAACAAGCTGAACGAAACGCAACGGGCAATTGTGGAAAAGAAATACGGCATCGATAAACCGAAGCCTGTTCAATACGCTATTTATATGAAAAACCTGGCCAAAGGAGATTTGGGAACATCTTTCGTATTTAAAGGGAAGAGTGTTAACGACCTATTGGCTACGAGAGTGAAACCTTCCTTCATATTGGGAGCGCAGGCGATGGTATTTGGAACAATCATAGGGATTTTGTTAGGAATGCTCGCCGCCTTGAAGCAGAATACAATATGGGATTACGGTAGCACGTTCTTTGCGATATTAGGGGTATCGATACCTTCTTTCGTATTCGCTTCATTGCTGCAGTATTGGGTAGCTTCTCAATGGCATTTGTTGCCGGTCGGTCTATGGAACGATGGTTGGAAATCAAGTATTCTACCATCCATCGCATTGGCGATGGGACCGCTTGCATTATCTGCACGTTTCATCCGTACTGAAATGATTGAAGTGCTGAGCTCCGATTATATTACGTTAGCAAAAGCGAAAGGTGCGAACGGTTTTGAAATCGCGTTTAAACATGCATTCAGAAACGCGCTAATTCCTCTCGTTACAGTATTAGGGCCGGTAGCAGCCGGTATTGTAACCGGTTCCTTAGTTGTAGAACAGATCTTTGCGATTCCAGGAATCGGGGAGCAGTTCGTATCTTCCATCATGACGAATGACTTTGCAACAATCATGGGTACGACACTATTCTTCTCTGCATTGTTGATATTCATTATCTTCATTGTGGACCTTCTGTACGGAATCATTGATCCGCGAATCCGGTTGTCTGGAGGTAAAGGTTAATGCGAAAAGATGAACTTCAACAATTGCCGCCGGAAAAATTCGAGCGCATTACAATTGATAGCAGTAGGGCTGAACGGATTACTAAACCAAGTTTAAGTTTTTGGCAAGATGCTTGGCTGAGGCTGCGAAAAAATAAAGCGGCCATCGTCAGCATGGTCATCCTAATCTTACTTATCATCATGGCTTTGATAGGACCGCATCTAAATGGTCATGATGGCGAAACACAAATACTACGACACGCTAACTTACCGCCAAAAATTCCCGGCGTTGAGAATTTGGGGATATTTGACGGCATGGGTCAATTAGGCGGCGAGAAAGTAAATTTGTATGAAATTAAAAAAGTGGATGAGTATTATTGGTTCGGAACTGATGGACTTGGTAGAGACTTGTTCACCCGCGTTTGGGAAGGAACTCAAATTTCTTTATTGATCGCATTCGTTGCTGCGGCAATCGATGTGGTCATCGGGGTCCTTTATGGAGGTATATCAGGTTATTTCGGCGGCCGTGTCGACGATGTCATGCAACGGATTGTCGAAATATTGATTGGTATCCCAACACTTATTATCGTAATCTTGATGCTATTAATAATGGAGCCGGGTTTAACCGCCATTATCATTGCGATATCGATTACAGGGTGGATTGGCATGTCCCGTATCGTACGTGCCCAAACCTTGAAATATAGAGGGCAAGAATTTGTACTTGCATCACGTACATTAGGAGCAAGCGACAAGCGAATAATCGGGAAACATTTATTGCCGAATATTATGGGGATTATCATCATTAATACAATGTTCACAATACCGACTGCTATTTTCTTTGAAGCGTTCTTAAGCTTTATCGGGCTTGGTCTGCAGCCACCTAACGCTTCATTAGGTACATTGATCAATGATGGCTACAAAGTGATGGAACACCAGCCGTATTTCCTATTGTTCCCAGCCGTGATCATCAGTGTCTTGATGATTGCTTTTAACTTGATCGGTGACGGACTGCGCGATGCGCTTGACCCGAAAATGAAAGATTGATTGGAGGAAAGCCAAGATGGAAAAAATATTGCAAGTAAAAGACTTGGAGCTTTCCTTCCACACGTTCGCCGGTGAAGTGAAAGCAATCCGAGGAGTCAGCTTTGATTTGATCAAAGGAGAAACATTAGCCATTGTCGGTGAGTCGGGTTCCGGTAAATCGGTGACAACGAAATCGATAATGCGCTTGTTGCCCGAGTCGAGCTCTGAATTTAAAAATGGGGAAATTCTTTTTAATGGAAATGACTTGACGAAACTTTCTGATGGTCAAATGCAGAAAATTAGAGGGAAAGAGATTTCAATGATTTTCCAGGATCCGATGACTTCGTTGAATCCGACAATGACAATCGGCAAGCAGGTTATGGAGCCGATTTTAAAGCACCAAAAAGTTAGCAAGGCAAAAGCGAAGGAAGTTTGCATTGACTTATTGCGCATGGTAGGTATACCAAATCCGGAAACGCGAATTAAAATGTACCCGCATCAATTTTCTGGCGGACAAAGACAGCGGATCGTCATTGCGATAGCACTCGCTTGTAATCCGAAAGTATTGATTGCGGATGAACCGACGACTGCACTTGATGTTACGATACAGGCACAAATCCTTGAATTGATGAAGGACATTCAGAAAAAAGTCGATACGTCGATTATTTTCATTACACACGACCTCGGTGTTGTTGCAAACGTGGCAGACCGAGTGGCTGTCATGTATGGCGGGCGGATTGTGGAAGTGGGAACAGTGGATGAGATATTCTACAACCCGCAGCATCCATATACTTGGGGACTTCTCAGCTCGATGCCGTCTATGGATTTGGCTGATGAAAAGCTCTATGCGATTCCAGGCACTCCGCCTGATCTGTTGAATCCTCCTGTTGGAGATGCATTTGCACTAAGAAGTGAATATGCATTGCAAATTGATATGGAGCAAGCCCCGCCGATGTTCAAAGTTAGCGACACACATTATGCAGCGACTTGGCTGCTTCATCCGAATGCACCGCAAGTCGATCCTCCTAAGACGATTATCGAGAGGATGAAGACGTTCCGGGGAAGCAGATACTATGAACAAACGACTGGAGGTGATGCATGATGGTGGAGAAATTGCTTGAAGTGAAAAACTTGAAACAATATTTTAATGCCGGTAAACCATCCGAAGTCCGGGCAATCGACGATATCAGCTTTGATATATATCGTGGAGAGACATTTGGCCTGGTCGGGGAATCGGGCTGCGGAAAATCGACAACTGGCAGGACAATCATTCGTCTTTATGATGCCACCGACGGAGAAGTCCTTTACGACGGGATTAGTGTACATGAGAAAAAATCAAAATCCGAAGTGAAGGCTTTGAATCGGAAGATGCAAATGATTTTCCAAGATCCATATGCATCATTGAATCCGCGAATGAAAGTCCTGGATATTATCGCTGAAGGACTGGATGTTCACGGATTGGCTAAAAATCCGAAAGAACGGAAGCAGAAGGTTGTGGAGTTGCTGGAAACAGTAGGCTTGAATAAAGAGCATGCCGATCGATATCCGCATGAATTCTCGGGAGGTCAGCGTCAACGGATTGGAATTGCGCGAGCGCTCGCCGTCAATCCGGAGTTCATCATTGCTGATGAACCGATTTCCGCGCTTGACGTTTCCATTCAAGCCCAAGTGGTCAACTTGCTGAAAGACTTGCAGAAGGAAAAGGGATTGACATATTTATTCATCGCGCATGACCTATCTATGGTGAAGTACATTTCGGATCGGATTGGCGTCATGTATTTCGGGAAGCTTGTTGAAATGGCTCCTGCGGATGAATTATACAAAAATCCGTTGCACCCTTACACAAAATCATTGCTATCTGCGATTCCGCTTCCGGACCCGATTTACGAACGGTCACGGGTAAGACATCCGTACGATCCTAAACAACATAATTACGGACCCGATGAAAAAGTGGAATTCCGTGAAGTAACACCTGGTCATTTCGTACTTTGCTCCGAAAAAGAGTTTAAAGAAATGAAGGCCCAAGCTAACTAATAAGATAAACCGCTATCCACATCGAAAAATATGATGTGGATGGCGGTTTTCTCATTTTTAATATTAGACGCTCTTCACCGTTTGTACTGTATTTACTTTTTTCGGACCATGCTGTTCAGCTCTTACCTTTTTGATATCCAATTGAATTAAAATCGAAATAACCAATGCAACTCCAAACAGTCCCGCGAAAAAGAGTAAACTACTTTCATAACTTCCAGTCGTGTCTTTCATCCAAGCAGCAAACATAGGTCCGGCAATTCCCGCTGCCGCCCAGGCTGTTAATATATATCCATGAATTGCGCCAAGTTGTTTTGTTCCGAAAATATCACCGATATACGCAGGTATGCATGAGAAACCTCCGCCGTAGCAAGTATAAATCACAGCGAGCATTACTTGGAACAGTATGGCGTTAGTTGTAAAAGGTAGAAGGGCAAATAACACTACCTGAATAACAAAAAATACTGTGTACGTATGTCTTCGACCGATATAATCGGAAATGGATGCCCATCCTAACCGTCCGAATCCATTAAAGAGTCCGAGGACTCCAACGAGTGCAGCAGCCTGTATTGTAGTCATGCCAATACTTTCTATGGCAAGAGGCTTGGCAGCAGACAAGATGGCGATTCCGCAAGTGACATTCAGGAAAAGCATCATCCATAAATAATAAAATCGTTTTGTCTTGATAGCTTCGTTCGCTGTCAATTGTGCTAAGTCCACTATCGCTTCGACTTTTCCGGATTCCAACTTTTTTATATAACCCGCTGGAGCCCAACCTTCCTCAGGTTTCTCAAGATAAAGTGAAGAGGTGATCATGATAATTAAATAAGATGCTCCTAGGATATAGAATGTGTTTTGAAGGCCAACAGAAGTGATGAGCGCTTCCATTATGGGACTGCTGATTGCAGCTGCAAAGCCGAACCCCATTATTGCCATTCCTGTTGCAAGACCACGCCGATCCGGGAACCATTTCACAAGTGTGGAAACTGGGGCAATATATCCTACACCCAGCCCAATTCCGCCTAGTACCCCATAAAAAAAGTACAACAGTGTAAGCGAGGATATGCTTACGGCGAAACCAGCACCCATAACACCTACTCCGAAGAAAGTTGCCGCAAGTATCCCAGCTTTACGTGGACCATGTTTTTCAACGAAGTGACCAAGGAATGCAGCAGACAGGCCCAAGAATAAAATTGCGATACTAAACGTCAATTGCACTTGGCTTGTCGACCATCCGAATTGGTCGATCAGCGGGTTTGTAAAGTTGCTCCATGCATACACGGAGCCGATCGAAATGTGAATCCCAACGGCGGAGGCGGCAATCAACCATCTGTTCTTTGTTTTCTTCGATCCTACTTTCACTTTTCACATCTCCCTTTGATAATAAAGTAATACGACAAAGGAATCTTCCTCTCGTTTTTCAAAGTAATTTCAAATAGGAAATGAAAGCCCTTTCATTTTGTTTGAAGATTCGAAAAAAGAGATACATATTTTGTCATATTCCCGTCATGATATCATCATCTTTTGGGTTTGTCACTAAATATTATATTTAGTCTAAAAATATCGAAAAGTCATAGTTTGATTCTTTCTGGGTGCGTATACACATTGAATGATTGGCCTCTTATGAATCCGACTGCGGTTATTCCTAATTCATCAGCAAGATTTACTGCTAGTTCTGTCGGAGCGGATTTAGAAAGAACGACTTCACAGCCGATTTTTGCGACTTTTAATAATATCTCCGAAGATATCCTACCGCTAAAGACAATCACCTTGTCTTTAACAGTAATTTCGTTTTTAAAACAATATCCATAAATTTTATCAAGCGCATTATGCCGTCCTATATCCATTCTAGTCAGCATGAAATCTTGCGAATCGCAAAGAGCAGCAATATGCACTCCGCCCGTTTGTTGAAACAGATCAGCTTTCTGATCCATCTTTTCCATCAACGAAAAACAATGCTGAGGTGTCAATACGACATCCCTTTGCAACATGCGTTTAGCTGTGAGTGCGTCATTGGCAAAGACAAATCCTTGTCGGCTCATCCCGCAACACGATGTAATATACCTTTTGTTTTGGAGCTGTTCAAAAAAAGGAAATGTTCTTCTTGTATGTACATGGATTAAGCCCAATTCTTCCTCCAACCGGATCTCCTGGATATCTGAGTAATCGATAATAATTCGTTCGGACGCAAGGAATCCGATTACCATATCCTCGATATACTCGGGCGTACAGACGATAGTTAATAATTCTTTACCGTTTAATTTAATTGTAATCGGGAATTCAGTTGCGACCTCATCTGTCTTTTGTTCGAATGCACCGTTGGCAAATCGCAAAATGGCCCGTTTTTGAATGCGATTCATAATGGTTCTCCTTTCATTGATCAATAATCCTATCGAACAAGAATACAGAAACAGCAATATCGTCCTCCAATTTGATGTCTGAGAATAGATGGACGAATTTAGCGCCAACTACCTCCTCAAGACCTTCTGGAGGTGAGACAGCATATACTTCTTGTATCATTCTTGTCCTGGCCATATGGACCATCTCTTTGCCATCATTTGTGCCTGCGATGAATTTTTCGGTAGGTGTCAAATTCCCGTAAAGTGTCGAGATTGCCATATTGTCGACAAATATTGTGGTAATCCTTTCTGGACCCTTGCCGAAGAGGTCTTTTCTCAGCTTCCTGATAATATCATTGAATTCATGGATTTTTTTTGACACTCCTATACACTCCTTTTGAAAAATAAGAATTATCTTTCAATAACCCATAAAAGACATTGTATAATAATTGCATATAATCTATAATACTAGTAAGAATGATATCGGGGTATGAAACTGCACTGGTATTATTATTCAATTACTTTACATTTGGATTGGTTATTTAGCAAGCTCTGCTACTGGACTATTCCACCATAGACAAGCACACCTATTGGCAGGTGTATTTGTCTATGGTGGTTTTTTATTTCAAAGGAGGCATTTTTATGTCAATCAAAGTTAATGGAAAGGTATCGCCGTTCAGGGAAGGCATGACTATATTACAAGTGGTCAATGAACAGCAGATTGAGCATCCACAAATCTGCTATTTGCCTGAAGTGGACCCCATTGAAACGTGCGATACATGTATCGTTGAAGTAAATGGCCGTCTTGTTCGTGCTTGTTCAACAAAAGCCGAATATGGAATGGATGTCCAATTGAACTCTATGCGCGCAAAGGAAGCGCAAACGGAAGCAATGGATCGGATCCTTGAAAACCACTTATTATATTGCACTGTTTGTGATAACAACAATGGCAACTGTAAAATCCATAACACGGTTGACATGATGGGAATCGAGGAACAAAAATATCCATACGAGCCAAAATGCACACAAGACAGTGTGGATTTCACACATCCATTTTATCGTTATGATCCGAATCAATGCATAGCTTGTGGCCAATGTGTAGAAGCATGTCAAAACCTGCAAGTGAATGAAACACTTAGTATGGACTGGAAAAGGGATCGGCCGATTGTCCTCTGGGATGGTGGCGCGAAGATCAATGATTCCTCCTGCGTCGGCTGCGGCCATTGCGTCACTGTTTGCCCTTGTAATGCATTGATGGAGAAGTCCATGCTTGGGGAAGCCGGATTCATGACTGGGATGAAAGAAGAGATTCTAACTCCGATGATTGATCTCGTGAAAGACGTGGAGCCTGGATATAGCGGTATCATGGCCATTTCGGATGCAGAAGCGGCGATGCGTGATACAAGAACGAAGAAAACAAAAACGGTTTGTACTTTCTGCGGGGTAGGGTGTTCATTTGAAGTTTGGACAAAGGACAGAAAAATCCTGAAGATCCAGCCTGTTTCAGAAGCACCCGTCAATGCAATATCGACTTGTGTCAAAGGAAAGTTCGGTTGGGATTTCGTCAACAGCGAAGAACGATTGACGACTCCGCTCATCCGGAAAGGGGATTCATTCGTCGAAGCCACCTGGAAGGAAGCCTTGGATTTGGTGGCGGAGCGTTTGGGATCCATCCATAAGGAATATGGCGAAGATAGTGTTGGTGTCATATCATCTTCAAAAATCACCAATGAAGAGAACTATGTGATCCAAAAGCTTGCGAGGCAAGTGTTCAAGACGAATAACGTCGACAACTGTTCACGTTACTGTCAATCGCCGGCGACCGATGGGTTATTCAGGACTGTTGGAATGGGTGGCGACGCGGGAACGATCAAAGACATAGCAAAGGCGGGTCTTGTGATCATCGTTGGAGCAAACCCTGCTGAAGGACATCCCGTTCTCGCCACGCGTGTTAAGCGGGCTCATAAACTACATGGTCAGAAATTGATCGTTGCTGATTTGCGCAAGCATGAAATGGCGGAGCGATCCGATATTTTCATCAGTCCGAAGCAGGGAACTGACCAAGTATGGCTGATGGCGGTAACGAAATATCTGATTGACAAGGGCTGGCATGATGCGGCCTTCATACGTGAAAACGTCCACCATTTTGATGAGTTCAAAGATGTATTGAAAACATATACGCTTGATTTTGCCGAGCATGTGACTGGTGTGCCGAAAGAAATGCTGATCCAGACGGCTGAAATGATCCGCGATGCGGATGGTACATGTATTTTATGGGGAATGGGAGTTACTCAAAATACTGGCGGGTCGGACACTTCCGCTGCGATTTCTAACTTACTTCTAGCTACCGGGAATTATCGCAGGCCAGGCGCAGGTGCGTATCCATTACGTGGCCATAACAATGTCCAAGGTGCTTGTGATATGGGTACTCTTCCAGGATGGCTGCCAGGCTATCAGCACGTAACGGATAATGCTGCACGTGAAAAATTCGAGCGCGCATATGGGGTTGAAATTGGCAATAAGCCAGGACTGGATAATATTCAAATGTTGCATGCGATCGATGAGGGCATCATGAAAGCGATGTATATCGTCGGTGAAGATATGGCGCTCGTCGATTCCAATGCAAATCATGTGCATGACGTCTTATCCAAACTCGATTTCCTAGTAGTCCAAGATATATTCTTCTCTAGGACTGCAAGATATGCAGACGTAATCTTACCGGCGGTACCTTCCTTGGAGAAGGATGGGACATTTACGAACACGGAGAGAAGAGTTCAGCGATTGTATAAAGCTTTGCCGGAATTAGGGGATGCGAAGGCCGATTGGTGGATTGTCCAGGAAATCGCTACAAGACTCGGGGCTAATTGGCAGTTTACACATCCGAGTGAAATCTTCGCTGAAATGGCCAGTCTTTCACCGTTGTTCAGCAAGGCCGATTACAGTAATATGGAAAACTGGAATAGCTTTTTGTGGGGAAGTCTTGACGGTGAAAGTACTCCGTTACTATATGTCGATGGATTTAATTTCCCTGATGGAAAAGCAAGGTTTGCCTTGTCCGATTGGGTGGAACCGGTCAAATACGATGACGAATTCGACTTGCATATTAATAACGGCAGGATGCTTGAGCATTTCCATGAAGGGAACTTGACGAATAAATCTGCTGGAATTCAATCGAAAGTGCCTGAAATCTTCGTGGAAGTATCTCCAGAACTTGCAAAAGAGAGGGGAGTTCTCAGCGGCTCGTTAGTAAGGCTCGTGTCACCGCACGGAGCACTACGTCTTCCTGCTCTAGTGACCGAAAGGGTGAAGGGGAATGAATTATTCCTTCCGATGAACTCGGTTGAAAAAGAATCGGCGATAAACTTCCTGACGGGAACGGCGGTCGATCAAAGGACCAATACTCCTGCTTTCAAACAAGCAAAAGTCCGCATGGAGGTTATACGCACGGAAGGCGAAAATCCGTTGCCGGCAAGCAACCATCGAAATAAAAAACGGCATCCTCAAGATGGGGTTGAAGTTGAACGGAAATGGGCGAGACCTGGTTACGAGCATCTGACAGATCAAGTGGAGAAAGGGTGATCTAAATGGCAGCGCCGATTACTTCAATTAAAAGAATAGAACTTACTCCTGAGGAGCAGCAGCAACAGAAAATGTCAGAACTGCAATCCCTCATTTCGGAACAGCAACAATCATTGAATAAAATCATTCAAATAACCGCTGAATTGGACAACGCAGGCGTGTTGGATGCAGTAACCGCAATGGTGAAAGCGAAAGACGAGATTGCGGGCATTGCTGTGAAGCAAGCTTCACGGGAGCCGATGACAAATCTCATTAATAATTTGTTGAACGCAACGGGTCTTTTGACAACAATTAATCCGGAAGTCACCGCAAAATTGACGGATAACATCACAAAGGGGATTGAGGAAGCCGAACTGTATAAAGGGAACGGGGATAAAGTTTCCATTTTGCAGGTTATGACAGCACTCAACGATCCTCATATAAATCAAGCAGTGAAATACGGTCTAAATTTCCTGAAAGGGATGGGAAAAGGATTAAATGAGTGAATTCCATTTCTCTATTATTCTTTGAAACGAAATCAATTGCCATACGTATGTATGTGTAGAGATTAGAAAAAGAGTAATGGAGAGTGGGGTTAGCTATGCAAAATAATGAAAATGAAGCTTCAGGTCAACTAGTAAACCCGTGGACATCCGTATGGCTTCACCCGAGACAGACAGTCCAATATGTTATGGATTATAAAAACGGAAGTTTTGTTCTTATGATTGCTGCAATTACGGGCGTTATACACTTTCTCGATCAAGCAACGGGTAATGAGCTATTTGAGAACTGGAATATTGCAGCTGTTCTATTAGTGGCATTACTTGCTGGACCGGTCATAGGCGTGATTGGCCTTTATATCGCATCAGGTATCTACCATGCTTTTTCACTGATGCTGGGTGGATTGGGAACATTTGAGGAAACGCGGAGGGCATTTACAGTTTCCAGCATTATTATTGTCATTGGAGGCCTTATTTGGATACCTGATCTGCTTATTTTAGGGCAGGGCAATTTCTCAAGTGATTATGATTTCTCAATTGGACAATTAGGGTGGTCAATGATTTCATTAATCGTCAACTTCATTGTAGGAATTTGGTCGTTGATTGTCCTAATAGCGGCAATCGCTGAAGTTCATCGATTTTCAGCATGGAAAGCCACCTTGGCCGTCATCCTGCCAATTCTAATCCTTGTTGTCATCTTGCTCGTTATGATTGGATTGACAGCTCCAACATTATTTTGAAAATGAAAAAGACGTCTCTTTGTCATTTACGACAGAGAGACGTCTTTGTTATTGGTTCGTCGTAGATTCATCGTCTTCTATTTGCTCTCGTTTCGACTTCCTATAAGCTTCGACCATTGCTTCTTTGTAATCGCCCAAAGTGGCAAATTCATGGAATCGATCTGCATACTTTTTTTTAAGCATTTCGACTTCGTTCCGTTTAGTAATTCGTCGTTCGACTCTGTCCAATACAGTGACCTCCTCACTCATCTTTTACTTAGTTTGCCTGTTATGTCTGTAAATATGAAAAGGAACTAAGAAGATGGAGTAGGGTCAGTGACATCAGATGTTAGTTGGAATCGTCGACATACTTCCCATGATCCGGCACTGCAATCGCTTGAAAGTCTGACGCCAAACGATCTAAATTCTCATGCAACCATTGTCCTCGGACAGGGACACCGTGCCCCGTAATAGCAATTTCCGGCCGTAACGCAGCTAAAATTTCGACGGATTGTTCTGCTGTTTCCCAATTAGGAGTCAAATAGCGGGGCGGGCCACCAATTTCCTTTTCTTGAGTAAACACTTTATAGAGTTCATCCTGTTTTACTGTAACGAAAGCATCTCCGACAATCATTGCATGATCTTCATTGCGAAATAAGGATATATGCCCCTCAGAATGTCCAGGTGTATGAATCCATTTCCAATCAGGCATGAAGGGAACTGTATGGTCAATAGACAACTCATGTGCTCTTGAGCCGATGTCTATACCTTCATGAGGAAACATGAATGATAGCTTTGCAACCATTCCTCCTTCTACAGTCGTGTCAGGTTCCGGGTAATTCTTATGCCCAGTAATATAAGGAAGCTCCAACTCATGCGCATATACAGGTACATCCCAAATTTCCAATAGATCAATCAAACCACCGATGTGATCGAAATGTGCATGAGTCAGGATGATTGCTTTAGGCGGATTATTTTTACCGAATCTCTTTTCAGCTTCTTCCTTTATCTTTTCAGCCGATTTCGGCATTCCCGCATCAATCAGAACCCAATCATTACCTTCGCCAGCAAATCCGTAAAAGATGACGTTTACAATTTGAATTGTATAACAGTACAAATCAGGAGCGACTTCTACTCCTTGTCCACTCATCACCGATGTCATCGGTTGAAATCTCTCGGTAGAAGAACTTCTATCCATACGTCCAAACCTCCTCAGTTAAATAATCAATTTCTTTTATACCCTAATATGTGTATAAAAAACTTTGTCATACGACTAACTAGAAATCAAAGAAACAAATATATTGCCCTTAGCTGTTCTACTCTTTATAATAGAAAGGTATTATTATTTGTCTCAGTAGCTCAGGGGATAGAGCATCAGCCTCCTAAGCTGAGGGTCGCAGGTTCGATTCCTGCCTGGGACGTTACAAAAGAGGTTGCCTGAAAGTCAGTGTAAACTGATTCCCGGGCAACCTCTTTAGATTTACGATTTTCTATCATCAGGATTAATGCCATTCGGTTCTTTCCCGAATTGATTCATCTTTTGGGAACGAATCTCCTCAGGCGTTTCTTGAAATGAGTACCCTTTTTCAAAAATGGTTTCAGGATCAAGTCCATTTGGCTCCTTATTAGACTCATAACTTTCGTTGATTCCTGTGGGAGGCAGCTGGTCTAAGCTCGCTTCATTCCGCATGCTGTTTTCCACATATTCGTTTTTAAAATCGGGCTCTTCTTTTCCCTTCAGGTGTTTTTCATCCATATAATCTTTCTCCATTAAGAACATCCTCCTTTATTATTTCTAGCGTAGTTCTATATTGTTCAATTGCCTTTTTAGACAGGATCCAAACGTTTCCTATTCATATATTAATGGCGAATGACTGAACAAGAAAATTCTGTAAATTAATAAAAGGGTTTTCTTTATCAGTAAAGCATGGTATATTATTAATACGTTAACAGACTAAAGTGTTAAAGCGAGTTTACTAAAAGGAGAGAGATCAATGAAGAAGTATTTGACGCTATTCATCCTATCAATAATTGCATTGCTCGTCGTAACAGGTTGCGGGAATTCCAAAACAACCGGAAAGTCAGGCGGAAAAGATGTTCTTGTCATCGGTGTAGATGATAAATTCGCTCCAATGGGTTTCCGGGATGATAACAATAAACTCACTGGATTTGATATTGAATATGCTGAGGCAGCAGCGGAGCATATGGGTATGGAAGTGAAATTCCAGCCGATTGATTGGAAAACAAAAGAAACGGAATTAAGCAGTGGACGAATTGATTTGATCTGGAATGGGTATACAATCACGGATGAACGAAAAGGAAAAGTTCTTTTTACAAAACCTTATTTAAAAAACGCGCAAGTTGTAGCAACGTTAGCAAATTCCGATATTGCAGCTCTAAAAGACCTATCTGGGAAAAAAGTAGGTCTGCAAGGTCTTTCCTCAGCAGCGGACGCTCTGAACGCAAATCCAATCCGTTCTGAAATCAAGTCCGTCTCCGAATATTCGGATAATGTTCTTGCGCTTTCTGACTTGAAATCTGGCCGTGTTGACGCGGTCATCATTGACGAAGTTGTCATTGATTATTATATGTCCATAAAGGAAGGCGCATATAAAGTATTGGACGAGTCCTTAGCGCCTGAGGAATATGGAGTAGGTGTGAAAAAAGGCAACGAAGAATTGCTTGAAAAGCTTCAAAACGCTCTTGATAAAATGAATGAAGACGGCAGTGCTGCAAAAATCTCCACGAAATGGTTCGGGGAAGATAAAGTACTTAAATAATGAATCGAGCATGCCGGGTTTTCGATAAGAAAACCTGTTTTGCTTTTTAGAAGGAGTCATTACGTATGTCTATAGACTATTTTATTTCCATTTTAATACCAATGCTCGAAGGAGCCCGAGCGACAGTCCTATTATTCCTAATAGCCATCATCGTCTCAATCCCGCTTGGCTTCCTACTGACTTTGATTGTCAGAAGTTCCATCAAACCGTTAGCTTATTTAGCGAATGCATATATTTATTTGATGCGGGGAACGCCGCTCTTGCTGCAGCTCCTGTTCATTGTTTTCGGTTTGCCGCTTATTCCGGTCATCGGGGAATATCTGGTTCTTGACCGGTTTACCGCAGCATGTTTAGGATTCATTTTGAATTACGCAGCTTATTTCGCGGAAATTTTCCGCGGCGGTCTCCTTGCTATCGACAAAGGTCAGTTCGAAGCGGCGAAAGTGCTCGGATTGAATAGATGGCAGACAATGCGAAAAGTTGTATTCCCTCAAATGTTCCGCATCGCGTTGCCCGCAGTGGCGAATGAGTCTGTCACTTTGGTGAAGGATACGGCTTTACTCTATGCAGTAGCGGTCCCTGAACTGTTGCATTTTGCACAAACAGCGGTCAACCGTGACTTCACAATAACACCATTTTTGCTGGCAGGAGTCATCTATTTAATAATTACATTGTGTTTGACTCTGTTCTTCAAATGGTTGGAGAGACGTTTACGGTTTGATTAATTTAAACCTATCCATCTGAAATTATTCGTGATTTAAATGAGGAGTGTATAGAATGCCAATTCTTAAAGTGGAAAACATAAAAAAATCATTCGGTCCGCTTGAAGTGCTTAAGCAGATTAGTTTTGAAGTGAATAAAAACGATGTCATCGCTGTCATCGGTCCATCCGGATCGGGGAAAAGTACGATGCTCAGAAGTCTTGTCCATTTAGAGGAGTTGGATGGGGGAAGTATTTCAGTTAATGGAAATTATATTGTTAAGGATGGCATTTATTCAAAACCTCAGCAATTGAAAGAGATTACTTCCGAAATGGGGATGGTGTTTCAACATTTCAATCTGTTTCCGCACTTGACTGTATTGGAAAACCTGGAACTGGCACCAAAGCTATTGAAAAAGGGAAGCGCGGAACAAACCCGTGAATTGAGCATGGAGTTGTTGTCGAAAGTCGGGCTGTCAGATAAGGCTGATGTATTGCCGTCCAAGCTTTCGGGAGGCCAGAAACAAAGGGTGGCCATTGCCCGTGCCTTAATGAGGAAGCCTGAAGTTCTCCTATTCGATGAACCAACATCGGCTCTTGATCCGGAATTGACGGGGGAAGTGCTTCGTGTCATGAAGGACCTTGCTCAAGAAGATATGACAATGGTTGTTGTCACACATGAAATGGAATTTGCAAAAGAGGTTGCTAACAAAGCCATCTTCATGGATAAAGGGGAAATCGTCGAATCTGGAAGTCCCGTAGATTTATTAAGTAATCCACAAATGGAAAGGACAAAAGCATTTTTATATCGTACACTGTCCAAATGAACAGCCGGTTCCACGATACAGTCGGGAAAGTAGCCCGGCTGTTTTTTTACATTTCGACAACAATGTGAAGTAGGGTTCATAGTGCGATAATTATGGTACACTACGGATAGAAATGTAGTGATTAAGGAGATGTTTTAATGATTCAATCCACTGAAGAAAAGCCGTTCGAAAAAAGAAATTACCGGCCGGCTATCATCATTTTATCAATTGTTTTAATAGGCGTTATCGGACTTTTATCAGGCAGGCAAGGGGTGGAGGATTTCGATGCGTTTGATGTTACCATCCTTCCTTTGATAAATGCCATATTAAATAGCTTCACTTTCCTATTCTTAGTCGGAGCCCTCATTGCCATAAAGAAAAGAAATGTGGGTGTCCATAAGAAATTCATTTATGCCGCATTTTGTACGACCGCTTTATTCCTCGTCACATATGTCGCTTTTCATTATTTGGCGCCATCCACTCCATATGGCGGGAGCGGCATCTTGGCAGGGATCTATTATTTTGTACTCATCACCCATATAATACTTGCAGCTGCAATTGTTCCACTCGCATTAACGAGTGTGGCAAGGGCTTGGAACAGGGAGTATGAGCGTCATCGTAAAATAGTGAGATGGACAATGCCGATCTGGTTATATGTCAGCTTTACCGGTGTTCTCGTTTATATTCTGATCTCTCCATATTATTAACATGTAAAAAGGCTGCTCCCATTACTAGGGAACAGCCTTTTCTAACGTTTAAATGAGTGGTCGATCTGGATAGTCCAAACGTGTATCTCTATACTCACCATCTACTAACACAAGAATCTTACCTTCATTGAAATAATCATTATAGCGATGCGCTTCCTCTTCCGGAATGCCCATCCCGATCAATGCGCCGGCAAGTCCGCCGACTCCCGCTCCTGCAGCAGCACCGGTAATTCCTGCTACAATCGGTCCCGCAGCAATGATCGGCCCGATACCAGGAATTGCAAGCGCTCCGATACCTGCTAAAACTCCACCTAGTCCACCGAGCAAGCCGCCAGTTGCTGCACCTGTAGCAGCACCATCTGCAGCATGCGTTCCTGTTTGTTCCTCAATGTAATCTACATGATCTCTGTCCTTACTAAGGATGGAAATATCATTAGAAGTGTAACCTTGTCGTTTCAACTCTTCAATTGCAGCAACAGCTTCCGATTCGTTGTCATAATAACCTACTACATGTCGTTGTACCATTTAAAAACTCCTCCTGAAAATAATTTTGTTCTAGCGAATTGCTATTCTAGAAAATACCCGAACCTATCATTTTCAAACATGAAGGTTTTAACAGCAACTTTATAGATTTAAACCATAGCTAATCGGGTAACTAACAGGAGTAATAGGAGGGAGAGATATGGATTATCTACTAAATGGAATGAAACTTATTATAGGATTGATAGCTTTAATGGCTGTCATTCGGCTGTTAGGCAAGAAGCATTTGGCTGAAATGACTCCGTATGACATCATCTATTTGATAATGTTTGGTGGTCTACTTGAAGAAACTTTATATGACGAAAAAATCACGATATGGATGTTTCTGTTTGCAGTTACTGTATGGGCTGCAGCTATATTCACAGTTGAAAAGTTGGTGCTCAAATTCAATCGATTGCGTATTCTTCTAAAAGGGGAGCCCGATCAATTAATTTCAAACGGAAAAATTCATCGGAAAGCGTTTAAGAAAAATCAATTGGAAATGGAGCAGGTTCGAACAATGCTTCGTCAACAAGGGATATTTTCCTTGAGGGAAGTCCGCGACATGTACATTGAACCAGGAGGCCAAGTTTCTATTAATACGTTCGCAAAATATAAGTCAGTCGTAGCTGATGATTTGGGAATCGAAAAGAAGGAAGAGGAACCGAGTGTGTTGCTCATCGATAATGGTGAAGTGAAATCGGAAGTCCTGAACGCCATTGGTAAATCCAGCGAATGGCTGCAGGAAGGGATCGGTGCGAAAGGATATGATCATGTGGCTGAGATACTTTACTGTGAATGGTCAGAAACTGACGGGTTCTACATTAAAGGATTTGCTGATACTATAGAGTTGAATGGACATCAGCCAAGCTGAACGATTATAATAACCATTCGAAATTGGAACCAGATGGATTTCTGATAAGAGGTGCAAGTTATGAAAACAGTTGTCGGAGGGATGCAATGGGCGGTTTTTTTAATCGCATCCTCTATTGCGGCTCCTATTGCGATTGCCCATTTGTTTGGAATGGAAACTGCCGAAACCGCGCTTTTCATTCAGCGTACGATTTTTGTACTTGGAATTGCATGCCTCATTCAAGCCTTTATAGGGCATCGACTGCCAATCAATGAAGGACCAGCAGGATTATGGTGGGGTATTTTCGTCGTTTACGCAGGAATGGTAAGCATTGCATATCCTACGGCCCGGGACGCCCTGCAAGCCTTGCAAAGTGGAATGCTAGTCAGCGGCGTCCTTTTTATTATATTGGCGATTAGTGGATTGATAACGAAAATGAAAAATCTATTCACGCCGTCAGTTACATTTACATATTTAATGCTTCTCACTTTGCAGTTAAGCGGTACTTTCCTTAAAGGGATGGTAGGTGTTGACAGCGTAGGGGATAAGATCGACGGTCTTTTATTCCTTGGGAGTTTTGCAGTCTTACTTGTAACGTTCATGACAATGAACAATAAATTTTCTTGGGTCTCCAGATATTCCGTTCTATTGTCAATCGGCTTCGGTTGGATTCTTTTTCTTCTTATCGGTAAGGCAGATAGTGTAAAGCTTGAGGTTGGACAATGGATAAGTTTTCCTGATCTATTTGTGTACGGGAAGCCGGTTTGGGATAGCGGCATGTTCATCACTGCAGGTTTTATCACGCTTTTGCTGATTGCGAATATGATGGCGTCCATCCGGGTAATGGAAAGTTTGCTTAAGCAATCTTTTTCGATCACTCCGCCGGATCGAATGAAGCAGGGGGCAATCGCTTCCGGGATCAATCATCTATTCGCGGGATTTTTTTCGGCCATCGGACCTGTTCCGATTTCCGGTGCGGCAGGATTTGTAGGAGCGACAAGGATGGCTACACTTATACCGTTCATTACTGGCAGTGTTCTCGTTGTACTAATAACGCTCATTCCATCAATCATGTCGGTTTTTGCTGTTTTGCCTGCACCGGTTGCATATGCCGTCACATTTGCCATTTTTACGAAAATGGTGGAAATGGCATTCCGTGAACTTGCTGCCGAGCCGAAACAGGAACGTGCCTATAAGGTGACAGCCGTCGGACTGATGATTGGCATAGGTATCATGTTCATCCCGCAGGAAAGCATGTCAGATCTGCCGAATGCCCTTGCGGCCGTTTTATCAAACGGTCTCATTATCGGCACAATCATTGCAATCATAATGGAACAATTCTATCTGTGGAATGAACGGAGCAGAGTATAATGGCGCAGGGAAAAGGCTGTCAATCACTTGAAAAAGCGATTGACAGCCTGTTATTTTGATTTCATAACCTCGATGGAATGATTCAACTGCAATAATTGCTCATAAGCATCGTCAATGGAATCGGCATAGATGACAAAGTCATTTTCATATGGATGTTTTGTCGTTGAGTGCTCATAGCGGGGATCGTAGTAGTATTCAAGCAATAGCGTAACTGCCGCCTTGAACTTTCCTTCGTCCAAATTTTCTTCGATCTCTTTTGCGATCGGTACATGGATGCGTCGTTTGATTAGATTAAACGCTTCAACGAACTTCTCTCCGACTTCCCATGGATTATAATCAGCCAAAATGTTAGTAACCCGTTGCTCGAGTGGTAGGTTGATGAATACATGGATTCCATTTTCCTTTTTGTTAAATAGGAAAGAGGGGATCAGTACTTTGCCAATCCGTTTACTTTCACCTTCGATATAAACGAAAGCTTCTTCCTTCACCTTTAGCAGTTCATGAATTAGCAATGAATCGAATTTTTTTTGGTTATTCGGCACAAGCCCGATTTGACCGAAGATGGAACCTCGATGTCCTGCGAGCTGTTCCAGATTGATGGAAGGATGACCTTCATCAGCGAGCCGTTTCAATAGAACAGTCTTGCCTGATCCGGTATATCCATTCAATACGATCAGTTTCGGTGTAAAAACTTCCTTTTCCAATTCCTTTACAACCCATTGGCGATATGTCCGGATTCCGCCGCTTAACCGATTTGCTTGGATGCCCATTAAATCAAGGACGGTTGCGGCTGTTTTGCTTCGCATACCGCCGCGCCAGCAAAAGACAGTCTTAGGAGTATCTATCATTTTAAATTGTCGAATGAAAGAAGGAAGTTTAGCTGCGAAAATCTCCAGTCCCCGTTCATTAGCAGCTTCTTTGCTGACCTGTTTATAAAGAGTACCAATTTCTGCCCGTTCCTCATCGGTAAAGACAGGGATGTTTATACTGCCTGGAATTGTCGCTTCGCTAAACTCGGATGGAGATCGGACATCAATGATAGTATGTGGCTCTCTCTCCATTGATGAAAATAGGTCTTGTAAACTAATATCTCTAATCAACGTTTTTCACCTTCTATTATAAGGGTCATTCAACAGTAATCTTTCCTGGATGTTCGCCCGTAACTTCTCCGATTATGGTTGCGTTGACGCCGTTTGCAGTCATCTCGTCAACTAGCTGATCGGCTTCATTAGCCGATACTGCAATGAGGAGACCACCTGAAGTCACTGCGTCACACAAAATATAACGGTCCAATTGATCAAGTTTCTCGGAGTAGGTGACCGAATCAGCAACATGGGCATAGTTGCTTTTCGTGCCTCCTGGAATCCTTCCTTCTTCTGCAAGCTCTTTCGTGCGGGGAAGGACAGGTACTTGCTCATAGAAAATCCGTATGCCCGCATTACTTGCTTTAGCCATTTCAGTCGCATGCCCTAGCAAACCGAATCCGGTGACATCGGTAGCTCCATGAACCTCATAGGCGGACATCACTTCTGCCGCTGTCTTGTTCAGAGTCGTCATAATTGAGGTTACTTGTGTTATTTCCTCAACTGAAAGTGCGCCATGTTTT
The DNA here is from genome assembly GCF_023715245.1 of Sporosarcina luteola. Taxonomy (GTDB): domain Bacteria; phylum Bacillota; class Bacilli; order Bacillales_A; family Planococcaceae; genus Sporosarcina; species Sporosarcina luteola_C. Next base: position 1,545,594 of record NZ_JAMBNV010000001.1, read on the forward strand.
AATGAAGTTGTATAAATCCCTACTCCAATCGGTTTCGTCAATACCAACTTGTCGCCTGCTTTTGCACCAGCATTTGTACGTATGTGATCAGGATGGACAGCGCCTGTTACTGCTAATCCAAATTTAGGTTCTTGATCGTCAATGGAATGTCCACCGACAAGTGTGACACCGGCTTCTCTTAACTTGTCACCGGCCCCGCGTAAAATATCGGTAAGGATGTTCTTGTCCAACTTTGAAATTGGAAATGCCACGATATTAAGAGCAGTTATTGGCTTCCCGCCCATTGCGTATACATCACTAATTGCATTCGTTGCAGCAATTTGCCCGAAATCATAAGGATTGTCGACAATTGGAGTGAAAAAGTTAAGCGTTTGCACGATTGCAATATCATCAGTAAGTTTATAAACGCCGGCATCGTCACTCGTATCAAGACCGACTAGAAGGTTGGGATCAAAGGCGGCAGGGGGAAGAGATTGAAGAACCTGTGATAGGTCGGCGGGACCAATTTTACAGCCGCACCCCCCTTTTGATGTAAGTGAGGTAAGTTTTACAGAATTAATTGTATTCATCAGCTATTCCGCCTTTCAAGATTAGTTATTAAATAGTTTAGCACACTGGATACATACGTATAGTGTGCCAAGTTTGCAATAATGCTTCCTCTAAATCCAACCCATTGGGCGGGAATTGAATAAATATTAGTGGTACATTTGTATAAAGAAATATGAGGAGGTTAAGAGATGAATACTTTTTCGATGGTTATCGACGGAAAAGAAGTCGGCAAAGACCTTAAGACAATTGATGTCATTAATCCTGCAACTGGAGAATCGATTGCAACCGTTCCTCAGGGAGGGGCGAAAGAAGCCATTTTAGCTGTGGATGCAGCATATGATGCATTTCAAAAATGGTCCGCTCTTTCCGCATATGATCGGAGTTCATTGTTGGTGAAATGGCATGAGTTGATTGATATGCATATGGAAGACCTTGCGCACACGATGACGGAGGAGCAAGGGAAACCGCTATCAGAGGCAAAGGGCGAAATAAAGTACGCAAATGGATTTATTTCTTGGTATGCGGAGGAAGCAAAGCGTATTTATGGTGAAATGATACCTTCAAGCCATACAGGGAAACGGATATTCATCCATAAACAACCGGTGGGTGTAACAGCTGTCATCACGCCTTGGAATTTCCCTGCAGCGATGATTACAAGAAAAGTCGGACCGGCGCTTGCCGCAGGTTGCACAGTTGTCATCAAACCGGCCGAACAGACACCGATTACCGCAATCCGATTGGCACAGTTGGCATTGGAAGCAGGCATTCCCGCTGGTGTCATTAACGTAGTCACAGGGGAGGCGAGTGCAATTGGCGATGCTTGGCTGCAGGATACTCGTGTACGTAAGCTGACATTCACCGGTTCAACCGAGGTAGGGAAATTGTTTATGCGGGGGGCTTCGGATACGGTGAAGAAAATTTCACTGGAACTCGGAGGCCATGCCCCGGCAATCGTCATGGAAGATTGTGATATCGATAAAGCCGTTGAGGGAGTCGTTGCTGCCAAGTTCAGGAATGCCGGCCAAACATGCGTATGCGCGAATCGCATTTACGTTCATGAAACGATTGCAGAGGAATTTTCACGGAAGTTGGTTGAACGGGTAAAACAATTGAAAGTCGGAAACGGAATGGATGAAGGGGTTGCAATCGGTCCGCTTATCGATGAAGAAGCAATCCGTAAAGTACAATCCCACGTAGTTGACGCACTTTCAAAAGGCGCAAAAATAGCTGTCGGTGGCTCAAGGAAGGATGGCCTGTTTTACGAACCGACCATTTTACTCAATGTGAATGATAATATGGTTTGCATGAAGGAAGAAACGTTCGGTCCTGTCGCTCCTATTACAACTTTTTATTCCGAAGAAGAGGTGCTAAGAAGGGCGAATGATTCGATTTATGGATTGGCCGCTTATGTATTTACAGAGAATCTCTCAAGGGGCATTCGGATGAGCGAAAAATTGGAATACGGAATTGTCGGTTTGAATGACGGACTACCATCAACCCCCCAAGCGCCATTCGGAGGTTTCAAGCAAAGCGGCCTCGGTCGCGAAGGCGGCCATCATGGCTTGGATGAATATATTGAAGTCAAATATATTTCAGTAGGATTATAATCAAAAGAGAAGTTGGGGGAAATTCTATAAATGTAAGAGTGAGGCTTATTGTTATGGCCATACTGGCAAACCTAACAGTGCCACTCAATCAAAAGGTGCGAGTGCGATAGAAACGATATTGTCCGTTCAGCAAATAGGCGCAAAAACGACATAAGGGATTACGCTCGTTTTTCATATATGGGACAGATTGCAAGCAACCACGAGGGGGATAATATGGGGATTTTAAAAGGAAAAATAGCAATTGTAACTGGTGCAAGTCGTTCCCAAGGTATTGGCTCTGCAATTTGCTTAATGCTTGCGGAAGCTGGTGCAGATATCTTTTTTACACATTGGGAATATTATGATGAGAATGAGGGTAATGGATCGGAAAGTGATTTTCCAAATAGATTATGTGAGAGAATCAAAAAATTAGGTGTACGCTCTGAACATATGGAGGCAGATCTATCAGAATTGGAAACACCAAATGCCATTCTGAATTGTTGTGAAGAAAACCTTGGAACGCCAAATATACTGGTGAATAATGCTGCCTATGACAAATTAGTTGATTTTCAGAACTTAAATGCAAAAATCCTTGATGATCACTATATGGTGAACAATAGGGGAACTATATTATTAAGCACTGAATTTGCCAAAAGGTTTGAGAAAGCCTTCCCGCAAAAAAGTGGTGGAAGAATTATTTACCTTGTCTCAAAAGGACCAGACCCCAATAACCTGGCCTATATTGCTTCAAAAGGTATGTTAATTGCTATAACAGAACCATTATCTGTTGGACTTGCTCCTATTGGTATTACCGTAAATTCAGTTGACCCCGGACCGACTGATTCTGGTTGGATGAATAAAGCAACAAAAGAGTCCTTATCACGTCTTTTTCCTACAGGAAATGTTGGAACGCCAGAAGATGCAGCAAGGTTAATTAAGTTTCTAGCGAGTGACGAATCTACGTGGATTACTGGTCAAGTTATTAAATCAGAAGGCGGATTTGTAGGAAGATAAAATTGAGGTGCTTTCTTAGTTGATTGGAGTGAAAGGCGGCGAAGTGCAAAGATATTCTCTCAACGCTTCGCTTTTCCCGCGGAAAGCTGTCCGCGTGTAACGGAGATCAACGGGTTAAAAGTGGTATCACTTATTAATAAGCAATCCTAAAAAAGAAAATAGGGCAAGCAATAAATGCACATGTCTGTGCGTTTTTGCTTGCTTTTTCTATTGTAAAACCGTGTCTAAAACATATACTAAAACGTTTGTTATTTGACTTGCTGTTAGCATTTTTCTCCCAATCAACCGAACTCGTTAGATTTACTTGAATGTCTTTTTTTGTCATTTTTACTTTATGTATATTATAAATATAATATTACTAGGTTAGAGATATTTGATTAATAAAATTATTTTGTCTCAAAATCTATTTATTTGCCTAGATAATAATGGTAGACTGAAATCGACATCAAAGAAGAGGGGGAAATGATTTGGTTCTCAAAAGAACAGCCATGCTCATTATGGCCGTTGTTATGTCGTTTGCTGCTGTGTTCACGGTAACTCCGGGTCAAACTCATGTACAAGCTTCAAGTCAATATGAAAAACTGGAAAAAAATATTAATGCGATCATAGCGGACGCCTCAAAGAAATCTGTCGTCAGCAGCGTTACAGTGCGTAAGGCATCAACGGGTGAAATAATTTACGAAGCTAATGCGGATGGCAAAGTGACACCTGCTTCTACATTAAAGCTTCTTACATCCGCAGCTGCATTGGAAACGCTTGGCGAGGAATACCGTTTCACGACTGATCTGCTAACGGATGGTTCAATAGCAAAAGGAGTATTGAATGGCAATCTCTATTTGCGGGGGCAGGGAGATCCGACTCTGATGAAAAAGGATTTGGATCAATTTGCCGCCACGTTGGCAAAGCAAGGGGTTAAGACAATTACAGGGGACCTTGTTGGAGATGACAGCTGGTTTGACTCTGTACGGCTCTCTCCCGGAATTGATAAAAGTGATGAAACGTTTTACTATGCCGCACAGATTTCCGGATTGACTTTATCCCCGAATTCTGATTATGATGCCGGCACTGTGATCGTAAATGCCAGCCCAACGAAAAAAGGGTATAAAGCCAAAGTGACAATGACGCCTGATACGGGCATCATTACAGTCATCAACAAAAGCAACACTGTTCCGAAAGGTAATAAAAACACCTTATCCATAAAGCGTCAACATGGAACGAATACTATTATCATTGCGGGTAATGTGCCTCTTGGAAGCGCGGGGAAGAAAGAATGGGTGACCGTCTCCAACCCGACGGCGTATACGATGGACGTATTTAAAAAGTCGCTCTCAGCAAAAGGCATCAAGTTTACCAAATCATCAAAAGTGGCTAGACGGGTGGTTCCTCAAAGCGCAACAGTGATCACTTCCAGGCAGTCAATGCCATTAAGAAGTTTGATGAGACCTTTTATGAAATTAAGTAATAATACACATGCCGAAATATTGGCGAAGACGATGGGAAAACAAGTTTATGGGGAAGGAAGCTGGAATGCAGGTCTGCGGGTCATGCGTGAATTTGGACAATCCGTAGGGTTACGTTCAACTGAATGGAATTTTGAGGATGCATCAGGCATGTCCCATAAGAATAAAGTGACATCAGCACAAATGACAGAATTGCTGTTTGCTGCGCGACAAGCACCTTGGTATGGCAGTTTCGTGCAAGGCTTGCCGGTGTCAGGCATGAATGACCGCTTCGTCGGCGGAACGTTGAAAAACAGATTAACGGGTTCAGCTGTAAAAGGGAAAGTAGTAGCCAAGACGGGTAGCTTGAACCGTGTCAATTCATTGGCGGGCTATGCTGAAACAAGAGATGGGGAAACGTTGATTTTCAGCATTCTGACCCAAGGCCAAAAAACAACTGCACTCCCGGCAATTGATCGGATAGCGACAATCATTACTACGACAACTAAGTAGAACCGCAAGACGGCATTGTATCGCCGTTTTGCGGTTTTTTTATTAGATAAGAAGCTCAAATAATGTGCTATCTTTATTCACTTCGGTGAATGGAAAACCGTTCTGTTCCATTCGGAGCAAGAGACCGGCATAATCTTCCTTCCGTTTTAATTCAATACCGACAAGCCCAGGTCCATTTTCCTTGTTATGCTTCTTCGTATATTCAAATGTTGTAATATCATCGTCCGGTCCTAACACTGAGTCAAGTAACTGCCGTAATGCCCCCGCCCGCTGTGGGAAGTTGATGATGAAATAATAGAGCAGACCTTCATGCAGTAGGGACTTCTCCTTGATTTCCTGCATACGGCCGATATCATTATTCCCGCCACTAATGATACAAACGACGGATTTCCCTTTAATTTCTTCTTTATAGAAGTCGAGTGCAGCTATTGGCAAAGCGCCTGCAGGTTCGGCGATGATGGCATGTTCATTATATAGATTTAAAATAGATGTGCAGACTTTTCCTTCTGGAACACTCAAAAAATCATCGACATACTTCCGGCAGATTTCATACGTTTGGGCACCGACACATTTGACAGCAGCGCCGTCGACAAATTTATCAATATTATCCAAAGCTATAATGGCGCCGTTCTGAATGGCGGCATTCATACTGCTTGCTCCCTCCGGCTCAACACCGATCAGCTTTGTCTTAGGGGAAAGGTTTTTAATATATGTGCTGACTCCTGCCATCAGGCCGCCGCCACCGATGCTTGCAAACACATAATCGATTGGCTCCTCAATATCATTCATTACTTCGACAGCGACCGTCCCTTGACCTGCAATGATATCCTTGTCGTCGAAAGGATGGATGAAAATCCGATCTTCCAGTTCCGCGCAATTCACTGCATGAATGGAAGAGTCATCAAACGTATCGCCGACAAGGATGATTTCAACGAATTCTTTCCCGAACATTTTCACTTGGTTGACTTTCTGTTTAGGCGTTGTTTGTGGCATAAAGATTTTGCCGCTAATTTGCAGATGTGCACATGCATAGGCGACGCCTTGCGCATGATTTCCCGCACTTACACAGACAATGCCCTTTTCGCGTGCGTCTTTTTCAATCCGCTTGATTTTATAGTAAGCGCCGCGTAACTTGAAAGAACGTACATATTGTAGATCTTCCCGCTTAATATAAACATTGCAGCCATATTTCTCCGATAGCCTCTCGTTTTTTTGCAAAGGTGTATGGTTCACAACATCTTTGAGCAATTGATTGGCGATTAGGATATCTTCCACTTGTACGGTATTCGTTTCACTTTTAGCCATTTTCGTCATATGCTCTTTCCCTCCGGTATCATAAATGAATATTTTATTATATTACCATGAAACGTCGGAGAAGGACATAAGAATGTTCATAATTAACAATGAATTTGAATGAATTCTTCAAAGTGAACTATTCAGTTAAAAATGAAAGCGTTTTCTTTATGAGAAAATCAACTTTTAGATGTATCGACCAGGTTCAGTGCTTTTGTTCGGATTGAGAGATGAATTCTATCAGCATGAAAGATTTCCCCATCAATGACATACGGTAATTTACGATTTCCTTCAATAATAAATTCCTTGCCCTTTAAATAGGTGACTTCTTTAGCAATTATAGGTTCTCCTTTCAGTAGGTCGGGAAAAAGTCTCGATAAAACTTTCCACCGTTTAGCATTATGTAAAATGGTCGCATCTATTAATCCATCGCTATAATCTGCATAAGGACAAATTGTCAGACCGCCCCCATACATTTTTAAGTTGCCACCTGCAAAGAGCCATAAGTCTGTCTGAAGAATTAGGCTCCCATCAACGAAAATTCTTCCTCGGAATGGCTTGAATATCAGTAATTCAATGATTGCGGAAATTGTATAAGCAACGGAACCACGGTTGAATTTATTGAGCAATCTTTTATAAAAGGAACGATCAGCCCTTATACCGATTTCCGCATCCATCCCGATTCCAGCTACAGTTATTCCATAGGTTCCATTTACATATAATAGATCCGCCAATATCTTTTCATCAGCAGCCAGCAACTCGACAAATTGCTCTGGTTCGGCAACCAAACCGAAGTTTCTAGCGACATCATTTCCCGAGCCTGCTGGAAAAACAGCCAATGGAATGTTCCAAACGGCCAATTGTTGTAGAACAGAGCTCACTGTACCGTCCCCGCCGACTACAACGAAAGCCTTAATTGATTGTGATGAATATATTTCCATCATATACGTTCTTGTCAACTCCGGGGAAACGCATATATGTGCTTCATAATGGATTTTCCTTGCGAGAAGCGTCGATTCGATATCACGCCAGATCTTCAATGCCGCCCCTTTTCCAGACGTCGGATTGATGATAAATACATACATCTTACTACCCCATTTCTACTTACTAGTTTAGCATATTCGAACTAAGTAATTAATCGAATATCGAATTGTCAGTTTAGGGATTCCCGAAGTCGGGAATTCTGTATAGAAAGGTACAGAGTAAAGGAGAGAGAGAGTTATGCAAAAATGGGATAGTAGACCAGACAAGCCAGATTCCGGTCAATGGGCAGCACTAGGAATTTCGTTGCTAATCATACTTATTGTCATCTTCGTAAATCTTATGTAATTACGTAAAGCTTCTTTCCAATAGGAGAGGGGCTTTATTCATTTGTTTAAAAATGGATTTCTCTTTATAATGAATAGATAGAATAGTAGTGCAGTTCGAGAGAGTGGGGAGAGAAATGAAAAATTTAGAATCGATTCTGAGCGCAGATGCTTTCAAAATAAGGGAAATGATCCTGGACGGAGAGATATCTGTTTCTGACGTCACTTCTATATTCATTGATCGGATGAAAGAAAAAAATCCAGCGGTGAATTTCCTTGCGGAAGAACGTTTCGACGCAGCAATGGAGCAAGCAGGACAGGCAGATGTTATATTATCGAACGGAAAAGCAAAAGGGGCACTGTTCGGCGTTCCCATAAGCATGAAAGAGTCATTTGATGTCGTTGGAATGCAAACGACAGGAGGATTGCTTAGCAGAAGAGGGTCCGTGCAGAAAGAAGATTCCGTTGTTGTAAGGAAGTTGAAGGCTGAAGGGGCAATCATCATCGGCAAGACAAATACACCGGAATTATGTTTTTGTCAGGAGACGGATAACAAATTGTATGGCAGGACAAATAATCCATGGAATCTAGGGCGAACAGCGGGTGGATCTAGCGGTGGGGAAGGGGCAGCTATAGCTATAGGTGCAGCGGTTGCCGGACTCGGATCCGATATAGGCGGGTCCATCCGGTTTCCTAGTCATTTTAATGGAGTCATAGGATTCAAATCTGGAAGAGGGCAAGTGTCCCAAGTTGGCAGCTTCCCGTTTGTAGAAGATCCATGGCAGCAAAGGATGCTTGGAATCGGACCGATCGTCAAAACAGTAAGGGATGCAAAACTAATCTATTCGATTATCGCGGAACACCATATTGAAGATCGGGACATCGCAAATTTTTCGATTAATGTATTCCGAACTACCGAACTACCGATCTCCGATGAGACGGTAAAATTATTGAACAACGTATATCTGTCCTTGAAAAATACGTACACGGCAGAAAGGGAACCTTTGCCATACCTCAAGGAATCAGCAGTTCTTTGGCAGGAAATCATGTCAATAGATGGAGGAGAGTCGACTAGAAAGACAGCATTCCGGAATGGAAAGGGAAGCCCGCTTACAGCCTATTTAAAAGAAAGGACAAGTGGGACTTCTGATATTCATCGTTATCTTTCATGGGCTTTAATCGGTGCATCCCTGTTCAAACCATCACGTAAACGACAGGAGGAAATTGGGAATCTACTAAATCAGGGCGATGAATTCTTGGAAGATTATTTAACAAAACGATTGGTTGTCATGCCGGTGTATCATACCGCAGCCCCACCGCATGGAATTGTTTATAAAGAGATTTTTTCAATTAGAAAGACTTTCCTGAATTACATGCCGTTTGCGGCGTATGCGAACACATGGGGGCTTCCTTCCCTGACTGTCCCAATCGGAAAGGATCGTGATGGGATGCCGATCGGTCTGCAAATCATTGGCAAAAACGGAAATGAAGATGCTATCTTTTCGCTCGGTTCGTTTCTTGAGAAAGAATTTGGAGGTTACTCGAGAGTCGATTAACTATATATGTATATTAAAAGGCAGACGAGGGAAGGGGATCCGTTTTCTATCGTCTGCCTTCATCGGCATCCTTGTCAATGCATTATAGTTATAAATTCTTATTTCTAAATTTGGTGGTGAAAAGTGGATGCTATGATATAATGCATTTGTGAAAAGTAAATTATTAATGAGGAGTAATGGAAATGTTAAAAGATTTCTTTATCGGCCTATCCCAAAACCAATTTCTGAATAATGCTGCAAAAAAATACGGTTTACAAATGGGCGCGCAAAACGTTGTAGCAGGAACAAACATTGCTGAAACGATTGAAAGCATTAAGGAATTGAACAAACATGGCATCTCTTGCACTGTCGACAATCTGGGCGAGTTCGTCTTTGAGAAAGAAGAAGCGATTACTGCAAAAGAACAGATACTTGCAGTCATTGAAGCTATCCATGAAAATGAAGTGGATGCGCATATCTCATTAAAACCTTCCCAACTTGGCCTTGATATCGACTATGATTTCTGTAAGGAAAACATTGAAGAAATCGTAGCTGCGGCAAATGAATACGGGATTTTTGTCAATTTCGACATGGAAGACCATGCCCGACTCCAGCCATCATTCAATCTATTGGACGAACTTTCAGCTAAGTACGACAATATCGGAACGGTCATCCAAGCTTACTTTTTCCGCGCGGAGGAAGATTTGTACAAGCATAAAGATTACCGACTCAGAATCGTCAAAGGGGCTTATAAAGAGCCAGCGGAAGTCGCATACCAAGATAAACAGGATATCGATAAAAATTATATCAAATTGATTGAATGGCATTTGTTGAACGGTAAATTTACATCCATTGCGACACATGATCATAATGTCATTAACCATGTGAAGCAATTCGTCAAAGACAATAATATCCCGAACGACAAATTTGAATTTCAAATGTTATATGGTTTCAGGAAGGACATGCAATTGGATTTAGCAAAAGAAGGGTATAACTTCTGTACATACGTTCCATTTGGCCAAGATTGGTACGGCTATTTCATGCGTCGCCTTGCTGAGAGACCGCAAAATATGAACCTAGTCGTGAAACAGGTGTTTACAAAGAAGACAAATACAATGATTGGCTTAGCTGCTGGGGCATTCTTACTGGGACGTCTTACGAAAAAGAAATAAAAAAACGGCCGGCCACTGGTTCATAATCCAGTGACTGGCCGTTTTTTATCCGAATATGACAATTACAATGAAATAGATGACCATTGCAATCAAACCGATTGGAACTCCGAATCTTGCCCACTCGACACTTTTAATATTCAATTTGCCAGCAGCGATAATATTCGGGATATTCCCGGGGATTAGCATCCCACCACTTATGAGTAGACCTAGCAAGATTGCTTTAATTGTAGGTTCGTCCATTTCACTGCTAATTTCTGCAGCTGCAAGCGTTGCGTTATCTAGTACGGCAGAAATCATATTGATCCAGTACAGAATATATGGGTTCAAGTCCAAAAGGAATCTTTTTATGAACGGTTCGAAGCCTGCACCCAATAAAGTCAACGCCATAACGAATAGATAAACCTTAAATCCTCTAATCAGGATATCCAACAATGATTCTTTCCCTTGCTTAGCTTTTAAGCCCCCGTACTTTTTGACGGGGCGGATTAACATAATTGCCAATAAGCCGAAAGCGAATACTCCAGGGATAACATCAGGTCCAATAAGTCTTAAGAGATAAAAGAAATTTTCATCCAACTTACTTGTTGCGATCGTGGATAGAGGTTCACCTATTGGAGTTAATACAGCCCCCATTCCAATCGAATAACAGGCGAGTATGACAAACCGGACTTCCGATTTGCGATCCAGTTCCAAAACACTGACGATCGCAACTAAAACAAGAGCTGCGATGATTGCCGTGATGACACTTGAAACAATTCCCAGGATAATGATGACCAGCGCTAGAAATAGTCTGAATGGTAGTATCCGGCTTACTCCTTTAATCATTTTTTCAAAAGGCTTCTGCAACCATTTGAAAATGAGGCCAGCCACTATGACGGCAATCGTAATATGTATTGGGTCTTCCAGCGCCTTCAACACTAAATCCTTATTCAAAACTCCGCTGACTATGACAGCTGCAATCCCCATAACGAAAAGGAAAACTTCCAAATTGCGCTCGACGAATTGGATTGTAAAGGGTAGGAACAAAACTAAAGCTAAAATGATCGACAATCCCAAAATCATAATCTATCCCCTTTTCCACAACTGAATTGACTTTTAATTCTATCATATCATTTTAATTTTCAGAGGAGAACAATCTATTGAAAATAAAAAAGCAATACTGCGAACAGTATTGCTACTAAAGATGTTATTTAATTAATGGACACCCTTCATAAACTTCGAAATAACTGGAGAGATGGCGAATAGAATTAGACTTAACGCGATCGCCACACCGCCAATGATCCCAAAATACATCATTTCTGTTTCAGCGGAGTAAAACTTCACTAGCTGTGCATTCAATGCTTGAGCCGCTGCGTTCGACAGGAACCATAAGCTCATCGTCTGCGCGGAGAAGGCCGCAGGCGCAAGCTTCGTCGTTGCGGATAATCCAACCGGTGAAAGGCAAAGTTCGCCTAATACTGCAATGAAGATGCTTAGCACAAGCCAAAGTGGATTCACAAGCGTATCCGCTCCACCGAAATAGGCCGGCAACAGAATGACTATGAACGAAAGTCCTGCAAACAGAATTCCGAACGAGAATTTTTGTGGAATCGTCGGTTGGCGATTGCCCATTTTAATCCACAACCAGGCAAAGATCGGCGCCAGCACGATGATGAACAATGGATTAAACGATTGGAACCATGCAGGCGAAATATGGAAGCCGAAAACATCCAAGTTCGTTCGCTTGTCTGCAAAGAGCGCTAAAATCGTTGAACCTTGTTCTGCAATCGACCAAAACATGACAGAAGCCAAAAACAATGGAATGTAGGCAAGAATTCTTGATTTTTCATCTGAATTCGTCTTTTTGCTTCGATACATGACGACGAAATAACAGAAAGGAATTAAGAATCCAAGAATCCCTACAAGCCCGATGAATGATTCGAATGTGAGCCATCCTCTAGGAATGGAAATGACCATAAGGATGACTAAGACAACTACAGCCCCCAAAGTAGTCAACATGAAGCGTTTGCGTTCTTCAGGCTTCAATGGATTAGGGACTTGAGTACCCGCAAGACCCAAATTTTTCTTTTTCGTCAACATGAACATGACAAGCCCGAAGAACATCCCGACTGCAGCGATGCTGAATCCAAGATGGAAGTTATATTTCAATCCGATCTCTCCTACAATCAAAGGAGAGAGGAATCCACCCATGTTAATGCCCATATAGAAAATACTGAAGCCTGAATCACGGCGAATATCGTTAATGTCATACATATCTCCGACGATGCTCGAAACGTTCGGTTTCAATAGACCTGTCCCAAGAACAATCAATCCCATTGAGATGAAGAGCGCTGTCGCTCCTCCTGGCATTGCAAGGACAATATGGCCAAACATGATCAGAATTCCGCCGTAGAAAACGGCTTTCGACGTTCCGAACAGACGGTCTGCGAGCCATCCTCCGATTATGCCGGACATATAGACGAGTGCACCATAAATGGACATGATGGAAAGTGCTGTCGTCTCACTAATTCCGAGTCCGCCTTTGGTAACCTCGTAGTACATGTAGAAGAGGAGGATTGCCCTCATTCCATAATAGGAAAAACGTTCCCAAAATTCTGTAAAAAATAAAGTGAAAAGGCCTTTTGGATGACCGAAGAATCCTTTTTGGGGAACGCTTTCAACAATTTGCTCTTTCGTTATTTGTGACATTTGAAATGTTGCCTCCTTTAAGTATTTCATTATTATATAGACAAATTAATTATATTGTCAAAATAAAAATAGGCAATTTTAAATTTGTTTTTACCGTGATAATATAATGTTTTCTGACACCTGCTGTATTTTTAAAATTAGGTTTATAGTGAAATATCTGTCCGGAACTTTCGCTTTTGGAACTGTTTTGTAGGGAACGGTACGTCTACGTTCAAAAATGTTTGAATTTGAGCTATCATGTAGATATGCAGTTAGTAGAAATGGATGTGTTGTTATGAGCCAATTGATTGTTGAAAACCTAACAAAAAGTGTTGGAGAAAAAACGTTGTTCCGTGATATATCCTTCACAATCATAAATGGGGATAAAGTCGGCTTGATCGGAATTAATGGGACTGGCAAGTCAACATTGCTTTCCATTATCGCCGGAACCGAGGATGCGGATTCCGTCAGAATGGATCATCCGAATAAGTACAGTATTTCTTACTTACCGCAAACACCTGTACTTGATCCGGACAAAACAGTAATGGAAACAGTATTCATGTCAGATGCGCCAATTATCAAATTGAATTTGGAGTATGAAAATGCGCTTGTCGCACTTGAAACCGACTCATCCTCGAAAGAGAATCAAGAAAGGTTCTCGCGTGTCCAAAATGAGATGGACGCAAAATCGGCATGGGATTTAAACACGAAAGCGCGGATGGTCCTGACGAAATTAGGAATTGATACATTTGATAAGAAAATGGGCGAGCTTTCTGGAGGTCAACAGAAACGTGTGGCTTTGGCGAAAGTAATTATTGAACCGGCGGATCTTTTACTTTTGGATGAACCGACGAACCATCTCGATGTCCAATCAATCACTTGGCTGCAGGAGTATTTGAAAAGTGAGCAAGGGGCCGTCATGTTCATTACTCATGACCGCTATTTCCTTGATGCGGTCTCTACCCACATTTACGAGTTGGCTGATCGCAAGTTATATACCCACACCGGAAATTTTGCCGATTATTTGGAAGCGAAGGCAATCCGTGAAGAGATGGCGGAAGCGACGGACGCAAAGATGCAAAATCGGTACCGGACAGAGTTAAAGTGGATCAGACGTGGAGCGAAGGCCAGATCGACAAAACAAAAAGCGCGGATCGGACGTTTTGAAGAACTGCAGGAGAACTTGAAAAAGGAAGGTTCTGCGGGTGACATGGATGTGACGCTGAAAACATCCCGTTTAGGCAAGAAAGTGATTGAAGCTAATGAAGTTTCAAAAGCATATGAGGATAAAAAAATCATCTCTCGCTTCAGTTGCATTTTACAATCGGGGGATCGGATAGCTATTGTCGGTCCGAATGGAGCTGGCAAAACCACCCTTATGAAGTTGTTTGCGAAAGATCTCGAACCTGATAGCGGTTCGATTGAAATGGGATCAACAGTAAGAATAGCGCATTTTCATCAGCAGTTGCCGAAAATGGCCGAAAATAAGCGCATCATTGAATATATAAGAGAAACATCAAACGATATAGAAGATAGTAGTGGGACACGGATATCGGCTACTCAAATGCTGGAGCGCTTCTTGTTTCCTTCCTCGTCACATGGCACGCCGATCGGAAAACTGTCCGGCGGGGAAAGAAAACGGTTATACTTATTGAAATTACTAATGGAACAGCCCAATGTACTGTTGCTCGATGAACCGACAAACGACCTTGATATCGAGACGTTATCCGTACTAGAGACCTTTATTGATTCATTCCCGGGTGTCGTGTTAACGATCTCCCATGATCGTTTTTTCCTTGACAGGACATCTACAAAGCTTTGGGTATTGGACGGGTCAGGGAACGTAGAGGTCCATTACAGCCTCTACTCGGAATATCTAGAATCGGAATCGGTGAAAACTGACGATGCCTCATCCGAAAAAATCATTCAAGATCCACAACCGAGGGAATCGGTTCCGATGAAGAAACGAATGACTTATTCGGAGAAAAAGGAATGGGATACAATTGAAAAAAGTGTCGAAGACATCGAGTCTAAAATCGAACTTACTGAAGCCCAAATGGTCGAATCCGGTTCCAACTACGATCGTTTACGTGAATTGACAAAAGAATTGGATGAATTGAATGCTGAATATGAGCGTCTAATTGAGCGATGGGCATATTTACAGGAAATATCCGAACAAGAATGAGAGGAGTGTTGGCAATGAAGATTGTAACAATAGAACCGACCCCTAGTCCGAACTCGATGAAACTTATTGTGGACGAAGAGCTCCCGATGGGTGTCAGTTATAATTATAAGAAAGAAGATGCGGAACATGCACCCTATCCAGTGTCGGAAATGCTATCTATTAAAGGTGTAAAAGGGATATATCATGTAATGGATTTCATGGCGATTGAACGTGTAGGTACTATTGCATGGGAAGACATCCTTGCTGAAGTGCAAGGAGTATTTAACAAAGATTCAGTGGATGTAGAGAGGAATTTGGAAAAAGCTCCAGATGATCATTATGGTGAAGTGTATGTCCATGTCCAAACGTATAAAGACATCCCTCTGCAAGTTAAAGTGTTCGATAGCGATTCGGAGCTGCGTTTTGGTCTTAGTGAACGGTTTAGCATAGCGATGGAAAAAGTGCATAGTACGGAAGTGGAAAACTATATCCTCCTTCGGAAATGGGCAGATTACGGCATCCGGTACGGTGACAAACAGGAAATTGGGGAAACAGTCGTCCAAGAAGTCGAAGCCGCTTATCCTGAGGAACGCTTACATGAAATAATAAATCAGTCACAGCAAGGGAAGGATAACCTCGAAGAGAAGAAACGTAAAGTTACATTGGAAGATTTTAATGTAAAAGAGTGGGAAAAACGTTTCCAACTGATTGATCAGATGCCCGATCCCGATGTAACAGATCTCCCTTTGCTAGAATGTGCGCTGGAAGATGAAAAAATGTCTATTCGCCGGCTTGCAACTGTTTATCTTGGAATGATCGAGGATGAATCTGTCATTCCTTACGTGGAAAAAGCATTAAAGGATAAAAGTTGGGCGGTGCGGAGAACGGCAGGAGACTGCATGAGTGATTTAGGATTTGCAGGCTTTGAAAACGCTGCAATAGAGGCATTGAAAGATAAGAACAAGCTTGTGAGATGGCGCGCTGCCATGTTCCTATACGAATCGGGGACTGAAAACGCGTTAACTGCTTTGCATGAAGCAGAAAACGATTCTGAATTCGAAGTGAAGCTGCAAGTTCGAATGGCCATTGCAAGAATCACTGAAGGTGAGGAAGCGAAAGGCTCCATCTGGAAGCAAATGACGGAAGTACACGGCAATTCTGCCAAACAATAAAAAATCATTAACGCAATAATATTATGTCAACTCAATCGATAGGTCACTGTTCAATACTATTGAATACATGAAATTGCTTCGTATTCAATGTAGAATGAGAGCGATAGTATCGATTTGTCGAAAGGGGAATGAATTATGAATGCGTACGATGAGTATATGAAAGGCATTGTAAAACCGATGAGGGAGGAACTCGTTCAATCGGGCTTTACGGAGCTGACGACAGCTGAGCAAGTTGAGGAGAAAATGAAATCACTTGAAGGTACCGCATTGATTGTCATTAATTCAGTTTGCGGTTGTGCAGCAGGACTTGCCCGACCGGCAGTGAGGGAAGCGCTGCAAACGGTTGAAGCAGCACCGAATCATCTATTTACAGTGTTTGCCGGCCAGGACAAAGAAGCGACAGAGATGATGAGAAGCTATTTCCCTGAAGTACCTCCAAGCTCACCTTCCATCGCTGTATGGAAAGACGGAGCGCTTGCCTACTTCATTCCAAGGGAGCAAATCGAGAATTTTGAAATGGAACAGATCAAAGATCATCTGAGCGGCGTCCTTGAACAAGTTTGTGCAAAATAAAACAATTATCACGACGGCAGGTAGACCAGATCCGACTACGTACAAAGTAGCCGAGATTGCAAGTTCGGAGCTTGGTTTTCCGGTTGTCGAAAGGAAAAAACGTTCCATTTTACGCATGCAGCGCGAATACGATGCCGATGTCCTTGTCGCAGGTAAAGACCGTTATGAACTATTCCGTGAGGGGATGGAACAGCCGTTATTTTTTCATCCGAATTCGGCAGCTTTCCGTTTAAAGCGCATTAGTAAAGGGGAGCCAGATCCACTCGTTGAGGCGAGTGCATTAACGGAAGGTGATACATTCCTTGACTGTACGCTAGGATTAGCGTCGGATAGCATTGTTGCTTCTCATATAATAGGGGCAGATGGGAAATGTGTAGGATTGGAAGCAGATCCGACTGTTGCTTTTGTAGTAAAAAAGGGTCTTCGAAGTTTTCCTGCCACTTTCGAGGCGTTGGAGATGGCCATGCAGAACATTGAAGTCATTCATTCTGAAGCGATTGAGTTTTTGGCGAATCAGCCCGATCGTTCGTGGGATGTCGTGTACATCGACCCTATGTTCCATGCTCCGATCGAAGAATCGTCGAATTTCAAACCACTACGGCAAGCAGGCGTACATACTTCCTTGACTGAAAAGTGGATGCAGGAAGCATTCCGAGTATGCAACCGACGCGTTGTCGTGAAAGACAGGTTCGATTCAAACGTATTCAGCCAATTCGCCATGCATCGTAAAATTAGACCGAACACCAAGTTCCATTTCGGTTACTTATCCAGATGAAAAAAGCCGTCCATACATTTACTGTTTGGACGGCTTTTTGTATCAATTTGTAAAGTTCAATGAGCTTAAATAAAGGACGAGTGCGAGCATTCCAATTCCCATAAGTAATTCTACGTTCATTTATAAAACCTCCTTCATAAAACCTCACAATAATCTTCAGTTTTATTGTACAATGAATTTAAGAAATATGAAACCTTTACAAATCCTTTTCGTAATATTAGGAAAGACGATTTGTAATTGATAAATAGAATAAAAATAGCGATTCTGTAATGGGAAATTTCCAAATACATAAAAAGCAGGTGGCCTGATGAAAAAACATTTGCAAAACCTTATTATCGCACTCGTTGCGGTCCTGACGCTTGGTGTTATCTCACCAAACCATGAGATATGGACGAATCTGCATCCGAAAGACGACACGAGGCAAGCTGGCATTCCGACTACCTCCAAACATGACTTACAGTTAGGATTAGAAGATTCCGTTTTTGAGCGAGAATCATTTGAACATACTCTATCAATTGAAGATGCTTTATTGCAGCCCGCCAAGGAATTGGCATACTTGAAATTTGGATCAAGAATAGGTCCTGCCATTCAAAATGAATTTGATAGCAATATTTACCCGAAGATTGAAGAGGTTATTCAACAGACGGTAGCGTCTACTGGAGGACTTGGGAATCGAATGCTTTCCATTACTGAGACTCCTTCCGGTGATTACGCAGAGAAAATGTTTCATGTTACTGACAAAGATGACAATAAAGATCTTATACGCTTTCATGTACGTACCGAAAAACGGCCACTAGACGGTTATTTCTATAACTTCCACTACCATACCGCAGAAGACGGTTTCACAGTGCATCATTCTCTTGGTGATATATATTGGTCCAAGAACACACCGCCAAAATGGTTATCATAAAAATGTTAAAACACTCGTCGGAATAACGAGTGTTTTTTTACTACCGTAATGGAGATGTTGGGCTGACGTTTTACACTTCAATAAACTACTATTGAATATCAGAGGAGAGACAAACGCATTTTATGCGAACTAACAAAACCGATTTTTCCTATTCAGGAGAGGTCGGTTTTCTTGATTACAGGGAACACGCCTAAGCCCTTATTCATCTCTATGCATACTTTGGTATGAACCAGCTATTTGCCCAACTACTAGTAAATAGCTGAAATATTGAGGGGATGTGTACCACTGTTGATCGGAAAGAGATTCAAACATAAGTTAGCATTATTGGGGAGCCTGCTTTTAGTTATGGGATTGGTCTTGAGCGCTTGTGGCACCACTGAAGATGCAAAACCACAAACCACTGCAGACCAGAAAATTCGGATCGGTTATCAGAAAAATGGTCCTTTGTTCATCTTGAAGAACTTAGGAACGTTAGAGAAAAGGTTAGAACCGCTCGGATATAAAGTTGAGTGGAATGAATTTCAAGCAGGGCCAGCTCTTCTCGAAGCTTTGAATGCCGGGAGTGTCGATTTTGGAAGAACAGGTAATTCTCCTCCGGTCTTTGCACAGGCCTCGGGTTCTTCGCTGCAATATATAGCTGTGGCGTTCTCGAAGTTCGAAGGCTCAGGGATTTTGGTGAAGGCTGACTCAGCCATCCAAGAACTTGAGGATTTGAAAGGAAAAACAATTGGTTTTGCTAAGGGTTCAAGCTCCCACTATTTACTTGTGAAAGCTTTGGAGAAAGCAAACCTGAAGTATGAGGATATTACACCAGCATTTCTATCGCCGGGAGATGCTCGCGTTGCGTTCGAACAAGGAGACATCGATGCTTGGGTGGTTTGGGATCCCTATACGGCCGACACAGAAGTATCAACAGGTGCGCGACTTTTAGTAAACGGTGAAGGGTTAACTACGGACCGTGATTTCTTTCTCTCATCGTCAGAGTTTGCAGCTGAACATAGTGACATCTTGAAGGAAGTAATCGATGAAATCCAGAACTCCAGTAACTGGGCCAATGAAAATCCTGAAGAACTTACGAAGATGCTCTCAGATATTTTAGGGATTGATGAAGCTTCCATGAAGCTAGCGGTTGATAGACGGGTACATGGAGTAGAGAAAGAGATTTCCGATGAAATCATAGCTGAACAGCAGTCCATCGCAGACACATTTTATGAATTAGGAATTATCCCGACAAAAATCAACATAAAGGAAAGGATATTTTCATTTGAAAAGGATGGGGGGAAATGAGACCCGCATTTACGAAGACCCTTTACAAAACCCTCCCTTGGGTTGTACCCTTCCTGCTTCTGTTCATTTGGCAAATAGCCAGCATGACAGGAATCCTGTCAGCTAAAATCCTAGCTGCACCGTCGGGTGTTCTCCTTGCGGCAGTTGAGCTGACACAATCCGGTGAACTGTTCCATCACGTTTGGGTGAGCCTTGGGAGGGCTGTAAACGGCTTCTTGATCGGAGGAAGTATCGGGTTCATTTTAGGTATCGTGAACGGATTATTCCGTACATCTGAAATGGTACTTGATACATCTGTACAGATGCTGCGGAACATTCCACATCTGGCACTAATTCCACTTGTCATTCTATGGTTTGGGATTGGGGAAGAAGCAAAAATTTTCCTCGTTGCTTTAGGGGTACTCTTCCCAATCTACATTAATTCGTACCACGGCATTAAATCTGTCGACTCAGGGCTAATCGAGATGGGAAAGATGTATGGGCTGAGTAAAGTCTCCCTATTTTTCAATGTGATCTTCCCGGGAGCACTCTCCTCCATCTTAGTCGGAATCCGCTTTTCGCTAGGAATGATGTGGATCACCCTTATTGTTGCTGAAACCATCTCCTCCACAGCCGGAATAGGCTATATGGCGATGAATGCTCGGGAATTCATGCAAATGGATGTCATTATCCTGAGTATCTTACTGTATGCCTTCCTCGGTAAACTATCTGATATGATTGCACGTTTCCTCGAACAACGATGGCTAAAATGGCATCCGAGTTATGCAAAACAACAATAGGAATGGAGGATAGCATGAAAGAAGAACAATTTCACGTACAGCTCAGGGATTTGAAGAAATCATATAATGGTACGATCGTACTTGATCAGTTATCTTTGAACATATGTAAAGGGGAATTTGTCGCGATTGTTGGAAAGAGCGGCTGTGGGAAAAGCACGTTGCTCCGGCTACTCTCCGGCTTGGAGAAACCATCGGAAGGACAGATCCTGATTGAACAAGAACAATTGATGTCCATCAATCGGCAATCGTGCATGATGTTCCAAGATGGACGTTTACTGCCTTGGAAGAGGGTTTTGGAGAATGTTGAATTAGGTTTGAAAGGATCTCACCGAGAAGAGGCTATGACAGTTTTGAAACATGTCGGTCTAGAACATCGGATTAAAGAGTGGCCTGCCAAACTATCTGGAGGTCAGAAACAGCGGGTTGCATTGGCGAGGGCCCTCATCCATAAGCCTAGTCTATTGCTCCTCGATGAACCGCTTGGAGCACTCGATGCGTTCACCCGACTGGAGATGCAGAGCTTAATCGAAAATATATGGCAGAAACACGGGTTTACGGCATTACTCGTTACACATGATGTGGAAGAAGCGGTTACGTTATCAGATCGAGTTATCCTGCTCCAAGACGGACTGATTGCCAAGGATGTAACGATTCCGCTACCGAGGCCTAGACAACGGGATCATGTCACCTTCACTTCCACAGTCAAACTAATATTGGATCAGATTCTTCATGAGCCAAATCCTAGCGAACCAGACAGGACGGAAGAGATTAGTTATCATCTCAAACCCATGCCTAAAGCGGTTTTATGAGAAGTTGCCGTGGCATTCGATAGACGAATGCCATGGCGAAATTATGGTATCCATTCTTTTGTCCAAGCATAGACTGATACAGCACAAACCATTGTGCTATACCTAATTAGGATGATGCCAAGTGAAAAAAAGAGCACGTAGACAACACATAGAAAAAAATAGTAGCAGCTTCTTCAGAAAATATATTCTTGTGGCAACAGGGGCAGTTATTCAAGGCTTTGCCATGGGCGTGTTTTTATTTCCAAACTATATCCCTTCAGGTGGAGCGGGCGGCTTTACTGTCTTGCTGAACTATTGGTTCGGAATCCCGTTAAGTTTAGCCCTATGGATCATGAATGCTTCCATGTTATTATTTGCCTTGCATTTTCTTGGCGGCAAAAGTACAATCGGCACCCTCTTTGGGATAACCATCACCTCAGTTTCTGTTAGTCTGTTTGAAGTGTCTATGGATTCCCCATTCTCATCAGTATCGCTCGACTTATTATTCGGATCTATTTTTTTAGGTACTGGAATTGCCATTCTTCTTAGACAGGGCGTATCAAACGGTGGCGTAGGAGTCATCGCGTTGATCATTGCCAAGTATAAGAAAATCAATCCAGGAAAGTCTCTATTTTGGATCAATGGCGCCATCTTTGTTTTAACTGGTTACGTCATTGTATGGGAAATCATTATTCAAGCTTTGGTTTGCCAATGGGTATCGACGACTATTGTTAGATGGTTGTACAATGTACGCGTGCCGAGAAAAAAAGTCATTATTGATTTGATTTGGGGAAGGGATTAGGTATAAAGTGGTTTAGCGCATAAATTAAACACGTAAGGAAACCATACCTTTAATCAGCAAAATTTTTGATTGGACGAGGTGTGGTTTTGGAAAAAAGTGTTGATAAAGTGAGTGCATGGTGTATTGTAAGTTTGGCTTCAATTCCTCTCATCATGACGCTAGGAAATTCCATGCTTATCCCTGTACTTCCTATATTGGAAGACAAGGTTGGAATTACATCATTTCAATCGAGTATGATCATTACGAGCTATTCGGTTGCGGCTATTTTCCTTATACCAGTAGCAGGTTACTTATCAGATCGCTTTGGGCGAAAAATGGTGATATTACCTAGTTTAATCGTTTCTTTAATCGGAGGTCTGGTAGCTGGGTTTGCTTCATGGAAGATGGAAGACCCTTACTCGATAATTATTATCGGTCGGGTTTTACAGGGGATAGGGACGGCCGGAGCCATGCCAATTGTATTGCCACTCGTAGGAGACCTATATCAAGACGACAGCGAAAAAACGAGTTCTTGCTTAGGTATTATTGAAACATCGAACGCGTTTGGAAAAGTGTTAGCCCCCATCTTAGGTTCAGTATTTGCCGCTATATTCTGGTTCCTTCCGTTCTTCTCCATTTCAGCGCTGAGTTTAATTTCAATTGTACTCATATTTTTCTTTGTTAAAGTCCCAAAAGAAAAAGATGTGCCAGTAAAGTTTAAAAAGTTTTTAGGGAACACAAAAAAAATATTTAAAACAGAAGGCAAATGGCTGTATATCGTATTTCTTAATGGGGTTCTTGTAATGCTTGTTTTATTCAGTATGTTATTTTTCTTATCGGAAAACCTTGAAAAAGTCCATGATATAAAGGGCATTAAGAAAGGTTTCGTCCTTGCAATTCCACTATTGTTTTTTTGTGTTGCTTCTTTTGTTTCCGGTCGGAAAATTAAAGGGGATCTACCGACCATTAAAAAAGTAATGATTTTTTGCTTGATCGCAATGTCCGCAAGTGTCATTTTTGTTGGGTTTACGAGCAAAAAACTGATCCTTCTGTTAGTCGTAACGAGTGCAGTAGGCATCGCAATTGGCGCTTTATTGCCTGCACTTGACGCAATTATTACGGAGAATATAAAAAAGGAGTTAAGAGGTACCGTTTCCTCTTTTTATAGTTCAGCAAGATTTATCGGTGTTGCAGCAGGTCCTCCTATTATGTCACTAGCCATGAAAGATTTTCTTAAAGGAAGTTATATTATCGCAAGTGTACTCGGTGTTATCTTAACGTTCATTGTTGTTAAGTTCATTAAAGTCGATGAAATTGAAGAATCGAATAAAGTAACATAAAGCGAATCTTCAATCAGTGAAGGTTTTACTATCCATTTCTGTGGAATGAATAATAAGGACCTAACAGCAATCTTGAGCTGTAAGGGTCCTTTTTATAATGCAGATATGTATATAATGAGCCTTTAATTTGATTTCAAACTAAAAAGGATGAGGGAAATTCCGGCGAATAGACAAACCATTCTTGTTAATGAAATTTTATCAGCCAGACCATGTAAGGCTAGTCCAGTTGTAACAATTAAAATACATGGACCTACTAAAGCAAGTAGCGAATTAATATAAAAGGCTTTTTCCAAATCATTGAACTTAAACATGAATGCGGCAGCTGTTATTTCTATACTCCCTGAAATTACTCTTAAAATAATGATGAATAGCAGTGCTCTTTCTATAATGGTAACCACATCCCCTACTCATATTCAATCCTACTATATGCAACGAATGTAAGAATTATTTTGGAACATTGCAACTAGGATAGGGTGTATACATTATAGGAGTACCGGAGTGTTTCAGTTTATAAGGGAATGGTTTTCTAGAAGGTTTATCGACCGCATTCAATAAAAACTCCTGTTGCAATGCCGCCAAGGCGATATTGGTTATTATTTTTGATATACTGTCAAGTAAGCACAAGGAGGATTTAGTACATGAAACAATACTTAGAGTTATGCTCCCATATTCTTGAAAAAGGGACTGTGAAAGAGGATAGAACAGGAACAGGGACAATTAGCGTGTTCGGCTATCAGATGAGATTCGACCTGCAAGAAGGATTCCCTTTGATGACAACAAAAAAAACAGCATTCCGCCTAATTGCCTCAGAATTGTTATGGTTTTTAAAAGGTGACACAACTCTTCGAACGTTAATAAATGACCGAAATCCGATTTGGGATGAGTGGGGTTTCGAAAAATGGGTGGAAAGTTCGGAATACGAAGGTCCGGACATGGCAGATTTCGGCAGGCGCAGTCTTCGAGATGAGGAGTTCGCAAATACATATAAAATGGAAATGGCTGCTTATAAAAAACGTATTCTTGAGGACGATGAATTTGCAGCGAAATATGGAGATCTGGGACCGATATACGGAAAGCAATGGAGGTCTTGGAATGCGGGAGAAGGCGTCATCGACCAGATTGAACAGTTGATTGATGGGATAAAACGAAATCCGGATTCTCGCAGACATATTGTCACTGCCTGGAATCCATCCGAAGTGAATGATATGGCTTTGCCGCCATGCCATGCATTATTCCAATTTTACGTAGCGGATGGTAAGCTTTCCTGCCAACTCTATCAAAGAAGTGCAGATGTATTCCTTGGTGTGCCTTTCAATATTGCTTCATATGCATTGCTTGTTCATTTGATTGCGCATGAATGTAATTTGGAAGTCGGAGAATTTGTCCATACGCTTGGTGATGCGCATCTTTATTTGAATCATCTGGAGCAAGTAAAAGAACAATTATCAAGAACTCCAAAAAAATTGCCTACATTGAAATTGAATACGGAAGACAAATCGATATTTGAATTGACATATGAAGACATTTCGGTTGAAGGATATGATCCTGATCCGAAAATCAAAGCTCCAATTGCGGTATAAACCAAAAGCAAAGGGCGCCTGCCTAGAAGCGATAGGCACAAGGCGAAGATGCGGCGTGGCGTCTATTGCCACAGAGCAGCTTTGACTTATGACCCCGAGCTTCTGGCGCCCGGAGTATAGACGTAACGAAGAAGGAGGATGGTGAAATATGATTTCTTTACTTGTGGCATATGATCTAAACCGGGTGATCGGCATTGATAATAAAATGCCGTGGCATATCCCGGAAGAGCTGAAATACTTTAAAAAAGTAACGATGGGCAAGGCCATGGTTATGGGAAGAAAAACGTTTGAATCAATTGGACGGCCGTTACCTGGCCGTTTGAATATTATCGTCACACGCAACAAAGATTATGTAGCCGATGGGGTAGAAGTGTTCCATGACCTCCACAAAGCAATTGAACGAGCGGAAGCGTATTCCGATGAAGTTGTTATTATTGGGGGCGCTGAAATCTTCAAGTTAACGATGGATATTGCTGATCGTTTATACATAACGGTCATCCGCAAAGAGTTTGATGGGGATACGTTTTTCCCTGAAATCGATGATAGCTGGAAACTTGTTTCTCAATCGGCCGATCAGTTTACGGAAGATGGGATACCATATTCGTACTTGATATATGATAAGATGCAGAAATAAAGACAAAAAAAGCGTCCTCATACATATAGGAGGACGCAGAAAAACATAGAAGCACTGCCTGCGATGACGAAGATATGCCAAATTGCGTGATTGAAAGGGATCTTCCTCCATGCGTAGAAAATCGAGCCGAAAGTGTAGAGGATTCCGCCGATAACTAATAGTGCGAAGCCTTCTGTCGGCAAATTGACATATAACGGTTTAATGGCAGAAACGATCAACCATCCCATCACAATATAGAAGACGAGTGAAATGGCTTCGTATTTATGGATGAAAAATACTTTAAAAAGTATTCCTGCAA
This sequence comes from Sporosarcina luteola, assembly GCF_023715245.1. GTDB lineage: Bacteria > Bacillota > Bacilli > Bacillales_A > Planococcaceae > Sporosarcina > Sporosarcina luteola_C. Next base: position 1,571,750 of record NZ_JAMBNV010000001.1, read on the forward strand.
TGGCAAGTCCCCAGATGACTCCGAATAGTGACCATCCGAGGGCTCCTTTGATCGTGACTAGAAGAAATGGCGTATATGTGCCTGCGATAAGAATGTAAATCGCGGAATGATCGAAAATGGAAAACAATTGCTTCAGTTTTACAGGCATACTGTGTAGAAGTGTACTCATAAGGAACAAAAGCACCATGGACACTCCAAAAATAGTGAAACTGACTACCGCAGTTGCACTGCCATGTTCTATTCCCGCAATTATGAGCAAGACAAGGGCTGGGATGCTCAACGCAAATCCAATACCGTGTGTGATAGCATTCCAAAGTTCCTCTCTTGAATTTTTATAATCAAAAGCTTCGGACATAATAAAACCTCCTTGCAGTTACAATCCTAACATACTATGACTGCCGCCAATATAATAAAGGAAGTGCTATTCTTGAAAAAAATTCATATCGTTACCGACTCGACAGCGGATTTAATAGAAAACTATATTGACCAATACGATATCCATGTTGTTCCGCTTACAATCCATATTGACGGCAAAACATATACCGATGGAGTCGATTTACAGCCAGAATCATTCATACAAAAGATGAAAGGGAGCAAAGAGCTTCCTAAAAGTTCGCAGCCTGCCGCGGGTGTTTTCAAACAACTGTATGATCACCTCGGTGAAGATGGCAGTGAGATCATCTCTATCCATATGACAGGTGGAATGAGCGGAACTGTGAAATCGGCTGAAGCTGCTGCTGAAATGACCGATTCGAAAGTGACTGTTATTGACTCTATGTTCATTTCACATGCGTTGACGTTTCAAGTCGTGGAAGCTGCCAAAATGGCCAGTGAAGGAAGAAGTGTAGAGGAGATTGTTACGAGACTGGTTGATGTTCGTAAAAACACCACGCTTTTCGTAGTTGTCGATATGTTGGATAATCTCGTTAAAGGTGGACGTATCGGCAAAGGGAAGGCATTGATCGGATCTCTATTGAATATTAAGCCGATTGCAACTTTGCAAGACGGCGTCTATACACCTGTAGGGAAAGCACGAAGCCATAAGCAGGTCGTATCACAACTATTCAAAGCCTTTAAAGAAGAGACGGCAGGCAAAATAATCCGTTCAATCGGCATATCCCATGCTAATGGAATGGCAATGGCTGAGCCGCTTATGCAGCTAATGGAAGAATCAGGTTGGAAAGATGTCAAGTTCTCTTTCACTTCACCAATCATCAGCACACATACCGGCGAAGGCGCTATTGGATTCATGTATTATACCGACTGATCACTCGGCAGGCGGTTCAAATTTCAATAAAAGGGGAACTGTGTTTATGAGAAGAATTTTCTTATTGATCGTCTTCTCATTCGTTTTAACAGGATGCCAGGAAAATGCCATATATGAGACAACATCATTTTCCGAAAGGGAAGGCTTGGCACTATCGGACTATCGAATTCCAGATTATTTTATTCCTGAACCTGTCACTGTCATAGGGCTTGGAGATTCACTTACCCAAGGTGTGGGGGATGAGCTGAAGAGAAGCGGATATTTCGGTCGTGTTGCACTAGCAATGAATGATTGGAAAGGTGTAGAAGAGATCGATTCAATAAACTTGGCCAAACGAGGAAGGCGAAGCGACCAATTGATCGATCAACTGGAAACGGAAGACATCCAGGAGCAAATTAAAAAGGCTGATGTCATCTATATGACAATCGGTGGAAATGACATGATGAAAATCGTCAAGGCGAATCTTTTTAATTTGACCGCAAAGCCGTTTTATGTCGAATTGGGTAAGTTTGAAAATCGGCTCGATGAAATATTTAAGATGATACGCGGATTAAATGGTGATGCAGTCATAGTCGTTGCCGGCTTATATAATCCGTTATCCATCGTCACCGATGAAGCGAATGAATTTGAAACTGTCATCGAAGATTGGAATGAGGCAATTGAAATTCAGGCGATCATGGACGGAAAGGCCTGTTTCGTTCCTGTCGTTGACTTATTTGTTAGCAATGAAAACATGGTATACCACTCCGATTTCTTTCATCCAAATGCGAAAGGATATGAATCGATGGCAAATCGCTTTATTGAAAAGATCAATCAATGCGGTTTGATGGATTTGTCGGATGGAAAATTGGATATGTAGAGGTGACCGTTGGTGAATCTTTGGAAAATAGGTTTTTTCGTCCTTGCTGCAATAATAGCCTCCGCTATTATTGCCTTAGTAATATTTCTAGAAAGTCCGGGAGATTCGGATCCGCTTCCATTAAATCAATATACGCCGAAGGGCAGTGTATTGAGTGTCAAAGCGACGAGAAATGATTTGGAGGCGCTCGCGAATAATTATATCCGTAAGGCGATGAAGGGAGATGCACTTCCTGTCACAATGCTAATCAAGGAAGACGTCAGACTCAATTCTGAGTTGACTGCATTTGGGATGACATTTCCCCTCATGATGCACTTTGATCCGGTTGTTCTGAGTGATGGAAACTTAATGCTGAAACAGACTTCCATGGAAATCGGCGAATTGGAACTTCCTCCATCGGCCGTTTTAAGTGTATTGCGCGATTCGTTCAAGTTGCCTCCATGGATGATCGTCAGACCTAAAGAGGAAGAAATATTCATCCACTTATCGGAACTGGAAATCGCAGGGAATTTACAAGTTCGGGCTAAATCGGTCGATCTTGTGAATGATAATATTGAACTTGAAGTGACAATACCCAATGATTGAGGAGTGATAGTATTGGCAATTCAAAAAGCGACGTTCGCCGGAGGTTGTTTTTGGTGCATGGTAAAGCCTTTCGATCGGTATAAGGGTGTCTTATCTGTCATCTCCGGATATACGGGTGGAGATGTTGAAAACCCTTCATATGAACTCGTCTGCACAAATTCGACGGGACATCGTGAGGCAGTTCAAATCACCTTTGATGATTCTGTAATTTCATATGAGGAGCTGCTTGCTATCTTTTGGCGTCAGATTGATCCGACAGATGCAGGGGGGCAGTTTTTCGATCGAGGGGAATCATATCAAACAGCGATTTTCACCCACTCACCTGAACAAGAAGAGCTAGCCATGAAATCGAAACAGGAGCTTGCGTCTTCCGGTAAGTTCGACAAGCCGATCAAAACTGAAATTTTAAAAGCAAAACCATTTTATCCTGCGGAAGAAGGACACCAGAACTATTATGCGAAAAACCCTGCTCACTACAAACGGTACTCTATCGGATCGGGACGGGAGCAATTCAAAACTGAACATTGGGGTGATCAATCATGAAGGAAGATCTTAAAATGAAACTGACCGATATGCAATACTATGTGACACAGGAAAATGGAACGGAACCGCCATTCAATAATGAATTCGACAGTCATTATGAAGAGGGAATCTACGTAGATATCGTTTCGGGAAAACCGCTTTTTAGCTCCAAAGATAAATATGATGCAGGATGTGGTTGGCCGAGCTTCACTAAACCGATTGAGACCGAGGAAGTGACAGAGCACTTCGATACAACCCATGGAATGCGTAGGACGGAAGTACGGAGCAGAACAGCGGATTCCCATTTAGGACATGTTTTCCCTGATGGTCCCGGGCCTGCTGGTCTACGTTATTGCATCAATTCGGCAGCTTTACGATTTATACCTGCAGATAAGCTTGAAGAAGAAGGTTATGGCAACTATTCCCGTTTATTTACTGACTGATAGGAGGTTTAAGATGGATCGTTCTTTTTATCAATTTGTCTTATCATTCCGAGGCGGGAATAAAGACGATGAAAAATCCGCTTTTGCAGAAGCGGTGTTCAATGACCATAGTTTCCCTAAAGATGAAAAAGGCTTTGATCCGCTTTCCCGTTACTTGGAGGAAAAAGCAGATCCCGAAATGCCAAGCATTGTTTTCGATGAATTGTATACATTGTATAAAGAGCGGTTCCAGTAGGGCCGGAGCATCATCTTCATTGCATAAAATGAGGATTAACTGTATGATTAGAAAAGAAATTTGAAAGTGAGGCGTGTACATTGAGCATACATATTAATGCAAAAAAAGGCGATATTGCAGATACGATTCTCCTTCCGGGAGACCCATTGCGTGCGAAATATATCGCAGAGACATTCTTGGAAGATGTGAAGCAGTATAACGAAGTGAGGAATATGTTCGGATATACAGGAACATACAAAGGAAAGCGGATCTCTGTACAAGGTACAGGTATGGGTGTTCCGTCAATTTCGATTTACATCAATGAGTTAATGCAAGAATATGATGTACAGAAATTGATTCGCGTGGGTACTTGTGGAGCGATTCAAAAAGACGTGCACGTACGCGACGTTATTTTAGCGCAAAGTGCGACAACGAATTCGCCGATTAACCGGACGTTTTTCAACGGTGTCGACTATGCACCGACAGCAGATTTCGATTTATTGCTGAAGGCTTACAATGCAGGTTTGGAAAAGGGTCTGAAGTTGAAAGTTGGTAACATCTTCACAGAAGACTTCTTCTACAATGAGCATGCAGAGCATGAAAAGCTTGCGCAATACGGTGTGTTAGCTGTCGAAATGGAAGCTGCCGCCCTCTACACATTGGCTGCAAAATTCGGAAGACAGGCATTAGCAGTATTGACGGTAAGCGACCATATCCTTACTGGTGAAGTCACAACTGCTGAAGAACGCCAAACGACATTCAATGACATGATTGTTGTTGCACTTGAAGCTGCAATTCAATAATATTGCAACGGAGGACCGCTCGCTGCATCAACGGCGGTCTTTTTTTGAATGAACCGTTAAATCGGGAAGGAAAGTGGGGAATGGGATGGACGAAAAAGAGAAAAATGGCGGCAATGAAGCTGAAACAAACTATGAACCGCCGGCAAAACGTTATATACGAATGAAACCGTTCTCGTTAGTCATGCTCATATTCGGTCTCGTTCTTGCGACGGCCGCGGTGACTTTTTTTGCGTTGACGACAGGTGAGGATAAGGTCGTTGAAGTAGTCAGTCCTCAAAACCCGACGGCAGAGCGTAAGGAATTCAAAAAGCTATATGAAGCTTATGATGAAATGAAAAAAACCTATTATAACGAAATTGATGAATCGGTAGTTATCGATGGGGCAATTAATGGGATGATTGAAGCACTTGGTGATCCTTTTTCGGACTATTTGAATGAAAAGGAAGCACGTCAATTAACTGAAAGTATTTCTTCAAGCTTTGAAGGAATCGGTGCGGAAATTCAAGAGTTAAACGGGTATATTAATGTCGTTTCTCCTATAAAGAATTCGCCTGCGGAACGCGCTGGCCTTTTACCGAATGATATGATCATCGCAGTAGACGGCAAAAGCATTCAAGGCATGTCCTCATCAGAAGCTGTCCTTCTAATTAGAGGGAAAAAAGGGACAACGGTCACCCTTTCCGTCCGACGGGGTGAAATTGGAGAACCATTTGACGTGAAAATCGAAAGAGACGTCATTCCGATTGAAACTGTATACGCTGAAATGCTTGATAACAACATTGCTCATATTCATATTACAAGCTTTTCTGAACATACGTATGACGAATTATTGGCGGCCTTGGCTGAAATGGAAGACAAAGGAATGGAAGGCCTTATAGTGGATGTCCGTCAAAATCCAGGCGGCATGCTGAACACGGCAATCGATATTTCTGACCTATTCGTTGAAAAGGATAAAAACCTCTTCCAATATGAAGGCAAAGGAAATAATCCCGAAGTATATGTTGCCTCTGATGGTAAGAAAGTAGACGTTCCTGTGACACTGATCATCGATGACGGAAGCGCCTCTGCATCTGAAATTTTGGCTGGCGCATTAAAAGAATCTGCAAACGTACCTCTCATCGGCATTAAGACATATGGGAAAGGAACTGTCCAGACACCAAAGGATTTGCCTGACGGCTCCAACTTGAAATTGACGACAGCTAAATGGTTAACGCCTAATGGCAACTGGATACACGAAAAAGGAATTGAGCCAGACATCGAAGTTCCGTACCCATCTTACGCCATGCTTCCATTCCTTGATCCGTCAATGGAAATGAAAGAGGGAATGGTATCACCTGCAATCAAGACGGCAGAGGAAATGCTTAGCGCTGTTGGATATGATCCTGGAGAAATCGATGGACTGTTCGATCAAACGACGGAGACAGCTGTTACAGAGCTCCAAAAAGCATTATCCTTGAAAGAGGATGGCATTCTTGTTGGTGATACGACTTATGGATTGATGAATGAATTGAGAAATAAAATCCATGATGAAGATCCACAGTTGCTAAAAGCAAAAGAAGTTCTATTGGAACAGATCAAAAAATGATTGAAAAGCGTCCACTCCTCCGCGGTTGGGCGCTTTTCATATATAAAAGAGGGGTACAGATGATTGATGTATATTTGTTAAGCGGTTTTTTAGGCAGTGGGAAAACTTCATTATTAGTAAACTTGATTTCCCAACTGAAAGAACAAGGAAAGAAGCCAGCGATTTTCATGAATGAATTCGGCTCTATTTCAGTCGACTCTGATACAGTCGGCAAGGAAAAAGACATTCCTTTGAAAGAACTCTTAAATGGATGCATTTGTTGTACCGGTTCTGAAAAGACAGAGGCACAGCTGCAAGGACTGTTGGAAGAGAATAATGACATAGATGTCATATTGATTGAGACGACTGGTGCGGCCCATCCTGTTGAAGCTTTAGACTCGGTTTACTCGCCTTTATTCGCTGAAAGGCTTCAAATCAGAGGGATAGTAACTGTAGCAGACGCAAAAAGATGGCTGGAAAGGGATAAGATGTCACCGCAGGTACGATCATTATTCATGGAACAAATCCGCCATGCGCATGTTCTCTTGGCGAATAAAATGGATTTATTGACAGAATCGGAATTGGCAACCGTTTCGATGGAACTATCTAATTTCAATAATTCAGCGCCCATTATTCAAACTACTAATGCGGATATCTCTTTCTCCTTCATTGAAAAAGTGTTAAGTAACGCTCAAAATATGACAGGTACATCCATCGTTTCAGGCAGGAATCTACCTTTATCATCCAAGTTAATCACCTTTGATAAGCCTGTTGATAAAGATGAATTTGAAGAGTGGGTCAAATCATTACCAGATACGGTATACCGCATGAAAGGCTACGTACCGGTAAGAGGAATACCAAACCCTTTCCTTTTCCAATATGCATACGGAATGGTCAATTGGCTTCCGGAGTATGTGAAAATGGAACCGAAACTTGTAATCATCGGTGAAGGAATCAATGAGATAGAGTATAAGGAATACTAGTGATGGCGTGACTGTCAACCCCGTATTAAATGAAATAATAGTAGAATCAGCCAAAACCATCCAATTCACTTGTTGTAGAACCGCCTTTGTCATCGTGTTCAGATATTAATTGGTCCCTTTGGAAATTCATTCCGATTCTCCACTTCTCCCATGCGTTATGATAGTTTGCGAAGGGAGGAGTTATAAGATGAAAAAATCGATGGCAGTCATCTTGCTCGGTTCGGCGTTCTTATTGTCGAACACAAATAATGCTGAAGCTTCTTACAGCAATAACGACTTGAAAGTGCAAAACGTTCAGTACTATGTATATGAAGGGAACTATTCTGCGTACAATTCAAAAGAGGTTACTCAATATATAAATACGTACTTGAATGGACTTGAAAAGTATTTTGGTAAAAACATAGAGGTTTCTCTACAACAAGCTGAAATTCCGGTTATGCAACCGTCCGAAGAAAAACCTATGGAGCAGGCTAAACCGGCAGAACAACCGAAACCTGCAGAACAACCAAAACCTGCAGAACAACCAAAACCGGTTCAACAGCCTCAACCGATTGAACAAGCAAAACCTGTAGAAAAGGCAGAGCCTGTTGTGGAGGAAAAACCGGTTGAAAACTCTGTGCAAAATGAAAACATCTCCGCTATTGAAAAAGCGGTACTTGATTTGACCAACGTCGAAAGACAAAAGGCCGGATTGCAGCCTTTGCAAATCGATAAGAATTTAATGAACTCTGCTCGTCAAAAATCAACAGATATGTCGAGAAATAATTACTTCTCACATACGAGCCCGACATATGGCTCTCCTTTTGATCAAATGAAAGCGAACGGCGTTACATACCGTTCTGCTGCTGAAAACATCGCAATGGGTCAGCGTTCTGCTGAAGAAGTTGTGAAAGCTTGGATGGAGTCCCCGGGTCACAGACAAAACATTATGACACCGAACTTCACTCATATCGGCATTGGTTACGATGCAAACGGGAACTATTGGACACAACAGTTCATCCAAAAATAATTGCAATTGAAGAGTCATCCTTTGTGCCGCCATGGTACAGAGGGTGACTTTTTTTGATGCAATTCAGGTGATTCCCATATATGAGCCATTACAAAACGTTTAAAACATTTTTGCTGGGCACATACTTTTCCAAGAGGTGAATATCATGGATGACGTAAAATCGAATGACAGTTTGATTTTATATATACAAAACCTTTTCCATGATTCCGCAGATCTTATTGTGCGGAAAATCACTTGGAAAGATGGAGATGGGATTATCTGTTTTTTCTCTACAATGACGGAAAGCAGCGAAGTGAATAAGCAGATTGAGATTCTTCGACTTCGTTCAATTGCTGAACTTCCAAATTGGGCGGGAACCGCAACCTCGAGTGTAGAAGCATTTTCAGTACCGAAATTGGTCAATAGTGTTACCAATGGATTTGTTGCAATTTTTTTCCCTGCAACGAATCTGTTAATGACCATTACAATCCCCTCATTTGAAGTACGTTCAACGACCGAGCCGACTAATGAATTCGTCATTCGCGGTCCCCATGAAGGTTTCGTGGAAAGCATCGACAAAAACATTTCGCTTATCCGGAAGCATCTACCCATTCCAGATTTAGTTAGGAAGGATATACTGATTGGAACAGATACGAATACGAAAGTTACGTATGTGTACATCGAGTCCATCGCTGATAAAGATGTCGTAAACGAAGTTAAAACACGACTTAAAAATATTGATCGTTCCAAAATATACAGCATTGGACAAATCGAGGATTATTTGGAGGATTCGGTTTGGTCTCCTTTCCCCCAGTTTTTGAACACAGAAAGACCGGATCGTGCCGTGGCGAATTTATTGGAAGGGAAAATTGTCATTTTCACGGACCAGTCTCCTTCAGCACTCATTGCACCGGTCACTTTTTTTTCGTTTTATGAGTCACCGGACGATTTTAATGGACGTGTCATCGTCGGATCATTCTTTCGGATGCTTCGATTATTCAGTTTCCTGATCGCCGTTTTCCTGCCCGCATTTTACATTGCTGTCGTCGGCTTCCATTCGGAAATCTTGCCATTCGACCTAAGTAGAAAAGTGAAATTAGCTGTGGAATTTATCCCATATCGTCCAATAATTGAAGCACTAATTGTGGAACTTTTCATAGAAATCATCCGGGAAGCGACAATCCGGCTACCAGCGCCGATTGGTCCAACAATCGGGATAGTCGGTGGTCTCGTAATCGGAGACGCAATTGTCAATGCGGGTCTCGTGTCGAATTTAATGGTGGTTGTCGTGGCAATGACTGCAATTTCAAGCTTTGTCGTGCCGAGCGTCGAAATGAACACGACAATACGGATAATCCGGTTTCCATTCATGCTTGCTGCCACATTTTTTGGTTTTTTCGGCATCGCTATTTTAGCACTCATCTTGTTTATCCATTTACTGAATAGATCTTCACTGAACCAACCCTATCTATCACCGGTTGTCCCATTTGACCCTTCCCGTTTTAAAAATATTTTCTTCAGGCTTCCTTATTATAAAAATCATAAGCAACAACAAACATTTAAACACGGCGGAGGCAAACGGAAGAAGGGGGATAGAAATTGAACTTCAATATATCTAGAGGTCAGTTTTTTCTTCTTCTTTTTATAGTCCAGTCAGGATCATCATTTTTCTCCTTCCCGTCTCCTTTTATCAATGAAGCAGGGAGGGATGCATGGCTTATCTTCCTCGTTGCAGGGGCGTTCCACTATGTGATGTTGCTCTTCTTTGAACGAAATTACAGACATTTTAAGATTGGTCAAATTGTCGGATGGTTGTATAAAGGTTATTGGCTATTTGTATCCATCGTATATCTTGCCTATATCGATTATACATTAGCGGTATGGGGGTTCCCGAAAACACCACAATTCATTGTTATCGCAGTTCTAGTCAGTGTATCTCTGTATGCTAATTTAAGCAGGGCGGAAACGGTAATAAACTTGTCTGTCTTGTTGATTCCACTAATATTATTATTTTTAGTATTCCTACAGTTCGCTTGGAAAGATTTAGTGTGGACGAATCTTTTTCCGGTAGGTGAGTCGACGAGTGCGGAATGGACGAAAGGACTACTCAAAGCACAGCTCGCTTTCATAGGTATTGAACTGTATTTGTTTTTCAGAAAGCATGTTGACGAGAAACAGAAAATAAAAGGTCGACCGTTATTTGTCTATCAACTGGTGTGGTTCTTATTCTTTTTCTTCTCTGTCGTCATAGTACTCTTATATTTCACGCCCCAGGGATTGGAAAGGATTCCCGAACCGCTATTATTTCTATTAAAAGCACAGGAAGTAACTTTTGTTGAGCGCCTCGATTTGTTTTTTTTATACATTTGGACGGTATGGACCATTGTCACCGTAACGATAATCTCCTTTGCTGCAATGTATGTTCACCGGCTTCATAGTACTAAGCATGACAAAAGGGATACAATCATTTGGCACATACTCCTCGTCTTGTTGCCTTTGCTCTTTTTGTCCAAACAATCTATGGAGCAACTGAATCATTTGATCATTTATGTGTATCTTGTTTTTGGCTTACTCGTTCCGGTCACCGTTATAATTACGAATCGGAGGAAGCGAAAATGAAGAAAATCGTACTCGTTTCTATCGCCTGTTCACTTCTACTAGCTGGTTGTTGGGATGAACGACTATACAAGGATATTACGATCGTCCCGCTAATCGGCTATGATGGAGAACCCGGAAAATGGTCGGGATACTTCACATATGGTGTAGTTGCTAATCCTGATAGCTTTAGCTTTTCGACTGTTGAAGGAAGCGGCGTTTCCATAGAGGAAGCTCGACTCGATGCAAATCGGAAGACGAGTGAAACACTTGATCCTTCGCAAGTTCTAGTCGTACTTCTCTCTACAAAAGCAGTAAAGACGGATCTCTTGGAGACTTTCGATATCGCTTATAGAATGCCGCGTACCCGGTTAAGCAGTCGCTTTGTTGTAGTGGAAGGGGATTTAGCACCTTTTATGGAAAAGACAGAAAAAATGGGTAAAGAGGTCCCCGACTACTATGATGAAACTTTAAACACTGCTATATTTGCTTCTATTATTCCTGACGAAGATATCCAGTTAGCTGCCAGATTGCTATTAGACGAAGGGATTGACCTTCAATTACCGTACGTGAAAATGTCGGAAACGACAGGCACACCTGAGGTGGCGGGAGTCGTATTGTTCAGTGACAAAGTTTTTTCGGGTCACACGTTAGATACAAAGGAGTCAACCATCATTCAAATTCTTAAAAAGAAACCTGGGGACGAAACGATGTTCACATACGAGTGGGAAAAAGAAGGTAAAAAGTATCCGGTTACCGTGGGACTAGTCAAGTACAATAAGAAATGGAACATAAAGGATAGCAAGATCAATGCTGCCTATAAAATGAAAGTTCAGGTTAATGAATTTGCTAATAATCATTTAGATGAAGAGAAGAAAAGGAAAGAGTTGGAGGGGTTTCTCTCTAAAGAACTGACGAATGATTTTAATGAAGTGATCAAGAAATTACAGGAAGCGAAAAGTGACCCTGTCGGCTTTGGTAGAACAGTACGTGCGTTCCATCCTCACTTATGGAAAAAAGGGAAATGGCAAGATACATTTTCTGAACTCGACATCAATGTAAAAGTCGAGGTTGAAATTACGAGAACCGGGATATTAAATTAAATTAACTTAAATTAAAACCCGCGAGCTAGTTTTTAGCATCGCGGGTTTATTATTACCTGAATTTCCTTTTCTGAATATGGAGCAGTCGGAGTGTCAACGCGATTGCTCCGACCGTCAGACCTGCAATGAGGCCGACCCAGTAACCGAACGGACCCAATTCGCTATACGTCGCCAAAAGAAAGCCGATGGGCAAACCGAGCACCCAATAAGACATTATTGCCATAATGAATGTCATATTGACGTCTTTATATCCGCGTAATGCACCTTGGACGGGTGCTTGGATCGCATCAGACAACTGAAAGAGCGCTGCATAGATGAGGAACTGAGCAGCCATTCCGATGATTTGTACGTCTGTCGTATAGAGTGAGGCGATTTGTCCCCGGAATATAAGGAGGATGATGATGGCTATGGCACTGAATGCAATGGCAAGACCGACAGCCAGAAAACTGTATTGTTTCGCATCACGGAATTGACCAGCACCGACAGACTGTCCGACTAGAATGGTTGCGCCCATCGAAATGCTTAAAGGAATCATATAGAGAAGAGACGAGAAATTCAGGGCGACCTGATGTGCCGAAATAACAATGGTCGAATAGTTACTCATCATCAATGTAACCGCGGAAAATATGCTCGTTTCGACAAATATTGAAATCCCGATTGGCACGCCGATGAATAATATCTCTTTCCACCTTACAAATGAAAGCTTGCCCCATTTATTAAATAGTTGGTAATCGCTGAACGATCTGTGTTTCCAAGCGACACCATAGGCAATGAAAAAAATAAGCCAATAGGTGATCGCTGCTGCATAACCTGCCCCGACACCACCTAATTCGGGAAAGCCCCAGTTTCCATAAATAAGAAGATAGTTCGTGAAAATTGTAAGCGGTGCAGATAAAAGAATGATAGCCATTGAGACGCGTGTTGCGCCGAGTGCATCGAAGAAACAACGTAATACGGTGTATGCGAAAAGCGGAAACAGCCCTAAGCTCATAGCTTCCAAGTAGTCGGCAGCTACAATCCGGACCTCCTCTTCGAGCGGCATTGATTCGAGGATCGGTGAAACTCCATATCGAATGATCATGAAAACGACACTAGCGAGGGCGATTGATACATACAGACCTTGCTGAACAGTAAATTTCACATCTACGTTCCGGCGGGAACCTATTAGCTGGGCGATAATGGGAGTCAATCCCATCAAGATGCCGGCTAGACCGGTATAGACAGGTACCCAAAACGAAGAACCGATTGTTACACCTGCAAGATGGTATGTATCATATCGCCCAGTCATAAGAATGTCGAAGAAGGTAATCATGTACAGGGCAACCTGCGTAATAAGAATTGGCATAACAATTGTAGCCAGTTTTAACGGCTTTTTCTTAAATGGAACGGTAGTTTGCAAGTAAATCATCCTTTAATCCAAAATTACCCCCATTGTACCATGGTTCGTTTGCTATAATGACTATGGAGTTCAATTAGAATGAATTCATATACTTGAGAATAGATGAGGTGAATGGCCATGAAACGGCCTGTCGTATTACTAACCGGGGGCGGCACTGCAGGTCATGTGTCGGTAAATGAAGCACTTATCCCCGTATTCATTGAAAAAGGATATGAAATCCATTATATCGGTTCCCACGATGGCATTGAAAAAGAATTGATAAAAGATGGTCATCGTGAAGTGACCTACCATGCAATCCAAAGCGGCAAGTTAAGACGTTACTTTTCCATGAAGAATTTCTCCGATCCATTCAGGGTAGGAGCCGGGGTTTTACAGGCATATTCGATATTGCGAAAAGTGCAGCCGGAAATCATTTTTTCGAAAGGCGGATTTGTTTCCGTACCTGTCGTTTTAGCTGCAAAGCTTGCAAAGATCCCCGTTGTCGTCCATGAATCGGACGTTACTCCGGGACTTGCAAACAAGCTCGCTCTACCGTTTTCAAAACATATATTTACGGTCTTCGAGCAGACGCTTGACTATATACCTGCCGGAAAAGCAACTTGTGCAGGTGCTGTCATCAGACCTGAAATATTCCAAGGAGACAGGAAAGAAGGACTGCGGATTGCGGGTTTGACAGGAGAGAAACCGATATTTATCGTCATGGGAGGCAGCCAAGGATCAGCATTGCTCAATAACGCCGTGCGAAGTGAATTGGATGCTGTGCTGGAACATTTTGAAATCATCCATCTATGCGGTAAAGGGAATATTGATGAGTCTTTGGAACAGATGAAGGGCTATACCCAGTTTGAATATGTGACCGAGGGGTTGCCGCATTTATTGGCGGCATCCGATTATGCAGTATCACGTGCAGGGTCGAACGCTATATTTGAATTGTTGTCCGTCTTAAAACCGATGCTGCTCATTCCTTTATCCGCTTCACAAAGCAGGGGAGATCAGTTATTGAATGCCTCCCTGTTCGAATCTCTAGGTATTGCAAAAGTGATCCAAGAAGAAGAGTTGGGTGAAAACTCCATGGCTGAGCTTTTCACATCACTAAGGGAAGATAGGGAGAATCTTGTATCCAATATGAGAAATGTTTCGCACACGAAATCTCCGGAAACAATGGTGGATTTAATCCTCTCATACAAAAATTAGCTGGAATAGAATTCGGCAGTTGTAAAAAGAAAAAAGAGAGTTGCAAATAAATGAAAAGGAATCTATTTTGGTTGAATGCCAATATGTCAATAAAATAGAACTAATCCCTTCCCGTTCTATTATTTGCGTGGTAATATGGATACGGATAAAAAATAGAAACACAACATGCCAAAAGGCAAAATGTGGAGGTCATTTTACATGTCGAACAATGTTGGTACCCAACGTTCCCCTTATTCGGTATTTGCTGGTCCGAACCTTGGGTATGTAATGGAAATGTATGATCAATTTAAAGCGTCACCCGAATCGGTGGATCCCGAACTTGCTGAAATGTTCAGAAGCTACGGTGCGCCTTCTATAGAGGGTGCAGATCAAAATACAGCAATGTCAGCTGTGCCAGAAAGTAATTTTGGAAAAGTTCTGGCCGCCTACACGCTAATCGACGCTATCCGCACATACGGGCATCTTGCCTCGGATATATATCCGCTGAACGATAGACCTAAAGATGCAACGCGACTGGAACTTTCGTTTTATGGTTTATCCGAGAGCGATTTACAGTCGATGCCAACCTCCTTGTTTGTGAAAAATCCGCCCGCCCATGTAGAAAGCGGACTGGATGCAGTAAACTATCTGAAATCATTATACACTGGGAAGATTGCTTATGAATTCTCTCATGTGATTGATGAAGAAGAGCGAACTTGGATCCAATCGAAAATCGAAAACGGAGAAATCTCCGTGCAGCTTTCTGAGGATGATAAAAAGGCTTTACTTGAACGGCTTACAAAGGTCGAAGGCTTTGAAAAATTCATTCACCGCACATTTGTCGGGGCAAAGCGTTTTTCCATTGAAGGACTTGACTCTCTAGTCGTCCTCATTGATGAGTTGGTTCGCCGTTCCGAGGCTGACAGAGTGAAGAAGATACTGATTGGCATGGCACACCGGGGACGTTTGAATGTATTGACCCATATTTTGAATAAACCTTATGAAATGATGTTCGCTGAATTTGCCGGCGTCCCATCCGAGCCATTTCTACCTGAAGATGGAACGCTAGCGACAACACATGGCTGGTTCGGTGATGTTAAATACCATATGGGAGCTCTATACAAAGCTCCTTCAGGAACGGAACGTTTCTTGGCTTACAACCCTTCCCACTTGGAAGTCGTTAATCCGATAGTAGCAGGTCAGACTCGAGCCGCACAGGAAACGACATCTCATGAAGGACTGCCTGAGCAAGATATGAAAGCGGCATACGCGATCATGATTCATGGTGATGCAGCATTCCCAGGTCAAGGTATTGTTCCTGAAACGTTCAACTATAGCCGCGTCCGCGGTTATAAGACTGGCGGTTCAATTCACATCATCGCCAATAATACGATCGGTTTCACAACTGAATATTACGATTCGAGATCAACCCATTATTCATCTGATCCTGCAAAAGGTTTCGAAGTTCCGGTACTGCATGTCAATGCTGACAGTCCGGAAGATGTTATGGCTGTTGCGGCGTTTGCATTCGAATATCGTCAGAAGTTCGGCAAGGATATTTTAATAGACTTGATCGGATATCGCCGTTACGGGCATAACGAAATGGATGAACCATTAGTGACGAACCCGATGATGTACCATTCAATCCATAAGCACCCGACTGTACGCCAAATATACGGTTCGAAACTAGTTGAAGCAAACATCTTGAAAGATGATGATGTTGAAAAGTTGGATGCTGACATTTTTGCGATGATGCAAGCTGCATACGACAAGGTGAAAGAGGATTCCTCCAAAGCGAAAGAAAGGTCCAATGCGACGCCTGAAGCTGTCATGGCAGGATACCCTAGGGATCTTGAAACCGGTGTAGACCATGACAGATTGCAGCGGATGAACGAAGAGTTGCTATCCTACCCGGATGACTTCACTGTGTTCAGCAAGCTGGATCGGATCTTGAAGCGTCGTGAAGAACCTTTCAAAGGAAAAGGAAAAGTCGACTGGGCACATGCCGAACAACTGGCATTCGGTTCCATACTACAAGACGGCAAGCCAATCCGTATTACGGGGCAAGACGTCCAACGGGGCACTTTCGCGCATCGACACCTTGTGCTGCACGACGAAAAGACAGGAGAAGAATTTGTACCACTTCATCATATTAGCGACTCAAAAGCTTCATTTGTCGCTTACAATAGCCCGTTGACTGAGTTTGCCGTTGTCGGTTATGAATTCGGTTATAACTTGGAGAAAGACCAAGCGTTGTCGATTTGGGAAGCCCAATATGGCGACTTTGCAAATATGGCACAAGTAATGTTTGACCAATTCATTTCCTCCAGTCATTCAAAATGGGGACAGCAGTCCGGCATGGTCATTCTTCTGCCGCATGCATACGAAGGTCAAGGACCGGAACACTCTAGCGCACGTCTCGAAAGATATTTGCAGCTAAGTGCAGAAAACAACTGGACGGTTGCAAACATTTCAAGCGCAGCGAATTATTTCCACGTCTTGCGCAGACAGGCAATGATGCTTGGAACTGAAGTGGAGCGTCCTCTTGTCATCGTATCACCGAAATCACTTCTTCGTCATCCGCTCGTCGGTGCCGAAGTGAGCGATCTCGCAGAAGGACATTTCCAAACTGTTCTTGAACAGCCTGGAACAGGCCAAAATCCTGAAAAAGTGAAGAAGATCCTATTCGCAAGCGGTAAAATGGCAATCGATCTTGCAGAGAAAGTTAAGGACGGAGAAGGCTTCGACCACTTGCATATCGTACGCGTGGAACAGCTTTATCCATTCCCATCCGAAAAAATTGCGGAAATCACTGCGCGCTATCCAAAAGTGAAGGAACTTGTCTGGGTCCAAGAAGAGCCTAAAAACATGGGATCTTGGTCATTTGCTTTGGAATACATGCTGGAAATCGCGGGAGATAAGAAATCAGTTTCCTACGTAGGCCGTATTCATCGCGCGAGCCCTTCAGAAGGCAATGGGGAAGCGCACAAAGCAGAGCAACAACGCATCATCGAAGAAGCTTTGAAAAAATAATTTCACATTAATTAAAGATATTTGTTGCAACCGTTGAAACGGTAGAACAGAGGAGGAATTTATTGTGGCTGAAATCAAAGTACCTGAGCTTGCAGAATCGATTACTGAAGGAACGATTGCAAAGTGGTTGAAACAACCCGGTGAAAGTGTTGACAAAGGCGAGTTCATCGTAGAATTGGAAACGGATAAAGTAAACGTGGAAGTCATCTCCGAAGAAGCCGGAGTCATCCAAGAACTTCTTGCTGCAGAAGGTGACACAGTTGAAGTCGGTCAAGTCATCGCAGTCGTAGGCGAAGGTTCCGGAGCTCCAGCGGCACAACCATCTGCTCCTGCTCCTAAAGCTGAAGAGGCTCCTGCAGCAGCACCGGCACCACAGGAGGCGGCAGCTGCGCAAACAACTGAACAGTCTTCTTCCGATCGTACAATCGCAAGTCCGGCAGCTCGAAAGCTTGCACGTGAAAAGGGCATCAATCTTGCTGATGTATCACCAGTAGATCCAATGGGCCGTGTTCGAGCGCAAGACGTTTCAGCACATGGTACAGCACCTAAAGCTCCTGCTGCACCTGCAGCTCCTACTAAAGTTGCTGCAACACCTGCACAAGATGGCCGTGAAACGCGAGAAAAAATGACGCGTCGCCGCCAAACGATTGCGAAACGTCTATTGGAAGTCAGACAATCAACTGCAATGCTTACAACATTCAATGAAATCGACATGACTGCAGTTATGGAACTCCGTTCACGTAAAAAAGACGATTTCTATGACAAGAATGATGTGCGTCTTGGTTTCATGTCTTTCTTTACAAAAGCGGTTGTCGCTGCTCTTAAAAAGTACCCATACGTCAACTCGGAAATCGATGGCGACGAAATCATCTTGAAACACTATTACGATGTAGGAATCGCAGTTTCAACTGAAGGCGGATTGGTTGTTCCAATCGTCCGTGATGCTGATCGTAAGAATTTTGCTGAAATTGAATCTACAATCGGAGAGCTTGCTGGAAAAGCGAGAGACAATAAATTGACGATTGCAGATATGTCAGGCGGATCATTCACAATCACAAACGGCGGTGTATTCGGATCTTTGTTCTCAACACCGATACTAAACGGTACTCAAGTGGGTATCCTAGGAATGCACACAATTCAAAAACGTCCTGTAGCTGTTGGCGATAATGTGGAGATTCGTCCGATGATGTACATTGCATTGTCTTATGATCACCGTGTCATCGATGGAAAAGACTCTGTCGGATTCTTGAAAATGGTCAAAGAATTGATTGAGAACCCAGAAGATCTCCTTCTTGGATCTTGATTTCTACCTAACTAAAAAGCCCGAGTTTCTCGGGCTTTTTCAAATTACTGAAATTGGATGGTGAACAAAATGTCTTTCAAAGAGTGGACGACTGCCCCGACACTGCGTAAAGTAATCTGTAAGCATGCGGATGCGGAAAAGTATGTCGTTAACGATTGTTTAACACCCGGGAAAGAATATGATGTGAAAAACGAAACAGACGAATTCATTTTCATCGTGGATAATACCGGGAAAGTCGGCGGCTATTATAAAACGTATTTCGAATGAATCTTTGCCCATGCCGATCGTTTAGGCATCGGGCATTTTTTAGGAGGATGAGCGATTCATGGATTCTTTTATCGCAAATGAAAGAGCAAATCGGCATGAGAGAAAGTATGAAAATCAATATACCGCTCTAATACAGGAGGGCGGCTATATTTCCCCAATCCCTGATTTATGGGAAGATATCCTGATCGGAGTGATATTGAAGAAACCCGTTCTTTTGAAAGGCCCCTCAGGCTCAGGAAAAACGAAGCTTGCACAGAGCATCTCTCATTTTTTCAACCAGCCGATGCATAGCGTGAATTGCTCTGTCGATTTGGACGCGGAATCTCTTTTAGGTTTCAAGACGATCAATGCAAGCAGTGGGCAATCAATCATCGAATTTGTTGAGGGCCCTGTCGTTCAGGCGATGAAAGAGGGGCATATCCTCTATATAGATGAAATTAATATGGCGAAACCGGAAACCCTCCCCATTTTACATAGTGTACTTGACCATAGGCGAATGCTTACAAATCCTTTTACAAGTGAAGTTATACATGCACATCCTGATTTTACGGTAATTGCAGCTATAAACGAAGGATACGTCGGAACATCACCGATGAATGAAGCGCTGAAAAACCGATTCATTTCATTTTCGATTCCTTATTTGTCCGGTGAACAATTACGGGAGATCATTCAAAATCTTTTCCCTCAAGCAGATGCGAATTTAGTCGATACGATGATGAACATCAATGAAGATCTGAGAAAGCAAGTGGTGAACGGTTTATTGTCTGAGGAAGCCGCTTCTGTCAGAAGTTTATTGGATGCAATATCGTTAGCAGAGCACATGCCGGTAAGTCGCGCCATCCGGTACGCGATTGCTGAGAAACTGGAAGACAAGATGGACAGGGATCTTGTCATGGAATTAATGGAAACATGGGTGAAGTGAGGCGTAAACCATGGTCAAATTAAATCGGTTCATACAATTCAATGATGAAACGATCGATGCAAACTTACTGCTTCTTTACGAACGGTTAGGGAGGGCGCTTGCGGATGCGGAATTCCTGGAATTGACAGAGCGTAAACTGTTCGAATTCCAGCCGAAGGAAGGCACCATTTCAATTAGTGTGTTTTGGAGGCATCGTTCCGAAGAAGTGACGCATGCCGGCCGGTTATCAGACGTGTATTTATTGACAGCTGGTTATTGGAAGCATTTTTCCGTACCGGATTGGATCCGGTTCAGAAATAAGTACAAAAGCCACGTTTTGCGGAAGTTTGCTGAAGAGCTGATGCTTATGTTGGAGGAATTCAGACTGATTGATGTGGTCGAAAAGGAAAGGCCTGGTACAGCAAAGGCATTTTCAATCAGACGGCAACTTATGCTAAACTTTCACAGGGATCGGCTCCTATCCAACACTAGTAAAGCGTTTATTGCTGATGCATTATTGAATCAGCTGTACATCACATTACATGAAGGTTTGTTGACTGAAACACAAGTGGATTGGAATTTGCCGATCAGCCAAATCATGATGATTGCTGCATATACGACCGATGCGAAATCAACTGAAGAAGTGGCCGAACTGGCAGAGCGTATCATCTTCATAGTCGAGGAGATCATCGAAAATGACCTTATTCATCAATATTATGCTGTCGGAGACGCCATCACGGAAGAGACAGCCGTATTTCATTATCACGAAGGAATGACGGATGCAGAACAAGGGGAACCGAAACCGAAGGAAACGATTGAGGAAATTTTCCGTACATGGCATCGTGAAAGTGAAAGTGAATCGGGTGTTCATCTCGAATACGAGCTGGAGCATGGCCGAGCGGGCAGGGGGGACGGTGAAAATACGACTGAAGGCAATGAACATGCCGATGTCCAAGAAACAGGAACTGGACAATCAGAGGGAAATGAGAGCAGCAAATGGTCCGATGAAGAACGGAGCGGTTCAGGGAAGAAGTCAATGAGGAAAACGGCAGGTCATGACTTCGGCAAGGAAAACGTCAATGTCGTATACGAAGAGCAGGCAGTTCAAGCAGTGCGCAATGATGCGAATATGGCTAAGCTACTGAGATGGCGCGAAGAACAAAAACCTTTCGTCCGTTCATTTGCAGAGGAAATGAGAAAGAGGATTGAGTTGAAAACGGATGCAAAAAGGAACCGGTTGATGAAGGGCAGGCTGTCTACAAAATTGACGACATTGCTAGTGGATGAACGTCCACGTCCATTTTACCGGAAAAACATCCCTTCGCAAAAGTTGGATGCGGTTTTCGGGTTGCTTGTAGATGGTTCCGCATCCATGATGGATAAACTCGATGAGACAAAGAAAGCCGTTTTACTATTCCATGATGTGTTAAGGGAGCTATCTGTCCAACATGAAATATCCTCTTATTACGAAGATGCCAATTATGCTTCCAAGGATATACAACCGAATGTTTTTGGGATGATGCACACATTTGACGATCAGAGGAAAGATGACGGGTTGACCATTCTTTCATTCGATACGAATGAAGATAATCGAGACGGTTTTGCGATTAGATGGATGACGCGCAGGTTGCTTGGCAGACCAGAGAAGCATAAATTCTTACTGGTCTTTTCGGATGGTGAGCCGTCTGCATTTGGTTATGATCGGAATGGTATTCTGGATACGAGGGAATCGGTGTTGGAGGCCGAGAAGAAGGGTGTCTCTGTCATCCATTTGTTTTTATCGTCAGAGGAACCGACAGATGATCAACGTGCACTATTTTCGATGATGTTCGGAAATAAATCCGCAGCATCGCAATCCGTTGAACATTTTACGGATCAGACATTGAGAATTTTAAGGAAGCTGTTGGTAATTGCAGTGGGATGAAAGAAGGAAAAAAACCGCCAAGAGGGCGGTTTTTTTGAATGTTATAGTGGTCGATTTGGGGATTGGGTTTTTTCGTGCACGGCTAGGAGGCGTTGTTTCAATTCTTCTTCCATACGGGCAATTTCCACTTCCGCCTGCTTTCGCTTCGCACGTCCATCGGCTTGGATGACAAGCGTTTCTTCGATTGTTTGGATCAGGTTTTCCTGCGTTTTCTTCAATGTGTCGATCTCAATGATGCCACGTTCATTTTCTTTTGCAGTTTCGATGGAGTTCACTTTTAGCATTTCAGAGTTCTTCAATAGAAGGTCATTCGTTGTTTTTGTCACTAGACGTTGGGATTCTACGGCTTTCCGCTGTCTATTCAATGTTAACGCGATAGCGATCTGGTTCTTCCATAACGGAATGGAAGTCATGATGGAAGACTGGATCTTCTCGGCAAGCGTCTGATTCGTCTGTTGAATCATCCTGATTTGCGGAGCGCTTTGAATCGTAATCTGTCTCGAAAGCTGAAGATCGTACAGTCGTTTTTCCAACCTATCTAGGAATTGTCCCATGTCGTTCACTTCTTGGAACGCCATTTGATCATTCGAAAGTTCCGCTTGCCTTTGCATTTCAGGAATAATGACGTTTGCAATTTCGTCTCGTTTCAGTTCTGCCGCAGCAATATAGACATTCAATGCTTGGAAGTATGTCTTGTTTTGTTCGTATAAGCTGTCTAG
Organism: Sporosarcina luteola; assembly: GCF_023715245.1. GTDB lineage: Bacteria > Bacillota > Bacilli > Bacillales_A > Planococcaceae > Sporosarcina > Sporosarcina luteola_C. The sequence continues at coordinate 1,594,395 of NZ_JAMBNV010000001.1, forward strand.
CATTTGGACATCTTCAAGCAGGCCGCGCTTGGAATGCTCAAGCTGGACACCGATGCGGTCGATTTGTGTGCTAAGCTTCTGGTATTTCGTCATCATCTCTTGGATAGACCTTTTCGCTTTTCCGAAAAGTCGGCTGAGGCCGGTTTTTTTCTTCTCGGAGAGATCTTCAGGATCAATTTCCGATAGCTTGCTCATTAAATCTCCTAGCACATCACCTACGGGGCCGATATCTTTACTTTGTACGTGGTCTAGCATTTTATGGGAGAAACGTGATAGTTCATTTTGTGCATTTGCGCCATAAGTGATGATCGCTTCATAATTACCTACAGGAATTTGTTCGGCTAGTTGTCTCGCTTTTTCCTGCTCTTCGGGTGATAGCCGATCCATCAGTTTTACAGCCACTTGGCCTTTCGTTTGCTCCGTCTGCATTTCTTTCGGCAAAAGTGGCTCATTCATATTAAACGGATTGTCCAAAAGGTCATCCATTGTTTTTACCTCGGAATTCGTCACGTTATTTTCTGTCATTACGCATTTCTCCTTTCATCTCGAGCAACGGTTTATTATTTTTCATCGTCACATCCACATAGTCCAGTTCAAGTTGCAACTGTTCTATATCTGTTGCCAAGGCGCCTCGAAGATCCTGCTCCAATTGTTTGTTCACTTCTGTAAGTGTTTCCCTTGTATGTTGGAGGGCAACCCTGATTTCCTGGTCGTTCAATGGTTGATTGACCAGAATTGCATATTTGGAAGTCAACTCGACAGCTGAATCGAGATGCGAATAGAAAAATTTCTCAACATGATAGAATTTTTTAGGGTTTTTGCGTACTATGGTAAGAATCCTTTTTGCCAAGTTATTCATCTCATATACTTGTTTAAATGCCTGGACAGAGCGGACCTGACCATATAACCCGTTCAATTTATTTATTTTTGATTTAGCTTCAGAAATCTGTGTTTTAATATGCTTATATTCCGATCTTGACATGCCGAGCTCCTTGACATTCGACGAAAGTTGTATTTGTTTGATCGTGAAATTACCACCTAAGTATATTGCAATCATCAGACCGGTTGCGGCAACTGGATTCATGCCTGCAGCAAGGATCATCGTTAACCAAGAGCCGAAGCTGATTGGCGCCGCAATTAAATGCCGTTGGAAAAACTGCTTAACTTCTTGCATCGTCTACAGGCCTCCTTATATTCTCTATCCTTTACTACGTTTAAAACGACCAAAAGTTTCATCCCCTTAGTCCAATTATACCTGATTCCTTACAGAAATACATTGTAATGGGCGTGTGAATTCATTTACTTGGATAGTTAATCGAGATTTGTTAAAATGAATCCACTCACGGCTTTTTAGTTAGGGGGAACGTTAAATGAAATATGAAGTTGTTTATATGAAAGCGGATTACGAGCCGTGGTGGATGTTTGAAGACTGGGAAAAGAAAATCCAATTAAGGCAGGCATTTGAATCCGCTCAAGAGGCTTTGGAATACTTACGTGAATTGAACAAGGAATTTGGGTCAAAGTACAAATACCGAGAAGAGCGAAAAGATTGTTTTTTCGCGTATTGGTCAGATAATGAACGCATCTTCTGTGAAGGTTGCGATGAAGATTTACAAATTTTCCATGGAATCATTTCCTTGACAGATGGAAAGCCTTCTTCGTTTATGATGATGAATAATTCGAATATTTGATAATGTTATATTGACAATTAATTTGGGTATGGTATAGTAGCAGTAAGATAAAACGATTTACCGAAGCAGACGTATTCACGTATTACAAAAGGTGATCGGCGTTGTCGGTGCTTTTTGTAATATGTGAATTTTTTTCATATATTAGCAAGAACAATTATTTGGAGGTAGTCACAAATGAAACAAGGTACTGTAAAATGGTTCAACGCTGAAAAAGGCTTCGGTTTTATCGAAGTTGAAGGGGAAGACGATGTATTCGTACACTTCTCTGCAATTCAGGGAGACGGATTTAAATCTTTGGACGAAGGACAACAAGTCGAGTTCGAAGTAGTAGAAGGCAATCGTGGTCTTCAAGCTGCTAACGTAGTTAAACTATAATTCGTCAGACAAAAGAGGCGCCTTTAGAGGTGCCTCTTTTTTACGTGCAAAAGCGAAGACGGCCTACCTAGATGCCGAATTTCTGCGGTTTCTCCAGAAATTGAGGCATCCTTCCAGCCGCCGGAGCTAGACGTTTCCTATTCAGGTTTCGTAACAGATTCCAAAGTTGAAGTGACAATGTATTCCTCATCAACGGTTTCCATAATCGACTCGCGTTTCACTTCTCCGAAGCCTTCCACAAAATATTTACGGTTGACGAAATCATCGCCTTTTTCTTCAATGACAAAAGCATGATCGAATGTCTGATAAGGTGTTTCAACCGTTACATCCTTCTCGACAATCTTCCAATTGCCGAATTCCGTGCCGACATTCAAAGGCTTCTTGAGGTAAATGCCGATTGGTTCCATCGCATTGATGTCTTGCAGGGAAGGGAAGTCCTCATGTAAATCCACTGGCTTTTCTTCCATTTTCAAGATCTGCTCTTTCTCAATTTTGTAAATGCGCCTGATTACTGCGCCACCATTATTTTCATGAAGAATTACATAATTTTCATACGGATGGGCAAAATCAATATCCAACTTTGCAAATTCATTTCCTTCTCCTTGATACCGCGCAGTTGATCCTGCCGGAAGGAAGAATTCAAGTAATGATTGGTCGTTTTGATTTGGTTTTGTGTTCGAGCCGTTGGAATTCCCTTGTTGTTCGTTCGGTTTTGTTGTTTCCCCGCTATTTCCCGAATTGTTCAGGCTAGTAGTTTTGTTCGTACAACCGGAAGCGATCAACGCAAAAAGTAAGACGTGTAATATTATGGATTTTCTCTTCATCTGCTGCACACTCCTTTCCGGTAGTATTGCCGATAAGATGATGAATATCCTTATATATATCCATTACCGATGTCAGATTTTCAAAACCAAAAAACCGTTTTCCATTAAAGGAAAACGGTTTACGTATTAATTGGAGACAGATTGCTGGTCTCTCCATTCCAAATATTCATCATACTGCATCATTTTATCGAGAATCGTTCCGTCTTCACGGATTTCAATAATTCGATTAGCTACCGTCTGAATGAATTGCTGGTCATGGGAAGTAAAGATCATAGCGCCTTTAAAAGCGATCAAGCCGTTATTCAATGCCTGAATCGACTCCAAATCCAAGTGGTTCATCGGCTCATCTAGCAGAAGGACGTTAGCATTATTCAACATCATTTTGGAAAGCATGCAACGTACTTTTTCTCCCCCTGATAATACGGATGGTTTCTTTTTAACTTCTTCACCGGAGAAAAGCATCCGGCCAAGGAAACCGCGTAAAAACGTTTCCGTCTGATCTTCAGGTGAATATTGGCGCAGCCATTCAACTAATGATGTTTCAGATCCTTGGAAGTACTCGTTATTATCAAGAGGGAAGTAGGAACGGGAAGTCGTTACGCCCCATTTGAATGTCCCTGCGTCCGGTTCAGCTTCTTCGGCAAGGATTTCCAACAATGCTGTTTTAGCTAGCGGGTTGCCTAACAGGATGATCTTGTCCTCTTTATTCATCGTAAATGTAACATCTTTTAGCATGACTTTGCCGTCTTGTGTTTTGGACAGGTCTTTAACGCTTAGCACATCATTACCGATTTCACGTCCGATTTGGAAGTTGACGAATGGATATCTGCGTGATGAAGGTTTAATGTCATCTAATTCAATCTTTTCAAGTGCTTTTTTACGGGATGTAGCTTGTTTCGATTTTGACGCGTTTGCACTGAAACGGGCGACGAAAGCTTGTAATTCTTTAATCTTTTCTTCTTTTTTCTTGTTCTGGTCTTGTGCCATTCTTAATGCCAATTGGCTGGATTCGTACCAGAAATCATAGTTTCCTGGATACAGTTGGATTTTTGAGAAGTCGAGGTCCGCGATTTGAGTACAAACCTTATTAAGGAAATGACGGTCATGGGAAACAACGATGACAGTGTTCTCAAAGTTAATTAGGAATTCTTCCAGCCATTGGATGGCTTTCAAGTCCAAGTGGTTCGTTGGCTCATCCAGCAGCAAGACATCCGGTTTACCGAATAACGCTTGTGCAAGAAGTACTTTAACCTTTTCCGAACCGCTCAGCTCAGCCAATTTAACATGATGGAGACTTTCAGGAATGCCCAAACCTTGAAGAAGGATTGCGGCTTCCGATTCAGCCTCCCAACCATTCAATTCAGCGAATTCACCTTCAAGTTCAGCTGCGCGCATGCCATCTTCATCTGAAAAATCTTCTTTCATGTAAATAGCATTTTTCTCGGTCATAATATCATAAAGACGTTGATGTCCTCTGATGACCGTATCAAGCACTTCGTTTTCCTCATATTCGAAATGGTTCTGCTTAAGGACTGCCAAACGCTCATCCTTGTTCATGATGACGTTGCCTGTTTGAGGTTCAAGTTCGCCTGATAAAATTTTAAGGAATGTTGATTTTCCGGCTCCGTTTGCACCGATCAATCCATAACAATGACCAGGGTTGAACTGTATATTCACATCTTCAAACAGTTTACGGTCACCGAATTGAAGACTAACATTACTAACTGCTATCATAAAAATCCTCCTAAATTCACAATGCTCCTATTATAACACGGATTCTGCATCGAGTGGTATGGGTTCGATCCGCTTTTCATACTTTTTCAGTTCATATCGTGTATGATTGTAATGTACATTTTCCTGCATGAGTGTTTTTCCCTTCTACCTCCGATTCATTTCCACAAAAAAACCCCCGTATTGGGGGGATCAACATTTGAATACGCTTCGTTGCCGATACGCGTCCAATAGACATAGCTCTTTATTCAATAAATATTCCATTCGCACATAATCCTTTTTTGTTGCAACGGCATGCTTATCCAATCCGGACATGGAGAACAGAAAATAATAGTCCTTCACTTTGCGGAAAATAAAAACAGTATGGGGGAACTCATCAAATCTACATTTTACTTGATACTTACGAGTATATTCCCAATGGAGAAGTTTCATGGTACATCTTTCCTTTCACTACTTAGTATAGTTGAAAAAGGGAAGGAACACAAGTTCGCAATCAACATAGTATAAGGAGTTTTGTAATGTCACAACGTTCTTTGAAACATAACACCATCTTACTTATCATTACGATTTTTATCGTTGCGGTCAATATGAGGCCAGCCATAACATCAATTGGTCCGATGCTCGATATCATTCGGGATGATCTATCTTTGACAAACGCAAAAGTGAGTCTCTTGACGGCTTTACCGGTATTTTGCATGGGCCTGTTTGCGTCTTTGGCACCTCTTCTGAATCGCAAGCTGGGATTGACACGTTCAATGTATCTCATGCTGTTTGTCATTGGTTTAATGACGGCGATGAGGGGATTATATTCTAATTATGCTTCGTTGCTCCTATCTGCAATAATTATAGGGATTGCAATTGCCGTCATGGGCCCACTTCTCTCTGCGATGATCAAACAGAGTTTTCCGGAACGGGCGACGAGTGTAATCGGTGTCTATTCATTCGGTATGGGAGTTGGCTCTTCATTAGGAGCAGGACTTACCGCCATTTTCTTCGAATCCACCGGCTCATACCCGTTTGCACTCGGCATCTGGGCTGTTCTATCGGTTGCGGCAATTTTCTTCTGGAGACTTTCAGTAAAAGGGGATAGTAGTCTTATGGAGGAGGTAAGGGAGAAGGGGGAAAAGAGGAAAGTGGACGCCTTGTCACCATGGCGACAGAGAAAAGCATGGCTATACTTGCTCTTTTTCGGCTTACAAGCGTCAAGTTTCTTTGGTATCATTACGTGGATTGTTCCACTAGCAACAGATGCCGGAATGTCACTCGTGCAAGCGAGCACTCTATTAAGTGTAATGATGACGTTGCAAATCTTTTTGAATCTCCTCTTTCCAATCGTTTATGAACGTTTTCCGAAAAGGAGATTCTGGCTATTTGTGTTTTTAACAATGGGATTACTTGCATTCGTTTTGTTTTGGACGGGAGATCGCACGCTTATGTGGGTGAGTTCCATTCTCATGGCGATTCCTCTGGCTGGTCTATTCCCAATTGCGTTATTATTTCCATTGGATGCGACCGAAACAGCGGAGGATACAAATGAATGGACCGCAATGATGCAGACGGGCGGCTATCTAATCGCAGGGTTTTTGCCGTTATTGATTGCATTGATATACGATTGGACTGGCGAGCATCAATATACATTGATGATTTTCATGGGCTTGTTTGTAACTATGATGATCTTGACGTTTATGATTGGTGACCGTGAGCAGAAAGTGGAGTAGGGATTGAAAACAGGTGAAGGATTAAATCCTTCACCAGTCAGACTGTAGACAAACATCAAAAATTTCGGTGTTTGCCTTCGGTCTTTTTTCTTTTAAAATAGAGATAAAGCTAACAATGTTGATTTCCGCTGCGAGCGGACGCTTTCCGCGGGCACGGCTTCAGCCGCTTCCCTCGCTGCGCTCAGTCCAGGGTCTTCAGCTCGCGCTGTTCCCGCTGGAGTCGCCGCTCTCCGCTCCAATCAACGGTGTTTCCTATTAAATGAATGAAGTGATGGATATGATGACGAAGAATCAAATTAATGAACGCGAACAGTTGGAAATGCTGACCATAGAGCAGTTGGTTCCTCAAGACCATCTGGTGCGTAAACTGGATGCGGCCATTGATTCTTCCTTCATCTATCAATTAGTTGAAGACCTTTACTCAACAATTGGAAGACCTAGCATAGATCCTGTAGTACTCATCTAGATGACATTCATTCAATATACCTTTGGTATCCGCTCCATGCGTCAGACAATCAAGGAAATAGAAACGAACGTGGCATATCGCTGGTTCCAAGGCTTCGGCTTTCATACTGAGGTTCCTCACATCTCCACGTTCAGGAAGAAATATGCCCGTCGTTTTGCAGATACTGATCTGTTCGAGCGGATCTTCTATAATGTTCTAAACGAGGTGGCAAACCGTGGGCTTCTCAGCCGTATCATATTTCATTGATTCTACCCATGTGAAAGCCAGTGCGAATAAGAGTAAGTTTGAGAAGAAGGATCTTCGTAAAAAGACGCGGGCTTATGAGAAGAGGCTACAGGCTATCGAACAACCACGAAGGAAGGATACCGTCAGTATGCCTCGTCACAATCATGAAATCAAAGAAATATACGGGAAGCGTAAAGAGACGATTGAACGTGTCTTTGCCAATGCCAAAAAGAATCATGGCACGCGATGGATAACCCTAAGGGGACTTTAAAAAAATGTCAATGCAGGCGATGCTGACTTTTCCGCCTTAAATCTTAAGAAGCTGGCTAGTTGGACATGGGGAGCGCCGGCTATGGAGACTGAAATGATACCCCTGTCTTAAAGGATTTCCAGTTGATTGGAGTGCAGGGCGGCGACTCCTGGGGAATCAGCGCAGCGTGAAGACCCGCAGGAAAAGCCGTAATGAAGAACGGCTTTTGCGACCAAAAGCGATAGCGTTGGGAGCACATCCGAGGAGGCTGAGGGCAAGCCCCCGGAAAGCGTCCGCCCGGAACGGAAATCAACGTCGCGTCAATCTAACGTTTTTGCATTAATGCGTCTAAGAAGACAAAAGGAATGGAAATCAATTCGATTTCCATCCTGTTCCCTACAGTCTGAGGTGAAGGATTAAAATCCTTTACCTGTTTTTTGAATCACTCATTTCCAGTATTCTGATATGAAATCGTCCCGTCCTGATTTAGCACGGTCCTCTTCATAATGTTGCTGCTCTTTCTCATGGTAGTCCTGGTGATATTCTTCTGCACGGTAGAATGTCTCCGCTGGACGAATATCTGTCACGATTGGCTTCGCGAACCTGCCGCTATTGGCGAGCTCTTTTTTCGACTTCTCCGCAGCTTTCCTTTGTTCCTCGTTGTAATAAAAGATGGCTGTCGTATACGAATGTCCACGGTCGTGGAACTGTCCGCCCGCGTCTGTCGGATCGATTTGGGGCCAATACAATTCAAGAAGTTTTTCATATGTAAATATAGAAGGATCATAAGTGATCTCGACGACTTCCAAGTGTCCCGAGTCCCCTTTTTTCACGTCTTCATAAGTAGGGTTTTCAACGTGCCCACCCATATAGCCCGAAACGACGTCAACAATGCCATCCCATTCCTTAAATGGCTTCACCATGCACCAAAAACAACCTCCGGCGAATACCGCTTTTTCGATTCCTTCACATGTCATCGTCTACAACCCCTTTCAATGTATAATCTAAATTGTAGCACACGAAAGAAAGGCTGCATACGGGTCATCCAAGACCGGAATGCAACCTTCTCTCGAAGTGCCAATGAGTGGTTGTGCTTTATTGTATTATGAATTAATAGACAAAGCTTGCGCCAATAATGATTAACAGGATAAAAAGCACAACAATCAAAGCAAAGGAAGAACCGTAACTGTTTCCGCCCCCGCCACCGTATTCACGACCCATTTATACCACCACCTTCAATATAGATTATGCTTCGCTTCACTACTTGCATGGGGAAATGACCAGATTCCGTGGCATTATCTTATAGCCCTCACATGGTATACTATCCATATACATACGCAACCATTGGCACTCACCAATCGTCCCATACGTGACTTTACAATTTGGAGGAATTAAACTTGAACGAAGACCAGTACGAAGGCCCGGTGCCAAGAAGAAGAAGGAGAAGAAAGCTACGGATAGGCAGGTTATTCTTCACGATCCTGTTCATCGCTTTCATCGTGACAGGGCTTTATTCATACTTTCAATATAAGGAAGGGAAGTCATTGGCGAAAGGGAATATCATTGACCCAGGCCCTTTCCGTGGTGATGTTATCGATCCACAGAACCCCTCCGTCGAGAATTACCTGTTGTTAGGCATTGACGATGATGGGAGCGGAAAGTCGCGCACGGACACGATGATGGTCCTTTCTTGGAATAAACAAGAAGGGTCGATCCGCATCGTTTCATTCATGCGGGATATTTATGCAGATATTCCTGGATATCAATCCTATAAACTTAATACGGCCTATTACTTGAACGGGGTACAGACCGTTAAGGATACAATTACAGGCATGTTCGGCATCCCGATTCATCATTATGCCATTGTGGATTTTGACAATTTCGAGTCGATCATCGATATTGCGTTTCCAAGTGGAATAAAAATTAATGTCCAAAAAGAGATGTCCGAAAAGATCGGAGTCACACTCATGCCCGGCGAACAGCGCTTGAATGGCAAGGAACTGCTTGGATATGCCCGCTTCCGCGCCGATGCACAGGGGGATTTCGGCAGGGTGACAAGGCAGCAGGAAGTAATGAACGCAGTTAAAGATGAGGCGATGAGTCCTGGAATGCTTCTTCATGTTCCGAAATTATCCGGTGCATTATCCGGCTTCATTGAGACCGATTTAACGACAAAGGACGAAATTTCAAAAGCATTCACCCTTTTGGTGAAGGGCAAAGCCGATTTGGAAACGATGACGATTCCTGTTGAAGGCACGTATCGGTTCAACTCATATGCACATGCTGGATCGGTTATCGAGCTTGATGTTGAAAAGAATAAAGAGGCACTTGCAGCCTTTCTTGATTTAGAACTTGAGTGATGGAAAGTGGGGGAGTCAATGGATTACGAAGAAATTAGGTCGACAGCGCGCAAAGAACTGAATGATGGAACACCGCGGATTATTCGTTTCCTAGGAGGACGAGCCACAATGTTCGTGCTCCTATCAATCTTGTTGATTGGCCTGATTATTTTAGTATTCAGCAAAGTGGATTTCGTCTTTTACCCGATAAGAGTATTCTTTTCAACTGTCGTACTGCCAATAATCCTTGCAACAATTGCCTATTATTTGCTGCGACCTATACTCCGTTTTTTTGAACGGATAAAGATTCCGAGAGTTTGGGGGATATTCATCATATTCGTCGGTCTTATCGGTTTGATTACTTTATTGGTTTTTCTAGTTTTTCCTTTTCTAAAGATGCAATTCGCTAACTTGATTGAAGAGTTTCCTACGTATTTCAATCAAATGCTCATCAATGTTGACACATTTTTGCGGACCTCCATTTTTTCAGCGTATTATAAAGAAATGGATATAAACATCAACAGTTTTCTCGACAACGGGAAAGGGAACATTGGTGAATTCATTACAGATGCAGTTGGCGGAATCGCTTCCGGGATCACCTCATTCATTTCAGCATTGACCGGTTTCATTCTTGCGATTGTGACTGTTCCATTCATCCTTTTCTATCTTTTGAAGGATGGGGATAAGCTTCCACAGATGATTAAGAAAATGTTGCCGCCACGCCTCCGGGATGATGCGGAAGTGATTCTCAATGATGCAGATCATCAGATCAGTGCTTATATCCAAGGTCAAATCCTTGTCGCCATAAGCATCGGAATTATGGTATCGATCGGTTTTCAAATCATTGGCATGAAATATGCACTATTATTAGGCGCACTCGCGATGTTCACGAGCGTCGTTCCGTACTTGGGTCCACTTATTGCAATTACGCCAGCAGTCATCATTGCCATCGTCACATCGCCTTTAATGCTTGTGAAGCTTGCCGCCGTCTGGACGATTGTTCAATTGGTCGATGGGAAATTCATATCCCCGCAAATAATGGGGAAGTCATTAAAAATCCATCCGATTACAATCATTTTTGTTTTACTGACTGCAGGATCTCTATTCGGGGTGGCAGGGGTCGTTCTAGGCATACCTGGTTACGCCTTATTGAAGGTGGTTTTAACGCATATGTTCAAGTTGCTGAAGATCAGGTATAACAAGTACGAACCGGATCGCGCTATGCATTATGAAGATGTACAAGTATAAATGAAATGAACGTCCGATATGGGCGTTCATTTTTTGTTTGATAATATTATTATGTAAACTTATATTTTATTGAAAAAGGCACCCGATTCTATATCGATGTGCCCTTAACCTAATCCGTCTCATACATGATTGTCCCAGTTAATGAAAGATCGTAGCCTCCTAACGCTCCGATTTCATTTTGAAATGCGGGTGAGCGAAGGATGGATAAGATAGAATCACGTAAGAATTCATTCTCGGGAGCCTTGTACATAACGAGGTCGTACCGTTCCTGGACGAGCGGGATGAAGTCTACGCCTACCATTGCCGCAGCTTTTTCAATACCGACACCGACATCCGCAAATCCGGATGCCACTTTGCTGGCGACGGAGATATGGTTCAGTTCCTCTATATGATAACCTTCGACGTATCGGGGAAGTATGCCTTCCAACCGCAACTTTTCATCTAACAACACTCTCGCGCCTGACCCTATTTCCCGATTGACCATTTTGATGGAGGGATTGCTGAAATCCGCCCACGTCCGTATATTTTTCGGATTGTTCTTTTGTACGAATAGGCCAGCCGACCTCGATAGCAAATTGATGACTACGAATTCATGACCGGTAAGAATCCTTTTAATATAGGGGATATTGTACATTCCCGTATCCCCATCGAATAGATGGGTACTGACAATGTCTGCTTCCCCTTCATACATTGCAATCAAGCTGTTCAAACTGCCTGTGTACGAACGTAGTGGACGGTAACTAGCACCGCTTCTTCCAATTGCATTTGCAAGCAGGTCCAGGCTGATGTCCTGTCCACTTATGATCAGTTTCCTTTGTGATGCTGGCTGATACGGTTGAGGTGGTGGAGTTGGTTCAGTCCTTTGAATCGGTAGTTCAGGTGTTGTCTCTGAAGCCGTTTTTTCCTGTTTGACAAGATTCCCGCCACTTTTCGATTTATCCTTGTAAGCTTCCAGGTCTTCTGAATCGACACGCATTTGCCGTCCTACCCGGTATGCACGAATATCTCCTTTTTTTATAAGATCATAGACGGTCAGTTTGGAGACTTTCAAAAGATCCGCGATTTCCTCGGTCGTATACGACGATTCCTTATTTCCGGTCATAAGTAACCTCCTGTCAGATTCTTATTTCTATTTTCTCTTAAATTGAAGTAAAAAGCAATATATTCAGATATAACTAGATATAATCAATAATAGGAAAGTATAATTAGTTATAAGTAGATATATCCTGTTATATTGTGTTATATATGAATATATCTAATAGTAACGAGTAAAAGGAGGAGTAATTTGAAAAAGTTTATAAAAACGATGCTACTTCTCGCCATTGCTGCCATTCCGTTAGGGTGTGCAAATAAAGGAGAGGAGGGTATGGAGAAAAAGGAGATTGCAATTTCAGCAGCCGCCAGTTTGACAGATGCTTTGACCGAATTGAAAAATGTATATGAAGATGAGCACGATGACGTTTTCATCACTTTGAATTTCGGAAGTTCTCGAAAGCTTGCAACTCAGATTGAGCAAGGCGCCCCCGCTGATATTTTTCTTTCAGCAAGTTCGGATGACATGGAAAGGTTGAAGGAGCAGGGGCTAATCAATGAGTCGACAATCGTGGATTTCACAGAAAACTCTCTTGTGTTAATTACGAATAATGTAGTTCAGAATCCCGTTTCATCATACGAACAGCTTGGTACCGATAAGTCAGATCATATTTCCATGGGAGAGCCGGATACTGTCCCGGCAGGAAGATATGCGAAAGAAGTTCTGGAGAATCTGCAATTATGGACACCTCTACAAGACAAACTTGTCATGGGGTCGGACGTAAGGCAAGTGTTGACGCATGTTGAAATGGGGAATGCAGATTATGGCATTGTATATGCAAGTGATGCATGGACCTCAGATAAAGTGACTGTCGTGGCAGTAGCCGATCCCACTTGGCATTCAAACATCATCTATCCGGGAGCAGTTGTGAGCGATTCCGATCACCCATCCGAATCACAGGAATTCCTAGAACTCCTATCAGGGGAAAAGGGAAGAGCGGTATTGCAGAAGTATGGCTTCAAATAAGCAGAAGAGGAGGGAGCGACGGACATGGATTATTCACCCTTATTGCTTTCCTTAAAAGTGGCGGCCATTTCCACTATGGTCGTATTCATTTTCGGTGTCTTTTTTGCACGCGTTTTTGCAAGAAAACAATTCTTCGGTAAATCGGTGATCGAGGCCATCTTCATGTTGCCTCTCGTCTTGCCGCCTACTGTAGTTGGCTTCGCCTTGCTGCTTCTATTCGGCAAACATGGTTGGATCGGAAAGTGGCTGCTCGAGTGGTTCGATGTCCAAATTGTTTTCACTTGGCTCGGCGCAGTCATCGCTTCCATTGTCGTCTCCTTCCCACTGATGTACCAAAGTGCTGCAGCGGCATTCAACAGCATGGACGACCGGATCGAAAATGCCGCCCGAACATTGGGAGCATCAGAATGGCGTGTATTCAGGACCATTAGTTTCCCGCTGGCATGGCCAGGTCTGCTCGCCGGTCTCGTCTTATCATTTGCAAGAGGGCTCGGAGAATTCGGAGCCACCCTTATGATTGCAGGCTATATACCTGGAAAGACCGATACGATTCCGATGTCTATCTATTTCGCTGTTGAATCGGGACAAATGGAGAAAGCTGTGTTTTGGGTTGTCATCATCGTCGCATTGGGCTTCAGTACAATCTTGTGGCTCAATTGGTGGAGCCGACGAAACATGCTGCGCTATACGAATGAAAACCGAAGTAGGTGATTTTATGTTGGAAGTGGATATAAAAAAGCGGTTATCCCATTATGATCTTGAAGTCGATTTCAGTATGGGAGATGAAATCCTTGTCTTGTTCGGGCCATCCGGTTCCGGCAAAACGACGATTTTACATACGATTGCTGGATTGACAACGCCAGACGAAGGATCGATCAAATTGGGGGAAAAGGAGTTTTACAGTGGCAAAAAAGAATCCATGTCAGTCCAGGCAAGGAATGTAGGCATGTTATTCCAAGAGTATGCTTTGTTCCCGCATATGACGGTTGAGCAGAACATCCAGTACGGCATGAAGAGGAAGGACGAGCACCGTTCCTTTGTCATTGGTCAACTCCTGCAAGTGTTAGGTATCCAGCAACTTTTAGTGAAATATCCACACCAAATATCCGGCGGTGAAAAACAACGAGTTGCTCTTGCGCGAGCATTGGCATCGGAGCCATCCATCCTGTTATTGGATGAGCCTCTTTCCGCTTTGGATAAACAAACGCGCATCGATTGCCAAAATGAACTGATCCGCCTTCATGAAATGTGGAAGATTCCGTTCATCGTTGTGACGCATGATAGGGAAGAAGCTGAAAAATTAGGGGATCGTATTTTATTTCTCAATCAAGGAAAAATCATCGATGAGATGGAAGCTCCGTATACCAGAACACCGCATTCTTCTTATTCTAACTAACCAATGTTATAATTCGAGGTAATCATTGTACGTAGGAATGGGGAATGGCAATGGAGGCCGGCAGAACAGATTCTCAGTTCGTTATGTTTTCGTTAGTACATCTTTCTGTTCTTTCATTCATCGTTATTATCGTTATTCTTCTTTTTATGCAACGGAAGAGATTGCGAGAGTGTGTTCATAGATTGAATATGGCTGAACGTTATTTTGCGCTCTCTTTATTGGCGATGGATATCTCGTATCATATATGGCTCATTTCGACTGGACGTTGGGGATTGGATGACTCACTGCCGCTAGAATTATGTAGCATCTCTCTATTTGTCTCAATTGTGCTGCTATTGACCGGTAATCGGCACTTGATCGATTTTGTCATTTTCGCTGGCATCGGTGGCGCTCTCCAAGCAATGGCAACACCTGTTCTTGACATGAATTTTCCTCATTTCCGCTTTTTCCATTTTTTCTATACACATGCGGGAATTATAGTAACGGGGCTTTATTTCGTATGGGTGAAAGGGTATGAACCTACGTTTAAAGGTGTCATGAAAACAATGTTGATCATCAATGCGATTGTACCGTTTATTCTAGCTGTAAACTGGCTCTTTGATGGGAATTATATGTTTCTTCGAATGAAACCCCACAATGGCAGCTTGCTTGATTTTTTAGGTCCTTACCCATGGTATATATTGTCACTGGAAGCGGTGGCTTTCATCATATTTTCGGTCATTTGGCTAGTACTGCGAAGAAGGGGAAGCAAGGCAGTACTTTAACTTTGCCGATTCAGCGTATTTTCTATATAGACAATCATTCATCAGGAGTGCTAAAATTTACTAACGGACAATAGGGGAGGGAGATGACCAAAATGGAAACGAACAAACAATCAGGGGATAAAGGGAAAATCAGCTTGAAAGATGCAGTCAAACAACAGCTAGAAGCAAAGAAAAATAAGACGCAGTCAGCAAAAACAAATGGTAATCCAATTCAACAAACTCCGAAAATGAAGAGCCAACAGTCGAAGAAAGTAACACAATCGAGCCGGAAAATGGGTGTTTAATCAGTACGATAAAAAAAGCAAATCCCAACAAGGGACTTGCTTTTTTCTTTCCTTATAACTGTTTCATGAGATTTGCCATTTCAATCGCGGAGACTCCTACGTCCCATCCTTTATTTCCTGCTTTCGTCCCGGCACGTTCAATCGCTTGTTCAATTGAGTCTGTCGTCAATACGCCAAAAATGACTGGTATCCCTTCTGTCATATTGATGGCGGCAACTCCTTTTGCGACTTCATTACATACATAGTCGAAGTGGGGGGTAGACCCTCTAATGACAGTGCCTAATGTAATGACGGCATCATATTTCTTTGAAGCCGCCATCCGTTTTGCGATGATCGGAATTTCAAAAGCGCCGGGGACCCATGCGATTTCGATATCATCGGTGTCAACTCCGTGGCGGCGCAATGCATCCTCAGCTCCACCGAGTAGCTTCCCTGAAATGAAATCATTGAACCGGGAAACGACGATGCCGATTTTAAGTCCTGTACCAATTAAATGTCCTTCGTATGTCATACTCATTCGTATTTCCTCCTCAGTTATGCAATAGATGCCCTAGTTTCGTCCTTTTCGTCTCCATATAGAATCGATTGCCATCTTTAGCAGGAAGTTCGATAGGGATCCGATTCTCTATCGTAATGCCATGTTCTGATAGGCCTTCGATTTTACGTGGATTATTCGTCAGCAATTGTATTCGGGTGCATCCTAGATCAGAAAGGATTTGTGCGCTAATGAAATACTCCCGTAAATCATCCCCGAAACCTAAGCGGGTATTTGCCTCGACTGTATCATATCCTTGTTCCTGAAGTTTATAAGCTTTCATTTTATTGACAAGACCGATTCCGCGGCCCTCCTGGCGCATATAGACAAGGACCCCTGTCCCGGCTTCCTCAATCTGGGCAAGCGCTGCCTGCAGCTGTGGTCCACAGTCACACCGGCAGGATCCGAATACGTCACCTGTCAGGCATTCCGAATGAATCCTGACGATAGGAGACTCGGTTTCACTGATTTGACCTTTCACTAAAGCGATATGTTCCTGTCCAGTCAATTTTTCTACATATGTTGTCGCTGTGAAATCTCCATACGAAGTAGGTAAATGAATTGTGACAACCTTTTCAACAAGCGTTTCAATTCGCTTGCGGTATGCAATCAACTGTTTGATTGTTAAAATGACGAGTTCGTGTTGCTTTGCAATTTCCAGTAGCTTTTGTCCTCGGGCCATTGTTCCATCATCATTCATGATTTCACAAATGACACCCGCTGGAGTCATCCCTGCAAGACGGGCAAGGTCGACTGCAGCTTCCGTATGTCCTGGGCGCTCCAATACGCCGCCCGATTTCGCGACTAACGGGAAAATATGGCCAGGCCTTCTGAAGTCAGAAGACTTTGAGTCTCTATCTATCATTTTTAAGATCGTTTCCGAGCGTTCAAATGCTGAAATACCTGTATGGCAAGATGAATGGTCAATACTGACCGTGAATGCTGTCCCATGGACATCGGTATTCGTATTTGTCATTGGCGCTAATCCTAATCGGTCCGCCATCTGTTGTTCAATGGGGGTGCAAATTAAGCCGCGGCCTTCTTTAGCCATGAAATTGATCATATCCGGAGTCGCATAATCAGCGAGTGCAACAAAGTCACCTTCATTTTCACGACTTTCATCATCCACGACAATGATCGCTTTCCCTTTCTTCAATTCTTCGAGTGCTATTTCAACCGTTGTAAACATGTCTTCACCCCTCATTCTAAAAATCCGCTTCTGGCGAGTGCATCCATCGTCAACCCGCCGGACGGTTCGGTTTTTTTCCTGGATACAATTCGCTCTAAATACTTTGCAAGGATGTCACATTCCACGTTGACTAAATCCCCGACACGCTTATAACCAACTATCGAATCAGCTTGAGTTACTGGAATAAGGGATATCGTAAACCCTTGATCCGAAATGCCGAAAACGGTCAAAGAGGTGCCGTCAACCGTTATGGAACCTTTCGGGACAAGATGCGACTGGAATTCTGAAGCTAATTGAATGTCCATATAAATTGCATTTTCGACCGTTCTGACTGCAACAATTTCACCGATGCCATCGACATGACCCGTCACAAAATGGCCGCCAAAACGACCATTTGCGGACATGGCACGTTCCAGATTTACACGGTTCCCGGATTTCAAAGTGTAAAGCGTAGTCGCCATGAAAGTCTCAGGCATTACGTCTGCTGCAAATTGCGTTGTTGAGAAATCCGAGACGGTAAGACATACTCCATTAACGGAAATACTGTCTCCTTTTTTCACGTCCGAAAGTATATGGGTGCACTTAATTACCAATTGCATTGAAGAAGAACCTTTCTTTATCGCTTGAACGGTTCCAATTTCTTCAACAATTCCTGTAAACAATCAGCTTACACCTCCATTTTGAAAAGTGCATGAAGCTTAAGATGTCTTAGACATCTGTCTAAAATATTTCGTATAGGGTTCTTTCCACCATGGGGCAAACGGGTGGTGAGGAAAGGGTTGTCTAGAAGAAAAACGACGTAGATTTTTGATGTCTCAAAAATAGTGAAAATGCCCTGTTGCTAAAATCCGCCTCTTTTTTACATAAATTCACGATCGCTTCAATTCCAGCATCCCGAAGAAACCTAATCCTGTTACCATTAACGGAAGGATTGGGATTTTTAGATGCGACGAAAAAACGCCGCTTGCGATGATTGTCTCAGTACACACACCTACTTCAAGTTTCGCAAGAGCGAGATCTAGCTCCAAATAATCGGCGTGGTCCATTGAATTCCCCCTCTCAATTTTAGAAAGGGCGGATAGAGTTGGGCATGGTCATCAAACACGAGCAACTTCTCCCATCCAGACTTTAACTGTCGGTGCCGGAGTTTCACCAGCTCCACCGTCTTCCTTAGGGAAGAACGGGTCACGGACTGACAAGCATAGCGCTTGATCACCGCCGGTAAGGAATTTCACCTTGCCCCGAAGTTTCGTTTTGATTTGACCGATTCAAATTTAACACATATTTGAAACAGTTGCCAAGTTACTGAGCGTACAATGCACACGGGATTATTCGTCATCTGCGTGATTCAATGATAAGATAAATAGGGATTCCATGAGGAAGAGCATAGGTTTCTATGAACTTTTTTGAAAAGATGGGTCAAAATCCTTTATTGAAAAATGAACCTTAAGAATGGCGTGAATTAGTAACTGAAAATGGTTTATAATTGAGTGAGTTATGTATTTTAATGTTAAGGGAAGAGGGATGTTGGATAATGACTGGTTCGATTCATCAACGGAAAGCGGAGCATATCGACATCACGCTCAATGAAAAAGTGACAGGGAACCATATTACGACCGGATTGGAAAGGGTTCACTTCATTCATTGCGCACTACCTGAAATTGACTTTAGTGATATCTCCATCGAGAGTAAATTTGTGGACCAAATGCGCCCAACGCCTTTTATGATCAGCTCCATGACTGGCGGGGCTGCATTCGCTGAAACAATCAACCGTAATTTGGCGCTTGCCGCAGAAGAAAGAGGTTGGATTTTGGCATTGGGATCCATGCGCGCACTTATTGAGAGTAAGGAACACCGGGCATCCTTCCAAGTAAGGCAATATGCTCCATCCGTACCGATCATTGCAAATTTGGGTGCGGTTCAATTGAATTACGGATTTGGCGTTGATCAATGCCGACAAATAATTGAAATGACAGATGCAGATGCTTTGGTATTGCATCTGAACAGTCTTCAGGAAGTTATTCAACCGAACGGAGATCTGAATTTCAAGGATTTATTAGTGAAAATCGAAGAATTGACGAATGCATTGGAAGTTCCTATAGGCGTGAAAGAAGTCGGTTGGGGAATCGACGGGGAGACAGCCAAAAAGCTATGTGATATCGGTGTATCTTTTATTGACGTAGCGGGTGCAGGCGGGACATCTTGGAGCCAAGTGGAAAAATACCGTTCAACCGATCCAGTAAAGCAAGCCGCTGCTGAAACGTTCAGCGTATGGGGCATTCCGACGGTCGATTGTGTTGTGTCTGTCCGTGAAAAGATCGATACGCAAACAATTGTTGCAAGTGGCGGCATGTCGACTGGACTGGACGCTGCGAAAACAATAGCATTAGGCGCAGATGTCGTCGGTTTCGGAAGATCTATCCTTAAAGAAGCGACACAGTCTCCGGAAGATGTCTTACGAGTGATGGAAACGAAAGAACTCGAGCTGCGAATGGCTATGTTCGGGGTCGGCGCGTCTACATTGGCGGAATTGCAAGCGAGCGACAGAGTACGCTATGTGAGATAGTATTTTTTTGAGATGGCCACTTGCAAACGCGGGTGGCTGACTTTCATTTATATTCAGTCAATTAGTTGAAAATAAGAACATAAGTTTGTATAATGGATTAAAAGGGGAAGTGGAAGAAATGCCTCGTAATCCAGGAATGACAGACGAAAAGATCACTGAATTGTATAAAAGCGGATTGAGCTATGACAAACTTTGTGCCATTATTGGGTTGTCGGACCGTGCTATCCGTAATGTATTGATGAAGCATGGAGTTGCATTGAATCCAATTGGCCGTCGGAGAATCCATGAAGTGAACGAAGACTTCTTTAAAACATGGTCTCATGAGATGGCTTGGGTATTGGGATTATTCATTACGGATGGCCATGTGAATAAGAAAGTCCATTCTGTATATTTAGCCCAAAAAGACGAAGATTTATTGAGAAAAGTAGCCAAGCTTATGGATGCGAATCCGACAATTGCACAAGGTACCGGTACGAGAACAACGCCCATGTTAATTATTAACTCGAAAATCATTAAGCAGGATCTAGAGCGGCTTGGTGTCAAACCGAACAAATCATATTCAGTGGCTTTTCCGGAGGAAGCTGGTGAACTGTTTAACGAAAATAAAAGGTTAAGAATGATTCAACATGCCATTATATCGGAACAAACAATTTTGCAATTGGAGTGATGAGAATGTGGAAAATAGTAAATGGTAAACTACAACATACAACTGATAAGAGTCGAATTGTATTCAGAACAACAATAAGCAAAGACCTAATAGCTAAGTTAACCAAAGTAGCAGATGGCAATAATACACATATTAACTATTTGTTAGAAACGGGATTCATTAATTTATTGACACTAGAAGATGGAATCTCGTTTAATAAAGAGCAACGTCCGAAAGACCGAGAGCATTATAAAACCACTTATGATAAAGAGCTGTTTGAAGAGATAAAAGCTCTTGCTAAAAGTAATGATCTATTTATTAATGACGTTATTGAGTATAGTGCACAGTTTATTGATGTTGAAAACAGTAAAAATAAGAATCATCGGTATAGGATAGAGGTGTAAGGAGGGATATAAATAAGAATACTTTTCAGTGCCATGGTCATAATATATATTAGCAGAAGCTGAATATCACATTAAAGTATACTTGAAACAGTGAGACGAAACCGGATTTTTGAGATAAAAAACCTGCAACGGATCATAAAATGATTTCCGCTGCAGGTTCTGTTAGTTTCTCTTCTAATACGATATTCCTTCGTTTCATTTGAATAAAAAATAACAAGGTCAAACTTAGACTTACCATCCCGAAAATAATCACCATCGTTTGTAGTCCGACAATATCTAAAAATGCTCCAGCGCTCAACAATACTACTTGGAACATGACCCGCTCCAACATATTGCGGAACGAGAAAAATCGCCCATGGTACGCTTTCGGCATCTGTTTTTGAAAAATAACCATTGCTGTCGGGAAAAAACAACCTAATGCAAAACCCAATACAGCAAATGCGGCCAATGTCACAACTATATTATGTGCAAAATACAGCATGAACTCAGCAACTGCCACCATAGTTGCAAAGAAGAATAAAATCACCGTGGTCTTCCATTTTCTTGTTATGAGCTTTACTGCAAATGATCCGATCATGAAGGCAATCCCTTCAAATGTATAAATCAATCCTTTAATCGATGCGGAATCCTGAATCTCACTAATGTTGATGACAATCAGATTGAAGGAACCGATAAACAATAAAGGGATCATCGTCATAATTAGTGTCATACCGACTGCGGGAAACTCTTTTAAGACAGGAAACACTTCCAAAAAACCACCTTTATCCCCGTCTTTCCTGTGAGGGCGTTCACTCCCCTTCCCTTCATCGATTTTGAGCATCATTGTGAAGCCCAACAATCCTGCATACGCAATCATTGAAACCCAATACAATGATGATAACGACCAGTAAACTAGCATAACACCTGCGAGAGCAGTACCGAGGACACGCGATATCGTTGCGACGTTCATATGCATTCCGTTCATCGTGAGCAAATCCTCATCTTTTACGACAAGAGGGATTGTCGACTGCAACGCAGGAAAATAGAACGTTGCCGATAATTGAATGGATATGATGAATGCAACCATCCACCAGACAGAACCTGTTGCAATAGCGAGTAACATGAATACGACACTGATCAGCCTTCCCAGCCCTGCAACAATTAAAACGGTCTTCTTTCTCGACTGATCAATGATCCGCCCGGCTGTAGGACCAGCTATGATACCTGCCAATAATCCGATTGATAAGATCATTGCTTTTACAAAATCTGATGGGATCTTTTCTTGTAAAAACTCCAGATTTCCAATGATTCCTGTCCATAAACCGAGCCCGGCAATCATTTCACCAGATAAAATGATCCAAACATTACGGTTTTTCCACATTCACGTTCACCAATCCCTATTAGTAATTATTTAGTATATATTTCGACTTTCGAATTATTATACGTCAAAATCTTCCTATTGTCACGAATATTTTAGACTTTCGTTGCAATGCAAAAAAACGTCCACTGGCAGGAATTCATCCTAGCCAGCGGACGCTTTTCATCATGCTTTCGTTTCAGCTTTCAGTTCTTTATATATTGCTGTGATTCTTCCATTTTTGTTTTCGTCTACCAGTGAGCTCCCATTCGAATAGCGATCGACAAGCCTCAATGATCCCGACTCGAGAGCGATTTTATTATCTTTGCTAGTCGATAGGATAACAATTTCGCTTGGTTTGACTAATTGCGTGCCAACGATCCGGTGCGGGTTTGTTTTCAATTCTTTCAACACAACAACACCACGTTGCGCCCTAGCCGCACTCTCCAATTCCTTCAAAGCCATTCTCTTGACGGATCCTCTTTGTGTGGCAATCAATACTGATTCTGCGTCATCGCGGACAACTAGTATTGATACAAGTTTATCTTCTGTCCTTAGATTGATACCTCGTACTCCGGCTGTTCGTACGCCTGTAACCGACAATTCAGTGAGCGAGAATCGAAGTGCGTACGCCTGTTCGCTGAATAGGATTATATCTTCTTCCCCTGACACGAGCTGCACATCAACCATACGGTCGCCTTTTTTCAAGTTCATCGCCTTGAACGTCCGGGAATAGCGTTGTACTTGGAAATCGGAGAGCTTGGAAATCTTGACATTCCCGTTATCTGCAGCGGTGAGAACAGATGTTTGGTCATCGAAGCTTTCGATACCAATTGCTGATATGATCTCCTCATTCGGTTCCAATGAGACGATGCTTGATATATGTTGACCAAGATCACGCCAACGGATGTCAGGCAACTCATGCACTGGTTGATACAAGTAGTTGCCAAGCGATGTGAACAACAGGAGATGATGCTGGGTATTCATGACTGTCTCCATGAGACTGTAATCAGATTCCTTCATCTCTTGTCCGGTGCCGTTTGACGCACTATACGAACGGATGCTCGTCCGCTTCACGTAGCCGTCTTTTGTAACCGATACGACGACTTCTTCGCTCGGTACAAGGATATCGAGATCGACTTTGATGTTTTCGATTTTCTCCTCGATGACTGATCTTCTTTGTTCGGAAAACTGCTTGCGGATCTCCAATAATTCCTTCTTAATGACCGCGGAAAGCTTTTTGTCGCTCTTGAGAATAGCGTCCAGCTGTTCGATCAGCTTCCGTAAGTCAGCATCCTCTTTTCTCAGCTCAGTAATATCGGTATTCGTCAATCTGTATAGTTGGAGGGAAACGATTGCTTCGGCTTGAATTTCCGTAAAACCGAATTTCGCAATGATATTATTTTTTGCGTCGCGTTTGTCTTTCGATGCACGAATCGCCTTAATCACTTCGTCGAGAATTGATAAAGCTTTCATAAGACCTTCCACGATATGAAGCCGATCTTTCGCTTTCTGGATATCATACTTCGACCTTCTCGTGACGACATCCTTTTGATGGTCGATGTAAGCATCCAATAACATCGGCAACGACATGAGCGTCGGTCTTCTATTTGAAATGGCTACCATATTGAAATTATACGTCACTTGAAGATCGGTATTTTTTAATAAATATTGCAAAATGGCATTGCCATCCATATCTTTCTTCAACTCCACGACAATCCGAAGTCCTGTACGGTCAGATTCGTCGCGCACATCAGCAATTCCATCGAGCTTTCTATCTAACCTGAGTTCATCCATCTTCTTCACCAAATTCGCCTTGTTTACATCGTAAGGAATTTCGGTGATGACAATTTGTGTTTTACCGGCTTTCAACGGTTCGATTTCGGATTTAGCGCGGATGATGAAGCGGCCTCTCCCCGTTTCGTAGGCCGTTTTGATTCCTTCCGTCCCTTGAATGATTGCACCCGTAGGAAAATCAGGCCCTTTCAAGACTGTCATCAATTGTTCGACTGACACGTCCGGCTCGTCCATTCTCATCAGGACTGCATCGATGACTTCATGTAAAGCATGCGGAGGAATATCCGTCGCATATCCCGCAGAGATCCCTGTTGACCCGTTGACGAGTAAATTCGGGAATCGGGAAGGCAATACGGTCGGCTCGGGTTCGGTATCATCAAAGTTCGGAATGAATTCAACCGTGTCCTTCCCGATGTCACGGAGCATTTCCGATGCAATTGCAGAAAGCCGCGCTTCTGTATACCGCATTGCAGCTGCCGGGTCCCCGTCAACCGATCCATTGTTCCCATGCATTTCAATCATTAGATGGCGAAGTTTCCATTCCTGGCTCATTCTGACCATCGCATCATACACGGAAGTATCGCCATGGGGATGATAGTTCCCGATGACGTTTCCGACTGTCTTTGCGGATTTCCTAAATGCTTTATCATGAGTATTGCCTTCATGGAACATGGCGTAAAGAATCCTTCTTTGAACAGGTTTCAATCCATCCCTTGCGTCCGGAAGTGCCCTGTCCTGAATGATGTATTTACTATAACGTCCAAAACGGTCGCCGATCACTTCTTCCAACGGCAAGTCTTGAAATCGCTCAGTTGAAGTCATTCAAAGTCCCCCTCAACATGCAAAAATTCATTTTCTAAAATATTATGGTCTTCGGTACCGAAATCGACATTTGACTCGATCCATTTTCTTCGCGGCTCGACCTTGTCCCCCATAAGCGTGGTGACACGTCTTTCCGATTGCGCACCATCCTCGATGGTCACGCGGATGAGTGTACGGGTTTCCGGATTCATCGTCGTATCCCATAATTGATCGGCATTCATCTCACCGAGTCCTTTGTAGCGCTGCAACATATAGCCTCGACCGATTTTTTTGATCGCATCGTCAAGATTGGCTTCCGTCCATGCGTATTCTACTTGCTCCTTCTTGCCAGCCCCTTTTGAGACTTTGTAAAGTGGCGGTAGTGCAATAAACACTTTTCCTGCCTCGATCAATGGCTTCATATATCGATAGAAGAACGTCAGGAGAAGCACTTGGATATGCGCCCCATCAGTATCTGCGTCTGTCATGATGATTACTTTGTCGTAAGCGATATCATCGACTTGAAAATCAGCGCCGACTCCTCCGCCGATTGCATGGATAATCGTATTGATCTCTTCGTTCTTCATTATATCTTCCAATTTGGCCTTTTCGGTATTGATCACTTTACCGCGAAGGGGCAAAATTGCCTGAAACGTCCTGTCCCGGCCTTGCTTGGCTGAGCCTCCGGCAGAATCCCCTTCGACTAGGTACAGCTCATTTTTTGCAGCATTCCTTGACTGTGCCGGTGTCAGCTTTCCTGTAAGCAGAGTATCCGAACGGCGGCGTTTTTTACCGGAACGAGCATCTTCCCTGGCCTTCCGGGCAGCCTCCCTTGCCTGTTGAGCACGGATTGCTTTTCGGATCAGGTTACCGCTGAGCTCCGCATTCTCCTCCAAAAAGTACAGGAGTTGCTGGGAGATGATTGCATCAGTTGCCGCCCTTGCTTCACTCGTCCCCAATTTCCCCTTTGTCTGACCTTCAAATTGGAGAATCTCTTCAGGAATCCTGACCGATATGATTGCGGATATCCCTTCCCGAATATCGGAGCCATCGAGGTTTTTATCTTTTTCCTTCAATATGCCGGTTTTCCTCGCATACTCATTAAATACACGGGTCATTGCGGTTTTTGCACCTGTTTCATGTGTACCGCCATCTTTTGTCCGTACATTATTGACGAAAGAAAGTATCGTTTCAGAATAGCCATCGCTGAATTGAAATGCAAATTCCACTTCAATCTCTTCAGACACCCCTTCAAGGTATGCGACATCGTGAAGAACGTCCTTCTCTTCATTCAAATAGGAGATGAATGCTTCGATGCCTGTTTCGTAATGGAAGACATCATGCTTTTCAGTTCCTTCTTCCTTTAGGTCGATTTTTAAGCCTTTCAGGAGGAAGGCGGATTCCCGTAGACGTTCCGACAATAATTCATATTGATATTTGATTGTTGAGAAAATCGTCGGATCGGGTTTGAAATGGATCAATGTCCCTTTCTCACGTGACGAACCGATTTCTTCTAGTGTAGTGACAGGCTTTCCGCCATTTTCAAACCGTTGCCTGAATTTTTTTCCATCACGAAAAATCGTCACTTCCAGCCACTCGGAGAGGGCATTGACGACAGAAGCGCCTACGCCATGTAGACCGCCACTTGTCTTATAACCACCTTGCCCAAACTTTCCGCCAGCGTGAAGGACGGTCAAAATTACTTCCGTCGTCGGCTTTCCCGTCTTATGCATCCCTGTCGGCATTCCGCGTCCGTAGTCGCGTACACCTATGCTGCCATCTTTGTGTATCGTAACGTCAATTTCCGAACCGTGTCCGGCTAGTGCTTCATCAACTGCGTTATCGACGATCTCATAGACTAGATGATGAAGTCCCCTGGAATCTGTGGAACCGATATACATTCCCGGACGTTTCCGTACTGCATCAAGGCCTTCCAGCACTTGAATCGAATCATCATCATATGTGTAAATTTCTTCTTTCTTCGTCAAATCGCAACCCCCATCAAACGAATGTTCTCTTTCTCTTTGTATACTATCGTATCGCTTCCTGTAAAGCTTGTCAAATCAACGTTTCAGGAAGCTTGCTCAATTAATTGTATAGAATAAACCGGCTGATTGCAATGAGATGAGGAAAATCTAGACAATCGGCTGACTTTCAGAACTTCATACATTCCATTGTCGGCATTCATCTGTTCTGCTAAACTTGAAACACATAACTATTCAATAATGGTAAAGGGGAGCGTCATGGAAATTATCATTCTTATACTAATCGCTTATGTACTCGGCTCCATCCCATCTGCATTATGGATCGGCAAATTGTTCTACAATACGGATGTGAGGCAGCATGGCAGCGGAAACCTCGGTGCCACGAATACGTTCAGGGTTCTAGGAAAAACTGCGGGCATGCTCGTCACAATTATTGATATTTTGAAGGGGACGGCTGCTGTGTTGCTTCCCCTACTACCTTATTTCAGTTCAGCAGGTATTCATCCACTTCTACTCGGGGTTGTCGCGGTAATCGGTCATATGTTCCCTGTCTTTGCGAAATTCAAAGGCGGAAAGGCCGTTGCCACTTCGGGCGGTGTTTTGCTCGGATATAACTGGCCGATATTCATCATCGTCCTTCTTACCTTCCTCATCGCTTTGAAGATAACGAAAATGGTATCTCTATCGTCCATGATCGTGGCGGTTGTCGGTTTCATTTACTGTATTGCCTTCTATTTATGGTCTGGCGATTTCTATTTAATGATCATTGTCGGTTTAATGGGGGTATTCATCTTCTACAGGCACCGGGCGAACATCGCCAGGATCAAAGCGGGAACCGAGTCTAAAGTGAAGTGGTTGTAATACAATGGAAGCAGCAACCGAAAGGCGGGATACTGAAATGAAAATCGTTTTGTCGGATGATGCGCGAAAATGGTTTGAAGAAGAGATGGAAGCTCAAACAGGCGATTATATAAAATTTTTCGCTCGTTATGGCGGGTCCAGTTCGTTGCATGAAGGTTTTTCGCTCGGAGTTATGAAAGAAGTGCCTGACGAATTGGCGGTCGAGACGGAAAGAGACGGAGTGCATTTTTATATTGAACAAAGGGACTACTGGTTTTTCGATGAACATGACCTTCATGTAGATGTTGATTCGCATTTGAATGAGCTCGTTTATACGTATGAAAAAGCGTGATGGCACTAGCCGCACGCTTTTTTTATTCCTCGAATTCCCAATTTCGGGCTGTAATCTATTTGTAAAGAAACCCGTTCAGTCTTCTGCTGGCTTGCAATCTCGCAAACCTCCAATTCTAAAGGTAAATATTGCCTCAAATCTACCCCGTTATTCCATGCTACGATCATTCTCAGGTAAGACATTACTAATCTCAGGAGGCAAAACATGAAACGCAAACTACTTTCAGCAGCATTAATCACGTGCGTCAGCGTCAGCTCTTTGGCAATTCCCTCATACGATCAATCTCAAACAGTCTCTGCCGCCACGGTAACTTCTCAAACATCGCAACAGGCTGTGGCAGCCAAAGCGGAGCAATTGATACAAACCGCAAAAAGCTTAATCGGAAAATCGACATACAGTACGGCAGTCTATAAGCCTACTTATCCGTACAAGTTTTCTTGCGCCACTTTCCTCATGTACATATTTGAGAAAAACGGTGTCGACTTGGCGACATACAATGAAGATTATATGATGCAGCAAGGCACTCCGGTTGCAAAAGGGCAATGGCAAAAAGGTGATCTCCTCTTCTTCAGTAGTAAGGCATCGAAGATCCCAGATCATGTCGCTATGTATATCGGAAATAACAAGGTCATCCACATGGCGGATTCCAAACAGAATATAATCATTTCTGACTTGACTGACAAGCCTTACTATACGGAAAACTATATCGGTGCACGCCGCGTGCTCCCTAGTTTGATGTCAGCCAATCCTGCAACGAAAGGCGATAAAATCGTCAGCTTTGCCTATGATTTGAAAGATACGGCGACAATAGGTTCCGTGAACAACGAAAGCACTAAAAAGTTCACAAGCACAGGTTTCGTCAACCATGTATACAAAAACAACGGCATCACATTGAATGCTTCCAATTTAAAAAACCTTCAAAGCAAGGGGGCAACCGTTTCCAAAGCCAACTTGAAGAAAGGCGATCTTGTTTTCTTCAATAGCGTGAAAGGATCAACAAATCCTAGCCTGGTTGCCATTTATGCAGGCGATCATCGTCTCATCCTCCCGAATTCGGGCGGTGTTGTTACAAGGGTTATGCTCGTGGATTATTATAAAGATCATTATATTACGGCAAAAAGGGTCTTCACGGACAATACGACTGTGGCGCCTTCCGTATCCAAGCCGTCAACCACAACTACTACAACATCTGCGGACAAGCTTGTCAACTTCGCACAAAGCCTTACGAATAAAGCGAAATTCGGTTATGGATATAATGAGAGTACATTGACATTCACAGGAGCCGGTTTCACTTATTATGTATATAAAAAGCAAGGAATTGATTTGAAAAGCAAGATGGCCAGCCAGCAATCCCAAATCGGGACTGCGGTACTGAAATCCAATCTTAAAAAAGGAGATCTTCTCTTTTTCTCTTTGGATAATAAAAGAACTCGTATTAACCAAACGGGCATTTATATTGGAGGAAATCAATTTATCAGCCTATCCACTTCTGGAAATGTTGTAAAACAAAGCCTTTCCTCCACATGGGCAACGCAAAACTTCATGAAAGCCCGACGTGTTCTTAACTAAATACATGAAAAGAAGCATCTTAACGTCTAAACGTTGGATGCTTCTTTTTCATTCACCGTTTCAACGACTCTGCAAACTCAATCATGCCTCTACTGGACATCGGTCCTTTGATAAGCACAATCGACTGATCATCAAATAAATGATCCAACCGATTTCCGATTTCACTCACATCTTTGAAAATCCTTATATTTGCGCTGCTTCCATCCCGCATTGCTTGCCTCGCAATTTCTTCCGCCTTTATACCGATTGTAATTAGTGCATGGATATTCCGCTCCGCAACCATACTTCCGATTTCACGGTGGTATTTCTTTTCGAAATTCCCAAGCCGGTTTATATCCCCTAATATGAGGATGACCTTTTTCCCTTTTCCAATTGAGTCAAGCACCTTCAGTGCCGCTTCAACAGATGTGGGATTGTTCGTCCATGTATCGTCGATGATTGTGCAGCCGTTTTTGCCACTAGAGAATTCCAAATGCCTGCTCATGTTCTTATACGTTTTCAAACGGGAGAGCGCGGCTTTCAAATCCATTCCCATTTCACGGACAGCAGCCAACGCAGCAAGCGCATTGCTCACTTGGTGTTCCCCATACCCGGGAACAAAGGCGTTATATTCCAAACGATCGACATGCAGCATGAAATCCATTCCGCCCTCTCCATAAGTGATCCGGGAAGCTCTGAAATCCGACTTTTGATCCATTCCAAAATAAATGATTTTTCCTTTGAAGCGGTGGATTCTCAGCTTTTTACTATTCTGATCATCTGCATTTAAGATAAGTGTGCCGCCATCCTTGATGCCGCCGATGATCTCTTCTTTCGCTTTTATATAGCCTTCCAGATTTACACACCCGTCCAAATGATGAACCCCAATATTTGTGATGATCCCAATCGTCGGCTGATAAATCATGCACTGGTGCTTAATATTGCCTGAATTGCCGAGGCCGTGTTCGAAAACTGCCGCATCCGTTTGTTCATCGATCCCCATCAAATAAGGAAATGAACGTCTCGGTTCATTTTGGCTGCTGACCGATGCATGCACATTCCATTTTTCAGAGAGCATATGTTTGATCATATCTTTCGTTGTTGTCTTGCCGCACGTTCCTGTTATCGTCACAACTGGTAGTCGAAACTGATTCCGATAATAATCGATGAACTTCCAATAGGACTGGACGAGGCTCGTCACTTGCATGACCGTCGTATTCGGCAATACATCTTTAACGTTAATTGAGGACTTATCGGTTATGACAAGGGAAGGACCTTTCCTATCGATTTCCATCCAATTAATCGCTTCCCCCCTGCTTGCAAAAAGAAGGGAATTTCGCCTCGTATAATCATGTCGATTGTAGTAGATGGCATCTTCCACATTCCAATCTACCGGTCCCGTAATGATTTTTCCTTTGAGTATTTTCCTGATGTCATTGACAGCTATCGGCTTCATTGCATTTCCTCCCTTCCAACGTACTTCGATCAGTCACTCTTTTTATTTTTCTTTATATAATAAGAAATCCTCTCGTGGATTTCATTGTTGTCATACATGTAAAACATCGAAAGAGACGGGGCATAATTCCCTTCGATCAACCATACCGCCCCTTTATCATCGATTCCTATATCAAATCCGATAATCGAAAGATCCCCATTGTTTTTCAATAGTCTTTTTGAAGATTTTTTGCATACCATTTCAATCCATTTTGCACAACGCTCAAATGAAATTTCATTATTTTGACGTGATAGGGCATTTTCCAATGTGAGTAATTTACTAGCCCTGTTTGAAACGAAATAATCCTTCGCAGCGACTTTAACGACCTGCCCTGTTAAGATCCAACTACCTTCATCGAACTGGGTGATGACCCGCACATCGCAAGGTTTCCCATCGATCTCCATTAGAGATATCCTTTGCTGAACAATATAGTCTCTCTGCGAAAGATAATGGTTATGAACATAACTGAACAGCTGCTCAAAATCATCTACGACCTGTCTGTTTTGCTTTTCATGCACTTCAAAAGCCAAATCACCAGTTAGAGATATTTTTACGATTCCTCTACCCTGTTGCCCTACACATGGCTTGATGATCACCTCTGGATAGGTATTCAAAAATGCAAGCAATGTCTTTTTTGTACACAAATCCGTAGCTGGCAGGAATGAACGTAAAGACCTCTCTTGATGAAGTGAATGATACTGACTCCATTTACTATTGCGGTCATGTAAAATTGTGTCAGCGAGCCAGAAACTTCCGAATCCGTCTTTGACGATATCCACTACGATTGTATGGCAGTCTGGAAAAGCGGTACCCAACATTTTAGCTGCTGTTACTGAACTGTTGAGCATCCATATATTGTATAGATTGTAATGAGGAACGCTGTTTTTGTCTTCAGTTGCACTATGGACGATTTTCCAATGTGCTGTAGGAGATTTTCTATGAAGGGTGAAACTGCACTGGTAGAGAGTTGACGGATTTGCTGGGCAAGCTTGAATAACGTAATACTTTTTAGTGAAAATTCGTTTTGTTAAATAATCGTATATTTGCTCTTTGTTTGAAAAACGTAAGGCTTGATTCCCTGTTAGCGATTCAATACCATCATTAGTAACTGAAATATGGACTTCTTGCGGTCCTACTAGCGGTTTGATGATGAAGTATTTGTATTTCACGACAAAACTGTAGAATGTCCCTTCAGATAATAATTTTGTTTCCAACAGATTCACTGATAAACCGGAATCCGTCTCCAATATCCTTTGTTGACCATAACGTCCTCGAATACCCTTCACAGACTACCCTCCTTCAGCTTTTATCCAATAAATCTAGAACCCCCGACCCGATATCGGGAGTTCACGAACCGTTAATCATCATCGCAACCGAGTGCTATGATAGAACCTTGCGCAACCGGTGCTGCACCATTTTGATTGAAGAAACCGGTTATGACAAAGCTTTGTACAATATCTACGTTCGCCGGGGCAACCTGGTCTCTGAAGACGGCTACAAATGGAAACTGATCGTCATCCACGAGTCCGGTGCCGGTAACGGTCACTTCACAGTTTTGACCCTCTCTTCTACAAACGACAGAAGTGAAAGAATTTGCAACAAACATGAAGCTGTTCACACCACCCATTGTCTCTGTGTCTACAAATTCCAAAGACAATGATGAAGCAGCCAATGTTGTGACACATACATTTGCCATGTACGTCAAGTCACCTCTGACTGTCCCCATCTGTCCATTGAAGCGGACATTGTTCCTTCTTGAAACGGCATTGACCAACACGCCACAAGGACATTCCATACCCATAATGATATCCCCCCTTTCTATTTGAACTACTTCTACTATATTGATAAATGCAAGTAGACAACTTGGTGTTTGTCCCAATTCGGGTAGTAAAAATATTACCATATGGGTGTTTCACACATGAAACTCATTCAAATGCCTGTCGTTTATCCTACCTGTCAATCAGCCTCTCCCTCTCAATAGGTTTGAGAGCTTTTTAATTGCTTCACTAAACATGTCACCTTTGATAAGCATGATAGAATCTTCTGTTGCAATCTTTTTCAGCAATTCATAGGCAAGAATATGATTATTGAATGAGTGAACTTCCATTGAAGAACCTTTTTTAGAAACAGTATCTGCCATTATTTTTGCATGTTTTCCGACAGTGAATAGTACATCGATTTTACTTTCCGCAATGATTTCTCCCGCCCGTTCATGAATGACATAACCCCAAGATCCAAGGTCGGTTATCGTGCCGACAACTGCTATTTTCTTTTTGGCAGATCCGATATTCTCCAACACCCGCAATGCCGCTTCCAATGAAGTCGTCGTAATGCTCCATGTGTCATCAATGATTGTTGCTCCGTTCAACCCCTTCACTAGCTGCAGTTGCTTATTGAGCGTTGGGAAAGACCTGAATTGAACAGCAATATCAGCAAGTCCCATGCCAATCCGATGAGCTGCTGCAATGGCCGCGAGCGCATTGTATATTTGGTGTTCTCCGTGACCAGGAACAAGCATTCTGTATCTCTTTTTCTGATATTCGACAGTCATATACATACCTTCAGGAGAAAAGCAGACATCACTTGCTTTGAAATCACTTTTCGAATGGATGCCGACTGTTACAATTGTTCCAGTAAAACTTTTTAAATCCAGTTTTTTCGTGTTCCGATCATCTGCATTAATGATTAAAACACCGTTTGGTTGAAGAGCGCTGCACATTTCCCCTTTCGCAGAGATATAGCCTTCCAATGTCTTGCAGTAATTGAGGTGATGTTCCCCTATGTTCGTAATGATGCCAATCGTCGGTTTCAAATAGGCAGCGGCATTCGAAATATCGCCGGGCGCACCGACCGCTGTTTCGAATACAGCTGCCTCTGTCGTATCATCCATCCCCAGCAGGTAAGTCAAATGTGCGGTTCTTGAATTATTTGTACTGTTTGTGTGCGCGACTTTCCTACTGAATGAAAGCAGATGACGAATCATCTCCTTAGTCGTCGTTTTACCGGACGTACCTGTCACTGCGATTACAGGGATATCAATGGAAGCCCGATAGTTGTTGACGAATTTCCAGTACGATTCCTGTAGATTTTCAACTTTTATAATTGTCAAATCCTCTGTTTCTGCCCTTACTCCCATTTCCCGGTCCGTCACGATCGCAAGCGGGAAAAAGGGCTTCAAGATCTCCCATCTGATCATCTTCCGATTCAAAAATAATATCGTATGATGATGCCTTACTTGTTTAAGTCGATAAGCACCGTGATGTATAATCAGATCGTCATTTCCTTGGATCAATTTTCCAGATATGATTTTCCGGATATATCCTGTCGTTAGAGGTTTCATTTGGTTCACTCCCTTCCCCTTTCCTATCGTATGCTTCCCACTTTAAAAGAGCCTGTACGAAAAACCTGTGTACATCAAATCGGTAATAGTTACTGGCATATAGGATGAATAATCATGTCGATTAACGATTACTTCATAACATATTAAGAGGGATTTTACACAAAGGAGTTGAATTTGTTGAAAAAGATCATATTTACCGGAACAAATGATTCGGATTCGCATAGGCAGGTACCGCAACAGGCTATTGAAGCAAAAGCGGAGCAATTGATCCAAACGGCAAAAAGCTTGATTGGAAAATCGAAATATAGTACGGCAGTGTACAAGCCTACATACCCGTATAAATTTTCTTGCGCAACTTTCCTGATGTACATTTTCGGGATAAATGGAGCCGACCTTGCGACGTACAATGAAGACTTCATGATACAGCAAGGAGCTCGAGTTGCTAGAGGAAAATGGCAAAAAGGCGATCTTCTCTTCTTCAGAAGTAAAACGACAGCGAAAGACCCGGATCATGTCGCTATGTATATTGGTGATAACAAGATCATCCATATGGCTAACCCAAAACTGGATATCGTCATTTCCGAATTGAACAGTAAATCGTATTATACGGAAAAATATATAGGTGCACGCCGTGTGCTCCCAAGTTTGATGTCACCCAATCCGCCTACGAAAGGAGACAATATTGTCGATTTTGCTTACTATTTGAAAGACCAGGCGACGATTGGACCTGTAAACAATGAAAGTACTAAGAAGTTTACGAGCACCGGTTTTGTCAACTATGTATATAGAACCAATGGGATCACATTGAATGCATCCAGCTTAAAAGACCTTCAAAGCAAGGGTACGCCCGTCTCCTGTTTCAGCCTGAAGAAAGGGGATCTTGTTTTCTTCAATAGCAAGAAAGGATCATCGAATTCTAGCCTTGTTGCCATTTATGCTGGAAATCATCGTCTCATCATCCCTTATTCGGGAGGCGTCATTACAAGGGTTCTGCTCGCAGGTTACTATAGCGATCATTATATTACGGCAAGAAGGGTCTTCACTGATGACACTCCCCACTATCCTATCGAATACCCTTCGTATTAAAGAGCCTGTATGAAAAACCTGAGTACACCAAATCGCGATAGTTACTGAACTATATGATGTATAACCATGTCGATAAACGAATCCTTCATAACCTATATAGAGTGTCTAAATGAAGGAGTTGGACTTATTGAAAACAATCATCTTTATCGGAACAAATAAATCAGGTTCAAGTAGGGATGCAATCAGAGCTGCCGAACGGCTCGGTTACTTCACCGTATTATTTACTAGCAATGAAAAACAGATCAAGCAACGGAAGGAATATGTAGATGTCCACGAAATGATATTCGTTGACACGACTAATTACGATTCAATGCGGAAAGAAATCCATTCTCTGCTATCCAAAGGAAACATAATTATGACAATTATCAGTTTTGTCGACTCGAATGTCGCCCGTGCCTTAAAACTGTGTGAGGAATTCTGTCCGAACGGCACCTCCTTTAAAGCTGTCGATATTATGGAGAACAAAGCAGGGACAAGGGCTTCCCTAAAGGGACTTCCGTACTCACCCAAGTTTTTGACTATATCCCCTAAAGCGAAGTTGGGATTGATGACACTTGAGGCATTGCCTAATTTCCCCCTAATTATAAAGTCAGCATCCTCTACAGGTTCGAAGGATGTTCTGCAGGCTTCCAACTTTGAGCAACTGATGCGACATGTAAGGAAACTGAATGAGAAAGATCCCGAAGAATCGATCATTATCGAGGAATACATCGAGGGGGACCAATACTTGATAGAGGCGATTGTCCATAACAGGAAAATTCAAATCGCCGGTGTCATCCAACAGGAAATCACTTATGGCAAACGCTTCATCATCACCGGGTATGGCGTGCTTGCAACTGTGCCAAAACAGCTGAATGACAGCATCATGGAAGTGCTAGAATCCATCGTTGAAAAACTCGACATCCGAAACGGAGCGCTGCATATCGAAATGCGTCTGACGAAAAACGGTTGGCGGCTGATTGAAATCAATCCTCGAATTTCTGGTGGAGCAATGAATAGTATGTTGAAAGCCGCTTTTGGTTTTGATTTGGCAGAGGAAACAGTAAAATTATACTTAGGTGAAAAACCGCTTTTAGTTAAGAAGCAGCGGCATTTCGTCTTCACCCAATATGTCATCATCGAGCAAAAAGGGATTTTGGAAAGAGTGACAGGCAAAAAGAGAGCTAGAAATTCGCCAGGGGTCGTCGAAGTGTATGTGAAGCCTCGAAAAGGGACGCTCCTGACACCGCCACTGTCGATGGGTCATCGGTATGCATATGTCATCGCCCAAGGAACAACGTTGGAAATGGCAAAGTCATTGGCGAAAAAGGCCGCTGAAGAAATACAATTTCACCTTAAACAATAAAAATGAGGACTCCCGAATAATGGAGTCCTCATTTTTATTCAACTATAGTTTTGGTCGATATATTTGACGGTTTCAAACATATTTGTTTTACTAGCTCCCTTAATAAGGATTGTATCGTCTTTACGTATCAGTTTTGACAGCAATGCATGTAATTTCTCCCGATCTGTGAAATGATGGATTCTGTTGGCAGACATGCCTCTTTTTTTCGCTTGTGCGCCGATTTCCTCAGTCCGGAACCCATAGGTAATTAATAAATCAATCCCTTGCTGCTGGATGTAGTCCCCTACTTTTCGGTATTCCTTCTCGCGAAGATCACCAAGTTCCCTCATTTGCCCGATGATAGCAATTTTCCGATGCTTTGCCAGATTTACGAGAACATCAATCGCTGCACGCACACCTTCCGGGTGGGAGTGTACGGTATCGTCAATCATTGTGATATTATCTTTGCAATTGTAGATCGTCAAACGCCGCGGTGGTTTCTTGAAGAGAAGACCCGTCTTGATTTCCATCGGTGAGAATCCTAGCTGATCCGCGATTGCAATTGCCGACAATGCATTATACACATGATGCTCCCCGAAAATCGGGATGAACAGTTCGATTTCTTCATTTTGCAGCTTCAGTTTAAAGCTCATGCCCTGATCCGCATATTGAACATCATAAGCTCGATAATCAGCAGGTTTCTGAATACCTATTGTTATCTTTTTCCCTTTGAAATCTCTCGTCTCCAAAAATCGCGAATTGTCATTATCCCGATTAAGACATAATACTCCAAATTGATCCATCCCATGAATCAATTCCGATTTAGCTTTCGCTACACCCCTC
Source organism: Sporosarcina luteola (assembly GCF_023715245.1). Lineage (GTDB taxonomy): Bacteria > Bacillota > Bacilli > Bacillales_A > Planococcaceae > Sporosarcina > Sporosarcina luteola_C. The sequence continues at coordinate 1,631,852 of NZ_JAMBNV010000001.1, forward strand.
GGATCACCGTTGAAATTCCCGACATGTGCCAACCCGACATTTGTAACAATGGACATATTCGGCTGGATGATCTGGCAATGCTCTGTGATTACGCCTGGATAGGCCATGCCATATTCAAGGACAACAGCCTGATGGGATGAATTGATTTCAGCTGCATGCTTTTTCGTATGTTCCGTCGTATTCCAGTAGTCCTTCGATTCGAAGACATTCCACTTCTTAGATAGGATGGAAGAGAGAAAAGCTTTCGTCGTTGTTTTGCCGGCACTTCCTGTAATGGCGATAATCGGCGTTGCTTGCTTTCCATCCGATTTATTGCGCTTTTTTTCCTTGATTTTCATTTGAATAGCCTTTTGATTTTTCGCTACATACATGGCGTACTTGATTGTGTTTTTAACGACATCCAATTCGAGATAAAACGCCGGGGGACAGCCTGGGCGCCAGTTTACTTCATAGATCCATAATTTCAATTGATCATCCATTCCGACGTCTACTCCGATTTCATCAATAACTTCTCCGAACTTTTCCATTTGCAGCTCATCTAAATGCTTGGCGAGTGATAATGAAAAGAACTCCAGCTTCTTTCGGATATTGAATGCTTCTTCCTTGAATTCATGTTCCAAAAATGGGTCCAAATAATTCGTATAGCCGCCACTATTGATATTTGCAATGATGGATCCCTGCGGTGCAATTCGAGGGTAAATTGTCGTAATAACCCACTCGCCATCCCCGTTTTTTTGGACGTGCAGCCTGAAATCGAAAACTTGCCCTGTCTTCGTCACTGATTGAATGTACGGTTGGACGATGAATGTCTCTTTCGATAATTTTTGTTTGATAAAGCCATTTAACTGGGATTGCCCATAGATCTTATTCGTCCCTTCACCTTTCACAGTGAATCGGTCGCCTTCTTGCACAATAAAAAAAATCCCTTTTCCTTTTCGGCCATCAATCGGTTTGAAGACCACTTTCTCAAAAGCAGTAAGGAATTTGAAAAAATGATCCGCACTCTTGACAACTTCAGTAGGTATTAAATAGTTCGCAAAATCTTTTGCTTCTTTCAATCGACGATTCACACTCCACTTATTGCCGATTGAGTATGTCGTAAAAGGAATCTCTCTTTTCAACTTCTCGATTGTCTCTTTTGACTTCGATAACTTCTCCGGACTCCCTGCATTATAGATGACATTTGGAAAGGGCATGATTTTTGTCTTCCATTCCCCTTTTTCGTACACTTGTCCCTTGATAGTACGATTCAAAAAATTCACTTCTCCAGGCGAGAAATAGAAAAACTTCGCCCCTTCCGCTTCCGCGACAGCCGCAAATGCATAAGCTTTCATGACAGTATCCGGATCTTTCCGATGATGCAACATGCCTATAATCGTCATGAACATTCTCCTTTACTCTTTTTGACGGTTCTCTCTAGTACATTCATGCGCATCTGAAATGATAAGGACAAGAGTTTACACGCGGGGTATTTAGTTTTCCAATTCTATGTTTTTGACACGATGACTGGCAATGGACGGTCGACAAGTTCGTGGGGAAGCGGGGTAATTGCTGAGAAGATGCAAAGTTTTACGATGATGCAATGGGATGTCTTTATCAACGTATAAAGGTCCTGGTGTGTTATTGCCGGCAGACCTTTTAAATCTACCGGTTGAAGCAAAGATAACTTCGCAATGCAGCTGTACTCATTGATTCTCTCCACTCTAAAATAAGGAGTGGCATTTCCATCTACTATTGCGGTGAAAGGGTCAGAATGGATTGTAGATTGCAGCATGAAGGGAATGGTGTCCTTAGTGTCTGGCAGATGAATGAAACGCATTCCCTTTCCAAACTCTGCGAGTAATTGCTGCTCCTTCCATAATTCCCTCATCTCTTCACATAGAATGCACTTCTTCAACTCTTTCCCCTCCCTTTTTATATGTTCTTCAATTTAAAACGGGTCGATGTAGAATTTTATCAATCTGGCAGCATTTTCTGCCCGTTCCTTAGCCACTTCCATTGCCTCACCGATCGCCATCACATATCCGTTCCGATGACCCATAGATAGTGGCGGCATGATCATTGCACCGATGGACGGCTTTACTTGTACGTCAACAACTCCTGTGCACAATACAGCCTGTTCAAGCCCGTCTATGTCCAGTAAATAACCGGGAATATTAATCGTTATATATGAGGTATGGACAGACTGCTGTCTTTTTCTGATCAAGTCAGGTTCTTCACCGAGGTAGAGCTTGATCGTCTCTTTAACAAGATTGATCCCGTACGCCTCTTCGATCATGCGGTTCATGGCTCCTCCGGAAATCCGAGGATTCAGCTCTATCAATTTCCACCCAGCAGAAGTGAGACGCATTTCAAAATGGCAAGCACCGTGATGAAGTCCTATTTCGTTAACGATTGTAGTGACCGTCTTCCATAAACTTCTGTAATCTGCTTCGTCCATTTTCGTAACTACACCGTATGCGGTAACAATGAAGGAGTAATCGAAAGTGATTTCCTGTTGGATGACTGCCACGATGATTGGGATTGTCTCTACGACAACAACTTCAATGACATATTGGGGACCTTCTATGAATTCTTCTATGAGAACTTGCTTTCCGACCAACCGTTTTGCAAGCCGCTTTACAGCAATCTCGAATTGTTCTTCATCTTCAATGTAATAGACATCTTTAGACCCGTGGGAAACCGGGTTTTTCACCATAACAGGATAGTTACTAGTTGATTGTTTCGATTCCCCTAAAGGAATTATTTCAAAACCGCAAGACGCCTTATTGTTTTCTAATGCAAGACGGGTCGCCATTTTATCCTCCATCAATCGCAAAGCTTCAGAGGAAATGGCGGATCCACAAAATTCATTGGATAGATTTGCAGCCATCGAGACATATGGATCGACAAAACTGATGATTGCTGTAATATGTTGACCTGATTGGAGTAGTTGAACAAGTTGCTTCCGTATAATTCCCTCTTCCATTGCCTTCAACAAAACGAGTTGAACATCTACAAGCTTCCTTCGCAGAAATGCTTTTCGATCCGTCAGCAAAATGGCAGTGTAGCCTAACCGGCCAGCAGCCGCCAATGCGTCCATGCTTGATCCAGACATTGATGAGCCGATAAACACAATTGCCCCCATTTCTCCATCCTTCCACGAAGACAATCCTCTTCTTTCAATTGTATGCCAATGAATATTGCTGCCTTAGGCAATTTAAATAAGCATGAAGGACTATCCCTCATGCTTACTTAGTAAGTTAAATCGATTTACTTGTTCCACTAGTCCGGCGTCCAGCAATGCTCGCAACTCTGTTTTACCGAACAGGTCGAAATGCGGATAATCTTCATGGTGGTCGACCCATTCAGGTTTCAACCCGTATCTTTTTCCCCATCCGATTAATTTATCAAGATCTGCACAGCCCGCCTTCGTTACCGTTTTACAGCCTGGGAAACGATCATCGAGCCAGTAATGGGTGAGAAATGCAATTTCCCCGGCACGGACTGCTTCTTTCCACGCTTTTAATTCTGCCCGATTAATACCGAACGCCATCAGTCGGCCACCCTGCAGATTTCGGTATACTTGGCGTCCCAATCCGGATCAATTTTCCGTAACGAAACTGGACGAAAATTTTCACTTTTGACTAAGATATGTTCAGAAGTGGCGGTTGCTGCGACCGTTCCATCTTCATGTAGAATTTCGTAGCCGTACACTGTGCGAAGTTTCCCATGGGACTCGACCCAAGTCCGGACGGTTGCGGTCTGTCCGTATCTCATGGCTGCCTTGTATTGAATTGATAAGTCGATAACAGGGGACAGATAGCCTTCCGCCTCGAGACCCGCGTATGTAAAGCCTAAGTCTTGAATAAGGCTCGTTCGGCCAATTTCCATCCAGACTAAGTAATTGGCATGATAGACTACTCCCATCTGGTCCGTCTCCGCATACCTAATTTCCACTTCTTTTTCACTGACAAACACTATCATCACCTCTGTTGTCCATTATACAAAAGAGATGAAGATATTGCTGTTTGTGTAACTTGTAATGAATAGGTATAATATTGATTTCCGCTTCAGGCGGACGCTTTCCGCGGGCATGTCTTCAATCAACGGAGCTTACAAACTACTATTAATCTTCTTAGTCTTAGTTCAATAAATACAGTTTCTTTATATCCTTCACTTGGGCTCTTTTAGGGTTTGAACCTGTTATGCTTCCTTTAATAACCGCTTCAATCTTATCGCCAATCTTGAACTCCTCGGTGTTAACACCTTCCAAGCTGATAAAGTCAAATACGTATGCGTCAAGTCCAGTATTTTGTATTTCATCTTTGAGCAATTCATAATCAAAGATGTTTAAATCTACTCCGACTAACAGAGTGTCATCTTTCACTTGAAGTATATACCCTTGAATTACGGTTTCGGGATTTTCAGTTTGCTCCATTTCAGATTGCATAATAATATATTCAGCGATCTCGGTAAATTTTACACCGTCCGAACCTTGATCGCAGCTAGACCAATGATATTCACGATCCCCGCCGTTAATATATACTTTTAAATAATAGTCTCTGGACTCTTCTGACTGACATGTAGTCTTTAAATCGAGGTCTCCTAAATAATTTGCCATTACTAGCCTTTTAAAGACCTCTTGTTTCACTTGCGTAGATAGTTGAAAATCACTAGTTGTTCTTGTTTCTTTTGAGTTAATAACTTTTGTAACTTCTTCTGTTTTCGTATTCACTTCATTTTCCAGCTTTTCTCCGTATTTCAATTCCAACTCGAATAGATCTTGTCGTGCCAAATTGTATTCTATTTCCAAAATCTCATCCATTCCGAAAAATCCATCTGAGCATCCTGTGGCGATATAGGAAGTATTCGTGGGATTGACTTCCTCCAACAAATTGTTGCATATAACGGTCGTTATTTTACCACTTCCAAATTTGTCACGCGTTGAATCATAGGTCACTTTTATAGTATCTTCTTTGTAATTCAGGTCTGTAACGATAGGATCCCCTTCAATTGTGTAATGGACAATTCGTAAATCAGATGAAATACCATTTTGCAAATTATCGTAGAAGTTCTTCATTCTTTCCACCCCTTCAATGCTTCCGTGGGTATTGAGAACATCTACATTTTTTACACCTTTCACAGACGGTTTTACGTTATCATTACTTGTTGCGTGGGACCCTTCCTTATCAATTGGATTTTTTCCTTCATCACTTGCATTGCAGGCGGTTAAGATGAAAAGAAATGTTAATAACAAAAATGAGCAGTACAATTTCTTCATCAACTTTTCACGTCCAATCTAATCATTTCTAGATCCCAAGTTTAACTTATGAAAAATCGTCAATGATTTCTACTATCTCAATTTCCCCATTAATCAATAGCTCAGTCAGCTCGCTTTTCGAGTTGCCCTTCCAGTACTCTTTTGCTTGTTCAATTTTTGTCGCGAAAGTTACGCCATCTTCTTTTGGGAGTAGTGCAGCATCTCCTTCGAAATGACTTCCTTTCACTCGTAATTTCACAATCTGTAATACCTTTCGATTATAGGAGTCAAACAATTCCTTCCATTTCAATGCGTCTTCATATGTCTTTGCCGCATATAAGCAAGATAACCTAGAAGGATAATTAGGGTACTCTTTTACTCTCACCATTTCTGTTATGACTTCTCTTATAGCCCTGATGGTTTGGTCCATATACCTGCTAACCACTTCAGCATCTTCCTTATTCAAATGTAAGCCATCGCTCGTATGATGATCTTGTAAAATACGTAAAGAGTCCTCTCCCTTAGAATTCAATTGTTCTTTCTCTAAAAAGAAGCGATATAATGTGTTCTGTTGATTGTCGCCAAAGTTGATAATCTGTCCGAGTTCCATTTTCTTATTCGTGACGATATGGTATGCAAACAGCTGATTATCTATAATTATTCGCCTCCCATTTCACTACAGTTGCAATTAAGCCATATAAAAGTTCAATCGTAAAATTCCATATGTGGTTTATCTTTTTTATAATAGTTTAATCTGTCTTGTAAAGTACCAGTATAAAATTCAAACTTATGTCCATCTGGATCAGTAAAATAAATCGACTTCATATCCCTTTTATCTCTTAGACGACCGCTTAAAATATTTACGCCTAATCTTTCTAACTGGTTATATATATTTTCAAAGTCTGCCTCTTCTACTGAAAAAGCAACGTGAGTGTATGATTGGCTAATTTCCTTACGGGGAATATCTTTTTCCAAATTAAGAGCTAACCAAATACCGTTCAAATCAAAATAAGCAGCGCTCCTCCCTTTAACCAACAAATCAGCCCCAAAAACATCTTGGTAGAATTTTATCGACTCTTCCAAATCGGAAACTGAAAATAATAAATGATTTAATCCTTCTATAAACATCATTTTCACCCCGGAATAATTGTTTCTACAACGCTCGTTTGCTTAATTAAATATAACCACATATTATGCATGACACTTTTCATTATGGCTGGCCGGGTGATATAACTTCTCCAATTGTGTTCAAAGTACTTCTAACGAACTCAGCAAATTCCGCCTCTTCTTCAAAAAACGGATAATGGTTGCTATATAGAAAGAAAGTGAATCTGGCGTTCGGAAGGTATTCCGCAATTTGAACACCGAATTTATGCGGACATTGTGCATCATGTTTACCTGCATATATATAAGACGGCAAGTCAATTTTCTTCAAATTATCTCTGACGTCATATGTCTTGCAGTCCACTTTTCTGAAATACGTCAATCGATCCCCGACCGTCTTGCCGCTATTCGGTTTCTGAAGAGCCAACTCCATTTTCTTCTCAGAATGAAAAGACATCAAATTCCATTCACGGCCTAGAGCCCGTCTTTCCTCCAAAGACACATCCGGAGTATCAATTCAATTCATTATTTCCACAATCCGTTCAAAGTTCGGGTTTTCTTGACAATACATACTTCCTGGATCAGCACTGTACTCAATGCTTGCAGCAGCGCCCCTAGCGACAATCTTCGTTAAAGATTCTTCCCTCATTACAGCATACACAAGAGCTAACATGCCTCCTGTCGAATGTCCTGCAAATCCTCATTTCGTTAGTTGAATTGCTTCCCGGACTGCTTCTAAATCCAAAACGGATTCTTTCATGCTATATTGCTCTTCTGATTGCGCGCCTTCCGATTTCCCTGCTCCGCGTAAATTGATGAGGTAGACATGATAATGCTCCGTAAACGGATTTGCGAACGCATTTCCTCTTTCAGTGTATTCACTGTATAGATGAGTAACGGCTATCGGCTCTCCTTCTCCTTTTTCAAAAAACCTCGAAAGTCCCTCTCTCAGTATCAACAAAACGTTGTACCCACATATCAACGCCCCTATATTTCTATATTTTCTAACTATAGTTAATTATATCTCTATTATTATTGAAATGAAATAAAGAATAGACTAAGCGGTTTGCTTAGCCCTTCTTTAGTAAAGACGAGATTATTAAAGAAACTTAACGTTGAAGCAATATAAGATGACATACTGCACATACTTTATTTCAAATTGTTTTAGGAGGCTATTGTCAATAATGCGAAGGATCTCGATATTATGTCTACTTATATTAATTACATTTCCATATGGAACGGATGCTCACAAAAGTGAATTGGCTAATGAAATCTCTAGGCAAAATCAATCTAATGAAAAAGTTGTTGGGAAATTACCAGAAGCGAAGATCGCTTTATTTGCAAATGAAAGTGAAGGATATCTACAGAAATTTCGATTGGAAGTAAACGGAGTTACTCAACATTTCCCATTTTGGATTAATGTTTCTAATGAAGCATATTGGCCCCAACTTATTTATAAAGACATTAATCAAGACGGTGAAAATGAACTAATTGTCATTCTGACAAGGGGATATGGGACTGGGGTTGTCAATCAAGAAGTCCATGTTCTCCATAAAACTGAAACTAATTTCGGCAATGTTTACCGAGAAATCCTCGTTGATAACCCCATGGCCATCCTTTTAAAAAACGTAAAGACAGAATTAACTAAGTCGCACGCTCTGATTACGATTGGGCATCATAAGACAGAAATTGAAATTGACAAGTTAGGTATTGAACCAAGAAAATTTTTTTCTGACATCACTACAGCTAATTTATTGCGCTTTGAAGTCATTGAGAATAAATTAATGGCTATTATCGGTGCCCAGGTCTCCCCAGTGGGCGGATATATAGGAAGCTTCCATATTACGTATGAATATAAAAATGATCTGTATGAAGCAAAGAAAATTGAATTCATTCAGGATTCAAATGTATAGAGAAGGATGCCAGAAGGAGCACCCATTCTCACTGGCTATTATTTAAACAATCTGTTTGAAAATCCTCGATTTTCATTTGACCAAGGTCCCCTTCATTTCGCTTGCGAACGGATACCATTTGCTTTTCAACTTCCTGATCACCAACGATCATCATGTAGGGAATCTTCTGCTTCTCCGACTCCCTGATTTTCAATCCCATTTTTTCAGTGCGGCGATCCACTTTCACACGGCACCCTTTTGCAGCAAGCTGTATTTTAACTTCATTTGCATAGGAAACATGCTTATCGGCTATCGGAATGATTCTCACTTGTTCCGGTGAAAGCCATAACGGAAATTCTCCAGCATAATGTTCAACGAGAATAGCTAGGAATCTCTCGACTGAACCGAAAATCGCCCGATGGATTATAATCGGCAGTTCGAGTTCATTCTGCTCATTAATATACCGACAATTGAACTTCTCGGGCATTTGGAAATCCAATTGAACTGTGCCGCATTGCCAACTCCGTCCTAACGAGTCAAAAATGTGAAAATCAATTTTTGGTCCGTAGAACGCTCCATCCCCTTCGTTAATGCGATAGGCCATCCCCCGCTGTTTCAACACTTCTTCCAGCGATTGCTCCGCCTCGTTCCACAAGTCGACGGACCCCATATAATTCTCGGGCCTTGTCGATAATTCGACTTCATAACTGAAACCGAACTCCGAATAGATGTCGTCGATCAAATCCAATACACGATCGACTTCGTATTCAATTTGAGCATTACGAACGAATAGATGTGCATCGTCTTGTGTAAATGCACGGACGCGCAAAAGTCCATTCAATGATCCAGATAATTCATGACGATGTACCAAGCCTAATTCCGCATAACGGATCGGCAATTCCCGATAACTTCTTCGTTTATGATTAAAGATAAGCATCGCACCCGGACAATTCATCGGTTTCAACGCATAATGATGTTCATCCAGATCGGAAAAATACATATTTTCATGATAGTGATCCCAATGACCGGATTGCTCCCAAAGTTCTTGCTTCATCATGATTGGAGTTTTGATCTCCTCATATCCCGCCTCCTGATGCTTCCGTTTCCAAAGTTGCTCCAACTCATTTCGTACAATCATCCCTTTCGGCAAATAAAACGGCATACCTGGGGCTTCATCTGACGACATGAACAATTCAAGCTCCTGGCCTAATTTCCGATGATTCCTCTTTTCAATTTCCATTTGTACTGACATTGTAATTCCTCCTATTTTATATATAAAATGACCGCATTCCTCCCTAGTAAAGGGACGAATGCGGTCGTGGTACCACCCTGATTCCGACATGTTTAAAAAACACGGCGCTCAATTGATAACGGTCTCCCGATCATAGATTTCTGCAAAACGCAGTCCCCTACGATAGCTTAAAGGTGGTAAATCATCTATTCGCTACAGGACTTCCAGCCATGGTCCTGTTCTCTGGTAAAGCTTCCTAAATGATTCATGTCCTTCTCAACGCTTAGTATGAAAATAAAACGACCGCATTCATCCCCAGTAAAGGGACGAATGCGGTCGTGGTGCCACCCTGATTTCGCCATATTTAAAACATGTGCGCTTAATCGATAACGGTTTCCCGATCATAGTTTTCCGCTTGGCGCAGTCCTCTATGATAGCTCGAAGGTGGTAAATCATCTTATCCGCTACAGGACTTCCAGCCATGGTCCTGTTCTCTGGAAATGCTTCCGAAATGATTCATGTCCTTCTCAACGCTTGTTTATTGATAATTAATTTTATTGTATAATATGCAACCATTTCATCTATGTCAATAAGGAATGATCAATAACGCAGACCTCTTCCATTTTCAGCAATTGCATGGGCCAAGCGAATCGTTGCTACTGCCAACTCGGCATAGGACACTTCACGGTCAGGGTTGAACTGGTTTTTCTCTGCTTTTACTAAGCCCAACGAGTTTGCAATGGCTACATAACCCGTATTTGCGGATTGCACTTTATCGGCATCCGCAAAGCCAAGCTTATAGATGCTGTTATCTTTTGCAGCCTGCTCAAGTCCTAATACTCGAATCATCCAAACTGAAAGTTCTTCTCTTGTGACTGGTGCATCGACAGCGAAGTTCTTACCATCCACTTTAATGATACCCGCTTCGACTGCACGTTCAATCTCTTTATATAACGGATGTTTAGGGTCTATATTGTCAAACGTTTGGTTCATTTCTTCCTGCCCGTAGTAATAGCCGCCATAATAGAAATAAGTGAGTGAGTTCATGAGCACTTTTAATGCTTCCCCTTTTGAAATGGCAGCGTCCCCATTAAAGCTTTTCGCATCTTTAACGTCCAACACTTTGGCGTTAATGAGATAATTGAGCTCTTCTTCCGCCCATGGATGTGTTACGGTTATTGAATCTTTACCGTTCAGCAAGTTATTCCATTTTCCTGTATTGGCGTTCACATAACTAAAGGAGTCGTCGTTGAATACAGGTAAATAGACGAGGTCATAATGGTTTTCCTTCACATTTTTAGCATGTTTCATATACGTAAGCTTTAGGCTAAGCGCCTCTTCAAAAATTGTTTTTGCCTTTTTTTCGGAAATTACGTCTTTACTTGATGGCCAATTTTCGATTTCTTGATAATTGACGTTAAGGCTGTTTAAGGAACCGTCAGCCGCTATCCCTACACTGATCTGATCACCACTGACGACAATTCCATTCATGATTCTCGGGAAAGTGAAGTTATACGAACCCAACCTATCGTCGACATAAGGTTCTTCAATAGGCATTGCATAGTTATGCAGATAGGAAGGAACCCATTCTTTAAGAGATTTCACAGCCTGGCTAAGCGCCTTTTGTTGGCTAAGTTTATTTTCTTTTTTTGAATTCTCCCCGATTTCCATCAGAAGATGGTCTTTCATATTGTAGTAGTGAATAATTTCACCTGTGTTTTTATTAATTTCTAAACTTGATCCAGATCCACCATTTGCATATTGGTACATATATTGGACGTAAATGACTGGCACTCCATTATAATTCTCCATTTCTTGAATTGATTCAATCCTTAACTTTACTTTATCAGAATCAATGGCAAGAAACCTTTCGGCAATCTTTTTCGCGTCTTCTACCGTAATTCCATCCTGTTTTGCAGGAAGCGGCTTTTCTGTAATCTTTTCAATTTTCGTCTTCCCTGGCAAGTTCGATGCATAACCGTTTGCAGTCATCCACTTCCCTGTTGCCGCTTCAACACCCTGTATTTTTGCCGTTGGACGGTAGACGAGCTCTACAGTGCGGTCGCTCGTTTGGTAATCGTAGTTTATTTGATAATTCAATTCCACATAAAGATTTTCCTTCACTTTTTTCAGCATCTCATTTTTATCTTTAGTTTTTGTGACATCATCAAAAGTTGATGATGTCGCACTTTCACCAGGAAACATTTTGTAAAAATTTACGATTTCACCATTTCCTAATACAGAAACCTCCATTCTTTGGTCAGCAATGGATACCTGATTTTTTGTGCGTGCAAATGTAAAGGAATAGCGTATCGGTTCTGTTAAGATTTGTTGCGGATAATAATTGAATGTATCTGCTTCTAATTGATAGTCTTTTCCATCAAGAAACTTCTTCATAAAATCTTCTGCGATTTTCCTTGCTTCCTCTTTTGAAACTTTTGCTGGGAACAAAGCATCCTTCACGTTAGGAGGCTGATAGGAAAAGTATTCAAGATCCAAATCCTTCCCGACAAAACCTATATTCCCATACACTCTCTTCCCATCAATCATTTTAGTGAAATAAAGATCATGCCGCACAGTTTCATCCTCAGGATAAATATGCGAACTGTTCACTTGAAAATCGGCATTTGTTAAGTAACCAAACTGATTAGGGAACACCTTCCGGAATTTCTTAATCAATTCCTCTTTCGAGATAACAGTATTTGTGGCAGCAACTTGGATACGTACTTCTGGTTGTCCCTTCAAAGTAGTTGAAGCATCGGCAATTGAAGAAAACATTCCTAGAGACAAAACGGAAGAGGTTACAATCATACTTAGTTTTTTCATTTTCACTAAAAAATCCTCCTTAGTACAATTCTTTTTGTGTTAGAAAGCAATCTTTAGATTGTATGATTGAGGGTTAGAGAAAAGAACGTAGTGAATTCAGCAAGTTCTATATAAGCAATATCTTTTGATCAGTAAAAACTCATAAAGAAAAGGCGCCCGATTTATTCGGACGCCTTTGTTAAGCTTATTAGTTATTCTTCATTTTATCACGAAGAACCATTTGAAGGATTCCACCGTGACGGTAGTAGTCTACTTCTACGTCAGAGTCGAAACGTGCTAATACGTCGAATTCTTTGACGGAGCCGTCCTTTGCAGTTGCTGTCACTTTCAGGATATCGCGAGGTTTTACACCTTCCGCGATGTTCACGCTGATTTCTTCTTCGCCAGTAAGACCAAGTGTTTCAGCGCTTTCCCCTTTCATGAATTGAAGAGGAAGTACACCCATCATGACTAGGTTCGAACGGTGGATACGCTCGTAACTTTCCGCGATGACTGTTTTGATACCTAGTAGTGAAGTACCTTTTGCAGCCCAGTCACGTGAAGAGCCCATTCCGTAGTCTTTCCCAGCGAGAATGACAAGGCCTGTTCCGTCCTCCTGATAACGCATAGCTGCGTCATAGATCGGGCAGATTTCTTTTGTCGGCCAATACGTTGTGTAGCCGCCTTCCGTGCCTTTTGCAATTTGGTTACGGATACGGATATTCGCGAATGTACCGCGCATCATAACCTCATGGTTACCACGTCGGGAACCGTATGAGTTGAAGTAACGTGGTTCTACTCCATGTTCGCGCAAGTATTTTCCAGCTGGTGTATCTTTACCGATTGCACCTGCAGGAGAAATATGGTCCGTTGTGATTGAATCACCGAATTTACCGATGACACGAAGTCCAGAAAGAGCTTCGATATCAGCAGGCTCTTTTGAAAGTCCTTCGAAGAACGGCGGGTTTTGGATATATGTTGAGTTTTCATCAAAATCGTACAAGGAATCGTCAGTTGTTTCGATAGCATTCCAAGCTTCGTTTTCAGTGAATACACGAGCATATTCTTTACGGAACAATTCAGGTGTTACTGTCGCTTTAACGACTTCCTTCACTTCTTCCGTTGTTGGCCAGATATCTTTGAAGTAAACATCTGTGCCGTCTTTTGCTTTACCGATCGGATCTTTTTCAAAATCGATATCGACAGTACCAGCAAGTGCATAAGCGACAACAAGTGGCGGTGAAGCCAAGTAGTTCGCTTTTACGAGTGGGTGGATACGTCCTTCAAAGTTACGGTTACCGGATAGAACAGATGAAACTAACAGGTCGTTTTCCGTAATCGTTTTCTCGATTTCCGGAAGAAGTGGACCGGAGTTTCCGATACAAGTCGTACACCCGTAACCGACTGTGTTGAATCCGATTTGATCCAAGTAATTGGAAAGACCGGATTCTTCGAGGTAGCCTGTAACGACTTTTGAACCTGGCGCAAGTGATGTTTTCACGTATGCAGGAGGTGTAAGTCCTTTTTCGACAGCCTTCTTCGCAACAAGTCCAGCACCTAACATTACGTATGGATTGGAAGTGTTCGTACAAGAAGTGATCGCTGCAATTGCAAGGTCTCCTGTTGTCATGCCGACAGTACGGCCGTCTGCGAACTCGACTGTAGCTTTCTTTTCGAATTCCTTCGGAGTAAGACCGAAGCCTTGGTTCCCTTCAGGAGCAACAACAGAATCTTTGAACGAACGTTGTAATCCGGAAAGCGGAATCAAGTCTTGTGGACGTTTTGGTCCAGCAAGGTTCGCTTCGATTTTCGTAAGATCAATTTCAATTACTTCCGTATATGTCGGCTCTTCTTTATCAGGAGTGAAGAACATGTCGTTCTCTTCAAGATATTTTTGTACGACTTGAATATGCTCTTCATCACGGCCTGTCAAACGCATGTAATCAAGAGATTCTTCGTCAACTGGGAAGAAACCGCAAGTTGCGCCGTATTCAGGAGCCATGTTAGCAATTGTCGCACGGTCTGCAAGTGGCAATTTGGATACGCCTGGTCCGAAGAACTCGACGAATTTACCAACAACGCCATGTGCACGTAGTGTTTGAGTCACTTTAAGCGCAAGGTCAGTCGCAGTTGTGCCGTTCGGAAGTTCGCCAACCAATTTGACACCGATAACTTCAGGGATTGGGAAGTATGAAGGCTGTCCAAGCATTCCTGCTTCAGCTTCAATTCCACCAACACCCCATCCGAGAACTCCGATACCGTTGATCATTGTTGTGTGGGAGTCTGTTCCGACAAGTGTGTCCGGATACGTTTCAAATGTGCCATCTTCGTTTTCCACTTCATGGACAACCGCAGCAAGGTACTCTAGGTTCACTTGGTGAACGATACCTGTTGCAGGAGGCACTGCACGATAGTTATCGTATGCTTTTTGTGCCCAGCTCAAGAATTGATAACGTTCAGCGTTACGCTCGAACTCAAGTTCCATATTAAGGCGAAGTGCATCTGATGTGCCGTAGCGGTCAACTTGTACCGAGTGGTCGATAACAAGGTCAACCGGAATTTCAGGATTGATTTTGTTTGGATCTCCGCCCATTTCAGCCATAGCTGAACGCAGAGATGCTAGGTCAACGACAACTGGAACTCCAGTGAAGTCTTGTAGGATTACGCGGGAAGGTTTGAAAGGAACTTCTGCGTCCTTGTCTGCATCCTTGCCCCATTTTGCCAAGTTTTCAACGTGTTCGTCTTTGATCACATACCCGTCATGTTGGCGCAGGACGGACTCAAGTAGCACTTTTACTGAATAAGGTAGTCTGGAAATATTCGCAACGCCGGCATCTTCAAGTGCTTTAATATGGTAATAGTTATATGTTTTACCGTTCAACTCGAAAGATTTGCGGCTGTTGTGCAAATTACTTTTTGCCATTTGTGAATTCCTCCTTTATCTATTGAAAAGGTTTTGTGTAAGCGTTTCTCTACTCCATCATAGTACAGCTAAGTTCATAAGTAAAATACTTAAAAATTATAGTCTTTCATAAGAAAACCTGATGACCGTATGTATGAAGGCATAAAGAATCTGCTCACTGTCAAGTATATTCTGAAAAACTCGTTCGCGCAAAGTTTTGAATCTGTGTAATAGAAATCTACTGAGTTTTTATTATATATGTGGCATGATAGATAGGAAGATATGTAAAAGGGAGTGGGATTGTTGAAAAAAGCATTGTTAGTAATCGATTATACTTATGATTTCGTTGCAGAGGACGGAGCACTGTCATGCGGTCAGCCAGGCATTGACTTGGAAACGTACATTGTTGACCTGACAAAGGAGTTTTTGGTCGAGGGGAATCTTGTCATCATGCCCGTCGATCTTCACGAAGAAAATGACCCGTATCATCCCGAATCAAGAATGTTCCCTCCGCACAATATTAAAGGAACAGCGGGACGGAATCCATACGGTGCACTTCACGCTTTATATGAAGAGAATCAAGAACAGATTATCTGGATGGATAAAACGCGTTTTAGCGCTTTTGCAGGAACCGATCTCGAATTGCAGCTTCGAGCACGCGGAATAACAGAATTGCATCTTGTCGGTGTTTGCACGGACATATGCATTCTTCATACGTCGGTCGATGCCTATAATCGGGGTTTTGATATCGTTATCCATGAAAGAGGGGTTGCGAGCTTTGATCCTGCTGGCCATGAATGGGCACTACGACATTTTGAAAAGACACTCGGGGCCAAAGTAATCCGCTAATCTCAATGTTTTTTTAGTGATTCTCTTATGTAGATGTTTAATGTATGGGAAAAACGGATATCCAAATACTACATAAGCAATTATGAATTACTAAAAAGGAGATGGATTAAATGAGCTTTATTTGGTTTCTAATTATTGGTGGAATTATCGGTTGGCTCGCAGGACTTATTTTAGGAAAAGACATTCCAGGTGGAGTCATCGGTAATATCATTGCTGGTATCATCGGCGCTTGGATTGGCGGTATGTTGCTTGGATCATGGGGTCCTAAAGTTTCGGACTTCTATATCCTACCTGCATTGCTCGGTGCGATCATCCTCGTGTTTATTGTGAGCTTGATCATGAAATCGATGCGCAGAGCTACTTGAATGAAAAAATGAAAAGAGCGTCAAGAGATTTTTCTCTTGACGCTTTTTCATTTACTTTCCAATCTCTGGGTTTCAAATTCATTGAAGAACCATAAGACGTCTTCTACATATTTATCACTATGGTTGTAATGGAATACCGCCTTTTCAATCTCCCCATCGGCTGCCCCGCTTTTGGACAAATAATGTGCGGCGCTGAATATCGCATCTTCGATATCAAAAGGATCTGCACTTCCATCCCCGTTAGCATCAACTCCGTACCCGCCATACTTTTTAATGACAGCAGGATCGGTCTTGTCCTTATCGGGTATATTCCCTTTTCCAAGGCCTCCGCATCCTGGATATCCCCACCCTACGAATGTGCAAGGCATGAACTGCATATGACCTTCAGCTCCGGCTGGAGATAATAAAGGATCCATCGTTGAAAAGCGTGTTTCAATCCGATGATGGGCAGCGAGAAGCGTCCAAGGAATGCCGTACTCCGTTGCAGCCGCTTGATAGACCGGAATATACTCTTCCGGTATGACCAATGCGGTATGCCGATCTTGGAATTCCAGCAACGTGCTTGCAGATTTTTTTATGAGTTCGGGATTTTGGATACCTGTCCAAATAATAGCCGATATGGTGAAGGTGGTTACAGCAACAGGGATAAGTAAAACGATCATAAAAATTTTCGTTTTAATGGATAACCCCTTTTTCTTCTTCTTCACTGTACCACCCTTTTCATTTCATTCTCGTTACGATTTAGACTTTTCTTTAATGAGCGCTTTCATGTCATTCACAATTTCCTCGTAAGGAACTTCTTCCGCACCACTGTAAGTCTTTACAGACACTCCGTCTTTATTGACTAAGCTGAATGCCGTTCCATGGACAACTTGGTCTTCCCCTGGAGCTTTACTGACGAACGTCTTGAAAGATCCAATTGCCAAGTTTTCAATCGTTTCCTGGCTATATCCAGTCAACATTTCCCATTTGCTTTGATCGACAGGTTCGAATGCATCTACGTATTCCTGCAAAGCTTCAGGTGTATCATTTTTAGGGTCTATGCTGAAAGATACGATTTTATAATCTTCGACGCCTTCGTCATGCAGCATCTTCTGCAAATCTGTCATATTCGCCATCATTGGCAGACAGACAGTTTCACAGTTTGTGAAGACGAATTGGGCAATCCAGACAGTCCCCTTCAAATCGTCAAGAGATACTTGCTCATGATGTTGGTTCGTAAATTCAAACGGTTCAATCTTATATTTATGATCCGCCTTGAATCCACCCATTGAACATGCAATCATTACTAGCATAAGCATCGTAATGGACAATAAAAATATTTTTTTGCGCATATACAGACTCCTCCACTTTCAGTACTTACTTTATCATAGTGGATGCATACTTATCAAACAACCGCATGGGATCATCGTTCTTGTCCAATCTTTGACGTTTCCGTGAAGTTCATTTCACATTTAATGAAACAAGCGCAGGGTGCCTTTCGCTGGATTGAATTTAAAAAGGCCTCCAATGCGACCCGAAATGGAGGAAAGGATACTTTGTCCGTGTATTTTTTTGAAAAAGCTCTTATAATGGAGAATAGAATGGAAGAGGTGAAGACAGTTGCAAGATTTTTTTATGTGGTTCATCATTTTTTGGTGTGTCGTCCTGATTGGACTTTTTGGAATCGGTGGCTTTTTCATGTTCCGCAAATTCCTGAAAGTGTTTCCGAAGGCGGATGGTAAATCGACGCTTGATTGGGAAGAGCATTATGTGAATGAATCCCTTCATCTCTGGAATGAGGAAGCGAAAGATTTATTGAATGAACTCGTAAGCCCCGTTCCAGAATTATTCCGTGACGTCGCTAAACAGAAAATCGGCTCTAAAATCGGCCAAATTGCGTTGGAAGACCGTGCAAAGGCGGTAAGCTTCGATCATATTATCCGCGGCTACATTCTCGCCACTCCAAAACGCGATCATAAATTTTTACGCAGGAAATTGGATTCGATGGAAATCGATATCACTCCATACGAGCATTTATTTGATTAACAAAAGCAGAGTCACCGGAGTCTAGACGCGATACAAAAAACCTCCCTTACACTTGGGAGGTTTTTTCAATGGTGTTTTTTAGTTTGTAATATTTCACTAGCATCCCGATGCGCCAAGGAACAATCATGCCGAATGCCAATATCCAGAACATGCCGCCAAGCTCCCCGACGTCGATGGTGCTGCTTAAAATCAATTTCGCGACAAAACGTACAATTAAAAGCCCGAATAGGATGAACAGGAACGCTCTGGATTTTTTGACGTAAAGCTTTTCATCCTTTTCCTCAAAATTTGTCGTCTTAATCAACACAATCGAAAATAGCATTCCAACAAAGACCGATTCCAGAACTTGTGTCAAAGGCACCCTGAATTCTTCAAATAAAAACATAAGAGCCCCTGTCGACATGAACAGTGGCGGCAAGATGATCCGTTTCGGTGAAATCGGTCTTTTCGCCGCCTTTGTCCGGACGATGAACGCCATAGTTCCCATAAAGAGAAACAATAGCGTTGACCCGACAATCAAGTAGACGGATGGTATTTCATTGAAAATGAAATCAACGATTCTCTCAAGCTCAAGCATGGTCCTCCCCCCACTCCACCAACTCGTCCAAACGGTACTTCAACTGTTCCATCTGTACGAATCTGGCAAACCTGGCTGTTTCCTTGCCCCGATGGAACAGAAGGACAACCGGGGCGGTGAATAAGGCGAGCTGGCCTGCCATTTCAGGAACTTGTGCAGCATTCACTCTATAAAAAGGGAATGGATATTCCTCTTCCAGTTCGGCCACTTGCGGATATAGTCCTTCACAGACGGAGCAATGATCCGTTTTGACAAACAATAATAGCCGCGGCTCACTTACCGTGATGTCCAGCCATTGTTCAAAAGATCCGATCTCGTTCATCGGCAGTTCCTCCACTTCAAAAATCAATTACGCCTCCAAGCAAGATGCTCGGAGGCTATTATTGTTAAAAACCTTGGAAATCGCCGAATATCGGGCTTAGTAAGCTTGTTAGGAAAACAATGCCGTCAAAGAACAGCAATAGTCCGAAGGCAATCATAATATAACCGCCGACTTTCATTATTAAGTTGCTGTTTCTTCGGATCCAGCCAAGGCGTGTAATGAAGAACGACAAGACGAAAAACGGAATCGCAAAACCGAGTACATACATCATCATGTATAGCATACTGGAACCAGGATTTGCTGCCGCCAGTCCGATTATGGCTCCGATGATAGGTCCCATGCACGGTTGCCATCCCGCAGAAAAGGCGAGTCCGATCAATGCTGTCCCCAAATAACCGGCAGGACGGTTTTTGAATTGCAGCCGATGTTCTTTCATTAAAAACTTCGGTGTAAACAATCCAATGACCATGAGTCCGAATAAGACGATGAAAATGGCACCGATTTGTCTAAGCAGATCTTTATACTGGATGAAGAAAGTGCCGACAAATGATGTACTGAACCCTAAAAAGACGAAAACTACCGAAAATCCGAGTAAAAAGAAAATCGTATGGAGTATGCCGTTGCGGTTCATCCTTTTCGAATCCGCTTTCAAATCGTCGATCGACATGCCGGTAATATAAGATATGAATGCCGGATACAATGGCAGGACACAAGGCGAAATAAAACTGAGAAAACCCGCGCCGAATGCTAGGAATATATTTAAATCAGTTGCCATCATTCTCTCCCCTTCATTTTTCTTCTCCCATCGTATCAAATCTGAAGCCGAAATTCGCTTATTTTAACTGTGAATACTTTATGACATCGTAGAAAAGCGCAGGGCGCCCGGAGCTGGACATTTAAAGATAGCTGAGTCAAAGGTCCTGAAATGACCATATATATTGGGAAATGATCAATAAGTTTTGAATGGTACAGCTAGACACAGAAAAAACGGCTTGCATCGCATTGTGTTATTAATGCAAGCAAGCCGGTTCATCTATCACTTATATTGCGTCATCCATAATTCCATTTTGAAGCTGATACATCATATAATACAATCCTTTTTGCGTCAGCAATTGCTGGTGGTTTCCGCGTTCGACAATCTCACCTTGGTGGAGGACGAGGATCAGTTCGGCATCCTGGATTGTGCTCAACCGATGGGCGATGGCAATTGTGGTCCGGCCCTTCCGCATTTTTTCCAGGCTTGCTTGGATGGCGACTTCCGTTTCCGTATCGATATTAGCAGTCGCTTCATCCAACACAAGGATTTTCGGATTTGTCGCGATTGTCCGTGCGAACGCGACAAGTTGGCGCTGTCCGCTTGAGAACGTCGATCCCCGCTCCGTCACTTTCTGTGAATATTTATCCGGCAGCTTTTCAATAAATTCATTCGCCTGGACGAATTCGGCTGCGGCACGTACTTCCTCCGAGGACATCCCTTCATTATGAAGGCGTATATTGCTTTCGATATCCCCATAGAACAGGAATGGATCCTGTAGGACTAGCCCAATCTTCTTCCTCAGTTCCGCTTTTGGCAAGTCCTTCAAGGAAACACCGTCAATGAGGATTTCTCCTTGGCCATACTCATAGAACCTCATGAGCAGATTGATGATGGAGCTCTTTCCGCTTCCCGTATGGCCGACCAACGCAACGGTTTCGCCGGCATTCGCAGTGAAAGAGATATTTTTCAATACATCGTTCTTGCCGTCGTAAGAAAACGTCACATTCCTGAATTCGATCGTTCCTTCTTGGATTTCCTTATGCTCGGTTTCCTGTTGCGCAGGCTCCATGTCAGGATCATCCATTAATTTAAATACACGTGAGGCCGAAACGAGCGCCTGTTGGAAAATGGACATCCGCTGCATCACTTGTTGGACCGGTTGGAATAAACGGCCGATCAGCGTTGTGAACGCATAGATGATCCCTACTTCGACAGCACTATCCAATGACATGAATCCGAAATAGCCAAGGACGCAAACGATTGCGAATGCATATAGCAAGTCGATGAATGGTCCTAACAGCACACTATCGAATTTAATGTTCCGCATGCCTGCACGATAGTGTCCCTCGTTGATATCATCGAACTCCTTAGACAAACGTTCCTCTTGCCGGAAAGCCTGGATCATGCCCATGCCTGATAATGATTCGGCAATCTTGGCATTCAATTGGCTCAGTCTCTCCCGGATATCCTGATAGAAATCCGCACTGTATCGTCGGTAAACGATGATGATCGCCAAGAATAACGGCAAAAGCACCATGGAAGCAAACGATAGTTTCACATCTAGTGAAAAGAGAGCGATATAGACACCGATAATGACGAAAATTGCTTGCAGGAACGTGACAACAACACTGACAAACATCTCTTTGATTGATTCCGTGTCGTTCGTCACTCGTGACACGATGCTTCCTGCGGGTGTCCTGTCAAAGTAACGCATACCTAGCCCTTGGACTTTCGAGAACACATCGATCCTCATTTGTTGAATGACCTTTAAGGCGATGTCCTGAAAACGGAGCGACTGAAAATAGGACACGACGACAATGAATATTTGCAACCCGATGTAGACGAGCGCAAGTGTCATCACTTCATTCTTCGGGAAGTTGAGCGGCGTCAAATAATTATCGATGAATGATTGGATGATGAGTGGGCCGATAATGCTTCCTGCTATTGTTAAAACAAGGAAGAATAATGCGATTGAGATGCTTACTTTATGTGGAATTGCATAGCGCATCAACCGCTTGAACACTTTCCATTGATCCTTCGCTGTCAATTTAGGCTGTTTTTCCAACTGCATCACTCTTCCCCTCCTTGCTCGACAAGTACTTCCAATTGCTGCAAGTCGTACATTTCCTTATATCTTCCGTCCAATGCAATCAATTCTTCATGTGTGCCCGCCTCGACAATCGTACCTTCATGCATGACGATTATTTTATGGGCATGCTGGATGGCACTTAATCGGTGGGACGTAATGACTGTCGTCTCGCCTGTGCGTGTCCGCTTCAGTGACTCGAGGATCGCTTCTTCGGTTTTTGCGTCAACCGCTGACAGCGAATCATCCAAAATGAGCAATTCGGGTTGCATGATTAGTGCGCGTGCAATGGATACTCGTTGCTTCTGGCCTCCGGACAAGGAAACCCCACGTTCCCCAACGACTGTTTCATAGCCTTCTGCGAATCCTTCAATATCATCGTGGATATGAGCTAGCCTTGCTGCTTCATAAATCTTTTCCCGATCAATTTTCGGATTTGTGAACGCGATATTTTCCGCAATCGTCGTTGAGAATAGGAAATGATCCTGTGGCACGTAGCCGATTGACTCGCGTAAACGCTGTTGTTTGTATTGATTGATCGGGTGGCCGCCATATACGATGCTTCCTTTATACCCTTCAAATTCTCTCAACAATAATTTCAGGATTGCCGTTTTTCCGGAGCCGGTCTTTCCGACAATGCCTAGCGTCTCTCCGCGCTTCAAAGTGAAATGGACGTTATGGAGTGCCGCGCTTTCATCGTCTGGAAATTTGAATTCATCGACGTCGAAGTGAAGATCCCCTTCCGGCCGGCGATCGATGGCTCCTGTGACGTCCTTAATATCCGGATTGATGGACAATAGTTCCGTAATACGGCTGTACGAAGCATTTCCGCGTTCCACAATATTGAATAGAAACCCGAAAGCGAGCATTGGCCATACAAGCAGTCCCAGGTATGTACTGAACGCGACCATATCACCGATGGACATATCCCCTGAGATGATGAATTTTGTTCCGAAGTAGAAAGATAGGATGTAAGATACCGCAAATATGCCTGTGATGGTAGGATCGAATAGTGCATCGACTTTTGCCACTCTCATATTTTTCGCGACTACATCCGTTGAAAGATCCGTAAAATCTTCAATATCTTCCTTTTCCTGACCGAATGTTTTGATTACTTTTATGCCAGAAATGCTTTCTTGCGTCTTATCATTTAGATTGGAGAATGCCTCTTGTGCAAAGCGGAAACGCTTGCGCAGCAATCTACCGTAATAGCTTGTCAGGAAAATCATGAATGGAAACGGAATTAGTGCAATGACTGTCAATTTCCAGTTGATGGTCAATGCCATTGTCAAGATGACGAAACCGCCCGTGGAAATGGAGTCGACAAGCGTCAAAATTCCCATTCCTGCCGTCTGTTGAACGGCGTTGATGTCATTCGTCGCATGGGCCATCAAGTCCCCAACCCTTCTTTTTTGATAAAAGGAAGGTGACATTCTTGTAAAATGATTGAATAATTTCTCCCGCATCGTTCGCGATAAAAGAACCGCAGAGCCGAAGATCATCACGCGCCAGTAATAACGGGACACGTACATGAGAATTCCCGCGATTGCTAAGATGATGAGCCATTTCGTCAGCTCGGAAGCTGTCAATGTGGCTTCCGTAATATCATCGACAATCAAGCCGATGATTTTTGGAGGAAGCAATTGCAATAAGGAAACGAACACGAGCGCTGCGACGCCAAGTCCATATTGTTTCTTCCGTTGTTTGAAAAACCAGCCAAGCTGCAGTAAAACTTTCAAAGTAATCCCCCTTTTTCTCTATCTTTGAATAGTCTATCAAAAGTCCGAACAATAGAAAAGGTACGAAACTCAAATTATTCGGATTCTGAAATACTTTTCAGGTGGACAAAGGGGATGCGATGTGTTTCGCCGTTGTCGGAAATGAGGTGCAACGTTCCGTCCAGCGTGTTGATTTTTTGGATGTATCCTTTGCTTTCCGCTACTTTTTCGTGGTCCCAATAGTGTATGGAAATTTGCAAATTCCTTTCTGCAGCTTCGTGGATTTGATAGTTCCATTGTTCGAGTTGCTGTTCATCGGGCTGTTGCCTTAGTTGATGCTCGTCTTCTTTTTGCCATTCGCGCAGCTGTTCGAGATGTTCGGGCAGCATCATCGACGTCCATTTAATACGTCCTCGATCACGGATCATCTTATCATCTCCCTTGACTAATTAATAACCGGATTTCCGCTTCAGGCGGACGCTTTCCGCGGGCGTCGCCGCCTTCCGCTCCAATCCTAGAAGATACTTAATTTAAAAGTTCAATTGATAACTATAGGGAGTTATTCCACGAATTTCCATAATACAAGAAATGACCAACAAAGATGAGGTGAAAAAATACCTGTTGACACGCAGAGAAACTTGAAGGTGAGTTGGCTGAATTAAAACGAAAACTAAATGATGTTGGCTAATAGACACCCGACTCCTGACCAAGTTGGATGGTCTTTTTTATATGCGTCTACTTGTAATGCCCGCCGATGAGTTTGGAGCGATGGACGGCGGTTCCTGCGTCTGTGTAGGAAACTGCTCGCAATATAGCTGTGGAGCCGTATTTTTTGCGCAATGAATCCATTGCTTCCCCGAGTTGGCGATTGCGCCATTTATGCTGATCGAAAAGGCTGAGCTGCATGGCATATTCGTTTTCAAGATTTGCCAAGCTGATGGCGATGCGCCGTACGGGACGGCCGTCGTGGAATTCGTCGAGCAGCTTTGTGCAAAGCCGGTAAATAGCCATCGTGTCATTTGTCGCCTCATGCATCGAACGGGAACGGCCGAAGCCTCCTCCAAGTGAATTCTTCGAATAGCCAATGGACAGATGGACCGTCCGACCCGCCTTGCCTGCCTGCCTCGCCCGCAATGCGACATCTTCACACATTTCGAGGATGACAGCGAGGATGTCTTCCCGCTTTGTGTAATCGCGGTATAGAATCTGCCCCTTTCCGTAGCTGATCTGTCCTTCAATGAGCGGCGCACCGAGATCGGACAAGTCGATGCCGTGCGCATGATGATACAATTGATTACCCATGATGCCAAATTTCGTTTCAAGCCGTTCGAGAGGCGTACGGGCTAAATCGCCTACTGAGAAGATCCCCATATTGTTCAACGTCTTTTCAAGTCGGCTGCCGATGCCCCACATTCGGCTGAGCGGGGCGACCGGCCATAACCTCTTCGGTACATCTTCATACGTCCAGCGGGCAAAGCCGGTCTTTTTCGCATCCAAGTCAAGGGCGAGCTTCGCCATCAGCATATTCGGACCCATTCCACAGGCGGACCGGAGCTGGTATTGGCTGACAAGCTCATCTTGGATTCTCTCGACTGTTTCTTCGGGAGGCCCCCATAATCGCTCCGTCCCTCCTAAGTCAATGAAGCTTTCGTCGACGGAATAGACATGGATTGCCTCTTTCGGTACGTAGCGATTCAAATTTTTGGCGATTTCCATTGAAACATCAATGTAAAACTGCATTTTCGGCTCAATCAGCCGTATGGATGGGTCATCCGGGATTTCATAGAGCCGCATTCCGGTCTGCACACCGAATTCCTTCTTCAACGCGGGAGAAGCAGCCAGGACGATGCCCCCTTTCCGTTCTTTATTGCCGATAATCGCAATCGGCGTATCCATAACATCGAGCCCTTCGATTGCAGCCGCACAACTGGCATAGAAGCTTCGCATATCCAGACATACAATTTTCCGGTCCGGCAAATCTTCATACATGCATATCCCTCCCGAAAGTAAAAAGAACATCCGTTCTGTATAGTATACCCAGAACAGATGTTCATATTCAATGGTCCTTATTGCCAATTGGGAAAAATGGAAAGTGGATTATCGCTTAATAGTCCAATAGCCTTATATTCTGCAATAAAAAAAAGCATCTATCCCGTTTGGATAGATGCTTCTTCGTTTCATTCCGCTGTCATACTACTAACTTTCTCTGGAAGCTTGAAATCTTCGATATCATTAAAATAACTATACGTCGCGTTCAATTTCTGACGAGAACGATATGAATTACCATCACGATAATTCCTCATATCGGAAGACCATTTGAAACTCGTCACGTAAGATGTGCTTTTATTGAAAGTGATGACCAATTCAACTTTGTCAACGATGTTGAAGCCATCCTGAGATGGTCCGATATCCGGGAAAAGTTCTTTAATCCGCTTGTAATCGTTGCGGTCTAGTGACAATTTCAATGCATAACCATACTCGATCGGTTCGAGTACAAACTCATCTTCGAATTCTTTGAATTTGGACAGATCAAGCATTGGATGCGATTCGGCAGCCAGCGTTCCGAACAATTCTTCGATCGACCCAGATGGCAGCTCTTCCCAATCGCTTTCATTTTCAGGCTTTGCAAACGTCCGGTCGCCCACTTGATATAAATCTTGCTTCCAGCTTTGTACGCCGCGCGGGGAAATGATCGATTTTTGGCGTACTTTCATCGGATCAAGGAAAGCGTCAATCGTCATATCGAATTTTGCGCCTGCTTTTTCAGGATTTTCGATATCTCCGTCATATACAGTCACTGCGTAATCATCGTACACAATATGGGCTCGTACAGCTTTCAATGAATTTTCCATCGCTTCTTGTGATTTATCCAATAAATCTCCAGCCGTCATTTTCTTTTGAGCCGTTCCTGAACTGCTGCAAGCAGCCAGCAGAAGAACAAGCGAGCCGACAGCAAGGGCATTGATTATTTTTTTCACATGTAAACTTCCTCTCTACAAAACCTACATTCATTTTACTGGAATTTGCGCACTTCATCAATCCATTAGCCGGATATTTCGCTAGAGAAGTTGCATTTTCGTAAAATCATAGATGACAATCAATTTTCTTTAAAATGCCAAATGTCCGTCGTGAATTCCTCAATGGTGCGGAGATTTGGCGTAAAACCGATTCCCGGAGCGGACGGCACAGTGATATAGCCATTCTCCACGATTACTTCAGGATCGATGATATCCTTTTCCCAATAACGGGACGAACCTGCCGTATCGCCTGGAAGAGTGAAATTCGGGAGTGATGTTAATGCAATATTATGGGCGCGCCCGATTCCCGCCTCCAGCATGCCGCCGCACCAGACGTGAATCCCTTTCTCCATGCAATAATCATGGATCCGCTTTGCTTCAGACAAGCCGCCGACTCTACCGATTTTCACATTGATGACTTTAGTGCTTCCAAGTTCGACCGCTTTCCTTGCGTCTTCAAATGAATTGATGCTTTCATCAAGACAGATCGGCGTCTTCAACTGTTTCTGCAAGACGGCGTGGTCGATAATATCATCGTGTGCGAGCGGCTGCTCAATCATCAGAAGGTTGAATTCATCCAACCGCTTCAACAGGTCGATATCATCTAATGAATAAGCCGAATTTGCATCCGCCATGAGCGGAACGTGAGGAAAAGCGGACCTCAATCCCCGGAGGACTTCAACATCAGCTCCAGGCTTGATTTTCACTTTGATCCGTTTATAGCCTTCCTCCAAATACCTTTGCACTTTATCAACCAAATCGGCTAAATCCTTTTGAATCCCAATGCTGATGCCGACTTCAATCCGCTCGCGTTGACCGCCTAACGCTTCTGCCAATGAAATGCCTTTCCGTTTCGCGTACAGATCCCAAATGGCGCACTCTAGAGAGGCCTTTGCCATATTGTTGCCACGGATCGGCGCAAAGAGGCTGCCGACGTCATCAGGATGGCTAATGTCCTTTCCAAGCAGAAGAGGGATAAGGAAATCGCGAAGCATATGCAAGCTCGTTTCCACAGTCTCCTCCGTATACCACGGGGCATCGAAGGCGACCGATTCTCCCCAGCCCGTGTTCCCCAGCTCATCATGCACTTCCAATAACAGAAAGTGCTTATCCTGCATCGTGCCGAAACTCGTTGAAAAAGGCTCTTTCATTCTCATTTTCATCTCGCGGATTGTCACTTGTGTAATTTGCAAAATCGATACCCCTTTCTTATAAATTCGTAAAAAACACCCTGCCGCTACGACAGGATGCTTGTACTTACTTTACTGTTTCAACGTCAACTGTCATCCGCCATCCGAACGGGTCTTCCGCTCTTCCGGTCTGGATGCCCGTCATCGTGTCATAGACTCTTTGTGCCAAGTCGCCGATCTCTCCGTTATTGACAGTGATTTTCTTTTCGTTCCAATAAAGCTCACCGATTGGAGAGATGACCGCCGCAGTTCCCGTGCCGAACGCTTCTTCCAAGATCCCCGACTGATATGCTTCGTAAAGCTCTTCCATGGAAATCTTACGTTCGGTAATAGGAATGTCCCAATGCTGCAGCAATTCGATGACGGATTTTCGTGTGATTCCTTCCAGAATGCTTCCATTGAGCTCAGGTGTGACCACTTCCCCGTTCAACTTGAAGAAGACGTTCATCGCACCGACTTCCTCGATGTATCGATGTTCCTTTCCATCGAGCCATAGCACTTGCGAATAGCCTTTAGCTTCCGCCACTTCCTGCGCTTTCATCGCGCCTGCGTAGTTCCCTGCTGTTTTCGCACTGCCTGTCCCACCTGTTACCGCACGGACGAATTCGGATTCGACAGCAATCTTGACTGGGTTGATGCCTTCTTTATAATAGGCACCGACCGGCGAAAGAATGATCATGAAGCGGTACGTTTTCGATGGAGCGACACCAAGATACGGTTGCGTCGCAAAGATGAATGGCCGGATATAAAGAGATGTCCCTTCAATATTGGGAATCCAGTCTTTATCAACTTGGATCAGTTTTCGAAGACCGGAAAGAGCGAGTTCTTCATCGAAAGCCGGAATGCAAAGCCTTTCATTCGAACGGTTTAATCTTTTCATATTCTCTTCGGGTCGGAAAAGGAGCACTTCTTCATCATCCGTCACATATGCCTTCAGTCCTTCGAACACTGTTTGGCCGTAATGGAATACCATTGCCGCAGGATCGAGCAAGATCGGTTCATACGGAACAATTTTCGGATCGCGCCAGCCTTGCCCTTCCGAATAATCCATCGTAAACATATGGTCGGTAAATATCGTCCCGAAGGAAAGCTGATCGAATGCCGGCTTCGTTTTCGGATTCAAAGTATTTTCAACTTCGATTACTGAATTGGTCATCGTAAATCCCCCTTCTGCTATGTATTTTTTCATTATACACGAAACTGTGGCAACGGATATGGTAAAATGGTTGAAATGGAGGGATGACATTGACTGGAACTGAGAAAATGCCCGGAGAAGAACGCAGGCAATTGATTTTGGAAACTTTGCAGAAAGCCGAAAACCCGATGACAGGCAAAGAGCTTGGTGAACTGACAAATGTCAGCCGCCAAGTCATCGTCGGAGATATTACATTATTAAAAGCGAAGAAGGTACCGATCCTTGCTACGAGTCAAGGGTACATATATATGCACGCCTCTGTTGGACCGGAGAAAATTGAGAAAGTACTCGTCTGCCATCATACACCGGAACAGACCGAGGAGGAGTTGAACATCCTCGTCGATCACGGCTTGACTGTGAAAGATGTAAAAGTCGAGCACCCTGTCTATGGAGATTTGAGTGCTTCCATCATGGTGGCGAATCGGCTGGAAGTGAAGGAATTTATAAAGCGAGTCAACGAAGCCAATGCGGTATACCTTTCCAATCTAGCTGAGGGAGGCATCCATCTCCATACGGTTATCGCCGACGAACAACATCAAATCGATAATGCCGAAATCGAATTGAAAAAAGCTGGTATCCTCGTGGAATGATGAATAATTAATTCGTAACCAAAAAATCCCATAAACTCAGACCTTTGTACAACAAGGTTTAAGGAACTTACATCATCTTTTATAGATGATGTTTTTTATTGTTTATGTAATCATATGGCTTTCTAAACTTATCTCGAAGGTCAAATTGGGTGCTAATAGAAAAGTTCTAATCATATTCTTAAAAATAGAAAACAATAAGAAGGAGTGTAAAGTTTGATAAGAGAAGTTAAGGTTGGTTTACGGCCCATAGTACAAAACATAAACTTACCTACTGTTTTGAAAACAACAGTACTTCCGGGTGACACAGTCGAAAGATTATTTATTGCAACCCAGATAGGAGAAATCTATTACATAGGAAACGGAGATATAAGAACTTTTTTAGATATTCGTCCGCGAGTCTTAAAACTAGGTGCTGCTGGTGGAGGTTATGACGAACGGGGATTGCTTGGTCTAGCGTTTCATCCCAGTTTTTATTATAACGGTTTGTTTTATCTTCATTATTCAGTAGCTGGAACACAAGGACCAGGTGCTCTACCTCAGTCAGAAGCTGCAAGACCTGCTCGTAATGCTCTTCCTGAATTTTTTAATCCTAATCCGTGTGACCCTAGTACCTTAAACCTTAGGTGGGTAAATAGAGAAACGCAATATGATCATATTGATACAGTTGAAGAATGGATTATACAACCAAATGGTCAACCTCAAAAACGGCGGACGTTACTTAATTTAAGAAGACCATTTTTTAATCATAACGGTGTCAACAGCTTAAACTTTTCACCTGAAACAGGAAAACTTGTGTTAACAACCGGAGATGGTGGATCTGGCTATGATCCATTTAACTTAAGTCAGAACGATATGGAAATAGCGGGTAAAATAATTGAAATTGATGTAACTAAGAATACATTTATCAATAATCCACCCGTAGTCACACGTTTTAATGAACTTCCAGTAAGCATTCAGGAAACACTAACTGTAATTGCTAAAGGTGTTCGAAATATACCAGGCATTTCATATCAACGGGTTTACAATCAATATATCAAGTATGTGGGAAATGTCGGCCAGGATTTAGTAGAGTCAATTTTTTCATTCGTTCAATATAAACCAATACCGGTTACTCAGCTCATTCAAGCTTCTTTACTAAAAT
Source organism: Sporosarcina luteola (assembly GCF_023715245.1). GTDB lineage: Bacteria > Bacillota > Bacilli > Bacillales_A > Planococcaceae > Sporosarcina > Sporosarcina luteola_C. The sequence goes on from NZ_JAMBNV010000001.1 coordinate 1,662,863, forward strand.
CTCAACCTGACCAGGAAGGATTTATTAACTTTGGCTGGCGTGGGTGGGAAGGTGCTTTTCCTACTTCAATAATAAGGGGTTGCTCTGCAAATCCGACTTTGGATGAGAAAACAATTGCTTATTACAATGATGCAGTAGAAACCTCATTCAAGCGTCTTCAGCCTTTAACTAGTTATTTTCATCAAGATCCCCGACCCGATAAGTTTGGAGGAACTGCGCTTACAGGAGTGCAAGCCTACACGGGGAATGGAATACCCGATTTAACAGGAAGTGTTGTGTTTACCGATATCGCCCGGGACGAGGCATCCCAACTTCCGGGGAGAGGGGTTTTAGCTTATACGAGGGTAAGAACAGATGGTAAACTAAATGATTTTAGTGTTATACAAACTGATTATAATTTCGGTTCTCAATCAGCTTATTATGTTAGTTTAGGAACAAATCTAAATAAAACCAAGCTTTATTTAGGGGTTTATGGCTCTATGAATGTGACTGACTACAACAAAGGAACCATCTTTGAAATTGTTCCATGATTTTTAACTCTAATCTTTACTCAATACTAGATAAGTCGCATTCTCATATGATAAACGAAAAGTGACCGACAGTATCTGAAAAATACTTCGGTCCTTGTATTTAGAGAGTAGGCATCTTATCTATTAATAGCCGTAAGGACGGTTGTATGGTTGGTTGTAGTATGGATAGTATGGATAGCGAGAGTATGGTGGGTATGGTGGGTAGAATGGGTAGAATGGGTAAATCGGGAAAAATGGGTATTGAAAACGTGGGCGACGTCTTCTACGACGTCTTCCATAACTGTCGTATTCATAGTCATCATCATCGTATCTGTCGCGATCAAAATCAAATCGTGTCAATATTTCTCCTCCTTTTTGATGTCAGTTTAGGTTATGTAATGTAAGGTATGACAGTCTGTGCATTCGCCTATAGTTAACATCGCTAAACTTCAATTGGTCCAACAAAAGATTTATGAATAGACGAATAAAATTAGATCTCCTATAAATCGCCTTATCGACAATAGTTTAACCTTTCTACCTTCCATACATATAGTATGAAAAAGGGAAAAGGAGTTATATTTTTGGAAATACCGGTTTCTGGATTCATGTATCATTCAGATGATTCTGACCCTGTGCATTCCCATCAGCTTTTTATTACTCAATGGGATGGAAGACCCGTACCTGCGCATGTCCACGAATTTAGAGGTGTCACTTCTTTCGATGTAGGACATAATCACAGATATGCCGGAACTACTGAACCAGCCCCAAGTGGTGTACCACACACTCATAGATACTTTACTTTTACATCAGTCGATGATCGACATCGACATGAGATTCATGGAGTTACTGGTCCAGCTATTCCCCTACCTAACGGCGGTCATTATCATGAATTTAGTGGTTTTACTACTGTAAATGGTGCTAATCCCCATAGGCACAGTTATAGTGGAAGAACAAGTTTATAATGGCTTTTTCTTACTTGCAATATATATAACATTAATAAAACAACTTAAAACTCATTATCAAAAAACCCCTTGGACCTCCAAGGGGTTTTACTCTTCAACTCACTTTTTCATTTGAAAAATAATTGTTAACCAAACCACGAAACCATTATGGCAGCTTATTTGCCGTTTCCATCAAAACCGGTTTCCGCCTTCAATTGTTCCAAGAAATCAATCATGAAGGCGTGGCGCTCCTCGGCAAGACGCTTTCCTTCCTCGGTCACCATCAAATCTTTCAATAAAAGCAGCTTCTCATAAAAATGCGTGACGGAAGCCGTGTTCCTGGAACGGTAATCATCCTCGGACATTTCTGTCCTCGCGATTTCATCCGCATCGTATAATTTCCTTCCCCTCGCCCCTCCAAAAGCGAACGTCCGGGCAATACCTATTGCGCCGATTGCGTCGAGGCGATCCGCATCCCTAACAATCGCACCTTCAATTGAAACAATCTCTTCTTCGTTGCCGCCATTGAACGAAACGCTTCTGATCGTTTTAAGAACCTTCGCTGTCAATTCATCAGCTGCACCAGCAGACCGCAACAGCTCCAGTGGGGTCACGTTTCCGATCTCTTTATATTTCGGATCATCGATATCATGCAACAGGACAGCAAGCCTGATGACTGTCAAATTCGCTACAGGCATTGTCCGTGCAATAGCTTCAGCGCTTTTCATGACCCGTAAAATGTGATCATAATCATGGCTCGCATCAAACTGCCTATAGATATCAATCACTTGCTCTGTGCATCTTTCAATGATTTTTTCCATTTGAACACCTTCTCATTTTTATTTTCCTATGTAAGGATTGGAGCGAACGCCGTTACGAAGAACGGCGTTTGCGAGCACAAGCGCAGCGTTGCGAGCAGGATCCCGCAGGCTGTCTTAATTTCTGCATCAGGCGTAGAAATACGGCACATCGAACCCTTCGCTGTTCGATTGGAAAGCGTCCGCCTGAAGCGGAAATCCCGTATATCATAAAATCTATATTTAGATTCGACTGAAAATTTCGGCGTGTCATTGACGTTAATTGTCGATTCATGTATAGTAAATGCATCCATGTTAATAATGGGAAAGACATTGAAATGCCGAGGGAGGAATAAGCATGTACCAAGGTAAAGTAAAATGGTTCAGCAATGAAAAAGGTTATGGCTTCATTGAAACGGATAACGGTGAAGACGTGTTTGTCCACTATACTGGCATTATGTCAGAAGGATTCAAGACATTGAATGAAGGCCAGACCGTATCCTTCGAAATCATAGAAGGTAACCGCGGACCCCAAGCGGCAAATGTCTTGACTATAACATGAATGATGAATATGTATATGTACAAATCCCGCCTAGTAAATCCAGGCGGGATATTATTTTGTCAATTTATTCATTTCATTCCCTAAAAATTGAAGTTGTTCCCCGATTGTGCACGTTTGAATGCAAAACAGATGCGCCCCTGTTTTCCCGATGTCCTTCGCTTGTTGCCTTTTGACAAAACATCCTTCACAATACGTATCAAGCACTTCATTGATTTCATTCATGACTGTCAATTTATCCATAGCAGCCTCCCGGTAAAGTCGTTCATTTATTCTAATATGCTTTTCAGCAGGTTGCAACAAAGAAAAGGAGAGATGAAGCATGATCGAATTGTACGTTGATGGCGCCAGTGCCGGAAATCCAGGCAAGAGCGGCATCGGGATATACATCAAAGGTGAAGGAAAGATTGTCAAATTCTCCGAACCAATCGAGCCGACGAACAATCATACAGCAGAGTTCATAGCCCTTCTTCGCGGAATAGAGGAGGCCGCAAAACTGACAACGGGAATCGTCTCGGCACGCTCTGATTCCAAAGCTGTCGTCTCGGCTGTGGAAAATGAGTTTGTGAAAAACGAATTACATAAGGACTATTTGAATAAAATCCTATCCATTGCCAAAACGTTCGATTACTTTTTCATCAAATGGATATCGGATACAGAAAATCGCGCCGCGGACGCACTTGCCCGGGAAGCGATCCATAAACAAGGGAAAAAGGACGGGGAAGAATAATACTGGGAAGCATTCCCCTTCCGGCTATTGTCCCCCTACCCTACCTCGCCTTCATGAATGTAACGGTGTCTTGCATGTTGTCGTAAAGCAACCATTCCTTATCGGAAACGACTGCACCGACATTGACGAGCGTTTGGCCATCGTTCACGTCATATGGATGATCGAAAAGGATGGCCTCTTCCTCAGTTCCATTGCGCAGCAATCCTGAACGGTGGCTATGACCGTAGAACGTAAGGTTTTTCGACACTTCCGCTTCCAATAACGACCACGGTTCACCGCCCCACTTCCATTGATGGCCGTGGATCACTTCCGCCTCGCCAAGTTCGATTCTGTCAGGCATTGCCGACAACATTCCAAGTAAAGGGTCATCCGTTTCCGTTATGAACAAAATTCGTTCTTCCTGATTCCCTTTTACTGATGGGAAAGTTAGCAGCTCTACAAAACCTTTGGGTATAAGCATTACTTCTTCAAGGCTTGCAAACGTGCGTTCATTCACAAAGCGCTTGCTGATCGTACATTCGAACAGATCCCCGGTGCCGATCAAAACAGCTCCGGGTGCCCGTTCTTTAATATGGGACAGGACGTCCGATAAATCCTCTTTTGAGGAATGAACATCCCCTATAATTGCATATTGCATTTTCATGGTCCACCGCCTTCATTTACCCCTTTGCCACTTCTACGAATTCCCTTGAAATCCAGTCGCTATAACTTCCTACATACAACTTGACGTGCTCATAGCCAGTTTGTTTCAGCATCGCAAATAACGGAGCGGCTGTTACACCGCTTCCACAGTATACGACGATTCCTTCATCATGCTTCACGATTTCGGAAAGCTGCTCACCCACAGTATCACTCAAGTTAAAAGAACCGTCTTTTTTCAACTGCTCCCAGTCGAAATTCAATGCCCCGGGAATACGTCCGGCAATCGGGTCGATCGGTTCGACTTCTCCGCGATACCGTTCAGCGGAACGTGCATCAAGCAGCACATTGCCTGTTTTCCCTTCTACCGTCTTTTCGACGAATTCACGTGTGGCAAAGATACTGTCATCCCAGACAGGGACGACATTGGAAGGTACAGACGGATCCGTACTTTTGGATACAGGAACCCCCATTGCCGCTAATTCCTCGAAACCTTCCTGTAAAATGAAGGAGTTTTTGAATCCCCCGTATTGAAGAATCCACCAAGCCCTTGCCGCAAAAGGGCTGCCGCCGTCATCATATATAAATATTTGGTCATCGAGTTCTAGACCGCTCTTCCTGAATAATAATGTCAAAGACTCCTTGGCGGGCAATGGATGCCTTCCCGCTTTCTTCGTCATATCGGATAGGTCATTCTCGAGATGCCAGTAGAGCGCCTCTTTAATATGCCCCTCTTCAAACTTTTTTCTCCCCAATTCACTGTCCTGCAATGAAAAACGTGCATCAATCCATTTTACATCTTTAGTATCCAATTCATTGACCGACTTGAAAACGTCACTCATTTCAACCCATCCCCTTCAGTTGAATTTTCTTATGGATTGCTCTCCATTCTTCCAATTGCTCGGTATCCTGCAAGAGGGAGCGCTCGGATTCAATCTGCTTGATGCTCTGATTTAGTAAATGAAGCCGCAACCCTTCCGCTTCAGCCTCGATCCACTGCTCTGACCAAAACTCTATCCGTTCTTTTTCCTTACCTAAATAGATAGCGGCATCTTGTTTCAACCGTTCTTCCAGCTGGTTTTTCAATACGAGCCGTTCGCCTCTTTCGAAAAATGACTTCTGATTTTTAAATGAACGGTTGACATCTTTATAGATGGCAGGATTTTCGAAAGGCGTGGTGAACGACAGCATTTCGGACTCTTCCGTTTCATACGGCGAAGGGGAAATGGAACTGTCCTGACCGTTAAGGAACCGCACTTCGGAACGCTCCCGCTCCTTCAATAACTTATTCATAAAATTGAGCATGCGTAAATTGGTCACTTTCAACTCTTGTGTCAAATCAAAACCGACCATGTGTACCGTTTCGGAAAGTGCCATCGTTAGTGCTTTTTCCGCCGTATGATTGGCGAATGTGGAAGGACTATAGCCTTCCTTGAAGAAGTCTCCAAACCGAAGAAATACCCGCTGTAAAATATAGTAAACCAATTCATTCAATTCATTGCTGGAAGCTTTGCGGAACACTTCTGCAAAACCATGTGCATAACGTGCCCGCACCTCCTGTTCAAATCGGTCGAGTTCCACCAAGCGCTCGGCCTTACGAGATTTATTTGCTTTCGCACGTTCAATTAATATTGCAAGCCTGTTGACGGCTTTAGCAGCTTCTTCGTCCAATGCCTGAACGGCAAGCCCTTTCAGGTCATCCTTCAAGAAATGGTTGAAATGCTGTTCAAAGACTTCCATGGAGCTATCCATACGACCGTCGATCTTCGCTTCCAATGCCTGCAAGCTGGAAATGCCGTGAACTCGTGGATGACGGATCCCGAAAGCAGCCAATTCCTGTTCAACGAATGAAAGGACGGTCTCCGCTTCCTCCGCATCATTCGCCAAGTCAATCGCATTAACGATGAAGAACATCTTATCCAATTCAAATGCATCTTTCACTCGTCCTAGCTGGATTAGGAATTCACGGTCGGCTCGCGCAAAGGCATGATTATAATAAGTGATGAAAAGAATTGCGTCAGCATTCCTTATATATTCGAAAGCGACGTCAGTATGCCGCGCATTGATGGAGTCTGCTCCCGGTGTATCGACGAGGGTGATGCCTTGCCTAGTCAAAGGACAGTCAATATACAAGTCAATTGAGTCGACGAAGCAGCTCCGTTCCTCCTCCGCGACGAATCGGGTAAATTCGGTTTGATGGACATTCATGACAGTCCCGAGTTTATCCTTATATACCGGGTAGCCCTTCTGAAATGCACGAATGAATGTTTTGTGAATGTGCAAGCTTTCGTTTTCCAGCTCTTTCCCTAAGACGACACCGGCTTTTTGGAACGCGTCTTCCAATGTTGAGATCGGCATCCCGATCGCTTCAAATGAAACTGCCACATCTTCGGTCATCTGGCTATTCGTTTTTAAATGAACATCCGCTGTCCGATCCTTTTTCCCTGCTGCAATTGGTCTGATCCTGTTAATCGCGGCTGTTGTCGGGTTAGGAGAAACCGGCAGCACACGGTCGCCGATCAAAGCATTGGAAAAGGAAGATTTCCCGGCGCTGAACGCACCGAATAAAGCGACAGTGAACTCCTGATTAGAAAGCCGATCCGCTTTATTCCGCAAATACTCGGCGGTCTCCGAAAATCCGGGAATATTCATCACCGAATGAGCGATATGAAGCGCCTGATCGATGATACTATCCGCGTCAGGACCTTTAGAATGAACTTCCATTGTTCTTGCTTGGCTATGCTCGACCGATTCAGTTTCCGTCAATTTTGCCGCCGCTGTTTCCAATTCATCGAGTTCAATCGTTTCAATGTCCGGCCTCTTTTCCCACTTCTTGAGTAAAGAATCACCGGAAGCCTGTAAGGCTGCAGTCGGTGCTGCTAGACTAGCAGTGAACTCGGCCTGTTGATGTTCGATTTCGTTCACTTGTGCAATGGCCGCAAGCTTTCGCTCAAGCGTTTGGATTGTTTGAAGGAGCGCTTCCAATTGTTCATTACCTGCGGATGCGGCAATTGCGGACATTTCTTGTTTCCAGTCTTCTGTACGCCTTCGGAAAACCTGCTGGATGGCAGTCTTCATCTGCTCCGCCATATTCAGTACAGTATCTCCGGTAACGACATCAGAAACATTCAAAGTTATGTCAATCTCCTCGAAAGGCACCGACATATCCATTTCGTCAATAGTAATGGACCGCCCATCCGTCATTAACCCTGCGTCTTTGAGCGTCTTTTTCATAAGTGCTTTCAAATGCACTTCAATTTGTGTATGTATCAGCTTTGATAGGTTGGAAGCTAAGTGATCCTTCCTCCTCGCCCTTTCCTCTGCTGTTTTTTTTGCACCGAATAATAAGCCTACCTTGAATCGAGGGGATTTCGACTCCAAATAATCCTTCAATAGCTCGCGCGTTTCAAAAGGGCTGATCGATGCGTTTCTAAGTAATTCGTTCCGTTCCCTTTCAAATGTTGCGTACAACTCATCCCCGGACAGAAGGGAAGCACGTTTCTTCAACCCAGTCAATTCTGCCGATAGCTCTTCGTACTCATTCCACTCTTCATCGGAAACGATATCCGCATATGCCGCTCTGCACTCGGATTTCTCATCTTCAAGAAATTCGAGGTGCTCCTCTTTCAATTTCAAAAGCGATTGTTCAGCATTCTCCAAGAAATGATCTTTCCAATTGACAATCGAGCCTTCAACGATGTCTTTCACTTTCTCAAAATCGTTGAAAGGAAGATTATCGGATTTCAAGGATGTATAGAAGATCCCTTTCGGTTCCACACCCCATAGTTTGAAAGAATCTTCAACGGACGTTTTGAAGTCCTCAAAAGGCAGTTCACTTTCCCGATGCTTGTCAATTTGGTTAATAATCAGATAGACATTGGTGTTATACCGCAATAATTCTTTTGTGAACTTGAAATTCAGTTCCGACTGGACATGATTGTAGTCCATCGTGTAGAACACAAGATCTGCAAGGTGAAGTGCCGATTCTGTAGACAACCGATGTGCGTCATCTGTCGAGTCAACTCCTGGCGTATCCATAACTGTTATCGCTTCTGGTAACTTGGATCCCGGATGCCCGATTTCGATAAGAGATATTTCAGCTCCGTCTTTACTGAAGGATTTGATCGCATCAAAGAAACGATGACCTTTGTACTTCACGAGCGAGCCATCCGTCCGATGGATGATTGCAAATTCTTCATCGGCCTTCTTCACTTTGACGATATTTGCGCTCGTCGGGATTGGACTGGTCGGCAAAAAATCCTCGCCTGTCAATGCATTGATCATGGAGGATTTACCTGCAGAGAAATGACCTGCAAATCCGATGACAAATTCTTCATCCATTACTTTTCGTGCTAAAGAAGCTACTTTCTTTACACGATCCTCGTCATGATTCTTGTTAAATAAATGACCGTAAATAGCTGTTTTTTCTAAAATATCATTAGTAAACATAATATTCGATCCTTCCTAACATTCTCTATCTACTATACCATTTTTCTTTATGTGATCGTTTTGATTGAGTATTCGGAGTTATGTATAAGAAAAGCTGCCTTTATCGAGCACCCTCGATGAGACAGCTTTTATTCATTCCTTATTTCTTGACGAACGTTTGGAGCTCCACCGGAAAAATGCCGGCAATCAGTTCTTTCATTTCCTGTTCACTATTCTCCAACAGTATATGCACCGTTCCGGAATCTTCCGATGTCCGAATAAGGCGACCTGCACCTTGCCTTAAACGGAGAAGCATGAATGGCAGATCCACTTCTGCAAACGGGTTTTCAGCATGCTTCCTGCGTGCATCAAAGAGAGGATCGTGAGGAGGAAACGGCAGGTCGTAAATAATGACCCGGGTAAGGGCATCTTGCGGGATATCAAGACCTTCCCATAAATGATACGAACATAGTACGGAAATTTCCTTCTGCTGGAAGTCGCGGATAATGGATGATAATTCCCGTTCCCCTTCGAAAGCGATTCCGGTTCTTTGTTCTTCATTTAATTCTGCCTGAAATCTTTTCATCGATTGTTCCGATTTGAACAGCAACAATGTTTGCTGTCCATCCTTCAACAAGTCCATCACATATTCGGGCTTTTCCCCAATGTTGAGATCAGCTGCAATGACTTCCATCTTCTCTTCATAGTCGAAAGGAGACTCCACTGAAAATGAAAGGAAATCATCGATGCCAAGACTATCTAATATATACCTGAAATCCTGTCCGACTGAAAGCGTCGCGGATGAAAAGATAATTGGAATATTGGATGAAAACAGCTTTTCTTTTAATATATCTGTGACTAGTCGCGGCATGATGATGAGCGTCATCCCATTTTCATTCAGTTCTAACCAATCGACCGCATCATTTTCGGAGACGAATAATTCCATAGAGTAAATATATTGCTCCAAGTATTCCTCGACCATTTTCAAATCATACTCCGGAATGATATATAACTCACCTTCAAAGACGAACTCTTCGAGCAGTGCCGTTGAGATGGAGATCGCTTCCTTACCGGCCGAGTGAATTTCACCGGTTTTTCGGATCGCTTTCCGTTCATCCCCGTTCTCTTCCGTTGCGGACTGTAATAGACGGAAGAAATGTTCATGGACATCAATTAAACGTTCCATCAATTGGAGTGTCTCTTCCCGCACTCCGTCAACCATTACACGTTCCAACAGATTGAGTAACGTATGATTTTGAACCTCATACGTGAGTGCGCGTTGAGCGGAATATTCAAGTAGATGCCCTTCATCGAAAACAATCATCGATACATCAGGCAACAATGGCATTTGGCCTTGGCGCTTTCTCGATTCTTGTGTCCAAATATGCTCCATATAGAAGTCATGCGAACAAATGATCAAGTCCGCCGCTTCACGATAATGATTCCGGTGGATTGTCTGTCCGCAGCGATTTCGGACATCACAGGCTGCACATTGTTGGATAGGATGAAAATTCATTGTTTTCCATTGCTCGTCATTCAAATGAGGATATTCAGATCGCTCCCCATAAGGAAAAATCGATTGCAAAGAAACATTGCCGTTTACGAAGTCCGGCAATCCGCTATACACATTCTCCGCAAATTCTTCCGTCGATGCGTCTACTGCTTCATCCAATCTCTTCAGACATAAATACTGATCTCTTGCTTTTGCAAGACGGACGTCAATATCGATTTTCAACGCATCGCTTATTTTGCGGATGTCTCCCTCTTCTTTCACAAGCTGATCAATCAATGTTTCATCCGCACAGGAAATCAGAGCGGGTTTGCCCGTATATCGCGCATAGGCGATAGCCGGCAATAAATAGGCGATTGTTTTCCCCGTTCCGACACCGGCTTCTGCCAGAAGGACTTTTTTCTCTTTCAGCGCTTGTTCAATTTGAAATGCCATATAGATTTGTTCATCTCTGCATTCGAATCCCTTTTCGGTCAAATCATCATACAATGTATCGCCAATCCAGTCATTCAAGGATTCATAGAATGATTTTTCTTTTGTTAATGAAAATGGCATTTTTCTTTTCATTTGCGCTCCCCTTTCCTTTTCACACATGGAAACGGAAGAGGCATGACCTCTTCCGTTTTCTCTGCTTGCTTATTTTCGTTGGCCCCAGTATTGGTAAAAGTCTGTCCGGATGAATCCATTGAATAGCTTTCGTTTCTTCGTAGCTTTTTTTCCGTACATCGTTTCAAAGTTTTCCAATGAGGACAACATGTATACGGACCAAGAAGGATACCTATCCATTATATGACCGAGGATCTGGGCAAGTTCCTCAGCTTCCTCGATTTCACCTAATCGTTCTCCATAAGGAGGATTGCCGACAAGCACGCCATTCAACCCTTCAACGGTCAAATCCTTGACGTCACGCTGCTCAAAGCGGATTATGTCCATGAAGCCTGCTTCAACTGCATTTTGCTGTGCTACTTTGATCATTCGGGGATCTACGTCGAAACCTGTAATATCCAACGGCTGGTCATACTTCGCAATATCTTCCGCTTCTTCCCTGACACGGTCCCAAATTGCCTGATCCATCCACGGCCATTCCTCACTGCTGAAGTCACGGTTATATCCTGGTGCGATCTGCTGCCCGATCATTGCCGCTTCGATTGCAATCGTTCCAGATCCGCAAAACGGGTCAACGAACGGTCTGTCCGGATTCCAACGCGTCAATTTGACGAGGGCCGCCGCCATTGTCTCTTTAAGCGGAGCATCCCCCTGTCCGACACGATATCCGCGTTTATGCAAGCCGGCCCCGCTTGAGTCGATTGTCAATGTAACTTTATCTTTCAAAATGGATACTTCAAGTTTAAATAATGGACCTGTCTCGTCTAAAAAACCGACCCGATTATATGCAGTCTTCAAACGTTCAACAATAGCTTTTTTCACGATTGCCTGGCAGTCAGGTGTACTGTACAATGTCGATTTCACCGATTTTCCAGCGACAGGGAATTTTGCGTCTACAGGCAAATATTGTTCCCAAGGAAGGGATTTCGTCTGTTCAAAAAGGTCATCGAACGTCGTTGCAGTAAATTCACCGACGATGATGCGGACACGATCCGCGACACGAAGCCACATGTTTGTTTTGGCAATTGCTGTTTCATCGCCTTCGAAATAGATTTTGCCGTTCTCGGTTTGTGTGTGGAAGCCTAATTCCTTCACTTCATCTGCAACAATCGATTCAAGCCCCATGGCGGATGTAGCGACCAATTTATAGTTTGTCATGCATTTTCAACTCCAATTCCAATTCTAGTCTTATCTATATGTAGTCTGCCTACTATTGTCATTTACATCAATTTTTATCCCCAATAACAAAGAAATGCTCTCCAATCGAAAAGGAGAGCATTGATTGTTATGTTGAACCATCGTAAATTCGATAAGCCATGTTTTGTTCCCGTGTACTCAAACGGCTTGCGCCTCGTACTTAGGGTGGTAATCATCTATCTACAGACTCATCTAAAGAAGTGTCTGTCCCTTCATCCGTTAAATTCCTTCAGAAGAGCGCCCCTACCATAATTTGGGTTTCTCGCTCGTGGGGTTTACCGCGTTCCATCCTACCCGTTTCCGAGTCGGCTACGTCACTGTGGCACTTTTCAGGAGACCTCATCCATATGTGCAAGCACACTTAGGACTTATCCCCGCCGTCAATGCGCATTGCGCAAAGCCCCGGCTTATCTTTTCGCCGAGCACGAACACTACGGTCATCTCAGAACCGTGCGAGCATGGACTTTCCTCTACAACTGATGTTGCAGCGATTACCTGAATTCACACTATGGTTACAATAGTATACTGCAATTTTCGACAAATATCAACGTTTTTCTTCTACGCCAATCACTTGCTTATTCGTGATCGTACAATTTGCTGCCGAATACGTGCTTCTCCAAATTTGAAATCCGTTTCAACAGATCGAAGTTCGTTGTATTAGCATTCGTTGCCGCTGGACGTTTGACTGCTGAAGCAAGTTCATCCTTCAGCTTTTCATTTTCCATACGTAATTCCGAAATTGTCTTTTTAAAAGCTTCATAATCCTGAATCACTGTGTCCAGGAATAAATCCACATCTTCTTGATTATATCCACGTAAACCTGTTTTAAATTCTTTTTCAAGTATTGATTTAGAATCAAGTTTTATTTCCATAAAATGACGCCCTTCCATCAATGTTTACATGTCGCAAGTATAGCATATTTTGTACAACTTTGTCTTTCTATTTCCGGTTGAGAGCAGTATTTTGTCGGTTACTGCGCTTCCCCGGGAAATAGCTTTCTTTTCAATCTTATTTCCCTGTGCCTTAATCCATTTCCCATCCTCACTTTAAACCGTTCCGTGACGTCCTGATCTTCATTCAAAGTATGGATTGCTTCCTTCGTATAATAAAGAGCCTTTTCCAGCTCCTTCATTTTATGTTCGAACAGCTTCGCTAATTCCTCAAAGGCAATGACTTTTTCCCTTCCTGCCAATCCGGAGGCGGCAGTTGCAAAGGATTCAATGGCCTGTGAATAGAGTCCTTCCTTTTTTAAGAGGAATCCAATATGAAAATGCGCCTTTGGTTCATCCGCCCCGTATTCTGCAATGACATCCATAAGGATATCTTTGCTTCGACTAAACGATTTAAGATCGGTATACCATTTACCGATATTCGTTTTTGCATTCGCGGATGAGTCCGCGTCGCCATGCAATAGGAGGTCGGTTGAACGGATATATAAGGTGACGAGGGAAAGGATATCCCATTCATTATGAAGAAGGACTTTCATAAGCAATTCGGCTCGGCCATTTTTCACTGCATCCTGGTAGATGATCGGCGCCATATGGCCGGGAATATCGCCTTCCCGGAAGAAGCCGAGCTGTTCTTCCTCAACTGAGGTCAATTTGAACGTGTCCATTTCATTTTTCCAGATCCTTTTCGATCCATGGAGCAAATCAATTTCGGTATGCTTAAGCAACTGTGGCAACACATTTCTATTCATTGTCCATCTCGTCTGCACTTGGGGCATATCGAAGCTTTTTCCGTTATACATGACGATTGACATAGGCGTTTTCCAAAGGTTAGAAGCATATAGGAATGCAGCTTCATGATCGGGGCCCGGCAGCACATATTGCGTCAATGTGAACGCTTCGTCTGTATATTCGATAAAGCCCATAAGGAAGATGAGCGTTCCGGCGCCTTTCAAACCAGTCGTCTCCGTATCAAAAAATACGAGCGGCTGTGCAAAGTCAGGTGCCAGAGGATGTATCTCCTCTGCTTCACGCCATCTTTCCACGGTGTTCAATAAACCTGAGAGTTCGTATTTTCCATGCTGATGATGCAGATCATAAACGACAGTTTTCTTGTACACGATGCCGAATTCGTTTTCTTCTTTTGTCAATCCTGCCGCGAGCCACCTCTTCTCATAAGGAGGCGGCGGAGGCGTTACACGTTTCTGTGTTTGGGGCTTTTCGTCAGTTTTAGGAGCTTTCTTTTTAAGAAGCTTCTTCATTTCCATCATTTTTGCTTCATATGACATTTGTCTTTCCTCCAACGAGGGCTTGCAGAAGAGCGATGACGTCCTGTTTCACCCGGATTCCCTCTTCTTGTGCACCGATACAGACAGGGCAACCATTGTCGCAATGACATCCTCGCACATGGTCCGTCGCCTTTTTCAGTAATTCATCCCAACGGCCAAAGATCTTTTCGCTTAACCCGATGCCTCCCGGATAACTATCGTAAATGAAAATTGTCGGTTTTCCGGTGTGAATCGCCTTCACTTGTGGGACGACATGGATGTCGGACCGATCACAACGTACGAATAACGGAATGAAAGATTGGATCGCGTATGCGGCACCTGTCAGTGCGTCTGTCAATTCGGATTCTTTCCAACCGTCCGGAGTGTCGAATGCATACCAAGTGGATGATGTATGCAGCTCCTCGGCAGGCAGCGAAATCGGACCGGAACCGATATTGTCGTGTGTGTCGAAGCGTATCTTTTTAAATATAGTAGGTATCGCCAAAACAGCAATATCTCCGTACGCCACTTCCGCTTCTCCCAGTTGCTCGCTTTCATCTTCATTGATCACTTTTAGTTCCACAGCTAAATTAGCATCCGTATAATAATCGACATCGACTTCTGTCACGTATGCCTTCTTTTCCTCCCAATCTAGCATTTCGACTTGGTATTGCTTTCCTTGATGCATATAGATCGCCTCTTCGTGCAACAAGGTCATTGCGCTGTAGCGGTCCATCTCTCCGATCACGACAGTCCCTTTAGGAATCGTTTTGTCGATGATGACAACATTTTCTTGGGAGGCGGAGCGTAGACTGACTTCACTTGCCGGGAACCGGTCTGTCATCCAATGCCATTTATCGGATGTTTTGACGAGCACCCCTTCGCTTTCCAGAAAGGCGAGAAGTTCCTGAACTTCGAATTCCCCGTATGTTTCCGTCATTGTAAACGGCAATTCAAATGATGCACATTTCAAATGATCCATGAGGATAAGCATATTATCGGGATGGATCCTCGCTTCTTCCGGCGTTTGGCCAAGCAAGTATTCAGGATGCTGAATGATGTATTGGTCAAGCGCCATCGATTGGGCAACATAGATGATCAACGCATCATCCTGCCTCCTCCCTGCTCTGCCGGCCTGTTGGTAGGCGCTCGCAATGTTTCCCGGGTAGCCGGTCATGATGCATGCTTGCAATTGCCCGATATCAATGCCGAGCTCGAGCGCATTCGTACTGACAACCGTCTTGATATCTCCGTCGCGCAGCCTTTTTTCAATTTTTCTGCGCTCAGATGGCAAATAGCCGCCACGATACCCCATGATTGTCTGATCAAACAGTTTTTTCTTCGTCAATTCCTTCATATACGTTACAAGCATTTCAACGCGCACCCGGCTCTTTGCGAAGATGATCGTCTGGACACCTTCCCTGTACAAAAACGATGCAATATCGCGAACTTCTAGGATGGCACTTCGCCGGATGCCGAATGTTTTATGGACGATCGGAGGGTTGTAGAAGATGAAATGCTTAACGCCTGAAGGGGCTCCGTTTTTGGATATGAGACGCATCGGCGTATTGGTCAATGCCTCGGCAAGCTCTTTCGGATTGGCAATTGTCGCTGATGTACAGATGAACGTCGGGTTGCATCCGTAATAATTGCAAATGCGTTTCAATCTTCTCAATACATGTGCGACATGGCTCCCGAATACCCCTTTATACGTATGCAATTCGTCTATGATGATATACTTCAGATTTTCGAAAAGGGATACCCACTTTGTATGGTGTGGCAAAATGCCAGAGTGCAGCATATCGGGGTTCGTCAAAACGATATGGCCCGACTTACGAACTTTAGTTCGCAATCCCGGCGCTGTATCCCCATCATACGTGTAACTGAGGATCGTCTCTCCGCTCGCCTCAATCAATTCATGCAAATCCGCTAACTGGTCTTGTGCAAGCGCCTTTGTCGGAAACAGATAAAGCGCACGGGACGAATCATCCTCCAAAATGCTTTGCAAGACTGGCAGATGATAGCATAGTGATTTCCCTGAAGCAGTCGGCGTCACAGCAGTTATCGAGTCGCCTGACGTCGCAATATCGAACGCTTCGCGTTGATGACTGTATAGACGCTCTATCCCTTTCTCGGCCAACGCTTTCACTATGGACGGATGAAGCTGTTTTGGAAATGCAGCGTATTCTGCAGGTTTTCCATCAATCTTTTCATAATGGCGAACATTGGACGATAATTCAGGGTCGGATAAGAAGTGTTCGACCGTTTCCCGGACGCTTGTCTTCTTCATCCTTGCTCTCTCCCTTTTTGTTGCAATTCATCTAAGACCGTTCTTAATGTGTACGTCGCTGAATTAATGGAAAGGACAAAACGTTTCTTTCCCGTCTTCGCATAAAAAGATTGAACGATGAATTGCTTCATTGATTCATTCAACGATTCAATTTGATGAAGATGAATGTATTTCGGTCTCTCTTCACGAATCAACGTTCTGATTTCTTCGGTCCATTCGTCCAACAATCTATGGTTTGTATCTGCATATGGTTTTACTTCTGTAAAAAAGTCAGGCTCCCGATCCAATTCCCGCATCGCTGGGAGTCTTTCCAAGCACTCTTCACAAACAGAAAGGAGCCGTTCCGTTTTCTCTAGTAAAGTTAACAAGTGAACCATCCTCTCCAAAGTCTTTCCTATAGTCTATCAAAAACTTCGTGGGGACACCAAACCTAAACGAACGTGTATTCTTCGAAACCTGCAGAACAATACTTTTGCGGAACTTTTAGAGCGATAATCCGTCCAATCATTATGGTATGATAGGAAATGCGAGGTGGTAGGAATGACAATTCGATATCCGAACGGGAAAAAATATATTCCGGTACAACGCTCTACCCGAGTGGATAATAAAAATCTATCGTTCAGCAACCGGGGGAAAACATTAGAGGACGAGTTGAACGAAACGAATGAATATTATTTAGCCAACAATAAAGCCGTCATCCATAAGAAGCCGGTCCCTATCCAAATTGTACACGTGAAATATCCTGCCAGAAGCGCGGCTGTCATTACCGAAGCATATTTCAGATCTCCATCCACTACAGACTTTAATGGAGTTTGGAACGGGAAATATATTGATTTTGAAGCGAAGGAGACAAAGAGTACGTCCTCTTTTCCATTGCAAAATATCCATGAGCATCAGGTCGAGCATATGAAAAGAGTGACCGAGCAAGCAGGTATCGCGTTTTTGTTAGTAAAATTCACTGTTCTCGACCGCTATTTTATCGTCCCGTACGAGTACTTCGAAAAAAAGTGGGAAAGAATGATAGCAGGAGGAAGGAAATCTATTACACTCTCCGAAATGGAAGAGATATCCATAGAAATACATGCAGGTTTCAACCCACGGCTAGACTATTTGTCTGCTATGGATTCACTTTTGCAGAAACCTGGAACAGAAACAATTGAAAGGCAGGAAAACTTATGAGTGATCAAACAAAATCTCGATCAGCCAGACGTCAGCAGATGGAAGCGGAAAAAAGGCGCGGGAAGAATAATAAGAAGAAAAATGGCAGCAATCTAGTAAAGAAAATCTTTCTCAGCATCATCGCACTTGGTGTAGCTGTTCTGATCGGTGGAGCTGGATTATTCGCATTTTACGCAAGCAGCTCACCGGATCTTGATGAAAATCTATTGAAAGATCCACTTACATCCGATATTGTCGATCGCAATGGAAATGTGTTTATGAAATTTGGTGCAGAAAAGCGGGAGTTCGTTCCATACAAGGATATACCGAAAGAGATGGAAGATGCCGTCCTTGCGACAGAGGACGTCCGATTCTACAAACACCATGGTATGGACTTCTGGAGACTGGGCGGTGCTGTTCTAGCTAACTTCCAAAGCGGCTTCGGATCGCAAGGAGCGTCTACGCTAACCCAGCAAGTCATTAAGAACTCCTTCCTCTCAGATGAAAAGACATTGAAGAGGAAAGCGCAGGAAGCGTGGCTCGCCTTCAAGCTTGAAAGGGAATATTCTAAAGAACAGATTTTTGAAATGTACTTCAATAAAATCCTCATGTCAGGCAACATTTACGGAATTGGGACGGCTGCAAAAGATTTTTACGGGAAAGATCTGAAAGAGCTTGAATTGCATGAAATGGCACTATTGGCGGGGATGCCTCAATCCCCTAACGGCTATAATCCGTTTAAGAATCCAGAGCGGGCAGAAAAACGCCGGAATACTGTCCTCGGCCTTATGTACAAACATGGTAAAATAACGAAGGACGAAATGGAGAAGGCGAAAGCCATCTCTGTAACGGAAACACTTCTTCCGGATGATCAACGTCAACAGAAAAAAGATTCTAAGTATCTTGCATATGTTGACATCGTCTTGGATGAATTGGAAGCAGCGGGCATGATGGATATCCTCGCAGAAGGGGTAACCATTCAAACGGCCCTTGACCCGGCAGCTCAACAATCTGTAGAAAAGGCAATCAATTCGCCGATCTATGAGTCGGATGAGATGCAAGCCGGGATGACCGTTCTGAATACGAAAACCGGCGAAATCGCCGCAATCGGCGGTGGGCGGAATTTCACCGGACGGAACTTAAACTTTGCTTCGGGTGACAACCCTAGGATGCCCGGTTCGGTTATTAAACCGATCCTTTCCTATGGTCCAGCAATTGAATACAAAAGCTGGTCAACTGCCCATATCGTTAAAGACGAACCATATAAATACAAAGGCACCGACATATCGATTCGAAATGTAGATGGGAAATACATGGGACCGATTACTGCGAGGGAAGCATTGTACCGTTCAAGAAATATTCCAGCCATCAAAGTGTTTGAGGAAGTCGGAACGAAACGAGCTCGTGAATTTGCAGGCAAGCTTGATCTGAAATACGATGATATGACTTCCACGCTTGCTATCGGCGGAGGAGAATATGAATTTTCGACAATTCAAATGGCAGGTGCTTATGCCCCGTTCGGCAACGGCGGAATTTATACAAAGCCCCACGCAGTCAAGGAAATCATTTTCCGTAATGGCTCCAAGCGTAACTTGGCACCGGACCCTGTCACTGTCATGAAAGATTCAACCGCCTATATGGTGACTGATATTTTACGGGATGTCATCACCTATGGAACCGGAAAGACGGCTAACGTCTCTGGATTGGATATGGCCGGTAAGACAGGGACGACGAACTATGATGCTGCAACGATGAAGAAATACGGAATGAAAAACACTGACGTACCAGATAGCTGGTTCACCGGTTATACTACGGAGTACACTATTTCCGTTTGGGGCGGTTACAAAAATCGTAATACACCCATTACAACGTACGATCGAGGCCGCTATGTGCCGCAAATCCTTTTCAGGAATGTAATGACTGATCTCGTGTCAGGAAAAACTACACCGAGGTTCAAGCAACCTAGTTCCGTTGAAGAGGCGGTCATCGTAAAAGGATCCAATCCGCCAATTCTTGCGAGCAATTCGACACCGGATGCTTTGAAGAGTACAGAGCTGTTCGTTAGAGGAACGGTGCCGACTGAAATGGATGAAGAGGTAATTACTGAACTGGAAGCGCCAAGCGGCTTGTCTGCGCAATATGTTGCAGAGTCGAACTCTGTCTCATTAAATTGGTCGTACGACAATCCAGATGCACTTATGCTTCCGGAACCAGTACAATTCAGCGTCTCCGTTTCAGTGGATGGCAGTGAGCCACAGCACATGACGACGACTTCGGTAAATGACGTAACGTTCTCCGGAGTTGAACTGGGCCGCACATACACCTTCTACGTTAAGGCGATTTCAGGGGAAATTGAAAGCAGTCCAGTTTCCACTTCCCTTCTAATAGAGGGGCAGAATGACGAGGACCCTTCGATAGATGACGGAGAAGATGATGAAACCAACAGCGAAAACAATGGCCAAAATAATAACGGCAATAACGGCAACAATGGAAGTGGTAACAATGGAAATAACAGTAATAACAACGGCAACAATGGCAACGGCAACAATGAAAACGATGGAGACGCTGACAATACGACCGACGGTTCCGGCTCATCGGGTGATGCGACAACCGATCCAGGAACGGGCGGAAATGATGGCTCCGGCGACGGAACCGATGATGGCAGTGGAGGATAACTAAAAAAAGCCTGAAGTGATGGAAATCATCACTTCAGGCTTTTTTATTTTATCATTGCCAATCGGCTAACCGCTTTTTTCATCGCCTCGGAATATAGTGCATCCAACTGCACGTATGCAAAATGCCCCGCTCTTTTCGTACGGATGTATTGCAATCGTTCTATTCCATTCAACGGTTCAATCAGTGACACATCAATTGAAGAAGATTCGGTGTTCATAAACAACCCTAGCATTTCCATATAATTTCCGATTGCTATATCAATCAAGTTGGCAGCTTCGGGACTCTTTTGCTTATAAGCTTCCTCGATTCTTTCTTTCATGTCCAGCCAATTGTTCCAACAGGAATATAGCAGTGCCTTCCTGTCCATTCCAGGCTTATGCAATGCCTCTCATCCGTTTCTTCCCTTCCCTGCACAATGGAAGGAGCGGACATTCACCGCAAGCCGGATTTTGGGCTTTGCAGTGATATCGTCCAAAGAAGATGATCTGATGGTGTGTATCCGTCCATTTTTCCATAGGCGTCCATCGCATGATCTTTTCTTCCACCATGAGAGGTGAATCTTTCCAACGATTCATGCCAAGACGCTTGGCTACACGCTCAACATGTGTGTCAACTGCCAATGCCGGGATGCCGAACGCATTGGAAACAACGACATTCGCCGTTTTCCTGCCTACGCCAGGGAAAGTCGTAAGTACATCCCTATCGCCCGGTACCTCACCATTAAATTTCTCGATCAGAATGGCACTCAACGCTTGAATGTTTTTTGCTTTATTCCGATAGAGGCCGATCGAGCGGATATCATTTTGAAGCTCCTCTATTTCTACCGCCAAATAATCTTCAGGTTTCTTATATTTTTTGAATAAATCCGCAGTAACGCGGTTCACAAGAACATCCGTACATTGAGCGGAGAGCAATGTGGCGACGAGTAGCTCAAATGCATTTTCGTGTACCAGCTCACAATGAGCATCGGGAAACATTCTACTAAACTCTTCCAGGCAGATTTCCCATTGTTTCTTCGTCAACATATTCCATCACCTATTCCCGTTCTTCCAACCAATTATAAAAAGGAACCTTTTTTACGACGGTTTCCCGATTTTGAACTGGACGTATCATTGCCGTCCTGAATGATCTGGATTGTTTTTCCACGTCATTCAACGTTCTCACCCTTTTCTTCTTCCATTCGAACAGAATCCGGTCAATGTAGCGCAAGCTGAGTTTTTGGGCTAGAACAGCTTCTTTCAACGCCGCCTTTATTATCTGGACAGCATGACCATCTTCATCCAGCCACATTGTAATCGTTTCGCATTCCATTGGAGATAGAAGACGTCCGAACTCCTGCTCGAACAATGTGAAGATTTCTCCTTCATCCTCTTTATCCTTCTGTTCTTCTAGTACGGTCTTTTCTGTAAGCACAATGTTAACAAGCCTGTTCCATAAGGGTTGCATTGAAAACTGCTCGTATAACACTCCGTTTTCATCCTGCCCCTGCCGGATTTCCAACAATCCTCGTTGCATAAGGCGTTGGAGGATTTCGGACACCTGATTCTCTGTAAGATGCATGCGTCCTGCAAGATCGGTTGGCGTAGGGAATTGCGAACCATCCGCCTGAAACGCACACATATGCAAAAGAAGCATTGCATCGATATCCTTTATATCCAATGCTTTATAGTGCTGAAAAAAGAGCTGGGGAATAGTGACATTCCCCTGCTCAATCCAAATACGGAGCCGTTCTTCATCTTTCATGCCGAACACCTCACTATTAGTAAATCTGCGTCAATTAAGGGTAAAGACGATTCAACAGACGTGGGAACGGAATTGTTTCCCGAACGTGTTCAACACCTGAAATCCACGCAACTGTCCGTTCCAATCCAAGCCCGAAACCAGAATGTGGAACTGCGCCGTATTTGCTTAACTCCAAATACCATTCGTAGGCGGACTCATCCAAATTATGCTCCTGGATGCGTTGCTTCATCAATTCATAGTCATAAATACGCTCTGAACCGCCGATGATTTCCCCATATCCTTCCGGAGCGATCAAATCTGCGCATAAAACGACATCGTCGCGATCTGGGTGCGGTTGCATATAGAATGACTTAATATCTTTTGGATAATTTGTAATGAAGACAGGCATGTCAAAGCTTTCTGCAATCGCAGTCTCATGCGGCGCACCGAAGTCATCACCCCATTCGATGTCATCAAAGCCTTTTTCATGAAGGAACGTAATTGCATCGTCATAAGAGATCCTTGGGAACGGAGCCTGTACTTTTTCAAGTTTTGAAAGATCCCTTCCAAGCCGCTCAAGTTCCAATGGGCAGTTTTGCAATACGGACTGGACGATATGCGAAACATATTGCTCTTGGACTTCTAAGCTTTCCTCATGTTGCACGAATGCCATTTCAGGTTCAATCATCCAGAATTCAATCAAATGACGTCGTGTTTTCGATTTCTCTGCACGGAAAGTCGGTCCGAATGAAAACACTTTTCCGAGAGCCATCGCTGCAGCTTCTAGATAGAGCTGTCCTGATTGTGATAAATAAGCGTCTTCATCAAAGTATTTCGTATGGAAAAGTTCCGTAGTTCCTTCAGGCGAAGAACCCGTCAAAATAGGTGGATCCACTTTCACAAATCCATTCAAATGGAAAAACTCATATGTGGAGCGGATGATTTCATTCCGGATTTTCATGATGGCATGTTGTTTGCGAGAGCGCAGCCATAAATGACGATTATCCATCAAGAATTCAGTTCCGTGTTCTTTCGGAGTAATTGGATAATCAATTGCTTCATGAATGATTTCAATATCTTTCACTTGCAGTTCAACGCCGAATGAAGAACGTTCGTCCTCCGTCACTTCTGCTGTCACATAAAGCGAAGATTCCTGGTGGATGGATTTTGCTTTCGCAAAAATATCCTCCCCTACAACTTCTTTGACGACAACGCCTTGAACAAAACCTGATCCATCGCGAAGTTGCAGAAACGCGATTTTACCGCTCGATCTTTTATTTGCTAGCCATGCTCCGATCCGGACTGTTTCTCCTACGTGATCTGGCATTTCGTGAATCATGATTGTTTTCATAAGTACCTCCGTGAGTATGAACTTTTATTCTTTCCAGTTTGCTTCAACATATGAACGGATTCGTTTTACCGCTTCCTCCAGCAGATCAATAGATGTCGCATAGGACAAGCGGATCGTTTCAGGGGAACCGAAACCGGATCCGGGGATGACTGCCACTTTCGCTTCCGTCAGAAGCGCTGATGCAAACTCATCTACATTTGAGAAGCCTGTTTTTTTCATTGCTTCAGTAACTTCCGGCAACAAATAAAAAGCACCTTGAGGTTTGACGACTGTAAAGCCGGGAATAGCCGCCAACTGAGGGTAGATACGTTCCAACCTCGATTCAAAATCCTTCCGCATGCTTTCCACTGCTTCCTGAGGACCATTATACGCTTCAATCGCAGCGTATTGGGAAGTCGTTGTCGGATTGGATGTCGAATGGCTGGCCAAGTTCGTCATTGCACTCACCACTTCTGCATCTCCCGCAATATATCCAATTCTCCAACCTGTCATTGAATGGGATTTGGATACTCCGTTAATGATGAATGTCCGCGCTTTCGCATCATCTGATAGCTGAGCAATCGAAACATGCTTCTCATTTCCATAAATCAACTTTTCGTAGATTTCATCCGAAATGATCCATATATCCTTTTCTAGACAAACTTCTGCAATTTGGCGGAGTTCCTCTTGCGAATAGATCATACCAGTCGGATTTCCTGGAGAGTTGATAATGACAGCTTTCGTTTTAGATGTAATTGCATTGCTAATCTGTTCTGCCGTTACCTTGAACTGGGATTCCGATGTAGCTTCAACGAAAACTGGTACGCCTTCAGCGAGCTTCACTTGTTCGGGATAGCTGACCCAATAAGGTGTCGGGATGATTACTTCATCACCCGGATCTAATAGGACCTGGAACAATGTGTAAAGAACATGCTTCGCACCGATGCCGATCATAATTTCCTGTCTTGAGTAATCCAACTGCTGATCCGTCTTCAGTTTGGCGATGACGGCATCCTTCAGTGCAGGAAGGCCTCCGGAAGGCGTATATTTTGTCTTGCCTTCTTTCATGGATTGAAAAGCCGCTTCCAAAATGTTTTCGGGAGTATTATAATCCGGCTCCCCAGCCCCTAGTCCGATGATGTCGATGCCCGACTCCTTCATCTCTTTAGCTTTCGCCGTAATGGCAAGGGTTGTGGATGGTGATAACGTACTTACTCTCGCTGCTAACTTCTTTGTCAATTGAATCGCTCCCTTTTGTCCCTTCATCTTATCGAATGTAAACGGATCAATCTTATAGATTTAATATCCGTTTCCACCATTCTCCGTTCTCAAAAAAGACATATACATAATTCAATTTGCCATTTTCGCCTTTAAATGCGACTTCCCATACAGGATGGCCTTCCTCCAAGCCAAGTACTACGTGGAGGATCTTTTCCACTGGCAACTCCGCCTTCACCGTTTCAATTGCGGCTTGCGAATCGATACCATCTTTCAAAACTACTTCATCAAGGATTTCTCCTGTTTTCCCTTTAATGAAAACCGCTTTCTCATTGCCTTTGTCATCTTTGCCGAATACAGTCACCATCGAAACGGTGCCATTATAGATGGAAGTGCGTTCGACAGAATTCAAAGCTCCATACTTCAATGCATCTTCTTCCGCCTTTTCTTGGGCGTTTGAAAAAGGTGTATTGGCATTATAAAAAACAATGACAATAATGATAAGTGATAACGCCAAAAGGAAAGCTGCGATGAACTTGATCCAATTCATCATTAGTATCACTTCCTACTGCAAATTGGAAATCTTTTCGCATTTCGTCTTCTACTGTATCCCTATTTATTATAACAATCTTCGAGCTCATTCACCATATGTTCTAATGACACTTTGTGAACGGGAACAGACGGCAGCGCATTCAAAAAGCGCTTCCCATATGATTTTGTATAGATACGTCTATCCAAAATGATGAAAAAGCCCCTATCTCCAGACGAGCGGATCAATCGTCCAAATCCCTGCCTGAACCTCAATATCGCTTCTGGCAATGACAAATCTGTAAATGGATTGGATCCGCCTGCAGCTAGCTTTGCCGCCCTCGCTTTAAAGACGACCTCATCCGGAGATGAAAACGGAAGCCGGACAATGATGACCGCAGACAATGCCTCACCGGGAACATCGACACCTTCCCAAAAACTGTTCGTGCCGAATAGAATCGATTTCTCGAACTGACGGAACGATTTCAACAGTTTCATTCGGCTCCCAGAGCTCACTCCTTGCGCAATGAGAGCGTAATCTTTCAATAGTTCACTCTCCAAAATCAATTCATACGTTTTTCGAAGCATATCCTGCGAGGTGAACAGGACGAACAATCTTCCGCCAGTTGCGAACACTGTTTGGACGACTGCATCCGCTACTGCTTCAATATAGTCGCTCTGGGACACATGTTGGATGGACGGCATATCATCGACGATGAATATTCCTGCGTTATCATAGAAATGTGCAGGAGCGTCAAATGTTAAAACGGGTACACTTTCAGCAATTCCTAGCTGCCTGGAAACAAAACGCTCATCCTGGTTGATTGTCATTGTTGCAGATGTCCATATGATTCCAATCTCTTCATCTTTAAGGCCCTGCATGAATTCCTTTGTAATCGCCGACCCTTCTACGGGGCTTTTGACGACAGTAAGACTACCAGGCAAACTCCGTTTATCTTTTTCAATCCAAATGGTGAAATTCTCCTTTTCGTCATCCAGGAAAATTTCCACCCATTCTCCAGCCTTGATTTTCAATTCCCTTACCCAATACTCCCATTCTGATAAAAATGCCTGTTCTTTCGGCGACATTCTCTCTATATGCACTTCCAGGCGAGAACTAATTATTTCTACAACCTCAATATAATCATTCATCTTTTCGGCCATTTTGGAAAAGAGGGGATCGTTCCCGACTAATTCCTCGAGACCGAAAACGACTCTCTTCCCTTGTTGGCTTCCTTTCACCTGAGGGCGGTGTTTCGACAACAACGCAGCGACATCATCAAATATGGTTGTGAATTGTTCATAGGAGAACGCCAGCTTTTCAAACACCTGATTTCCATAATTGCCATATTTCCTATGAAGTTTCATAATCTGATGAAGAAGCTGGCCAACCGCGTCCGAGCCTAGTTGCCCCATGACATACTTCCAGTTCATATAGGAAAAGACTGTCTCATTGGAATTGGCAGCTGTATGAATAAATTGATGGGCTTCATCGATGATCAGGCCTGAAAAGTCCTGGAAAATCTTTTGTTCACGATTGCTATCCGATAGGAGCATCGAATGGTTCGTAATGATGAGATTGGAAAGGCTGCAGGCGTCCTTCATCCTTTGGTGGTAATCCGCCGATCTTTCATCCGCCTTCAGCCAATTATTCCGTTTACGGATCCGATCGACAAACAATTGTCCCCCGCCGGACACATTCAATTCATTGACATCTCCGGTTTCCGTGTCTGTCAGCCAGACGAGGATTTGCATGATTGTAAATGTTTCATCATACGATTCATCCGTTATCCTCAACAATTCTTCGAACTTTCCGAGGGAAATATACTGCTCCTTGCCCTTTAGGACTGTTGCAGTGCATTTGATGTCAAGGATTTTCTGGATGCGCTTCACTTCATCCTCGAGGATTTTATCGACAAGATGGTTTGTGAACGTGCTAATCACCACAGGTTTCCCGGTCAGAAGGGAATAAATTGCTGCAGGCAACAAATAGCCGACCGTTTTTCCGACTCCTGTTGGGACCTCGACAACAATTTCGGAATGCGTGGAGAGCGTTTCCCATATGGAATCCATGAATGACAATTGGGATTTCCGGTATTCGAAAAAAGGATAGCCTTTCTTCAACAGATCGACTTTCTCCTCTTCCTTCTTCGGATAGGTACAACGTGCACTCAAAACACCCGCGGGATTCTCAGGGTTATTGTACGGAATTCCCCTGAATAAAGGGAGCTTTCTACCGCCTGTAGAAGTCCGTACATGCTTTAACGTTTCATAAATTAGTGTCGAAATATCCGAGCGCAATGAAAAGGAGCGCCTATGCAATAAGTTCAATGTTTCTTCCGGCAAAGTCCGAAGCTTAGACAATGCTGTCAATAACAAATTGGCAGTCGCTTTGGCATCATCATCTGCCCTATGTGCGGCAGGCAGCTCAATATCCAAATCCTCTGCCAAATCCTGCAAACGATAGCTTGAGGAGGATGGGAATAGGATTTTGGATAACTCAACAGTATCAATTTTCTTTCCGGACCAACCGGCCACATTGCATCGTTTAAATTCGCTTTGCAAAAATGACAGATCGAAATCGGTATTATGCGCGACAAATACCGTCCCCTGCAACATATCGGATACATCTTGTGCAATCTCTTCAAATGAAGGAGCAGAAAGCACTTCTTTATCCGTAATCGCGGTCAATTGTTGGATGAACGGAGGTATTTCACGTTCCGGATTGACAAATCGGGCATACTGGCGCGTTATCGTCCCATTTTCGATGAAAACGATTGCAATTTGTATGATCCTATCCCCTCTAGAAGGGGAATGTCCAGTCGTTTCCAAGTCAACGACTGCATATGTACGATTATCCATTCAATCATCAACTTCCTGTAGTGAATACTACAGCAGATTGTATCATATTTGGCGGTCCGATTGCGCAATTAGGTATCCAACCAATTAAAAAATACCGATGAAGGAAAATTTCAATCCTTCATCGGCGTCTACTTCCATTAGGCAATTACGCCGGGCGTTTCTTTGATCACTTCTTTAACCCCATTCGTTTCATTCATGAGAAGGACTGTCGGTTGATGGGTGTTAGCCTCCTCATCCGTTACATAGACATATGAAATGATGATGACTATGTCACCTTTCTGGACTAATCTGGCTGCAGCGCCGTTGACGCAAATAACACCACTTCCACGCTCACCCGCTATAATATACGTTTCAAATCGAGCTCCATTATTATTGTTGACAATATGGACCTTCTCATTCGGAAGCATACCCGCTGCATCCAACAAGTCACTATCAATCGTAATACTTCCAACGTAATCCAAGTTTGCTTCTGTCACGGTAGCGCGATGCAATTTACTGTTCATCATCATTCGGAACATGGGTACCATCCTTTGTTGACATAATAATATTATCTATTAACCTAGTTGACGAAAACTTCACTGCGCAAGCCAAGATTACTTCCTGTGCCGCGTCCGTTACAGGACCTAATTCAGGGTATGCCAGCATTTTCACATAATCGATCTTGCCAGAACTATTTGAAATGATGTATTCTGACACATGCTGCTCAATAGCGTTCGGATTGTCTCCCGTCGCGAACATCTTTGCACCGATTTGTAGTGCCCGATAGATCACAGTCGCTTCCGATCGTTCCAAAGATGTCAATTTCACATTGCGCGAGCTTTTCGCCAATCCATCCTCTTCCCGTACAGTCGGAACCCGCATGATTGCTGTCCGTAGATTGAAGTCCCGTACAAACGTTTCAATTACTGCCAGTTGTTGCGCATCTTTCATGCCGAAATACGAACGGTCCGGATCGACAATATTGAACAGTTTCAATACAACTTTGAGAACACCGTCAAAATGTCCAGGCCTTGAAGCGCCGCAAAGCTCATGCGCCTGCCTGCCCGGCAGTATACGGATGCCACCGTCAGACGGATACATTTTATCGACTGCCGGAATGAATACAATATCGACGCCGGCTTCACATGCGAGACGAATATCCCTTTCCCGATCACGCGGATACGAGTCGAAATCCTCGCCGGGTCCGAACTGTGCCGGATTAACAAAAATGCTCATGACAACAATGTCGTTTTGTTCTTTTGCATGCTTCACAAGAGATAAGTGCCCTTCGTGTAAATAGCCCATAGTAGGGACGAAGCCGACTGTTGCATTTTGTCGTTCATTCCGGTTCAGTTTCATCTGGAGTTCTTCAATGGTTTCTACCACTTGGATGGCAGTACTATCAACGTACATCGTTCAATCCCCCGTATAATGCAACCAGTTCTTCCTCCTTCATCGTAAAACGATGTGCCTCAGAAGGAAATTCTCCTGTCTTGACGGCTGAGGCATATCTCTTTAAACCATTTTTGATATCGCTTCCAATATCTGCGTATGCTTCGACGAATTTAGGGATATGGTGACTTCCGTATTTAACCGTGTCATGGAAAACAAGCACTTGACCATCCGTCTCTGCGCCAGCTCCTATCCCGATTGTAGGAATTGCGACCGCTTTTGATACCTGGTCCGCCAATTGATAAGGAATGCACTCCAAAACAATCATACATGCGCCTGCAGCTTCACAAGCGATTGCATCCTGAATAAGTTTTTCTGCAGCTTCCGCAGTCTTCCCTTGCACTTTGTAACCCCCAGCTACAGCAGCTGATTGAGGAAGAAGACCGAGATGTGCAACGACTGGAATCCCTGTTTCCGTCAAAAGATGGATGGTGTCAATCACCTTTCCTCCGCCTTCCAGTTTCAAAGCGTTTGCTCCCGTCTCCTGGAAGATGCGGACTGCGGCTTCCAACGTCCTATCAGCTGAACCATGGTAGGAAGCGAAAGGCATGTCAACGACGACGAACGTGTCCTTTGCTCCCCTCCTGACCGCTTTTCCGTGATGAATCATATCGTCGGTTGTCACAGAAGCAGTCGATTCATAACCTAAAACGACCATGCCTAGCGAATCGCCTACAAGGATGACGTCGATGCCAGCCTCCTCCGCCAATTGTGCAGACGGATGGTCGTACGCAGTCAACATGACAATTTTTTCCCCATTACGTTTCATCTTCGTGAAATCAGTAGTGCTTTTCATCCGTATCCTCTCCTTTTCTGGTCAAAGTAGAGAAAACCGAAAATTAAAAATCCTTCTGGCCTAAAAAGGGCAGAAGGATTGTGAACTAACGATTTTTGGTTTCCTCCGTCCCTGTCTTTTACAAGATCAAGGCAGATCTTATTGGGTTTTCTGACAAGCATATAGCCCTGAAGGTGCAATTCCGATTGATACTGCCCTTCGCCATTACTATAGCAAATCAAGGAAGATTTGTATAGTTCAATCTTTAATAAAGACATCCGCAGAATAGATGCCCCTGACTGTGCCGTCGTCGAGCTGAAGCTCTAATAGCCCTTCTTCTGAGATGCCTAAGGCTGTGCCTTCAACCGTTTCATTTAACATGACAGCTTGGATTCGCTTGCCCGCTATATTCGAATAGCCCTCCCAAAGCAATTTGATCGGTCCGAAGCCGTGTTTCTCATACATTTTCGTATATGATTCAATAAAGAAGAGGATTTCGGCGATCAGCTTAGCGCGATCAATATGCTTTCCGCCGGCAATCTTCAAGGAAGTGGCTATCTCTTTCAATTCCAATGGAAAATCGTCTTCATCCTGATTGACGTTCATTCCGATTCCGAGAATAATCGCTTTCACTCGATCCGGTTCCGATTGAAGTTCAGTCAGTATGCCCGTCACCTTCCTGTTGTTGATCAAAATATCATTCGGCCATTTGATCGTTGCTTCAATGCCACCGATATTTTCAATCGCTCTTACAATCGCGACTGCAGCCACGAGTGTCATTTGCGGAGCTTGCTGGGGCATGAGGGATGGCCTGATGATCAAACTCATCCAAATCCCTTTTTGGGCTGCTGAATCCCAAGGGCGGGACAACCTTCCCTTGCCCGCCGTCTGCTCCTCGGAAACGACGAGGGTTCCATCGGGTACACCAGCTTGTGCAGCGTCGTGCGCGAGTATTTGGGTCGATCCGCAACTGACATGATAATCGATTTTCCTGCCATAGGCTGCGGTCTGTAAGTACTTCTTGATGTTTGCCGCGTTCACAAGATCCGGCGAAGCGATAAGCACATACCCCTTTTTACGGATCGATGCGATTTCATAGCCTTCCTCTTCAAACTCTCTAATATATTTCCAAATTGCCGTTCTGGACAAACCGAATTCGTCCGCAAACTCCTGTCCGGAAATCGGATTTCCTTTAGCTTCAAAAAGTCTTTTCAGCAATTCACTCTTGATGTTCGTATTCATTCAGAAACCATTCCTTTATCTTTTCCGAATCGTTCGGGCAAATTTGATGGAGCACCGCATATTCGATTTTCTGCATCCATTCACCAACCCATCTGCCGCCTCTTTGGCTTGTCCACTCCATTAGGTCTTTCCCATCAACTAGCAGGTCAGCCTTTGAACGGATTGGCAAACTATCTTGCATCTGTTTCATTTCCTCGAAATGAATTCCATGTTCTGAAGGATGTAGGGCTTGCCAAATCTTTTCTGTTGCAATCAACACGTCCAATGTAAAGCGGTAATAATCATCAACCGTAAATCGACTGGACTGCCTGTTATCAAGCGCATCTTGGACGTTTGACAGAAAGTCCTTCTCGCGGTTGGAAAGTTTATATGCCTTCGCAATCTCTCCAGCCGAAAAATGACCTGCCAACATCAATGCGGACCACCCTTGCTCTGCTGTCGAATAAGGGGCGCATTTAGATAATAGACGTGCATCATCAGGAAATAGGGGCAAATGCTCCGCCAGGCGGGTATTCACGATCATTGCAAGTGCCTTGCCGGAATCTACGCCCTTCCATAATTTATCCATCTCCACTTTGATCCGTTCTACAGAAACATGAACGACACTAGCAGCGTTTTCTTCAATTGCCTGTAAGGTATGTTCCTCGATTGCAAACCCTAAAACGGCAGCAAAACGGACCGCGCGGATCATGCGCAACGCATCCTCATGAAATCTGTCCGCTGCGTTGCCGACTGCCCGGATTTGACGATTCTGAAGATCCTTGATGCCATCGAAAAGATCAATCAGATCACCAGTCAGCGTCAAAGCCAAAGCATTCATAGTGAAATCCCTGCGTTGCAGATCCTCTTTCAAAGACCTGACGAATTTCACTTCATCGGGCCTTCTATGATCCGTATATGTACTTTCCGTACGGTACGTCGTCACTTCGATCGGTTCGTCATCCAAAATTACCAGTACAGTCCCGTGTGCAAGCCCTACATCAATTGTATGGGTGAAAACCTGCTTCACTTCTTCCGGAGTCGCAGACGTGGCGATATCGAAATCAGACGCCTCTTTGCCAAGCAAATGGTCCCGGACCGCTCCGCCAACAAATACCGCTTCGTATCCTGCATCCTCCAATTGGCAGACGACTTTTCGACTCGGTGCCGTTCCAAATTCAGATGTCATTTTAAACCCGCCACCCTGTAGTACAGCTTTTCATATTCAAGAACAATGGTAGCAGAATTGAATTTATCGCGGACTGTCCTGAGCGCACTTTCGCGGAAGTTTCCATGCATGAATGGATCTTCAAGAAGCATTTTCGCTTTCATTGCCGCAGCTTCCACGTCTCCCAACTCGACAAGGAATCCATTTGTCCCGTCCTCGACCACTTCGGGGATACCGCCAATATTTGTTGCGATCGCAGGCACGCCGCAAGCAAATCCTTCAAGAAGCACGAGGCCAAATGCCTCTTTTTCAGATAATAGGAACATGACATCACTGATTGCTAAAAGTTCCGGTAAGTCATCCCGTTTCCCTGTGAAGATGATATCCTTTACCAATCCCTCTTTTCTTGCCTTCTCCATCATTTCAAGCTTTTCAGGACCCGTGCCTACCAATACTAATTTCGCATCGACTTCCTTGCGGATAAGTTTGAAACTATCAATAATATCCCCTATCCTTTTGACACTGCGGAAATTTGAAATATGGATGATGACCTTTTCATCTTCCCGGATTCCCATATCGGTTTTTAATGAACCAGGATTGACCGGCCGGTATTTCTCTTCATCGATGAAATTATAGATTGTCTTTATTTCATTTTGCGGTTCAATTAATGATAGCGTATCCTGTCGCAGGGATTCCGAAACGGCTGTCGTCATGTCAGATTTGTCGATTCCATAACGGACCGTGTTTTTTAAAGCAGGATCATGACCTAGAATCGTCACGTCCGTCCCATGCAATGTTGTAATGACACCTATGTCGGAATTCGCCATATCCTTACCGAGAGCTGCCGAAATGGCATGAGGGACTGCGTAATGGACGTGCAAAAGATCTAGTCCTTCCTCTTCAATCACCCGTGCAATCCGATTCGCTAAAGCGATATCGTAAGGCGGATATTTGAAAACGGCATAACCGTCAATCTTAACTTCGTGGAAATAAATATTAGGTTGGACATCCGGGACACGGAAAGGCCGACTCGAAGTGATAAAATGCATTTCATGTCCCCTTTCCGCCATTTTCAATCCGAGCTCTGTTGCGACAACCCCGGACCCCCCCACTGTTGGATAACATATTATACCGACTTTCAATTTTTTCATATACTGCACCTCTTCCGCCAAACGTTAATCGATAATATTCTCCAAGCCATACACAAGATCTTTCCGACCGATCACTTCCCGGATCGCCATCATGATGCCTGGCATAAAGCTCTTCCTGTCAAATGAATCATGTCGTAGTGTTAATAATTCCCCTTCTCCTCCGAGAAGCACTTGTTGGTGGGCTAGCAGACCAGGCAACCGGACGCTGTGGATTTTCATCCCTTCCACATCGGCTCCGCGAGCCCCTTCCAAATGGACCTGCTCTTCAGGATGTCCTTGGATATGAGCCGGCCTATTTTCTTTAATCATTTCCGCTGTTTTTACAGCCGTTCCTGAAGGAGCATCCAATTTCCGATCATGATGCATTTCCAGAATCTCGACATCCCCCAAATAGCGGGCCGCCTGCGCTGCGAATTTCATCATGAGTACTGCGCCGATTGAAAAGTTCGGTGCGATGATTCCTCCGATTTGTGTTGATTCCACCATCTCGAAAATCGTTTCCAACTCTTGCTTTGTCAGACCGGACGTCCCAACAACCGGATGGACGCCAAGCGTCAAAGCATCTTTAACATTTCTAAATACGGCATCTGGATCAGTCACATCCAACAGTACTGCTGGTTGAAGCTCTGCATAAAGCTGTGAAAGCGATGTGTAAATTGGAATACCTTTTTTCTCTTCATTTATAACACCGTTATGTAAATGCAAACCATCGAATTTATAATCAAGTGCAGCTACCACTTCTGCATCTTTAGCTGCTTCTATCGCTTCTATCGCCGTAGTTCCCATTCTTCCCCGAGCTCCGGCGATGGCCACTTTTATTTTCATCAAAAATCCTCCTTTTTTGTCCATCGGTCTGCATCGCGCTTTTTAAATTTATTTAATACGCCCATCAGTGCGTCTTCCAAGCTGATGCCTTGTGAATTTGCAAAACAGACGAGAACAAACAGCAAGTCACCTGTTTCTTCTTCCAACGATTTGATTTCTTCACTATCCTTTTTCTTCTTCATACCGTAAACATGCTGCACTTCCCGAGAGAGTTCACCAAGCTCTTCTGTGAGCCTGGCCAGCATTTCCATCGGAGGGAAATAACCTTCTTCAAAGCCCGATATGTATGAATGGACTTCTTCCTGCATGTTTTTCATCGTTTTAGCTTGTTCCAATTTGCTTCCGTCTCCTTCATTTGTTATCGTATTCATTCATAGGAGTATTGTCAAAATTTCTGTAATAAACGACAATGTAAATGCGCACCAAGGAAAGGTGGTCATCTTTTGCTTAGTGGAATAAAATTTAAAAACATCTTTTTTATCATTCTGGGAGCCGCCATTTTCAGTTTCGGCCTTGTACATTTCAATATCCAGCACGAACTTGCAGAAGGCGGATTTACAGGAATCACCCTTATCCTCCTGTTTGCCTTCAACTGGGATCCTGCTATTATGAACCTTCTGTTGAACATTCCGATGTTCATCATCGGTTGGAAACTGCTCGGTAGGAAAGTTTTCATTTACACAATTATCGGCACAGTTGCGGTTTCGGTGTTCTTGAAAATCTTCATGAAATACCAGTTCAACATCCACTTGGAGGGGGACATGTTCCTCGTCGCACTGTTTGCAGGAGTTTTCATCGGAGTTGGGCTCGGCATCATTTTCCGGTATGGCGGAACAACTGGCGGTGTAGATATTATCGCACGTTTGGCGCATAAGTACATAGGCTGGAGCATGGGAAAAACAATGTTTATGTTTGACGCGTTCGTTATTTTGCTATCTTGGGCGGTCTACTTGGATCATCGGTCCATGATGTATACACTTGTCGCGTTATTTGTGGGCGCAAGGGTCATCGACTTTGTACAGGAAGGTGCATACGCCGCTAGAGGGGCTTTCATCATATCGGAGGCCCAGGACGAGATTGCTTCCACGATAACGCTTGAAATGGATCGGGGCGTTACTGTTTTCAGGGGTTATGGCCATTTCACGAAATCTGACCGTGAGATATTATATTGCGTTGTTGGCAGAAATGAAATGATGCGTTTGAAAAATATTGTTACGTCGATTGATCCGCATGCTTTTGTGTCTGTTACTGATGTGCATGATGTGTTGGGCGAAGGCTTTACACTTGATGACCAGAAACGGCCTTTGGATCATTGACAAACACCCTTTGTATAACCGGATTTCCGCTTCAGGCGGACGCTTTCCGGGGGCACGGCTTCAATCCTGAAGTAACACATATACTTCATCTACAGATAAGAAAAATATAGAAAAACCCGACCAGAAGCGGTCGGGTTTTAGTTTTAGTCTCTGCTTTGAAAAATAAGAATGAGGCGGAGCAATTCCATTACGGCAACTGCAGTAGCAGCGACGTATGTCATTGCAGCGGCGCTTAGTACCTTCTTCGCATGGGGCTCTTCTTCATTCCGGATGATTCCGAGTTCAACAATTTGGTTCATCGCACGGCTCGATGCATTAAATTCCACAGGTAGTGTAACAATCTGGAACAAAACACCCACTGCCATTAAGAGAATCCCGATGCCGAGCAAAGAGTTCATACTTGAGAAGATTATTCCAATCATGATGAATCCCCAAGATGCATTTGACGTGATGTTGGCTACCGGTGCCAATCGATGGCGGAAACGCAAAAATGCATAAGCTTCAGCGTCTTGGATTGCGTGTCCAACTTCATGGGCTGCAATCGCTGTACCTGCAACTGAAGCTTCATGGAAGTTTTGGGATGATAAGGCAACCGTTTTAGTTAATGGGTTATAATGGTCGGTCAAAATACCTTTGCTTTCAACGACTTTTACATCTTGTAAACCATTGCGATCAAGGATGAGACGTGCAACTTGTGCTCCATTCATACCAGATGTTGAGCGTACTTTCGCATATTTATTATACGTACTTTTCACTTTGAATTGGGCATACAACGGAAGCAAAATGATAATACCCAGGTAAACCAAAAATGACATTTATGTTTCCCCTCCCTTTCTATCTACTTCTATTTTATAATGCGCCTGAACTAACCGCAACTTTTTGCTATCACACTATAGCTTTTACCCCTTTTTTCCTGTTTTTCCATAGAGTATATGCTAAGGCGATACATGCAATGGAGAGCCAGAATGTAAAGTAGCCGATTTGCTGCATATGTTTCATCAAGTCATGGTAAATCGGCATTTGGCCGAATACATAATCGATGACATCATTATGCAATGTCCAAATTGCCGCGATAACGATATGTTTGAACTCGAATCGGTACAGAGGACTATAGAGGACTGCCTGTACGGCCATTGCGAAATGGGAACCGATAAGCATCCAACCGACAGGATCTAAGGAGCCAATTTCCAGCATAGTAAGCAGATTCATGACAACAGCCCATAAGCCGTATTTGACAAGTGTAATAAGTGCCAGCGCTTCAATGAGTTTGAAATTCCTGCCAATCAACCAACCGATGATTGCAAGTGTAAAGAACAGGCTTGCCGTAGGGCTATCCGGTACAAAAATCCAGAATTTCGGTTCTGTTATTTCCAATTGCCACATATACCAATCGTAGCCGTATACCGTGCCGAGCAGATTGATGAATAGTAAAATCCACAGGAATGATTTATGAGTTAACAAGAACCAAATTCGATCGACTAAAGAAATCATGTCCATCTCCCCAAACACAAGTATGTAATGAATTATGTATAATAATTTGTAAAAAAAAAGAGTCAGTCACCTGACTCTTTTTTCGTGTTGAGTTACTCTGCTGTTTTCAAGCCTTCTAGGAACTCTGCTAGTTTTTGCAAGTCTTCCTCTGAGCCATCCCACTGATTCGGAGGCATTGTACCAATACCATTATGCGCGATATCTACAATCTCATCTGCTGAAAGGCCAGTGTTGCTTAGCGCTGGTCCTAATCCACCCTGGAAGGCGTCACCATGACAGCCGATACATGTGGATCCAGCATAGATTTGATAACCTTCAGACTCTGGATCGAATTGAACCTCTTCAACAATTGCACCTTGTGCTTTCGCTTTTTCCCAGTCATGGTTCACAACGGATTCCCATGTCAAATAGAATAGAGCTGCGAAAGAAAGGAGCATGAAAGCAGTTGGAAGAGGGCGTTTGAATGGACGGCGCTCTTTCGATGTATCCATGAACGGAACTAGCATTAAAGCTCCGATAGCCAAGCCTGGCATGATGATCGCTCCGATGACGTTATATGGTCCGGAAGCGAATTCATACTTAAGCAATTGGTACATGGATAGGAAATACCAGTCTGGAACCGGTATGTATGTTGTATCCGTAGGGTCTGCTTGACGTTCAAGCGGAGACGGATGGGCAACTGTCAGGATTAAATATCCGATTAGGAAGATGGCACCGATAATCCACTCTTTCAAGAGGAAGTTCGGCCAGAAAGCTTCTGTTTTACCCGGATATTCCGAGTAGTCTTTAGGGACATTCGGCATCTTGCCTTCAGCTTTGATGCGCGAGTCACCAACAAATTTCATACCTTTTCCGCGTTGCATTTTGTCCCCTCCTTATTCTAGTTTCAGACAATCAACATCGTTTCCGATGTGAATCTTATAGCGGACCGGAGATTCCTTGTCTTCTGATCATGATAAAGTGTGCCGCAAGCAACCCAAGCAAAGCAGCAGGTAGGAAAAATACATGAATCGCAAAGAATCGTGTCAATGTTTGAGCTCCAAGGATAGTGGAGTCGCCGGCTAGAAGGATTTTAATCTGCTCACCGATGAATGGCACCGATGCTGCAATTTCAATACCTACTTTAGTCGCGAACAACGCTTTCATATCCCAAGGCAGTAAATAACCAGTGAATCCTAGACCTAACATCGTGACGAAGATCAATACGCCTACGATCCAGTTCAGTTCTCGAGGCTTTTTATACGAG
This sequence comes from Sporosarcina luteola, assembly GCF_023715245.1. Taxonomy (GTDB): domain Bacteria; phylum Bacillota; class Bacilli; order Bacillales_A; family Planococcaceae; genus Sporosarcina; species Sporosarcina luteola_C. The sequence goes on from NZ_JAMBNV010000001.1 coordinate 1,701,402, forward strand.
CCTGTAAAGAATACACGCAGTGTATGCAAGAACATCATAACGATAACAAGCGATGCTCCCCAGTGGTGCATCCCACGCACAATCTCACCGAATGCAACTTCATTTTGAAGATAGTAAACGGATTTCCATGCATTTTCAATATCCGGGGTATAGTACATTGTAAGGAACATACCTGATAGAATCTGGATGACCGTTACGAAAAACGTCAAACCTCCGAAACAATAAATGAATGCAGAAAAATGATGTGCAGGGTTTACGTGCTCAGGTACTTCGTGGTCAGCGATATCACGCCAAATCGGGGTGATATCCAACCGTTCGTCAACCCAATCATAAATTTTATTCAGCACTTCGGTCGTACCCCCTTACATATTAAACTAATGTGTTTGGAACCGTCTTTCCAAGATGTACATAGCCATCCACGACTTCTACCACATATTCATCAAGTGGTCCGAGTGGTGGAGATCCCGGTATGTTTTTACCGTTTTTCTCATAACGTCCATTATGGCAAGGGCAGAAGAATTCGTTCTTATGCTTCTCGTCGCCTTCCCAGTTCACCGTGCATCCAAGGTGCTTACAGACAGGAGAAAGTGCGATGACCGTATCGCCTTCTTTATAGACCCAAGCTGTGTTCGATACGTCGGACTTGTACCATCCATCCTTACGATCTTTAATAGTAAAGTCAACACGTACAGGAGTTTCAGACAACTCGTCCACTTTTTGTGGAGTCGGAATGAAATCACCTTCACCTTTTGGTTGCAATACTGGATCGACCGCAAAGCGGACCATCGGCATCAACGTAGCTGAAACCATGAATCCACCGACACCCATTAATGTATAACTTAGGAATTGGCGTCTAGACACTTTGCTGCTCATCAGTTTCCCTCCTCTTACTCCAAGTTCCGTCCAACGGACATACTTTTACTAATTGTAATACTAGGACATATCTATGATATATCAATATTAATGTAAATTCAATCATGCTTTCAGCTGTATGTACAGATTGTGAACATTTCATGAATTTTACACATGTCCCATTCATATCCACCCGATGATCATTATTCCAACGTGCAGAAATCATTCCCTCGGAAACCGATTATTGTTTCGCCCATTCCTCGGTAAATTTCGGGAGTGCTTGGCGCAGTTGATCTTCAAGAATTGATTGCCGTAAAGAAGCATCCATATTTTCAAGCGGGATGGATGGCAACCAAATGACTTGTCCTGGCAACTCCATTGATGTCCAAGTGTGATCCGTCGTCAAGAAAAAAACATGTTTGAAAGTAGTAGTGGAAAATTCCTGCAATGTCGTTTGCGCCATATGTTGTTGATCCGTTTCCGGTGTATAAGCGAAAGGCGGAGCAAACATCATTCTCCCTTTGAATTGAGTTTCAATGAGGGAAGCCAAATGCATGACGAATTCTGTCGATGAAGCGCTATTCTTCATATTATCCATCTTCGTTTCAACTTTTACAAGCGGTATCACCAATGTATCGATATATTCTTTTTGAAGCAAATATGTATCCATGTCCTTGCCTGTCCAATTCATATATAAACAGCCTCCTAATAATATTCATACAAATGACTCCGTCAGAAAGACGGAGTCATTACTCTTTTGTGATTTTCATATCGTTCAGCATTGCCGATAGAATGAGGAACCGTTCCCGGTCATTGGCGTCAAGTGCTTCATCGACTCTCCTCATAAGCAAATCCAGGGACATAGAGGCAGCACTTTCTTCGAGCAGCTGCTCGGCAATCTTACGATCTCGTGCACTCACCTGAAGCTCAGCCGGAAGGAATGGATTTTCCTCTCGTACACTCGCATATTGAGGACAAGCATGGCTGTTTGGAAAATTCAGCTGAATGTACATTTTTTCATCAGGATGGAGTCGGAGATCATGGAATGATTTTTCCGCATCTGCCGTCATGAGATTGCCTTTGTAAAATCGGAAAGGGATGCTTTCTGAGTTTATTGTAGAAATCACCATCGCCCGCGGACAATAATGTGCCTCATCCGTAAAGTGGACGTTTTGAAGTAGTTGTTCATGGCTTAGAAGATAATTCAGAATCCACACACATTCCCGGCGCTTCAATTTATAGCGCTTTAAAAACCACCGTACGAAGTCTTTTTTGGCAGCGACAGGAATCATGGCTGTCATATCACACCTCCTCGTCATTCAACGTTTCAAGAAAAGCGGTCCATTCCTCAGGTTGTTCTAGCATTACCAACGTCTTAACTACTTCGATAGCTTCATCACGTTTTCCTTCATCCAAAAGGAATCTTGCGTATTTATCCAGAAAAGATGGATCATCCTTCATTCCAACATATGCCTTACTGTAAGATACGTATGCATGTGCATATTGTTCCTCTCTTTCCAGTGCATATGCTTTGAAAGCCGACAATAGTGGAATGTCCATCTGCTCTTCATTCATTTCGGTCAGCAATGATAATAATTTTTCGTCTTCTTCCTGCTGATTATAGAGGGATGCGAGTGTGACAATCGCATCTATATATTCGGGATCCAGAGCAATCGCTTGCTGTAAATGTTCTTCCGCTTCGAGGGGGATTCCGAGCTTCAACGCCGATTTGCCCGCGGACAGGCGGAGTTCTTTATCAAATTCGTCACGCTTGATACCCTGCTCGAAAAAGCCATAGGCCTGTTCATCATTGCCCAATTGGGATTGCGCCTGACCTGCGAGCATATATGCAGAGAAGTAATCAGGATCCATTTCAATCAATTGTTCAAGCAACTGGACCGACTTTTCCGGCTGTCTACTCTGGTAATAGGCAAACGCTGCACCAAATAGCGTATCGGGAAGCTGCTCATCTTTCAAAAGTTCCTCATAATAAGGCAATGCTTCCTCGTATGCAGCTCCAGCGCTATACGTTTCAGCCAGTCTGAGCGGAATCATTATACTAGCAATTTCATTATGGCCTTCATTGTAAAGTTCGGTGTAAAGTTTTGCGGATTCGAGATATCTTCCTGCATCTAGCAGCAGTTCAGCATACGCAAAACGGATGACAGGCTCATGAGGTGATCGCGATAAGGCTTCTTTCACCTTTCCGATAGCCGCCTCCGCCATTCCGATCATTTGATAATAATCGGCTAGAGCTAACAGCGCCTGGGTATACTCCTCCTGATCTTGCGTCACCTCCGAAAGCAACAGCAATGCATCATCTTCATCCCCGAGTTCCATCAATGTGTTGGCCCGGTCAATCTTCAATTGGGGCTCATCAGGCATATAGGACAGCAACATTTCGTAAATATGGTCAGCTTGTCCGACATATCCGTAATCGACCAATAAACCTGATGCTTCATAAAGCAGATCAAAATCCCCGGACTTTTCCACACGGTCAATCAATTCATTTATTTGCCCGATATCTCCATCGAGTACCGCTTTTTCAAAATCATGTAACTGCATCATATTTTCACCTGTTCCTTCATGTTGTATACATTAGGAAAATTATTCTTCACTACGCGCTATCACGAGTTGAGATAAATGATCAAAGAAGTTCGGATAAGAAATGGCGATGCAAGATGGGTCTTCAATGTGGATTGGACCAACTGACACCAAAGCGGCAATGGCAGCCATCATCCCTATTCTGTGATCGCCGTAGGATCTCAGTTCCCCTCCTAGTAAGGCTGTAGGTCCTTCAATAATCATCCCATCCTCCGTTGCTACCACTTTCGCGCCGAGTTTCGTCAGTTCATCCGTGACGGCGGCAATGCGGTCCGTCTCCTTGACACGCAGTTCCGCAGCATCTTTGATGACTGTTGTACCCGTCGCCTGGGTTGCAAGCAGCGCAATAATCGGCAATTCATCGATAAGTGTCGGTATGATATCTCCACTTATCTCAATCCCTTCCAATCGGGAATGCGCCACTTTAACTACTCCGTAATATTCCCCTTTTTCACCGTTATGTTCAAGTATTTCCACTTCGGCACCCATTTGCCTCAGTACTTCAATGATTCCTGTTCTCGTCGGATTCAGACCGACATTAGTAAATACCACTTCACTGTCTTTGATCATAGCAGCAGCCGCCATGAAAAATGCCGCGGATGAAATATCACCGGGAACAATCACGTCCGTCCCCGATAAAGCTTGTCCTCCTTGGATGCGTACCGTATTTCCATCCTTGAGAAGCTCAGCTCCGAACTGCTGAAGCATCCTTTCCGTATGATCCCTTGAAACGTCAGTTTCTCTGACGACTGTTTCTCCTTTTGCGTTCAATCCGGCAAAAAGGATCGCAGACTTCACTTGTGCACTTGCCACAGGCATCTTATAGTCAATTCCTTCAAGCGTTGATCCAACGATTGTAAGTGGAAGGAAATCACCTTCTTCATCGCCTGAAATCATTGCTCCCATTGATTGCAGTGGGGTGGTCACTCTTTTCATCGGTCGCTTGGATAAGGAAGCGTCGCCTGTCAATGTGGAAGTAACCGCCGAGCCCGACAATATTCCGAGCATCAGTCTAGCCGTTGTGCCTGAATTCCCGGCATATAGCTCTTCAGTAGGAGTGACCCATTTCTTAATCCCGGGACTCGTAATCAAGACGTCTGTTCCACTACGCTCAATGGAGACGCCTAATCGCTTGAAAATCTCGATTGTACGTAAGCAATCCTCCCCATCGAGGAATCCTTTTATCCTCGTGCGGCCTTCAGCTATCGACCCTAACATGATAGCACGATGCGAAATGGATTTATCCCCCGGCACTTTTACAGAACCTTTTACTATCGGCTTGTTGAATGTCACTGTTTTTGTTTCCACCATGAAGAGCCCTCCCTTTTTAGAGAATATGCATGCTATAATCCGTTTTTTTCGCAAGGACCGACCTTGCAGCCTTCCGATCATCCGCCGTCTGAAAACTGATGACGAGGATTCCATATACATCTGTTCGTGTTTCTACAATCCGGATATTCGTGATGCTGATTTGCTCATCAGCAAGTATTTTTGTGATTTCGGATATGACACCAGGATGATCCGGTATATCGATATGCAAATCGAATGTCATATACAAAGCTCCTTGCACTGCCCCTTTGAAAGTGGAAGGTAATTGATCCCGGAACTCCTTCGCATCAGAAAAGAAATCATATATTCGATCGGGATCGTTTTCAAGGATCATCGAGCGGATTGAATTCATTTCCTGTAACCAGCCATCCAGTTGCCCAAGTAATTCTTCCCGATTCTGAATTGTAATATCGCGCCACATCGTCGGATCCGCTGAGGCGATTCGGGTAAGGTCACGGAAGCCGCCGGCAGCTAGATCCTTCACGAATGGCTGCTCTTTTTCCTGGTCAGCCAACCTGCCAACGAGGGAGGAAGCGATAATGTGAGGGAAATGGCTGACAATCGCCGTCATTCGATCATGCTCAGCCGCATCCAAGATGACGATTTTACCTTTTGTAGGCGCCAATAAATTGGATAGGCTATCAACTTGTTCAGAACTCGTCCAATTGCTAGGTGTCAACACATAATAAGCATTTTCAAACAGATGTCCTTTCGCTGCCGCGATGCCGCTTTTATGGGAACCTGCCATCGGATGCCCGCCGATAAATGTCAATCCTCGGTCTTGAAGTCTAACGGCCGCCTGCATGATCGGATTTTTTGTACTTCCCGTATCCGACAGGATGACATTCTCTTTGAGCGTCCATTGTGAAGCTTCTTCCATCAATGCAATTGTCGTATTCACAGGGGTCGCAAAAATGATGTAATCGGCTTTTTCGCATGCCGCTCTTGCGGATGGTGCAATTGTATCGATGATGCCACGGCGGTAAGCTTCATCCGCGGTTGAATATGATCGGTCAAATCCTGATATTTGCAAATTGCGGCCGCCGCGCTTCAATGCAAGCGCCAAGGAACCGCCAATAAGACCTAAGCCAATAATTGCTATATTTTCATTCATTGTTATCTACCTTTTTCTTGTAACAAAAGAGTGAACGCCTGTAGTAATCCCGTATTCTGCTCTTCTGTTCCGATTGTGATCCTAACGTACCCTGGTGTCCCGAGTGCATTGCCGCTTCTGATGATATAGCCGTGTTTCAAAAGAAATTCCGAAGCTTCGTCCGCATCTCCCGGTACTTCCATCAATACAAAGTTCGTTTCGGAATCATACATATGGATTCCTTTTTCATTAGCGAAAGACTTGTAACGCTTCCTCTGTTTTGCATTTAATTCCCGGCACATGTCGATGAATGCATCGTCTTCCAGAGCCTTGGTTGCAACTGCTACAGCTAACGTATTGGTGTTAAATGGATTACGCACTTTATTCAGCTCGGTAATAATATCGGATGAGCCGACCGCATACCCTATTCTAAAGGATGCAAGGCCATACGCTTTCGAGAATGTACGCAACACAATAATGTTAGGAAACCGATCTATCAGTCCAATCGAATCGATATGATCAGAAACCGTTACGTATTCAAAGTAAGCTTCATCCAGTACGACTAAGATGTTTTCAGGAACCTGCTCCAAAAAGCTTTCCAGCTCGGCTTTTGGAATAAGACTTCCGGTCGGATTATTCGGATTGCACACCCAGATGATTGCTGTACGATCATTTATCGCATTGATAAAATCGTTCAGATCATGATGTTCATTCTTTAATGGAATCTCCGTTATATCCGCACCTTCAATTTTAGCATTATGGGCGTATTGTGGAAAAGACGGAGTCGGTATAATCGTATGCACTTTTTCATCAAGCAATGCACGTGTAATGATTGAAACAAGTTCATCCGAACCATTTCCGAAAAGGATTGAGGATTCCTCCACGCCATGCTTTTCTGCCAGTTTTGCACGAAGGGTTGTCCCATTTCCGTCTGGATAAATTTCATACGGCATCGATGTGTTGCTTAAAAACTCAGCTACTGTAGACGCGCAGCCGTAAGGATTTTCATTTGAAGCCAATTTTACGACACTATCCAAGCGATAAGCCTTTTTCACTTCTTCAGTCGATCTGCCCGGTTTATAAGGTCTCATAGTAGATAAAACTTGTTTCCACTGCATATGTACTCCTCCGGTCTGCATGTATTTTAGTTTTGCAAGTCTGGCCGCAGCTTCACTGCTTCGTTTTGATAGATATGCTTGACGTCCTCTTGATGGGTCTCAGAATTGACGTGCATGAGAATCCGGATACATAGCGGCATTGATCCCGGAACATCCATTTCATGCGTACACATGACCGGTACATACTTCCATCCATCCAGTGTTCTGACAGCTTTTGCAGGGAATGCCGACTCAATGTCTCGTGTAGTTGAAACAATGACTGAAACAATATCGGTTGGAGAAATGCCATTTTGCTCAGCCATTTCCAACACCAATGTTCTTGTAGCTTCAAGTACTCCGTCAGTTTGATCTGAGACAACGGTAGTTGCCCCTCTTATACCTCTAACCGTCATGACCGCTCCCCCATTCCGATTCTTTTCTGCAATTCGAAAAAAGCCTGTTCACATTCAACCGCTGAAACTTTTTTCACAAAAGGTGTGCCCAACTTCTCCAACATGACGAAATTCATTTCGCCGAATGCGGCTTTTTTATCTTTTTCCATGAAAACAAGGAAACTGCCAAATGAATTCTCTAATACAGGATCGAACGAGTAGCCATTGTATTTGGCGAAGCGAATGAACCGGTTCGTAAAAGCTGCGTCAATCGTTCCGTGACGTTCACTGAGGATGAAACTGTAAGCCATGCCAATCATGACGCATTCCCCATGACTCAACCCTCCGAAACCGCATACGGCTTCCACAGCATGGCCGAATGTATGGCCGAAGTTCAAGTATTTCCTTGTGGAATGCTCGAATTCATCTTCCACAACGATATCCGCCTTCACTTGAATTCCTTTTAAAAGCTCTGCTGCAAACCACTCTTCCGTCGGATTGGAAAAAGTCTCTTCTTCCAACAATGATTCTGACCAATTCCCATCGGAGATGAATGCATGTTTGATCAATTCCGCCATTCCAGAACGGACTTCACGCGGCGGCAACGTCGTTAACAACATAGTATTGAAAAGCACCGCTGCCGGCTGATGGAAAGAACCGACCATATTTTTCCCTTCCGGCAAATTGATGGCGGTCTTGCCGCCTACTGCACTGTCGTGGGCCAGGATGGTCGTAGGGCATTGAACAAACTTGATCCCCCTCATGTATGTAGCGGCGACGAATCCCGTCAAATCCCCGCAAGCCCCTCCCCCGAACGCAATAAGCAAGGAATTCCGAGTGAAATTCTTGTTCACTAAATAGGATTGGCACTCGAAATAGACTTCCTGTGTTTTGCATTCTTCCCCAGGAGGGACGATTTTTACTAAAGGCGCAATATCTGCTTTTTGTAAAGCGTCGAGTAGAATGGGCAAGTGCAGGTCAGCGGCATTTTCGTCAGCGATGATGCCTACCCGATCTGCGCTATGCAACAATTCTTTATAATCGGATGAAAACAAGTCGTATATATATTCACCGATATGCACGTCATATTTCGCATCGGGCAATTGAACGGTCAATTTCCCCATATCAAAACCCCTTTACATAGTGTCTGTATCGCTCAATTTCTTCCTTCAAGCCTTTTATCGTATCCGAACGGAATTCCTCCATGATCGCTTTAGCCATTTCAGTTGCAATGACATGCTCTGCAACGACAGAAGCCGCCGGCACCGCACAAGGGTCCGATCTTTCGATTGTTGCTACGAACGGCTCTTTCGTATCGATATCCACGCTTTCAAGTGGCTTATACAATGTCGGGATCGGTTTCATGACGCCACGGATGACAATAGGCATGCCTGTCGTCATACCGCCTTCCAGTCCACCGAGCCGATTGGACTTGCGGTAGTAGCCGAGTTCTTCTGACCAGGCAATTTCATCATGAACCTCACTGCCAGGTTTTTGTGCCATTTTAAAACCCAATCCGAATTCAACACCTTTGAACGCATTGATGCTCATCATGGCTCCGGCAAGCTTCCCATCCATTTTACGATCGAACTGTACGTAGCTTCCTATACCGGGCGGGCACCCCTCAATAATGACCTCCACGACTCCTCCGAGCGTGTCTCCACGTCCTTTAATGTCATCGATGGCTGCAACCATCCGGACTGATGCTTCTTGGTCCGCACAGTAGACAGGATCGTTTTCGACAATCGCTCGCAGTTCATCCAACGGCAATCCGGAATAAGTGTCTGGATTGGTCGTGATCCCACCAATTTCTGTTACATGAGCGACGGTCTCGATGCCTAATAGACGAAGAAACTGTTTAGCTACAGCGCCAACTGCCACACGCATCGTCGTCTCTCTCGCAGAGGATCGTTCCAAAACATTACGCAGATCGCGGTGTCCGTACTTCATGCCACCGACTAGATCCGCATGTCCTGGCCGAGGTCTTGTGATCTGTCGTTTGATGTCTTCGGGATTCACATCATCCGCCAACGGTTCGACTCCCATAATGCTTGTCCAATGCTTCCAGTCATCATTGACGACCGTCAGCGTCACAGGCGACCCGAGCGTCTTCCCATGGCGCACACCGGACGTGATAAGGACCTGATCCTTTTCTATTTGCATCCGACGGCCACGCCCATGTCCGCCTTGACGCCTTTTCAATTCATTGTTAATCATTTCTGCCGTTAAAGGCATTTGAGCGGGTAACCCTTCAATAATGGCTGTCAATTGTGGTCCATGTGACTCGCCAGCTGTAAAAAACCTCATTTCATTTCCTCCTTTATCTCTATTCTTAAGGATGGAGTAAACATCCGTTTCATAGCACTTTATCAAACTAAAACAATTTTGACTATAGGTATTAATGAAAAAATCCGGATATTTTCCGGATTTAAAGGATAATTGCAATAAACTGCTAATCATTAAAGCTTTCTGTAAAAGAATGTCTCCACCGATTCAAAGCCATATTTGGATGGATTGAATATCTGTTCGGTGCTACCGACGAACAAGATTCCACCGGGAGCCAGCGCTTTTGAAAAGTCAGTGTAAATCTGGTCCTTTGCCTCTTCCGTGAAGTAGATCATTACATTCCTGCAGACAATAAGATCGAAACCCGAACCGTAGGGATCCCCTAACAGGTTTTGCTGTTTAAATTGTACTGTCTGTTTTATTTCATCTTTCACTTGGTAGTGCTGTCCTTCGTTAACGAAATATTTGTCCAAGATAGGTTTGGGAACTTCTTTCAATGACCGTTCCTGATAAAGGCCGACCTTTGCGCGTTCCAATACCCCGGCATCGAGGTCTGTCGCTAAAATTGAAATATCCCGTAACGGCAAGTGAGATGATAGGACCATGGCGAGGGAATATGGTTCTTCTCCTGTGGAACAGGCCGCGCTCCATATTTTCAGTTTTTTGTTTTGGGCTAACAACATGGGGAAGATTTTCTTGTCGAGGACATCCCAACGCTGGGCGTTCCGATAGAATTCCGAGACATTGATTGTCATTCTATCGAGGAATTCGTTCAGAAGCTGTTTGTCATTATGTATGGCTAAATAATAGTCAGAGAAATTGCGGAATCCCTTTTTTTCATATAGGGATGTGAGCCTTCTTTTCATTTGAGCTTCTTTGTATAGTGATAAGTCTATTCCGGTCTTATTCTTTATTTTTGATATGAAATCGATGTAATCTGACATGAATAGTCCCCCTGGTTCTCTTTTTCCCTATTATACCGGAAAGAACATGCAAAATGTGGCACTTTCCAAATGGACTTCAATTTGACGAAATTTAGGGCAATAATAAAACAGCCCCGCATTTGACCGCGAGGCTGTCTGTAATTGAATTAGTTGATCCAGCTTACCATTGATTTGTCATAGCTGACGAGTTCTTCTTCTTTGAAGAAAAGACCGATTTCACGAACGGCAGATTCCGGTGAATCGGAACCGTGGATGATGTTTTTGCCGACAGTGACAGCGAAGTCGCCACGGATTGTGCCTGGTGCAGATTCTTTTGGATTTGTCGCACCCATCATCAAGCGTGCAGTCGAGATTACATTCTCACCTTCCCAAACCATTGCGAAAACTGGTCCGGAAGTGATGAAGTCTACAAGCTCTCCAAAGAAAGGACGCTCCTTATGTTCGCCATAATGCTGTTCAGCAAGGTCCTGGCTGATTTGCATCAATTTAGCGCCAACCAATGTGAACCCTTTGCTTTCGAAACGGTTTACGATTTCACCGATTAAATTACGTTGAACGCCATCAGGTTTAACCATTAAAAATGTTTTTTCCATTTATAAACACTCCTTCACGTATGTATGGAATTTTATCCTTACTGATCGTACCACTCGGGCAACGATCTTTCAACTAGTAGGCTGTTGCTCAGAACTTTCTTTTTCCTAGGAAGTCCGCAATTTGCAAAAGTGACTTCTTCGCTTCATTATCCGGCAATGATTCCACTTCCGCGATCGCTTTCCTCAAGTACATATCGCTCACTTGCTGTGATTTCTCTATTGCGCCGGAATTACGGATATAGGCAAGCATTCGGCTCCGCTCATCTTCCGTCAATGAACCATCAAATGAACGGTACAGGAATGGTTGAAATTCGGGTTCATCTTTTATGTATAGTGTAGGCAACGTCAAATGTCCATTTAACAGATCACTGCCGGCAGGCTTGCCGAGTTTTTCATCTGTTGATGTGATATCGAGTATGTCATCTACTATTTGGAAAGCCATTCCCGCAAAATAGCCGAATCGTTTCAGCTTACCGACAACATCCGGGCTTGCATCGGAGACGAGCGCTCCCAATTCACAGCTGGAAGATAGCAATAATGCCGTTTTTCTTTTGATGCGACGCAAATAGTCGCGGAATGTCTGGTCCGTTTTTTGTTGGTATTCAAATTGAATGATTTCACCTTTACAAATCTCCAGCATCGTTTCAGCAAGCAGTTGATGAACAGCAGGCATTTCGATTTCTCCGATAGAGACAAGTGCACGTGAAAAGATGTAGTCGCCGGTGTACATAGCAATCCTGTTATTCCACCTAGCCTTCACCGTCTCAAAGCCTCTGCGGAAATCGGAATTGTCGATGACATCGTCATGAACAAGGGAGGCCATATGGATCAATTCCAAGGATACTGCCACTTTCGCCACATTTTCCATCGAATATTCACCGAACTTGGACGAAAGGATGACAAATATCGGACGTATCCTTTTTCCGCCTGCCCGCAATAGTAGTAGGGAGGCTTGCCGAATGACCGGGGAAGAGGAATCGACGGATCGTTCAAGTTCCTTTTCGATGAATGAAAGATCCTTTCGGAAATCTGCGTAAAGCGACATTAACTTCAATTTCTCCAAGACGATTACCTTCCCCTACATGCAATTATTTGAACGCGATGTGCCCGGCTGCAGCCCCACCGCTATACTTCTTATATGATACTCCATGAAAACCGGCATCTACGAACATTTGGGCAAGTTGCTTTGATCCCGGAAAATCGTCCGCCGATTCTTGGAGCCATGAATACTCTTTGTAGCTCTTCGCAAAAAGCTTTCCAAATATCGGCATTATGTACTTAAAATAAAAGCGGAATAATTGCCGGTAAACTGGGATCTCCGTTTGCGAAGTCTCCAAGCACGCAGCCATGCCGCCCGGCTTCAATACTCGATTCATTTCCTTCAGCACTTGTCCATAATCAGGTACGTTCCGTAGCCCGAATCCAATCGTCACATAGTCGAAGCTATTATCCGGGAATGGCAACTCCATTGCGTTCCCTTGAACTAAATCGACGTTTTTGTAATTGGCAACTTTTGGCCTTCCGGACGCAAGCATGCTTTCACTGAAGTCGAGACCAGTCACTTTTCCATCCGGTCCGACATCCTCGGCCAAGGAAATTGTCCAATCTGCAGTGCCGCAGCAAACATCCAATGCACTGGATCCTTTTTGGACATTCATTCGTTCCATAATATCATTTCGCCATTTTATATGTTGGTTAAAACTTATGACGGAATTCATCTTATCGTAATCAACAGCGATCTTCTCAAAGACGTGATGGACTTTCTCTTCTTTGGACGTCCCCATATGTCTTCCCTTCTTTCTCTAAATAGGCTTGCCTAAGAGCGGTGTTGCAAACCTATGGATTTCCTGTCTTAAAAACGGGCTCAAAAATCCGGCTTCGGTAAGCTGGTTTTGCAACCTCGAAGTTAAAATGGAAATCGCATCTTCTACATCAGTCTTTTTGATCCTATTTCCTGACCACACTTGCTCGACGGTAGGATCTTTCATCAATTTCTTGAAAAACCAGATGAGACCCAATGCCGTTTCAGCGATTTCCGAATATCTAGTTAAGCCATACCTGCTCTGAAAGTCGACGATACATCCAGATTCTATGCTGATCATCGAGTCGATAAGAAACTCAATCCCATCAGAGTCTTCCATTAACAGATTCGTCTTCGTCTCATTAATATGCCCGATCATTTCCGACATGGAAGTGATGAGCCTGAAGTCTGGAAGCGATGACAATAAACGATAGTGGATGCCGCTGAAATGATCTCCAGAGAGGACCATTAGTTGCTGCACCTTTGAAGTTGCGTCCAGGATGTCCACTCTGTCATGCATGTCGAAGGCCGCATGTACAGCGCCCACCGCAATCGCAGATATATTCATCTCAGAGGTCCACTCCTCGTTGTTCAACATAGGTAAGAGGAGGAAAAACGCCTTCGCTTCATCAAGTGGCACCTTCCCAAGATCCCTGTTCAATATGGGCTCTTGTATGGAACGTTCGACTTCGCTTATATAATTTTGAATATATCGATTGATAGTTTGTCTGTCCATCTTCGGTTCTCCATTCAAAGACCATATGAGTAGGGTCCCGTATGTCTATTCTTTTCCATCGCTGTAGACAATACCATGCGCCGAGTGGATTTCGGCTTTGCCACGGATTTTCATGGCGGACGTATGCTCAGTGAACTGGGCAATCATCACTTCCCCACGATCCAACTTTTCGGTGTGATGGAATTTCGTATCATTGCCCCTAGTGAGTCCGATGACATTCACTCCATCTTCTTGCGCCTTGATCATGATAAAATCAGGTTGTGACATGTTCTCATCTCCTGTCATCCATATACATTCCATCATATCATAGAAATGAATTGATCCGCAAAGGCATCAGATCACTTCAGAAGAGACAGAATTTCTGCTCTTTTCACATCATCGTGTTCGTAAATCCCTCGTGCGACAGTCGTTACTGTTTTCGCACCAGGCTTTTTAATCCCTCTCATTGTCATGCACATATGTTCCGCTTCAATAATGACATAGACGCCAATCGGATTTAGCATATCCATCATCGCGTTTGCAACAGTGGATGTAATCCTTTCCTGCAACTGAGGCCGCTTGGCAGTCGTTTCGACAGCCCTTGCCAATTTGCTAAGTCCTGCAACGACTCCGTTGCGCGGTATGTATGCGATATGAGCGTGACCGAAGAACGGGACTAGGTGATGTTCACACATCGAATGGAATGGGATGTCTTTCACAAGCACCACTTCATCATGATTCTCATGGAACACCGTTTCGAAATATTGTTTTGGATCTATATGTAGTCCTTCAAAAACTTCTGCGTACATTTTCGCGACCCTTTTCGGGGTGTCGAGTAAACCTTCCCGTTCGGTGTCCTCACCTATTGCTTCAAGGATCATCGAAACTGCTTTCTCTATCTTACCGAGATCCACTTCTCTCATACAGACTTCCTCCTCATCCCAATCTAATGCTATTCCTTCAAAGATAGTAGCATACTCGCAAAGATACGTACAGTAAGCGGATTATCGATTTAGGAAGCGAATATAAAAGGAGCCCGTCCACGTTTATGTCATAAGACATTGCGGAGGGGCTCCTATGTAAACTTAAAGATTACTTAACAGCATCTTTAAGCGCTTTACCTGCTTTGAAAGCAGGAACTTTGCTTGCTGCGATTTCGATTTCTTCACCTGATTGTGGGTTGCGACCTTTACGGGCAGCACGCTCACGCACCTCGAAGTTACCGAATCCGATCAATTGTACTTTATCACCATTTGCAAGTGTTGATTGGATTGTATCGAATACAGCTTCAACCGCTTTAGTAGCATCTTTTTTCGTCAGACCTGCCGCTTCGGCAACTGAGTTGATCAATTCTGTTTTGTTCACACCATTCACCTCCTCTCAAAGGTTATAGCCTTTGTCCAGCTCCGGGTGGCAGCTGCTCGGGTCGCTTCAGTTTTGAAATAAAGGCAAAAAGCGCCTTTATTTTCAAAACCTCCAGCGCCTGTCACAGCAAAACGCCACCCTCCGCTTTTCTTTGAACACTGTAAAAAGAGTAACATACTAAAAACCGCGACGCAACAATATTAACAACGTTTATACGGCTTTTCCGGATTATTTCAGAAAAAAAATAAAAGATCCGTCAAAAACGGATCTTTTTTCTGAAAAACCGCTATATCACTTGACATGTCAGGCTTTATCCCGCCTTGAGAAGTCGTAATAAACTGAATCACCTAACGTACAATTTCTTGTCTATACGATGAACGTAATCATACCTTTATTTCCATCATTGACCATCTGCTCGATTGTTTCTCTGAGCCTTTTTCTAGCGTTCGGCGGCACGGAGGACGTTTTGAAACGGATGCTCTCCTTCATCACTTCATGTAATGGTGTACCAAAGAGCTGTGTCTGCCAAAGCGCATCTCGATCGTGAAGATAGGCATTCTTTAATTCCTTCAGCAAGTGATGGCTATGGAATTCTGAGCCGATCAACGGCGAGAATTCAGCATCCATATCAATCCGGATGATGTGAAGGGACGGCGCTGCCGCTTTCATGCGCACTCCATAGAAATTATCTTGCTTGATGAGCTCTGGAGGAGATGGCTGAAAATCATCGATTGTTGGCAATGCGACGCCATAACCGGTCTTTTTGGCGGTTTCAATAGCTTCAGCATACATATCATACGATTTTTTCGCTTTGACAGCATCTTTGACAAAAAGAAGCCAATCTTTTTTCGTTTTCATTTCTTGTTGCATGAGGCTTTCGCAAACTTCACGGAATGCCTGCTCATCCATCTCAATATTGACGGTCGCCTTTCCTTTCCCAGCATCTACATCGACAACTTCGGCATTTCTAACGTACTTTTCATCCTTCAGCCGCTCTGCCAGTTCTTGTACTTTTCGGATTTTCGACGCTTCGAGGAATCCTTCATTGATGACATTGTCAATCGCTGCATTCATCTCATGTTCGGACCCGAGCACATCCATCCAGTCCGGCTTTTGCAATTCGATGTCCGTAATCGGGAATTCGTACAAAGCTTCCTTCAGAATTAGTTGGATCTCCTGCGCGTTCAATTGGTCGGCACTGATCGCGATGACAGGTACTCCATGTTTTTCGTGCAGCTTTTCCTTTAGTGCAACTGTTTTTTCATGCGCCGGCATCTTGGAATTCAGGACAATGACAAACGGTTTGCCGATTTCTTTCAGCTTTCCGACAATCTCATCTTCGGCTACCTCCGCGGCAGCTCTTGGAATATTGTTTACTGTCCCATCCGTCGTCACAAGAATCCCGATTGTAGAATGATCCCTAATTACTTTGTCCGTGCCGATGCGTGCAGCTTCCTCGAACGGGATCGGTTCATTATGCCATGGTGTATGGACATATTTCGGACCATCTTCATCCTCATATCCTTTCACTCCGTCAATCACATAACCGACACAGTCCGCAAGTCTAATTTGAAAGGATAGCTCCCCCTCCCCGATCGAGACTTGGGTGCCTTGCGCTGGAACGAATTTCGGTTCAGACGTCATGATGATCGGACCTGGCGAGCTTTGAGGCAATTCGTCCTGTGCCCTTGCCCTATCGCCTGCATCCGTCATATTCGGTATGACGACCTCCTCCATCACCCTTTTGACAAAAGTCGATTTTCCTACACGAACAGGGCCGACCACACCTATATAAATATCCCCGTCCGTTCTTCTAGCCAGATTTTCATATAATTCCTCTTTCATACTAAGCCCTCCTTTTTTCGCGCATATTAGTTTATGTAAATGAAAAACGTTTCATGCTAAAAATGCATGAAACGTTTTGAGAGACTCATATGAAGTTAGTCACTTCTTCAAGAAAACAGGTTCGTTTTTTTCATTCACCGTATACGGCAAGGAATAAGCCGGCAAAATCGGGTAAGAATCGGACAGAAGATAACGGATATCTTCCCCCTCTTTCACGTCAGGCTTTTCCTCCTGAAGAACTCTGTTCAAGTCGATGGAATAATCGACATAAAAATGACCGTCCCCTCCGACCACAATAGGCAGCAAGGCGTCAGAATAGGGGCTTTCAACCTTTAATGGCTCCTTGAACCCCATAGCTGCATAATCAATTTCGTACACATTCTCCCCTACAGGATCTTTGAAGGGAAGCTTTCCATTGATATGCCTTCTAAGATTCAAATCTCGGATTCGCTCGGCAATTCGCAAATCGACTAGCTTAACAGTCGGATTTTCCTCGACATCCATGAGGACATATTGATAAATTCCTCCGGTTTCGTAAGCATTGGAAGGGATTTTTTCAGTGTATGCAGGGACTATCTTGGAAAATTCAATAGGATATTTTATGTACATATCTGTTTCCTGCTCCTTCGTTTTAATCGGGAGCAGTCCTCCGTTGTTTTCCTTGTAAGCATTGACGGCTTTTTGGATCAAATCTAATTGATCTTCATAAGGATTTTCTCTGACAGCCTTATCTTCACCCTTGTACATGCATCCAGATAATAGAAGCAAAGTGGCAACAACGGACAGAAGCAAAACGGATGTTTTTCGCATCATCTTCATCTTCCCCCTCCAGTAGGCCCACTGAACACTAGGTATACCATCGCTAAAAATGAAAATATCAATAACGAATAAGCGATAAGGGCAAAAATGAATTTCAATAATCTATTCGATAGCTTATGTCTGCTTACGTAGATGAGTCCCATGGAGATAGCCATGAAACCCATTGCGTAAAACGACAGCCACATTTTATCCAGTGAGGACAAGTGAATCATCCTTTCGTATCTCAAAACAGCTTATTTGAAATAAATATCTTCTATTTCCTGCTTTTTCATTCGATTCATGAGCTGATCGACAGCTTCCTTCGGCGGGACATTATCGAAGAGGACCGAATATAACGCCTCAGTCAATGGCATCGATACATCGTATCGCTTCGATAGTTGATAGGCTGCCTTTGTAGTACGTACCCCTTCAATGACCATCCCCATGCCCGAGACGACTTCATCCAATGACTTCCCTTGGCCCAATAGATTGCCGGCCTTCCAATTCCGCGAATGGACGCTTGTGCAAGTCACAATCAAGTCGCCAAGACCCGTCAAGCCTGAAAAGGTCAGCGGATTCGCACCCATCTTCACGCCGAGCCTTGTGATCTCTGCCAAACCGCGCGTAATGAGCGCCGCCTTGGCATTATCCCCATAACCGATGCCATCCGTGATTCCGGCTGCTAGGGCAATGACATTTTTCAATGCAGCCCCGAGTTCCACACCAATCAGATCATCGTTTGTGTATACCCGGAAATATTGATTCATGAAAAGGTCCTGCACGTGCTCTGCGGCCTCATTGTCGAAGGAAGCCGCTGTAATCGTCGTCGGATGCCGAAGAACGACCTCCTCTGCGTGGCTTGGGCCGGAAAGTGCAACAATTGCCTTTCGTTTGTCCGGAGACATTTCCTCCTCGATCACTTCGGAGATCCGCTTCAATGTATCCGGCTCGATGCCTTTGGAGACGTGGATGATCAACTTAGATTTGTCGGCAAGCTGATTGATTTCGGCACTTAGAGCCCGAATCGCTTTCGTTGGAACTGCAATGACAATAATATCAGCATGCTGTACGGCCGCTTCCAGATCGGATTTCGCCTTAAGATTTTCAGGCAAGGTAATGCCCGGCAAATACGAAGCATTTGTATGTTTTTCATTAATTTCGGCGCTCTGTTCCGCCCTTCTCGTCCATAGCAGGCAATCATGGCCGTTTTCAGCGAGGACGAATGCGATTGCAGTCCCCCAGCTACCTGCCCCGATCACTGATACTTTTTCCAATACATTCACCTCATTAGTAATTACGAAACTGTATCTGTATTAAGTTCGTCGTCAGCTTCTCGCCCGTGTAATCAGTCGGATCGGCGTCCCTTCAAATCCAAAAGATTCTCTTAGGCGGTTTTGCAGAAATCGTTCATACGAAAAGTGCATCAATTCCGGTTCATTGACAAACACAATGAAGACCGGTGGCTTGACAGCAACTTGGGTCGCATAATAAATGCGCAGTCTGCGACCTTTATCGGACGGGGCAGGATTACGTGCGACAGCATCCTCGATCACTTCATTCAATACGCTTGATTGGATACGCAAAGCGTGATTTTCGCTTATCATTTTTATTTGGTCGAATAATGTCGTGACTCGTTGCTTCGTCTTTGCTGAAACATAGGCAATCGGCGCGTAGTCAAGGAAGAGGAAATTTTTGCGAATATCCTCATTGAAACGATTCATTGTTTTATCGTCCTTTTCGATAGCGTCCCATTTATTCACAACAAACATGACGCCTTTCCCGGCTTCTTCCGCATAACCCGCAATCCGCTTATCCTGTTCACGGATTCCTTCTTCGCCGTTGAGGACAATCAGGACGACATCCGATCGGTCGATTGCTTTTAATGCCCGTAAAACACTGTATTTCTCCATATTCTCATACACTTTACCTTTTTTGCGCATACCTGCAGTATCGATGATCTTGTATTTCTGACCTTCGTACTCATACGGTGTATCGGTTGCATCCGTTGTCGTTCCGGCTACATCGCTGACGATGACACGATCTTCTCCAAGCAATGCGTTTACGAGTGATGATTTACCGACATTCGGTCTTCCAATTAATGAAAAGCGGATAACGTCATCCTCTTCGACTTCTTCCCCTGCTTCGGGAAAGCTTGCTGCAACAGCATCCAGCAAATCACCAAGCCCAAGTCCATGGGATCCGGAAATAGGATATGGATCGCCAAAACCGAGCGAATAAAAATCATAGATCATATCACGCATATCCGGATTATCAACTTTATTCACTGCCAAAACTATCGGCTTCTTAGTTTTATAAAGGATCTTGGCAACATGCTCGTCCGCGTCAGTTACGCCTTCTCGACCATTTGTCAAAAAGATGATGACATCAGCTTCTTCGATGGCAATCTCCGCCTGCATCCGGATCTGTTCCAGGATTGGCTCATCTCCGATGTCAATGCCGCCTGTATCAATCAGATTAAAATCATGCGATAGCCAATCAGCCGAGCTATATATCCGGTCCCTAGTTACCCCGGGTACGTCCTCTACAATCGAAATACGTTCTCCAACGATACGGTTGAAGATTGTCGACTTCCCTACGTTCGGTCTTCCGACAATCGCTACGGTTGGTTTATTCATTAATTAAACACCCTTCCAATATATCTCTTGTGTATTATACAGAACAAAAGCGCAGGGCGCCAGCCTAGTCCCGACAAGCGCTGAAAGACCTGCCGGAAAGGCGCACTTTGCCTTTTCGACAGGTCTGAAGCGACTCGAGGGACTGGCGCCCGGAGTCTAGACGCAAAAAAGATGATGATGCCTATGTAAGCACCATCACCCATACAGTTGCGTTTCATTCGTTTGTTCGATAATTTGTCAAATATCACTCAGTGAATTTCTTCAATTGATCACCGATGACATCACTTAAGGAGAAGCCCGACTCTTCTTTCATTTCATAATCACCGTATGACTCGACCTCTTCCTTCTCAAGAAGGTCTTTAATGCTGAGGGAAAGCCGCCTCTCATCTGCATTCACATCGACAACCTTCACATCGATTTTTTGCCCTTCCTCAAGTACCTCATGAGGGGTTCCGATATGTTGGTGGGAAATCCGGGAAATGTGGACTAGCCCTTCCACGCCTGGGAATACCTCAACGAATGCGCCATACGATACGAGGCGCTTTACAGTGCCTTCCAGGACGGATCCTTTCGGCGCTCTTTCCTCGATGTTTTCCCATGGTCCTGGCAATGTCTCTTTGATGGATAATGAAATACGTTCCGAATCCCTGTCGACCGAGAGGACTTTCACGTTAACTTTCTCCCCTTCTTTCAACACGTCGGACACTTTTTCCACATGCTCATGTGAAAGCTGTGAAATATGGACCAAACCGTCCACACCACCGATGTCAACGAAAGCTCCAAACGAAGCGATGCGTTGTACAGTCCCTTCCAGCACTTGCCCTTCTTTCAGATCTTCAAGGATTTCTTCTTTCTTGCTCGCTTTCTCCTCTTGAAGGACGGCGCGGTGGGAAAGGATAAGACGGTTTTTCTCCTTGTCCATTTCGACAATTTTGAATTCCATCATACGCCCTTTGTAATCTTCGAATGATTCGACGAAATGATCTTCTACAAGGGATGCCGGGATAAAACCACGGACACCAAGATCGACGACAAGGCCGCCTTTCACGACATCCTTCACTTCAGTTTCGATTGTTTCCTGGTTATTGAATTTCTCTTCAAGGGAATCCCATGCGTTTTCCGCATCGACTTTCCGCTTGGAAAGGACATAATTTTCATCTTCCACTTTCGTGATGATCAATTCGAGTTCATCTCCGACTTGTACTGCATCGGAAGCCTTTTCAACGTGGAGACTGGATAGTTCACTGATGGGGATGACACCATCAAAAGGCGCTCCTGTAATTTCGACCAATACGGATTTGTCTTCGATCTTTGTCACTTTACCAGTGACACGGTCACCTTCTTTATATCCGTTCATTTCATCCAAATTCATTTCTTCAGTCATATGTAGTCCTCCTCCATAATGAATCCTATCTCTATATTATTCGAATCGATGCATAAAAACAAAAAATTAACCTTATTAATTTATTTATGCTGTTCCAAAAGGATGCGGATTTCATTCATGATGACTTCTGTCACTTCTTCCGCTGACGCCTTGCTTTCGCGGTAGGGTGTCATATCTATCGGCTTACCATAGACGACCCGCAAAGTACGGAATGGTTTATAAGGTCCTATGATTGCACATGGCATTACAACCGCTTCTCCTTTTAAAGCAAAGAAACCTGCACCCGCAAGCCCTTTTCCTAGTTCTCCGGTTTTGCTTCTTGTCCCTTCCGGAAACATTCCGACTACATGGCCGCCCCGCAATAGTTTCAAAGCCTTCCGGAAAGCTTCACGGTCGCTCATGCCCCGTTTAACCGGAAAGGCGTTCACTTTCGGTAGAATGGTTTTCAAGATCGGAGCATTGAACAGTTCCTCCTTCGCCATGAAGTGAACGGTTCGTGGGCAAGTCATGCCAACGACAGGCGGATCCAGATTATCAATATGGTTCGTACACAAAAGTACTCCGCCTTCAGCAGGGAAATTCTCCGCACCAATCACTTTAACTCGATAAAGAGGATAGAATATCGTACTGACAAGAAATTTTCCAAAAGGATATAGATTCATCGTTCCAGCCTCGCTTCCGCAAGTTCAATCACTTTATCGACTACATCGTCTATGGACATAGAAGTCGTATCGACCAGAATGGCATCCTCCGCCTTCTTCAAAGGTGATACTTCCCGTTCACTGTCAGCACGATCGCGCTTTTCGATATCCTTTTTCAGCTGTTCAAGCGAAGAATGAATCCCGCGCTGCTCATTTTCCTGAAAGCGCCTTTCTGCCCTTTCTTCCACAGAAGCAGTCATGAAGATTTTCAAGTCCGCATTCGGAAGAACTTCCGTACCGATATCGCGCCCATCCATTACAACACCGGAGTCGTTTGCAAGTACCCGTTGCTTTTCCACCATCATTTTCCGGACTGTCGGATGTGAAGCCACTTTGGAAACAGCTCCAGTCACTTGCTGAGACCGGATTACGTCTGAACAATCGACTCCATCGATCCATACAGCTTGACCGCCTTTTTCAGGAATCAGTAATATCTCCGTGTTCATTAGTAAATCAGCCAAATCGTTATCACTATCCATATCTATGTCCGAAAGGATCGCTTTATGCGTCAAAGCGCGGTACATCGCACCTGTGTCAATATACGTGTAATGCAATTTCTGTGCAATCCTTTTTGCAATCGTACTTTTACCCGCTGCTGCAGGTCCATCAATAGCAATGCTAATTCCTTTTAACATATCATCTACCCCCGAATTCAATTCGAAAACATTGTAACACAATCTAGCTTCAGGTGGCAGGTGCTCGGGTCACAAGTTTAAGCTGCTGCGTGGCAAAGAACACCACTCCGCATCTTCTCCTTATGCCTGAGGCCGGCAGGAAGCCGGTCATGCAGTCGTTGCCGCAGGACGCGGCGCATTTAGACTGCGAACCTTTTGCTAACCGCCACCTTCCGCTTTTTAAACAGAAAAGGGAAAAGTCCTGAACAACTAGGACTTTCCCCTGCATAACACTTCACAATTCATTCCTAGCAAGCAATTGTCTCTCAAAGCAGAAGCGAATAATGTTCTGCCTATCAGTCGTGCTGATCTTGGCAAACTCCAGAGAGGCGATAAGGCGGTCATCCTTTTCCCAAACCCGTACCACTTTTGCCTCAGTCCTAATGTATTTAATGTCATCGTTTACATAAGGAAGTGCGATTGTCAACGAAACGAAATCCGTTCCTTCGAATAGATCATCTTGACCGATATTGAGAGCTATTCCTCCTGCGCTGATGTCCTCCGCAACGAACTGCTGGAAAATACCTTCAATAGCAACAGCTACATCAATCACAGTCTCGACTCGAACAAATTCGCGTCTTTGTATTTTAATCAGCTGATCATCCCCGGGATAGGTCAACTTCAACATAGGTATTCCTCTATTTACCCTTCCAGCCACTTCAGTACGGAATGCATAGGACATTTTGTTTTCCACAAAGGAAATGAGTAACTGCGTCCCATCCATAAAGAAGGCTGTCTTACCGGTATCGATATGAGCAGGATAATCGATCAATACAAATCCATCGTTCAAGTCGACTACTTTACTTTTATACTTATCACCGGTTTCGGTGAAATCCTTATCGATCAATACACTCGCACCAATTGAAAGACGCATTGCAACACACCCACCTTTTATAGATACATCTATTATGTCACGGGTAGGTGTAAATTCCAATGTAAAATTTCAGTCCGTTAGAACTATACATGCTATCATTCGAGCTTTTCTGTTTTGATTACTTCGGAAGTTTCAGTATCTACAAGTACATTATACGTTCCAATATGCCCATTCTCGTCACGAGTCACCTTTAAATAGTGTGCAAGCCTTTGTTCCATTCTTTCATTCTCCACGTAAGCAAGTTCATTCTCCATTAGCTGAACATCTTTGTGGAAGTATTGTTTCCAATCCACTTTCTTGATGGACTGTCGATGAAGTTTTTCTTTTTGGATATACTCCATGGCATTTAACCCGATGATATCACCCGTGTCCTTAGCGATTTTTAAATGGATGACATCGGAGAACACTTTTGCCCCATAGAATGGTTCTTCCCTCACGAATACGAAATGCCATGCAGTATTATTTTCCCGTGCTTCTTCATATACAAGGTCTTTATACCCTGCAGCCTTGAGGAATTCTTCCGCATACTTTTTCAAGTCATTAAAAGGAACGGAATTCTTGCCAAATGGTCTTTCCGCCAGATAGGAAAGTACATGTCCACCTTTTTCAGTAATATCGATGTAGCCAATGGATTCCCCATCAGTAAAACGGATGTGATAGAAAGGGTAGGGCGCACCTGGCTTGCTCATGTCCACCCCGACGACATCGTTCGATACTTGCGGAAAGAGCGTCTTGAATCGTTCCACTGCCTCTGCCTGTGTCACTTTAGCCTCGTCAATGTTTTTCAATTCCTTCTTCTTCATGGCATCCGACTCGCTGGCAGTCAAAGGAAAGTCGGCTTCTGTGTATTGTTTAATGCTTGTACCTAGATTGGACCAATCAAAATCAGGATTCGAGGCATTCAGCTTATTATTCCATTCATCCATTGAATATCGACCATTGATGAGCCCTGCTGTAGCAAGCCTCCAATCATCATGCATGACGCCCAAGTTTTTAGAAGCCTGGGACATCACTTGATGATATTCCCCTGGATCGCTTGATGCATCTGCCACTTTGGCATAATTGCCAATT
Source organism: Sporosarcina luteola (assembly GCF_023715245.1). GTDB lineage: Bacteria > Bacillota > Bacilli > Bacillales_A > Planococcaceae > Sporosarcina > Sporosarcina luteola_C. The sequence continues at coordinate 1,726,456 of NZ_JAMBNV010000001.1, forward strand.
CTCCCCAAATAATTCATCCATGAGGTCGAAAAAGCTGTGTCTAATGGCAATGAAGCGACAGATCGCTTAATATCCGAAGACAGTCTCCAAATATCCTCCCTTGCTTTTTTTGAGCCTTCGGAATGGTTGAAGAGGAGCGTCTGTTTTACAGCAGTATCAAGCTCCTCCATTTTGTCCGAGGCGTCCGCCATTTGCTGGGCATATTGATTACTTAATAAAATCGCCAATTTATTATTCTCAGTTGCCTTCGTAAAGGCGAAAACCGAAACTACGACTAACGCATACGCAAGCACAAATATCATTTTTTTCATAGTCAATGTAAATAGCCCTTCCTGTCAGAGCCATTCGCAATCCACCTTTCACGTAGCCATCAATGGCAAAAGATATGCAAGCCGATTTTCTTAACTTGCGGTCTGGACCAAATCCATTTACTTGTAGCGGTGATTGGATTGAAATAATAGATCGAGTTTTCGGAAGGATCCCATCCGTTCAATGCATCAAGGACCGCTTCTTTCGCCCGTTCATTCGGCGTCAACCAAATTTGTCCGTCAGCCACAGCTGTGAAGGCTAACGGTTGGAAGATGACTCCTGAGACGGTATCTGGAAAATCGGGATGTTCCACTCGGTTCAATATGACGGCTGCAACAGCAACCTGCCCCTCATACGGCTCTCCCCTAGCTTCCCCATAAACGGCATTTGCCATGAGATTCAAGTCTTGTTGTGAGTATTTTGATGGCAAATTCATATTCTCATTGCCGCCGCCGCCTCCGCCTCCGCCTTTCTTCACTTGAGCGGATAGAGGGGTTCCACCGTAATGGGTGAACTGATTTCCTTTCTTTAAATTGTCCATTACAAATTTCTCATCGTACTTGGAAGCTGACGTCAACTTCTTTTTCGTTTGGGAGCCGGCAATACCATCTATCGGCAAACCATATTTGTCTTGGAAATTCCGAAGCGCCCAATAGGTGCCATACCCGAACTTCCCATCGATTTTACCGTTATAGAATCCCGCGTATTGAAGTCTTGCCTGGAGCTCGATTACATCATCTCCTGTAGCCCCTCTTGCAATTTCGCGTGAGCTGAACGCATCGATTTCAATCGGGGAAGTTGCATAAGCCGTTCCAAGCAATAATGCAACAGTCATTATACGTAATAGTAATTTCTTCACATTCATGCCCTCCTTTCTCTCAGTTTGTCCAAACAAATTCTTTTTATTATCCTCACAACATAAAAAAAGATCTGGCTTCTTTAGCCAGACCTTCTAATGACAATCATATGCTATTATCCTTAACTTTCATTTCGTTATCAGCTTTACTCCGGAATTGCTGCATCGCGAAAGTATGGGCGAATTTCACCCGTGTCAATCCGAACCACCAGAGACAGAGCATAAATGGAATGATTAAGTACAATGAGAAATCATTCACTCCCAAGATCCCATTGTATATGAGATGGAGGATGAAGGGTGCGAAGAAGGCGAAGAACAACATGCCTTTACGGTTTGAGACGGTCGTAAACTTCGCCCTACCTAAGTAATACCCCATTACGACACCGAACAGCGCATGGCTTGATACAGGCAAGAGGGCCCTTAGAAAAGCCGTGTCCATACCGAAAATGAATAAATAAAGGATATTTTCGACAGTCGCGAAACCGAGCGACACACTGGCACCATATAGAATTCCATCATATGCGTCTTCGAATTCGACATGCTTAAATATTGCTATTAACAGGATAAGCCATTTAAAGAACTCTTCAATCCAACTCGTAAAAATCGCATTCCTGAAAAAATCATTTGGTATGATGTTCTCCTCTTCGAAAACGTGCTGTATGAACATGATCGGAAAAGTCATCATCGCTCCATATATGAATGTATGAAACAAAGTACGAGAAGGCTCTTTTGCAATCTGCTTCCTCAAATAGAAATAGCTGAAAAGCGCCAAACCTGGCGCTATCGCTACTGTCATCAATATGATCACCAGGTGGCCCCCTTCCCTGCCATTATTGTAAAGCCTTCATTTACGGTCGCTTAAAATCAACTCAATATGTTCTGCAATCAAACCGCCATGCCAACGTCCATTTTCTATGAAAATTTCGTTTGCATTATTCCCTGCAGCAATCACTCCTGCTATATATAAACCTTCCACATTGGACTCCATCGTATTTTCATTGAAAGCAGGTCGGCCGCTCTCCTCGTCGACTTTGATTCCCATCCTTTTCAGAAACTCGTGGTCAGGGTGATAACCGATCATCGCAAAAACAGCATCGTTTTCAATCGTCTTGCGCACGCCATCCGTTTCAAAACTAATGGAATCAGTTGTTATTTCGACAACATTCGAATTAAAGTACATATCAATTTCACCGCTGCGAACCAAACTATCGAAACCAGGTAAGATCCATGGCTTGACGCTAGGTGAATAATCGGATCCCCTATATATGACTGTCACAGCAGCGCCAGCTCGTGCCAATTCGATGGCAGCATCCACTGCTGAGTTTTTGCCGCCTATGACTGCTACTCTTCTCCTATAAAACGGGTGTGCTTCCTTGAAATAATGGTACACTTTCGGTAATGAATCGCCGGGTACGTCCAACGAATTAGGGTTGTCATAATAACCTGTCGCGACGATGACGAACCTCGCATTGTAGGTCGCGACATCTGTTTTCACCGTAAAAAGACCATTTGCTTTCTCGACTGTTTCAACCGTTTCAAAACTATTGACAGAAAGGTCTTTTAGTTCTGCCACTGTCCGGTAATAGACGAGCGCGTCATTCCGTTTGGGTTTTTCTTTCGCAGTAATAAAAGGGATATTTCCAATGGATAACTTAATACTCGAACTGAAAAAAGTTTGATGAGTCGGATAACGATAAATCGAGTTGACGATATTCCCTTTCTCGATTATTAATACGTCCAACCCGATATTCTTCAATTCGATGGCGGCAGATAGACCACACGGCCCTCCACCGATCACAATTGCATCTTTATAAATCAATTTTCATCATTCTCCTTACAATCGTTCGCAACTTGCTTAGTATTCAATATTTTATCGTTATGACATGGCTTTCCGGAGCAGCCCCAAAACGAAGCGGGACTAGAGAGGTGCCATATCCATTACTGATCAGTTTCGCTTTTCCGTCCACTTCGTTGAACTGTCCTAAAGGATGTAATGCAAATCTACCAAATCTGATTTGACCTCCGTGCATATGCCCAGCCACCATCAGCTCGGGTTTGCAAACCTTCTCCACTTTACGGAATAAGGATGGGGTATGAGTCGCGACAATCAAATAATCGTATGAATCTGCATTTTTCAATGCAGCGTCTATGTCCACATTACCGCTTGATGGGTCATCCGTTCCACAAATTCCCCAATGCGGATGACTTTCGATAATCGCGTCCGAATTTTCCAATATTATACCGCCATGCTTTTCAATAATACTTCGTATCTCCAGTTCCCCGACTTCCCGGTCATTATTGCCCCATATGAAAAATAATGGAGCAAGCTGTGAGAGCTGTTTCACATTCCGATCAATGCGTGAAAGAGGGACGCCGCCTTCGGCAAGATCTCCACCTATGATGATGATATCAATCTTTCCAAAAGACTTTACTCTACTCATCAGTTGTCCATCAATCCTTCTTCGGTGAATGTCCGAAATAAAAAAAACGGACAACTCCTTATCACTCAAGCCATCTTTTCGAACGGAAAATGAATGGTGAATGATATTCTTCTGACGTGCATAAATGAACATATATGCAAGAATACCAGAAATCATTCCTGCAAAGCACGCTAAACCAGCCAATACACTTTTCATTTTACACCTGCCATAAAGTGAAACTACAATCAGTGATGTTATCCACTGATTGTGTAGTTGAAACAAACGGGCATTTACTGGCTGTTGATCCCTACCTATCATTTTATTTCTAGCTCCAACCTGAAGCGGTGATCTTACAGCCCGTTAATGCGGGATAAAAAGAAAAAGGCAAAGAGCCGACTTTGCCTTGTCTTCCATTTCTTTAGTGTCCATCAGGGAATAATCAGCTTTTGCCCCGCCATAATATCGTTTGATGAGAGGCCGTTCGCTTTTTTAATTTTATCGATTCCGGAGTCAGATCCGTAGTAATTCATAGAAATCCGGTAAAGCGTTTCATTAGCCGCGACAATATGTGTCCTAGCTTTCGTGTTATCCTCGGTCTTCTTTTCAGTCTTCGGTTTTTCTTCTGCTTTCGGAGCTTCTGTCTGCTTAGGTGTTTCTGTCTGCTTCGGAGTTTCCTTCTCAACTGCCGGTGGATTTACGCTTACAGGCGGTTTAGTGGATTCTTTCTCCGGAACTGCTGCAGTTCCCTTGTCAGCATCCCCAGTCGATTGTTCTTCATCCTTATTTTCCTTATTGGAATCAACACCAACCGATCCAGGACCATCACCTTTTCCAGGTGATGCATTCGTTCCGTACTCTACAGGTGTTTGTAAATTGTCGACCTTAGCGGATCCGCTATCCGACCCAAAGTAGAAATTATAAATGACATAGACAAATATTAAGATCGGAATGAATGTAAAAATGCCTAGGATTAAATTGATCGTCGTATAGCGGGAATTTTTCTTCCTCTTACGTCGTGTGCCATAGCGTTCCGCACGTGACGGCAGGACTACATCATCAGTTCGTTCAATACCGATCTCTCTGCGATGCTCTTCGAATTCAACTTTGTAATCATTATTTTTCATCGACATATTCTCCTATTCAGTGGTGCTCTTCTTTATATTATGACGAATATTGTCGTAAAAGTAAACGGACATCAGAACTGTTATCCAAGTAGATTGGTAATTCTTTCATCCCAACTGACTTTTTTCACAGCACTTTGCTTAGTCGCTTTTGCATAAAGCCAATTTACGTGACCGAGACCGCATATTGAACAACACTCCACAGGCTCGTTCCTACCCGTTTCTCCAAAATACGACAATGCTCGTTGACGGATGCAGATTCCGCCTGTGACAAGTTGAACCATTTGCAGAAGCTGTTCGTTCTTTTCATTGGAAAGCGCATGTAACCTAAGCACAATTTCTTCAAGCGGATAATGATCCATATAATAATCAAGTACCCGTTTGCCTGTCTCTGTCAAACTAGCAAGCTCTGAAGCTGAGCCAGGAGAATGCCCTTCTAAAATCATCCTATGGTAATGGCGTATCTCCTCTTCTCGAGGCATATCCGATTGGATGATAAAACTAGTCGTCTGCTCATCAGTCGGCATATAGAGCAGCGAGGCGGCTGCTGGATGTCCGTCCCTCCCCGCCCTTCCGACTTCTTGGATATACGCAGCTATCGTCGAAGGGAGGTGGTCATGTATGACTTGCCGAACATCGTCTTTATGAACGCCCATTCCGAATGCATTTGTTGCACATATCCATTCTAGGTCGCCGTTTAGGAACTGTTCCTGGATGATGGAACGGTCATCCTGCTCCTTTCCTGCATGATACGATTGTACGGCAATCCCAGCCAGTTGAAGTTCGAACGCCAATTCGTCCGCCCGCTTTCTGGAAGATGCATATATGATTCCCGGACCAACTGTTTGAGCGACCCTGTCCTTGATCCACTCTGTTTTCTCAAGCGATGAGTTCACTTCCACTATTGAATAGGAGATATTCGGCCGATCCAAGGAATGTCTTTGGACAATCGGTTTTTCCATTTGCAGATATTGCTGGATATCGTTCAATACTTTTTCATCCGCCGTAGCGGTTAATGCCAATAGAGGAGGACGCCCCTTCAGTTTCAGGAAATCACCTATCCGTAAATAATCCGGCCTGAAATCAAACCCCCATTGGGAAATGCAGTGAGCTTCATCTACGACAACGAGCGAAATCCGTATCCGGTTCAATTGATGGCCAAATGACTCCTGTGACAGCATCTCCGGAGAAATGAAGATGAATTTGTAGTTTTGAAGCTGCCCAAGAATCCTCTGCCGCTCACTATATGGCAAAAAGGAATTCAACGCGATGACCCTCTTTTCACCGCTCTGCCGCATTCGCATCGCTTGGTCTTCCATCAAGGAAACCAGCGGGGAAATGATTATAACTGATCCATCCATCACAGAACCTGGCAGCTGATAGCAAAGCGACTTACCCATTCCGGTCGGTAAAATGGCAATTGTATCCCGCTTGTCCAATAGATGACGAATCACTTCTTCTTGCCCAGGCCGGAAATTCTCATATCCGAATCGATCCAGCAGAATTCTTTTCAAATCCATCTACTCCACTTCCTTATAAGCAGTCAAAATAAGCCTCAGCTCAAAATAGGATAATGTTTCAAACTCATCTTTCAATAGCTTAAGGCGCTTCGTTCCCAGCTCTAGCGATTTTGAAACGACAGCATGGATGAGCTCTTCCGATACGAAGTGAGTAACCGGGAATCGTTTATCATTCATCGCCATCTCAATGATATGGTCTTCAATTGTACTCATCTTCAATTTTCGAATCGAAGCGATACTTGCCATTGAATGTCCTTGGTCAAAAAGCCTTTTCGTATGCATCGCCGAATCAGTCAAATAGGAATGCACCTTTATACCGAAAGCGATTTTGTTTAGAAAAGAAAATTCATCCGAGTCTTCTACGATTGGCAAAAGTCTATGCAGGCTTTCAATGAACTGCAGACGCAAGGCTTCAGTGCCCATCTCCAATTCAGAACTCAATTGATCCCATGTCTTCGCCGTTTCGGTTTTGCCAGTCAACCGGCAAACGAATATGTATTTCTGGATATCGCTCATTCCACTTTTCAAAACTGCCTTTTTCAACTCGTCGCCTATTTGCTTGGCAAATCCGGGATCGATAATTGGTTGGCGTTCAAGAAATCTTTTAACGAAAATCTGGATATCCCGATCTTTTTGAATCGGATTGAATGAGAATTCCCCTTTCCGCACGTAGGATAGGGTTTGGACCAGTAAAGCAATTCTGCCAAAGAATATCATTTCACGTCCTCGATAGTCCCATCCTCTGAAATGAAAGTCGGGCAAATCTTTAATGCTTTTACTCCCTTCTTCAGTCAGTTTAATGAATTTCTCGTCTTGGATAATTAATCCCGAGTCGAGTAATTTGTCAATTGCTTTTGTGTAAGTCGTTTCTTCCAATTTCGGAAGAATGGCGAAGAAAGGCTTGACATTAAAATATTCCACGTCTGTCAATGTTTGGCCTGATTTTTTTCCGCGTAATAGATGGAGTCCGGCATTTAAAGTCCGTTGGCCATTCATTTTACTTATGACAAATAGAAGAATGGAAGACAAATTCATGGTTGGCCCCCCTTAAAATTAATGTTTTATTGTTGAAAACAAATGAAAACAGCTTTAGAATGGTAAGGGAACTAAATAGATAGTGCGGAGAAAAGAGGAGAGAACGTCAATGTCTACTAGCAAAAAATACACCATCGTTGACCAAGATACATGTATTGCATGTGGTGCTTGTGGCGCTGCTGCACCTGACATCTATGATTATGACGATGAGGGGATTGCCTACGTTATTCTTGATGATAACACGGGCGTTACAGAAGTTCCAGAAGAACTATTGGAAGATATGGAAGACGCTTTTGACGGTTGTCCGACGGATTCGATCAAAGTCGCTGATGCACCGTTCGACGGCGATCCGTTAAAATATGAAGACTGATTCAAAAGCGGAGGGCGGCGTTTAGCCAATCGAACAGCGAAGGGTTCGATTTGCCGTATTTCTGCGCCCTATGCAGAAATTAAGGCATCATAACGGGTGCTCGTAACTGCTTTCACTGGTGGCCTTGAAAAAAAGGCGCTCTTTGCCTTTTCTTTCAAGGTCGAAGTGACCCGAGTGGCTGCCGCCCGGAGCTGGATGATAACAAGAGCGTAGGTCGAAGTGACCGAGAGGCTGCCCGGAATAAATTCCGGACAGCCTTTTGTTCTTGGAACCGGATTCACCCTTCAGGCGGACGCTTTCCGCGGGCATGGCTTCAGCCAATCGAACCACGAAGAGTTCGATTTGCCGTATTTCCGCGGTTTGTGCAGAAATTAAGGCATCCCTTACTTGTGCTCGCAACACTACGCTTTTGCTCGCAAAAGCCGTTCTTCGTTACGGCTTTCGTTGCGGGGTCTTCAGCTCATGCTATTCCCGCTGGAGTCGCCGCCTTCCGCTACAATCCTTGGTTATCCACATTAAATAGAACTATAAATATTCTTATTCATTTACACGTAATTCTTTAAGGAGCCCATTGTCACCTCCGTATTCAAACTTACCGATTTTCCCTTCTTCTTTTGTGGAGATGAGAACCACACCTGATACATTAGCCGTTTTTTCATTATCTCCGTCTTTTGTATAGCCCACTGTCGCTGTGAATGTGTAACGGTTTGAAGCATTCTCTGACTTCTCAATGACGACTTTTTTCAAGTTTAATTTATGACCTGACATGTGAGCACTAGACGGGTAGTGAATTCCGTACATCCTAAGAAATGTACCGAGATAGAACTCTGTAAAATAAGGTCCGTATACTTCTGCCACATACTTATCAAATTCCTCATTTACTTCTATACCATCCACGACAGTCTTATATTTAGGGTCTTGTAGCAACTTCATCAATGTCTCATCTGGACCATTGAATTGGAGTTTAAGGACACTTTTGATAACGTCTACATTCGAGTCTTCTGCATCAGCTTTTGAACAGGCACCCAGTAATGCTCCAGAAAGTAGTAACACCAAACTTAGAAACAATAAATTAATGGTTTTTCTCTTCTTATTCCCCACAACAATCCCTCCTCTCACCTTTATTTACGTATTTTATTACAAAGAGTTTCAACTATTTTAACAATGAGAGATAGGTTTGTACTCCCTTCCTCCTTCTCAATAATACCTCTTGTTGGACTTGCCCCATCGTTGTGCCTAGTTTTGGCTCACCGCCCCCTGGAAAGCGTCCGTCTAGAACGGAAATTCACAGGATTAAAAAACGAGTATATGAACAATTATCTGTTCACATACTCGCATAGTTTATATTTATTACATCGTCAACTGACGGTTTTGTTGGTCAATCCATTTGCTCATGCTCTTATACAACAACAATGAAATGACCATCAGCATGATGCCTTTTATCAAGTTGAATGGAAGAATCCCTAGTACAATCACATTGAACATAGCATCGCCCGTATAGGCAGGCATATTCATGAAGTATACATACATCGGCAGGAATACGAAATAATTCAATGCGCTCATTCCGACAGCCATGGAAACCGTGCCGGCAAACAAGCCAGCAGTCAGGCCTTTTGTCGAACGGATTTTCTTAAAGATTAAATAGATCGGCATAATGAATAGGACGCCTGTTGCAAAGTTCGCAATCTCTCCTACTGGAACACCAGTCGGGCTTCCTGATAAAAACCAATGCAATACGTTCTTTAGCAGTTCTACAGCGATTCCTGCGACCGGTCCCATTGTCATGATTGCTAAGACGGCCGGAATTTCACTGAAATCAATTTTCAGGAATGCAGGCAATGCAGGCAGCGGGAAATTCAACTGCATCAATACCGTTGAAATACTTCCCAGTATTGCAATTAGAATCATCCTTCGTAATTTCTTGTTGTTCATGTTAACCCTCTCTCCTTTTGCGATTCACTTCAAAAGAGGAAAGGTCTGACCGCTATTTGTTAATTGTCCAAATTAAAATCCCTAAAGCAAATAAGCTTTAGGGAGAGTTTAAAAGGCATCACTAAATAAGGGTATGCGTGAAAGGCGGTTTCCTTTTGCACGTTCCCATACTTAAATAAGCACCCTTTTTGTGGACAACACAAAAAGACGGCTGCACCTTCACCTTCTCCCATCCAGACTATACTGTCGGCTCCGGAATCACACCGGTATCAGCTGTTAAGCTCGCGGGCTAAGAAGTGGAACTTCCATTACCGCCGGTCGGGAATTACACCCTGCCCCGAAGATGAATCAATATTATGTTACAAATCTATTGTACCGAAAAAAAAGCGCCTTGTAAACTCTACTGTTTACAAGACGCTTCTTCTATGATTATGGAGTGAACCAAGTTGGATTGCTGCCAACCGGCATTGGCAAGGGCTTTGATAGATCATACTTGCCAAAGCTCTCTTGAACTACGTTTTCAAGCCGAACTTGTATGTCATAACCTTTAGCAGTTAGCATGAATCCTTCAATCATTTGATTTACTGCGTTTTGCTCAAATGCATTGACATCCAATTGCTCTTTGAACGTAATGACAGCAATATTATCTTCTACCCGGACTTCATATTCCACATTGTCCGGAACCAATGATTCGAAAATATCACCAGTCACATTTTTCATCGCCGAGAGCCCTTGGGTTACTGTAGCTACAGACTCAATAGACTCTGCAGGAATCAAATAAACCTTACCCGAAGGTGTCGTGTATCTATAATAAGGGAACGGCCTGTTTAATTCTACTGCTTTTGAATCTCCGACACTTGGAAATGAGGTTGGTTTGCCCGTTTCATCAACAAGCTGCAGCTTTTCATATCCCGAAAAAGTTTCTCTCATCGAAGAGAAATAATTATAAACAGTCGAGCTCGACATATCATAATTATGCTCATCCGGAAGTTGATGATGGAGTATGCCATTTCCCTCATATAACCTGCCTTTATACGGATGGTAGTCATCGAAACCAAGTTCCTCTTCCGGAAACTCAGCGGCATATTTATTGTATAGTTCAACCGTTGTCGGATTTCCTTTTGGAAAATCGGATTGAATCAGAGAATCAGGAATCAAAAATGTGATCGGAACGACATATGCAGATTGCTCCAATCCGATTTGAAAAGCTGCAGCGTCATATAACTCGTCTGCTAGTACTACATGGCTTTCAATAGTTTCAAACGACAAAGCTGCTGACTCCTTCGCTTCTGTCGCGCTAAATGTATCCGCTGATTCCTCGGCTGCTTCATTTTCACTGTCAATTGCCCGCTTCATTTCGAAAGAAATAGACTCTGCATCCTCGATCGCCCCTTCATTGTTTTTGAGCATCGAAGGGACAAGCAAACTGAGCAGGAGCAGCGCAGCCGCCGCCACAATAATAGGCATCCATTTCCTCGGTTTCATCCTGCGCGATTTTTTAAGGCGCTGATCCTGTCTAAGGCGTTCCATAATTTGTTCCTTTGAACGGTTATCTTCAATTTTCGGCATTGAATGAAGAAGGCTTTCCAGCTTGTTGTCATCCCATTGATTGTTGGTCATTCATCTTTCCTCCTCTGCCGAAAGAGCATTCAATTTCTTTTGTAGTGCTTTAATTGCACGGTGTTGGGTTGTTTTCACCTTTCCCTCCGTCCAGCCGAGGGTGTCGGCGGTTTCCGCTATGGAGAGCTCTTGGAAAAACCGCAAGATTATTACCATCTTTTGATCGCCGGTGCATGTATCTAAAACTCGCAGCAATTGCCTCATCTCTTCATTTAACGATGCAATTTCTTCAGGAGTGCTTCCTAGTGAGGGCAATTCGCTCTGCTCCCAGTCAAATTTATCGAAATTATGCTTCTGCCGCACATTCTTCTTTCTAAAGTGATCTATCGCAACATTTTTTGCGATGGAGAAGAGCCAGGTCTTTTCAGAGCTCTTCCCTTCAAAACCCGCATATGACTTCAACACTCTGACATACACTTCATGCATAAGATCCTCGGACGAATGTCGATCTCTCGTCAAATAGATGAGGAAATTGAACACATCCTGATGATATTGCTCGTATAGCCTGTGGAAAACGGAGTCATCCACGAAATCCCCCCGTTCATTACATTAGTCGTAATTCAAGATGAAAAGTTTCATCCTACAAATTTTTCATCAAAGCATTTTTATAGCTTTTCCTCATTGAAATCTGCAGGTCCGGCAGGCAATACGCATTTGAAGATCGTTCCGGACGTTTCGCCAAGCTCTGCGGTGATCCTGCCTCCGTGTGAGTCGATAATATTCTTCGCGATTGCAAGACCGAGTCCAGTGCCGCCTTTCCCCCTCGTCCTCGCCTTGTCGGCTTTGTAAAAACGTTCGAAAATGAAAGGCAGATCCTCTTGCGGTATGCCGCTCCCCGTATCAGAAACGGAAATTCCAACCATATCTCCTTTCTTTTCGACACCGACTGTCACTTTTCCTCCATCAGGCGTATGACGGATTGCATTATCGATTAAGTTTGTAAATACTTGCTCCAGGCGATCGTCGTCTGCAAAGAGAATTATCTCTTTATCATCATCGTTAACGTCCAACGTCAGTGCAACATTTGAATCCCGGGCAATTTGCATAAATTTGTTTTGAACTCTATCTAAAAAAGGAATTAAGGGGAAATTCAACTTGTATAAGCGCATATGCCCCGACTCCATACGTGCCAGGTCAAGCAAATCTGTTACGAGACGGCTCATACGCTTCGATTCATCGTGGATAATCTGCACCATTTCATTTCGTTCCTCATCACTCGTCATTACATCATCGATAATCGCCTCACTATATCCTTGCAGTAAGGAAATAGGCGTCCTCAGTTCATGTGATACATTTGCTATGAAATCGGATCTGAGCTTTTCAAGCTTATGCTGTTCGGTCATATCACGCAATACAGCTACTGCTCCACGAATACTGTTTTCACTGTAAAGCGGGCTGATGGAAATGCCATAAAACTGGCCTCCGATTTCAAGTTCATCCTCCACTTCCTCTGCAAACGTTATGGTGTGTTCAAGCATATGAAAAATTTCTTTCGGCAACACTTTGTCATCTGCCCCATTGGCAAAATACCACTTCTGCAATAATCGCTCAGCTTGGGGATTGCTTAGCAGAATCGAATAATCACGATTGAAGGTGATGACCGCATCCGTCATTGATGTGAGAATGCTGGATAACTGTTCCTTTTCTTGTTTAATCAATTCCATCTGGTATTTCAGCTGTCGGCCCATCTGATTAAAAGCGGTCGCAAGTTGACCGATTTCATCATTTTGCATAACGGGAAGACGTGTTTCAAAATTCCCTTTCGACAATTCAAAGGCTGCTTGCTTCATTCCGCGCAATGGCGAAGTGATTTTCGTGGAAAGGAAGAAGGCGAAAATGGTCGTCAATACGAAAGCGATGAAGGCGGATAAGAATACGATATGTGTCGTCCTTTTCGTGGTGCGATGAATAGCATCAAGACTTTGGTACATAACGATGGAGTGCATGTTACCATTAACTTCAGCATACGGATACATGAGGACTAAAAATTTTTCCATGGCGTTCTCTTCAGTAAGAGAAGGAAGAATCTGTTCCTTCACGACCTTTTGATTGATTTCAATATTTGAGAAGAACTTCGGCTCGGATAAGATCTTTTGCTCTATCTTTTCCTGATTCAGCCCCCTATGGAATGAATAATAGACCTTTTTATCCGAGTCAATGATCATCGCATTCGTTTCGTTATCCAATATGTCCTGGATAATGAGTTGCATTGCGGATTCACTTTCGTGGTCTAGAACTATTTTACCGATTGTCGTTGCTTCTCTCCGGAGCGAATCCTCTGCTTGCGTCGTATGAAAATTATCAAGGAATTCAAGCAGAAAAACGGTGACGATAAAAAGGACAAAGGAAACGAGAAGCAATATGGTTGCCCATAGCTTCCCGACGATTGAATGCCATATTCTATTCATTTAAAACACCCTTTCGTAGCGTATCATCATACGTTAAAAACGTTGATGTTATCGCATTTGTTGTATTCACCTTGTTAATATATATCACTGGTTTTAATTTCATTATTGCCGGATTATTGCCCGATAAAAAGTAATATTGTTGATGAAGTCATTGCATTTACATTCACTGATTGATTATACATGACAACCGTATAAAATGATATTCCCCATGTGGAAGAAGGAATATGAAAAAACGCTTTATTTTTATAGTAATTTATTTAAACAGTAGAATGTGTAAATACAGGCATTCACCCCTTTTTTGGGTGTGTGCGGCATGGTGTGTCCGGGGCAAACGCCTATTTACCTTATAACGACAAGTCTGATCAAGCATTTCAAAGCGCAACTAATATAATTAATTCGAAGTTGTAATTTCACTTATTTCACTTCTTAAAAGGTGTGTTTGGCAATCTTATTGATCGAGACACTTCAAACGATTATTTACCTCTTTTTTTCTAAGCTGTTTTTATCAAATAAAGAATAGCCATTTTCACGACTTCCCTTTTTGTGAATATACTAACTCTTTAGTATGATTGAGTAGGGTGATGATTATGATTGAGGGTATAGGAGAAAAACTCAAGAAGCTCCGAAAGGAAAATAAAGACACGTTAAGAGAACTTGCTAACAAGATCAATTACGATTGGAGCAACCTATCAAAGATTGAACGTGGTAAGTACGGAATCACCCCTGATCTACTGAAGGACATCCTTGATGTTTACGGAGTGGATCCTAATGATTTCCTTGGTAATGTCCTAAGAACGACAGATACCGGTGTGTCTCGATACGAAAAAAGGTTTGTTGTCGATGGAATGGAAACTACCGAAAGAGAGATCGCCGACGCAATCCGGTTAATACGTTACTTTCGTTCTGGAGATTGAGGGGCTGCCACCCCTCTTTTTTTATTTATAAAAATGCCTTTACTGTCGATTTGTTAAACTTGATTGGTTTCACTTCTGGAACGGCCATCGAAGCACTCGTCGCCGAGACCGTCACACCTACTGTACGATCCCTTTCAATCAACCGCTTGACGTATTTGGAAAAATATTTGTCCTGCTCCATTGCGAACTCGTGCAAATCGTTCTCATAGTCGTTATCCAAATTGAAGCTGACCGGCTGAATTTTGCGTGTCATCCATACGTCAACCTTGCAAGTTCATAAAATCCTACCGCATTGGCGAACGTAGGTAAATGTATTTGCAATCCATTGTGGGCATTGAGCTGTGGAATTATCGGCTGTACGTCTGTATAATGCTCTGCAAGTAAGGGGATAATGTCACTGGTGATTCCCCCACAGACATAAACAGCATCAGTCTTACGCCATTTGAGTTGCGTGGTAGAGCGTATGGTGGCTCGTGCAATGCCATCGATATTGTCACGCCCACCTGTCGTTTCCACACCGTAATTAAACGTATCTGATGCCGTATTGATGTGCCGATTGTCGGCGATTGTTGCCGCATTGACCGTCCCGCTGCCTATATCGATTATGCGGACCTGACCATTCTTAGGAGCTGACCAAAACGCTCCACTCCCCTCTGCCGCTATCCCGACTTGCTCAATGGAGAAGTGACATTCTTTTCGATTGATCGTGATGATGTGCTCATTTTTCAACATATCTACAAGCTTCTTCTTTTCTGCCGGCTTGTGTGAAACGATTGGCTGCCCTGCCACAATGTTAAAGCGTACGAAGCCAGGGCAATACTTTTGAGTGTAGCGGTAAATGGCGAGCAGCACACGAATCACAGTATCCTCATGAGCCTTACTGTCACCATACATAGCACCGCCACCGAATTGGTCTTCATAGGAAGCTAGAGTACCAGCGAAACCTTTCCGTCCGTTGTACATAAATTCCATGTCATCCTCGCCAAAGTCCTCCTCGATGTTCCGCTCGAACCAATCACAGATCGCCGTTCGGTAGCTATCTACTCCGTATGGTCCCGCAACCTTCGCCCGATAATTCCCCGCATCAATACCCAAATTCAAAACACCCACTTTATCCCCTCCAATTGGTATTACATTTGAAATACATCGGCTGGATATAGGCTGTTTTCGTATTTCACTTGTAATACATCCTACGTTTAAAATGTGGTTAATATGCAACCACTTTTAAGCATAGGATAAAATAAGTCCGCCACACGCCACAGTGTGGTAGGGATAAACCGATGAAATGGGGTTGATAGATGTTTTTTAAAAAGAAAAAAATAAATTCGGATGGAAACGAACGAAAAGAAAGGTCAGACAAGAAAGTTCACGTTGGTCCAACGGTTTCTATTAATCTAAAAAGCGAGATTGAAAGACTGGCGTATATCGCTGACCAGCCAGTAAAATCGATTGCGGAATTTATTTGTTATTACGGGATCCGGCACGCTGACATGTCCCGGTTTTTGGGAGACTATGTGCAAAAAGGCATCCTCCGTGTGAATTCCACTTTGTACATCGGCTCAGATGTGAAACCTAGCTTATCGGAACGTACCGACAGCGACCCGACCGACCGGATCAGCATCCGCTTTCCGCAAGAAGAATATGAAAAGTATATATCTATGCTAGCGTACCATTTAGACGTGTCCCCTACGCGTGCTACAGCAATCTTATTGGAGTATGGTATAAAGCATCATGAAGTGATAGAAACGATCTTAGCGAGGCACAGCAATCGCAACATAGATGAAGTTATGAATCACGAGGAAATGAAAAAATTCATGAAGTATATCAATCGTAACAACCCCTTCAAATCTTCCTGGAACGAAAATCTCCTTCAGTTTATCCACACTACTAAACAAACCACTAAACGCATTCGCAAAAAAATCACTGATAAGATGATCGATAAAGAAACATATAAATGGGATTTGAACGATTTGGATTGAGTATGTCCCTCTATGTATCGGAATATACCACGACTGCCTATGCGGTCGTTTTTTTTCTGCAACAAATAAAAACACTCCATCGATAATGATGGAGTGCCTCTTCCCTTTCCACGGGGAGGATACTAATGTCAATAACAGATTACCATTGACTGATTATTATTTCAACTCTTATTTTCACCTTTGTTCTTGCAGCCATGTACCGAGGAATTCTTCCGCTGCCTTTGAATAGTAATCATTCCTTCTCTTCTTCTCTATACGCATCCGCCTGTTCCTTTTTCTCTTGCGCCTTCCTTGCTACAATGCGCGGAATAGACGTTTTTAAAAAGAAACGGTACATTTCGTGCTGAGTGGTTATTGGGATCTTTCGTTTGCGGGTTGTATCTATCCCGTCACTAGACTTGTCCACTATATTCTAAACCTCCTGGTCCCAAAATAAATCGTTCAATGTACAACCAAAGATTGCAGCCAGTTTAATAGCTTCCCGAAGCGTGAAATCCGCTTTGCCATTTTCCTTCAATGAGTACGTAGCATTGTTGATGTTCAGTATTTTCGCCACATCAACTTGCTTCATCCGAGCTTCTCGGCGTTTAATAAATAGTTGAATATGCATATTTTACCACCCCCAGGAAGATTTTAACACAAAAAAAGAGGAGCCTAAGCCCCTCGTTCTAAATCGTTTCTAGCATCTCAGATAATTCAATTCTTGTTTCTTTTACATTGGCTAACGAATTTCTTAGGAAGTTATTCGCTTCTTCATTACCGTCTTTAAAGTGCAGTCTTCTGACTTGCTTGGCGACATACTTAGTGTTTTCGACCAAATAGTCTGCGCCATCATTGACTGTTTTATATAAATCCGGCGGAAGACGGTTGCTCTTTTTCTTTACCTTTTTTACTATCCGTTCGATCTCCCGAATCTCCCGTGATAGTTCAAGAAGAAAGTAGGCTTTATCCTTGTTCAGAGTTGTCATCGATTCACTCCTTCGCCCTATGGTTACAGCTTTAATGTATCTTCATAACACGAGTATTTACCCGTTTCAGGATCTCTGAATATCGCGGTGTAACAAAATACTTCAGAAACTATGTCCTCGTCATTAATGTTGAGGCCTTTTTGAATTTGGGCAAGTTCCTCTAAACACGCTTCCATATAACCATCTACAACTCCTGGATTGTGGAACTCCACTGTCTTTCTTACTGCCTCCCATTCATCATGAGAAGGTGCAATTGCATAGGTGTTACGTTCATACATGGGAGTTTCACTGTAAGAAACTCCTCCTCCGGAAGCGAAGTTTATGCAGCCTGTCGTTCCGTCTGGATTAAATCCTAGTATCATGACAAGGGTTGGCATATCTTCATCATCAATTGAAGTGAAATGTTCATCAACTTCACCTCTTATTCGGGATACACTTTCCTCGAGCGGCTTTATAAATTCTTTGATATATACAGCTCCCGATTTCTCTAAGTCACTTTGGATGATTTCCCAGATGTTATCTAAACCGCCTCCGCCGAAAATGCAGTAGGGAGAAATACGTTTTAACTTCGATGTTTCGCCAGAAGACTTAAAACTATAATCTTTTTCTCCAAACCTAAATGTGTTTACACGTCTTGTGTCGCTAGTCATTATTTGTAGCACATTGCCTAATGTTACTCCTTGTATCAACGTCATCCAAAAGCCACCTCGTTCACTTTGATTTTCGGCTTAGCATCACACTTCATTGCCAACAGCACCTTTTCCAACTTCTTAGCCCGTTTTTTCGTTTTGGCACTAGATTTTTCGACTGGGGAATTCCGATCTATCGCCTTATCGAAGGCTCGAATCATGTTCAACCCCATCTTTGTTGTCTCTGCTGTAATTTCCGCAGCCTTGGATTTCCATCCATCGATAACACCTTGCGCGGCATCCTTACCGGCATTGTAAAAATTCACAGCGGACTTAGCTACTTCTGCAACTGCCTCAACCAGCATCTTTTTGACGACGCCTGGAAGCTTATTAACGGCGATATCATATCCTCTTACCATTTCACTTGCAGATTTAACGGCATCCCTCTTAAATTGAGTAAACAGAAGTCCGCCATCTATCGCCATTTGTTTAATTGTGGAATATGTCTGCATGGACATTTTCAAAGTTTCTTTACCAACATCAAGTGAGAACTTCTCCCACACTGTTAAAACGCGCCCCAATCGTAATTCGGTTTCCGTGACATACTCATCGCCTTTGTCCTTGGTGATACGGATCACTTCTTCATATTGTCCCTCAGTGGCCTTAATAGTTTCGTCACGGGTATTTTCAGCATCTTTGACCATCGTTTCATACTGTTCTTGCGAAATTTCTTTCGTCTCGTCACGGAGCATTGTGAGCACTTTTAAAGTCTCGTCATATTTCTTTTCGGCTTCATCAATGACAGCTTCTTTCGCTTCGCGGGCACGATTCGCAGTTTCAATTGCTTGTTCCGCATTTATCTTTCCTGACTCCATTTTTATGCGTTCAAGAATAACTTTTTGTTCACGTTCAGTTTCTGATAAATATTCAATCCCTGTTTCCATCATTTCACGCTGAAGTTTTTCCAGTGCAGCATTTTCCTCTTCGGTGGTCTTTCTGCGCTCATTGGATGCGTTCTCTACGATCTTGTTGAATTGCCTTTGCAGAACCTCGACACGCTCTTCACGCTTAGTGTGCCCTTCCACAACGGCATCCAAGATTTGTTGCTGTTCTTCCTCCGCCATGCTTTTGGACTCGGAAATATGTGACTTCAATGTTTCAAGCCTTGAGGCATGATCTTCTTTCATTTCTGATAAAATCGTATCGGCCATTTGACTGAATGTACCAACCATACTCTCAGCCATCTCTTTTGAGACAGTTACACCGCTTGCTTTAAGTAGACCTAACTGGATGGATGCTTCGTCTGTAAGCTTTGTAAATGCTCCTACAGCCTTCTTAGTGTTATCTGATACCGTTTCACCAAAGATATCAATCTCCGGTATGGACGTTTTGTTGAGGATTTTGTACAAGCCATACCCAGCAGCACCGACAGCAGCCAATGCTCCAACTGCTATTGCACCAGGACCCGCAATAGCTCCAAGTGCTCCGACGAGACCTCCTGCACCCCCTATGCCTTTCGCTAGATTGCCGGCGACGAGTAGGGTGCTTCCTAGACCTGTGGTAAGTCTTCCGGTGATGGATAAGACTGGGCCAATAGCGGCCGCAAAACCAGCCATCTTAATAATGTTTTTCTGTTGATTTTTATCAAGAGATGCAAATTTATCGACTAAACCGCCAATTTTCTCCATGCCCTCTTGAGCAAGAGGAATTAAATGTTCACCGAATGCGATCCCTATATCAATGGTACGATTCCACAGTATTTTCATCTGGGATGCTGTTGTCTTGTACCGTTCTTCAGCTTCTTTCGTGAGTGCGTTATTTTCGTCCCAGGCATTATTTGAGAGTTCAACCGCATTCCCGAACAATTCAGCTGCGCCACCGGCACGGAGTAATGAGTCACGTAGACGGATTTCCGTGATGCCCATCTCCTGCAACATATTGATCGCTGAATCCCCGGCATCTTCCGCGTTTGCCAATCCATTAATAAATGCACCAAGGGCACCAATTGCGTCCTTTTCGAATGCTTGCTTAAATTGTTCTCCGGTCATGCCGGCGACTTTAGAAAAGCCTTCCAAGTCAACGCCTGCATTGACTAGAGTTGTGAGCTCTTTCTTCGTCATGCCTAAATCTTCAGCAAGATTACCGAACGCCTTACCACTGTGAGATGCCATCATTTGCAAGTCACGTAATGAGTAACCGGTTTTCTTCGATAGCTCCTGGACTTTAGAAAATCCTGTGGAAGTAGCGACTTGCATGTTTACCATTACACGGGATACGGCTGAGCCCCCCATTTCACTCTCAATTCCCACACTTGAGAGCGCTGCGGCAAGTCCAAGGATATCCGCTTCTGACATTCCAACCTGTGCACCGGCACCGGCTAAGCGGAGAGCCATATCGACTACCTCTTTTTCTGTTGTTGCGAAATTATTTCCTAAAGCAACAACTGAACTTCCTAATCTGTCAAAATCTTGTTGATTCATTTGTGAAATGTTAGCCAGTCTTGCTAGCGATGTAGCAGCTTCCTCTGCCGACATATTAGTCGCGACCCCGAGATCGGTCATTGTCCGGGTAAATCCTAAGATGGCTTCTTTCTTGATTCCGAGTTGTCCCGCCGCTTCAGCTACACCGGCAATTTCAGTAGCCGCCGCCGGAATCTCTTTTGACATGTTACGTATCCCATCAGCGAGGGCAGCGAATTCGGTATCCGTCAAGTCCGTCGTCTTCCTAACCCCAGCCATACTAGACTCAAAATCGACCGCCGCCTTAAATGCAGCTGTACCAAGACCGAGAATTGGAGCCGTGACACTCTTTGTCAGATTGTCTCCAACGTTGGTCATACCCTTTCCAAATGACTGCATCTTTTTCCCGGCGTTCTCCATCTTTTCTCCATATTGAGTCCATGAGGAAGATTGGATTTTCAGTTGCTTATCAACTTCGCTAAGTTCCGTAGATAGCCGGTTATAATTTGCCTGTGCATCATTGACTTTCTTCGCTTGTCGTTCGAGTTGGGCCTCGTTCGCTTTTCCGGATTCAACTAATTCATCGTATTTCTTTCGTTCTTCCGTCAGTTTGATGGATGATGCTTCCACAGAGCGGGAAAGGATATCCTTTTTAGATCGCAATCCATCCAATGACTTTCCATAGTCAGCGCCCATTGCTTTGGCAGCCTTTAATTCAGAACCCATTGAGCGTAGATTCCGGTCAACCTGTGCCATCGATCCGTTAAAATTCGTAGCATCGAGAGAAAGCGAAACGGCCAAGCTCCCTATATTTGTTGTCATTTACTCACCTCTTTTGTTTTTTAGAAGATAGAGTGGGTTTCCCCTCTCACAGTGCCTTAATGTCATCGAAAGAAAGCTTTTTAGGCTGTTCATGGACGATTTTCTCGCTAACCTCAATTTCATAGTCCGTCCCTTCAGTCAACGCAATGTAAGGGTTTTTCCCTATACTCTTAATGTGGTAGATGCCTGGGACGTGACGATCTGCCATGTTTAATACTGCTAGGTTTTTTGTCGATTTTATTCTTTCATCTTCCGATTCATTCGGGTCATCATAGTAGAATGCTCTCGAGCCTTTGAACGGATATCTATCTAGCTTTAGATTTTTCTCGAATTCCGTTTTATTTTTAGGGATTGGTCCGCCATCACGTCCATGTATAGCGAAGAACGCTATTGCTTGATCTGTGATTGGTTTTACTTGATAGGGATAACTGAACAATACATTGTGACATTCTAATTCTGCTACTTGTCGCTCAAATGCTCGCATTATTTTTTACCTCGTTTCAAGAATGATAGTAATCCAGTTGTCTCAATGGGTACGGTTATTTTCCCAAGCTCATCAGCTGCTTTTTGTACATCTTGAAGTGCAATGCCAGCTCTTGGCCGATATTCCTTTTTACTGAACGGTTTCAACCTTTGAGAAACAGGCATGACCGCCTTTTCTCCGATTTCAGCATCCAATATGATATCAATTTGATTCGAAACTTCTTCCATTGCTTCTAATTCGTTAATGCTGTTGAGTAATGGAATTAGCGTTTCTTTCATGTAGCCGATTTGTTCAGTCAATTGCCCTTTCAGCTCATTCAGTTTTTCGACACGCTGCAGTTCTTCGACTTTCAAGTTTCTTTGAATCTTTTCTCTATGTTCAGCAGGAACAGCAGGTTCTGTTAGTTGGTTGAAACGAATTTTATTCGCGAGTTTCTTTTCTTCTTGTTCAAGAAATTCGTATTCCTCCGGTGTTTTCGCCTTTTCCTTTTGGTTCTTGATCAACTGCAAAAGGTCATACGATTTGATTTTCTTTTCCAATTCTTGCTCCCGATCCAGTACCAGTTGAATGGCCTTCTTGGATTCGATGAAATAATCATTCACGTTGATAGTTTCCATGTACATCTCTCCTCTTTTTTTATAGAACTCTAAAGAATCTAGCAAGTGGTCCTTTTTCATGACCATACTTCGACTTATTTAAGAACTTTCTAGCTTCACGAATAAGAGTTTCAGCTTCTTCTCTTTCGGCATTCGTATAATTTTTCTTTTTGTTCAATTGAACGAGTCTGTTATAAACTTTGTTGGCTCGGTTTTGTTCAGCTTCAGTTAATCCTTTCATGCTTTTCACCGCCTTTCGTACCCCCCGTCTTTGAATTACGCCTCTTTTTAAAACAATTTCTTACCGGTTGTGGCTAACGGAAAAAATATATTCCTCAAAAACTCGCGTGAATAGTTTGGTAAAATTTCCTAGCACCCCCCCCCCTACGCGTGAGGTTGTGAATAAATCTAAAGAGTCGAGGCCCCAACCGGTGTGGAGAATTGTTTGAAATTGCCAAACAATTTGATGGGGGGTGTCTATAGGTTTGTCATGTCGCTTCCCGAATTTCCTGTATACGTTTTTCGAATTCTGTCTGCATTGCTTCCTGCTTCTCTTGATGAGCCTGATACTCTTCCGGTGTCAGCTTCACGAAACGTCCATTGATTAGATACGACTGCACATCCGTATGATCAAGCAGCACTTTCACTTTGTACTTGTCCATAAAGTCCTTACGGTGAATCTTGAAAGCTTCCCTAGCTCTTTCATTGCTTTCCATATCCATCATGAATTCTTCGTGTTCTATCCGCTTTTGAAGACGGACGAGTATACCAAATATGATTCGCGGCTCAACATACTTTTTCTTCTGGAAGTAACGGATCATGATAGGCCTGTCCTTCTCACGTGCCCATGCTAGCAAGTCGTTCCATCTGAAGTGCTTCTCGTATTCCTGCTGCACCTTTTTGTCATAGCGTTCCTTTGCTTCAATGATGCGGATCGCCTGATTATCCACCTTCGCGCTATGCATGACCGGATTGTTGTAGTCCAAATTAACACTTGGATACACAATAGATTCATAGAGTTCTTCGAAGAATTCAGACCTAAGTTTCTCCATTCGCTTTGCTCTTGTCAGTGCTTGCGCCAAGTGAAACACTTGCCATTTAACCAAGCCGTACCCATCTGTATCGTGTTGCATGTCACCACCTCCATAGGTCTGCGAACTTTTACGCAACCTGCTCAGTTTTGAGCTGACCTGTTACTCATGCTCTTTTATTTTGAAAACGAATACATATGACATTCCATCTTCTGTTTCAGTAACGTGGGAAGTAACGCTCAATATCTCATCCTTGTTATAGTTGCACTCTGCTATGAAACTTCTCAGTCCTTCATTCGCTTCAGCTTGGGAATACCATCCTTTTACAACCATTTGAAAGTCGTTCATATCACACCTCCTTTTTCTGTGACTGACTGAGACTGACTGTGACTGGAATATTTTTCTCGGTCACATCCCTAAACACTACAACCACAAGGGATTGCTCCCCATTTGTGACTGAGACTGACTGTGACCGAAACTTTTAACCTTTATTTCTTAAATACTTGTTTCAAATTCTAAATAGTTTTTAATAAATTTCAGTCTCACAGTCACAAAACATCTACAACAGTTGTTGTTATGGTGTTTGTAGGTGAGACTGAAAAATAAATCTCGGTCTCATTCCAGTCACTCAGTCACACGTTTATAGGTTCTTTGCTGTTTGGTTTGGTCAGGGAAACCTATGTACAGCTCGTCCAGGTCTCCTAGAGGTTCTTTTAGCTCCATATAATGAAACCTTTTCCGAGAATCTTCCCACGCATCAGCTAGATGGGATCTAAACTGTTTGTGGAAATGTCTGTCTGAGGCATACTTATAACCATTTTCATTACAAAACCTTTTATAGAAGCCGTATACAACGTACATGGGGACTTCATCAATCTCCCATTCATCGAAAACGGATAATTTGAAATCAAGTATTGGGTCGTTGTCTTGCTTGAACACTTCCAATTCACGCTTGGAGGCTTCAGGGATTTTAAAACGGTCAAAGTCCATATGGATTGCTTTACGTAAAACATATTGCAGAACTCGTTCATCGCACACATATTCATCTTTGATTTTGAAGTTTTCAGTGCTGCCATTAAAATCTGCATTGAAGGGAACAATGATAATTCGTCTAATCGTTCCGTTCGTTTTGTTTCTGAACTTCGGCATACCGTTAGTCGATTGAATGACACTGCACTTGAAAGCTGTGGTGTATAACGGCTTATGTTTGAATTCGACTTGTACGCGATCACCCGTCACTACGCT
The DNA here is from genome assembly GCF_023715245.1 of Sporosarcina luteola. GTDB lineage: Bacteria > Bacillota > Bacilli > Bacillales_A > Planococcaceae > Sporosarcina > Sporosarcina luteola_C. The sequence goes on from NZ_JAMBNV010000001.1 coordinate 1,751,174, forward strand.
GTTAAAATTGGAAGAATCATCGATGTACACGTTAGCAGGTACGTCGTCACCAATAACTGCGGTTTTCCCTTCCAGTGCGCTTAACCTAAACTGTTGATCAAATTCATTCACTTTCAAAGAAGCGATATTATGGACACCGATGAGATTGATGATGAGCTCCTGGAACGTCCCCTTCCCGTTGTTACCGTCACCCACTAGGAAGATTGCTTTTCTACGAGTAAAGTTTCCATTAAGAGAATCATTGATCACTTGCCATAACAGGTGAATAATCTCCTGATCTCCACAAGCTATGGAGTTCAACCAACTTTCCACATCCCAACCATCTATGACTGGATTCGTTATCTCCGGATCGTAGGACGTGGATATTTTGGTAGTGAAAACATAATCGGGAGTAAATGGCTCCAATTGTTTCGTTTCAAGGTTGAATACTCCGTTCTGCACTGGAATTAAATGTCTTGATTCCGTTTCCTCTCGAATCTCCGCCTTATTTGTCAGATAGTAGATGACATCCTCGGCTTTCGCATTGTTCAATTTAGGTTCTAGCCATGAAATCACACGCTTTATAACTGTAGTATTTCGGGTATAAACACCTTCATCCGGCTGGTACATTGCTAATCTTGTATTCTCTTCTGAATCGAATAGAGCAAAATTGACATATTCGGGGAGGATAGATGCGCACATTGCCGGACTGAGCGTGGTAGGCGTTTTTGGTCTCCTCCCGAAAGATCCGTTCTTTTTCCATTCCTCCAGTTGTTCCTCAGCTAATTTTTCAAGTTCTTCTTTACGTCTTTCTCTCAAACGATCTTGAAGATTAGCAGTTAGCGAATCTTTTATTTCCCTTAATTCCTCAACTAGCGAATAAATTTCCGCTCCCATTGCTACCATCTTTTCCCCCTCCCCTCAAAATGTTTTTTTGTTACACTCTTGATGGTTCTGTTTAATTCTTCTGGACCCAACGGCGGATTGTTCCTCTCGTCCCATAGGTACATCATTTCGCAAATCAAGGCTAAATCAACGTTCTTTGCGAGTAAATGGCCCACTATTGAAGCCGCCGCCGGGTTGCGCCCCTCACCTTCTGATAAGCCTTGCATGAGCTTCTGCCAGTATGAGGATGGTTTGGGTTTGGGCTTGTCCGTATGCGTGTAGACCGGTTGTGTGACCATATCTATAAGCCATTGAGGAGCTTCTGCTATTCCCACTTCTAACGGATGCGAACTAAGTTCCCAATCGTACCGTTTGCCGCTTGCGTGTAGGGATGGCGCAGCAACTATGTAGCCATTGTCACCCCTAATATCTAGACCCGGTGCGAAGTTCGTTTTATTTCCTACACCTTCTCGATATCTAAAGATGTAGTGATCCCCACCGCTACCCGTTATAGCTTGTACAGTTTCGGGCAGTGGTCCATGTATTGCTGTCAACTCTTCGAGAGTTGCCCGACCATCAACTTTGTGAACATCCACATCAAGTACGAAGATTCCGCTTTCTTTCCCGGTACGGATGCCGATATTCGCACCTTCAAAGTCGTTCCACAATAGGTTGACGGTTTGTGGATCAGCTGTTGCATCCTTCAAACCATTTATGGTGGCCGGATGTTTACCTGGACTGTTGCAATTAGGTTTACCGCATGTACATTTGCCATTCCTTATCGAATGGACCGGGAATACATGCCAGTTTAATAGTTTTGCATATCCAAGAGCCGCTTTTTTCATACGTTCTGTATCATCTATTTTATTGCTTTTATCTTCGGTCTGTGTTACACTTTGTATAACAGTCATTCTGATATATCTCCTTTCCGGGAGGGGTTGTCCACTTTCGGACGCCCCTTCTTTTTTTGTAGGTTGGTTAGGCCTGAAGTTTTCCCCTCTTCTTTTCCTACCGCCACCGGAAAATGGCGTTCTTGCATAAATACACTTTTACTGTATATAATGGACTATAGGATATTTAATTCTCGCCCTCACTGATTGCCGTCAGTTGGGGTTTTTTCTGTTTCTAGCTGTTGCGCCGAGTTGAATATATCTAAATGAATTTTGTGAGCCGCCGTGCTTTCACCGTCAAGATTCTTCACCGTGAGATTAAGCAACTTAGAAAGTATTTTCGTCCGTCGTTGAAATTCCATGAAATTGATCTTCGCATGGTTGATACCGGTCTCGTCCATAGCCTGTGCAAGTTGCATTAATTCTGCAGCTACATCATTTAAAGTTTCCACATCACCTTTCATAACCCCGAATGCTTCATCAAGCAGAAACGTGTCCCCCTGCAACTTGCTAACGTTTGATTGTGTCATTTCCCATTTTCCTCCTCTGTAATTTCGTATAGATCCTGTACAGCAATTTCGATATGATGGACCAACATTTCTTCTCGGGTAATTTCTTCTTTCTTTTCATTTATTCCGTCCGATGTAATCATGATGTGAGGCGCCTCTTGCTGAAGTACCGCATCCAATGTATCGGCGATTTCTTTAATTGACAGAAAGACCGCATGACCTTCCCTATTTGTTTGCAGTAACTCGTCCATAGTTTTTTTCATATCGTTCAATTCACGTTCCAAGAAACTTGAAAGGCTTATCAATTTTAGGTTGGCAGATTGTAATTCGTCTAAATCCCTACCCATTCCATAGTTCGAATACAACTCAATCACATCTTCCAGAAATGCGTGGATGGCCTCGATTCTTTCAGCCTGACAGACTAAATCAGCTTGGACTTCACTTGTGTTTCGGTTGTTAGTCATTTCAAAATTCCTCCTTCATATCCAACCAAGTTTTTTACAAATCGCTTCAATGAAGTCTCTCCTCCATCTGACAGCACTTGACCTGCTAGCCCCCACCCGCTGTCCTGCGGCTTCTACAGTGACTCCACGACCGCCAAAATAGTAAAGTGTTATGAACGGTATACGTAGTTTGTCGAGTTCGTTGAACGCATCCTGAACGGCATCTAAAATGCGCTTCACTTCTTCAATTCGCCGGATTTGCTCGACATACGCCCCGTATTCTTTTCCAAGTTCCACTTCTCCGCTAATAAGCTTCGTATAGTAAGGGACATTTTTGACATGATCATCCATCACTTTCAGTAGGTGTGGTGATAAATCTTCACTTTTTGTCATTCCGGGGTGTTCACCTCATTCCCTAAACTCTCCCAAACACGTCCGGCCATGAAAGCTAAGATGCTGCAAGCCGGAATACCGAGCGCCGCGATTAACCCCCACTCAACACCCATTCACGCATTCCTCCTTTTGTATTGTTGAATATCCCCGCCACTATCGCGTACTTCATGGAAGAAACGATCCAAGTAGTTGTCCAATTCCTTTTTATTGAAAAGCCACTTGCTGCCAAGACGAATCGCCGCTTTGAAGTTTGGATCAGCCATGATATTCGTGTTGAATGAGTTCCACGACATATTTACATATTGAAGAACTTGCTTTGTATCCATGAAGAAGATTTTTTGATCAATCTCTTTCACGCGTTCCTCAATTACTTCTCGTGCCAATTTTTCTAAGTGGTCTTGGTTGATTGCGATTTCAAACATCTTTCCACCTCCTCATTCTCTGGCAGTGAACTAATTAACATAAATTGTTCGCTGTTGGATATATTAAAACACATCACAGAATATAAATCAACAATTAATATTTCTACCAGCGAACTTTTTTGTGTATAATGGGACATAATAAGATTAATGGAGGTTAGTAAATGGATTCCTTGGGGTCTTTTATAAGAAAAAAACGTAACGAAGCGAATATTACATTGAAAGCTTTAGCAGATAGAACTGACTTGAGCCAGGGGTATTTATCCAACTTAGAAAACAACATTAAAAAAAGACCATCTCCCGAAGTTTTACAAAAGATAGCCTATGCGTTAGGAATCGATCACTTTTTGTTATTGTCGCAAGCTGGATACGTAGCTGAAGAACCTACAATTGAGTATTTAGAGAACAGAATAACCGCACTGGATGCAAACTTAATTAGGTTACGGAAGGAAAACGAATTTCTGCAGGACAAACTCCGAGAAAATAAGGACAACGAGGAATTGTACGATGTGGCTTTTGAGTTGGTGTCAGACAACTGGGAAAAGATTGAGTTAGCGATGGAGGAACAGACAGAGTTAAGAAATAAGTTAGCTCAAAAACAACACCAAGATTTCCATGATTCATTTACCCCAGAGGAATTAGATGCTTATATTGAAGAACAGCACCTACAGCATGAAATTGATGAATTTAGACGTTCGGAGTATCCAGATATAGAGGAACTTCTAATGCGTGGAGGAAAACTATACTTCAATAAATACGAACTTACTCATAAAGATAAAAAAGTCATTAGAAAAGTTCTATTCGCCTTATTCGAAGACCAAGAACAAAACTATCCTTCTGAAGAGGAAATTAAAGACCACTATATAGCGAGACAACGGTTTATCGAAAACTTACAACGCATCAGCGAAAGAGAATCTTCTATGAAAAAAGGAGAGAAATAACCAATGGCCAGCTTCCGAGAAAAGAATGGATCATGGGAATATATCGTTTCTGCTGGAAAGAACCCGGTTACTGGTAAATACGAAAAGATAACGAAATCAGGATTCCGCACCAAAACAGAAGCCAGGAATGAAGCGCGGCGTATTGAAGAGGAATTGAAGCAAGGGACATATGTAAGAGAGTCAAGAATGGCATTCGGGGATTTTGTTGAGCTATGGTTCTCCTATTATGAGAAGCGTGTAAAGGAAAGTACTGTGTACACGCGCAGGACAGCCGCTAATCGTTTATTAAAGGTTTGGGAGCATTACCCCTTGAATGACATTACAATGAGCATGTATCAGCAGTATATGGACAAATCGAGCGAAGAAGTGAGCAAGAGTTATCTGTCAGGACTTCATACCACTGCTTCCATGATTTTTGCGTATGCTGCCAAACTAGGACTGATCCGCAACAATCCAACAACACACTTTGAGATGCCGCGTATGGTTTCCAACAATGTGGATGGCGAAGAGGATATAGGTAGCTTCTTCGACCGCCATGAACTAATGGAGTTCTTCAAAGTAGTAAAGACTCACGGATTAAAACATGACATGTTGATATTCACCACACTCGCTTATTCGGGTCTGCGTGTCGGAGAGCTTGCCGTATTGAAGAAATCGGACATTGATTTCAAGACGAATGAAATAAATGTAAATAAAACTTATGTATCAAAACATCGCACTAAGGCTGACTATCTTATCCAGTCACCAAAAACAAAAGGATCCATCCGAAAAATCGAATTAGACCCTTTTGTAATTTCACTTATTAAAGACCATCTTAAAGCTCAGAAAGAAGAAAAAATGAGAAATAGGATGGTCTACAATGACAATGGCTTCATATTTGCCGATGAGGAAGGTTATCCCCTCCAGCCAGTAAAAATCAGAAAACGCTTGAAGCGCATTCTAAAGCAGATGGATACGGACAAGCATATCACCACGCACAGCTTCAGACATACCAATATTTCACTACTCATTGAAGCTGGTGTACCGATTGGAGAAATCCAGCGAAGAAGTGGACACTCAGATATTCAAACGACCATGAATATATATACGCATATGACCAAAGATACTAAAGATCACGCTGCTAACTTGTTGAATGTTCACCTATCCGGCTTGACCAATTCTCTCAAAGAAATGAATTGACATATTTTTACTGTTGCCGGATTATTGCCCAATCTGATTTTATTGCCCCGATACCCCTTTGACTATAAGGTTTTCGGGGTATTTGTTCCATATTCTATTCATTCGGAACCTCGAATTTATAGCCGACGCCCCAAACAGTAACAATCATTTTAGCTGCACTTTCCGAAACACGGCTCAGCTTCTCCCGTAGTCTTTTCACATGTGTATCGACTGTCCGTAAATCTCCGAAGAATTCATAGTGCCAAACTTCCTTCAATAACTGCTCGCGGTCGAACACCTTATCCGGCGATTTCGCAAGGAAATAAAGCAATTCGTACTCTTTAGGTGTCAAGTTCACTTCTTTTCCTTCAGCTGTCACCCGGTGTGCATCATGATCAATTGTCAATTGCGGGAAGACGACAAGATCTTTCGAACTGTTCGTGGCCGTTGCGTCGGGGAAAGTTACCGATCTTCTCAGAATGGCTTTCACACGCAGCACAACCTCACGCGGACTGAACGGTTTGACAATGTAATCGTCTGCGCCTGTTTCAAATCCAACTACCCGGTCGGATTCCTCTCCCTTCGCTGTCAAAAGGATGACAGGTGTCATTTTCTTTTCGTCACGAAGTTCCTGCAACACTTCGAGGCCATCTTTTTCAGGCATCATCAAATCGAGTAAAATACAGTCATATTGATTAGCAAGCGCCTTTTCGATCGCTTCGGCGCCATCTACCGCCTCATCGATTTCAAAGCCTTCGCGGGATAAATACATATTCAAAAGTCGGCGAATCCGATCCTCATCGTCCACCACTAATAGCCTAACATTCTCTTCCATATTCAATGTCCCCTTTCAACAACGCTTCTGTTCCCATTGTACAAGCTGTACATAAAAAAAGAAACTGCACAGCTCCTTTTCGGCTCTGTGCAGTCCAATCGGTTCACGCGTATGAATGCAAACCGGCAATGATTAAATTCACGGCAATCAGATTGAACATGATAATGACAAATCCGATAACCGCAAGCCATGCTGATTTTTTCCCTTCCCATCCTTTTGACAATCGGAGATGGAGGAATGCCGCGTAAAATAGCCATGTAATAAGTGCCCATACTTCTTTCGGATCCCACCCCCAGAACCTGGACCAGGCTTCATGCGCCCAAATCATCGCAAAGATTAAGGCCCCTAAGGTGAAGACAGGGAAACCGATGAGAACGGAACGATAGCCGATTTCATCCATTAGCTGCGAACTGGCTTTCTTCGCGAAAGGTTGGAAAACAGCCGCAATTGGTTTACGGAATATAATCCGTAATAGAAGATAGAGAATTGCTCCCGTAGTCACTGACCAAACGAATGTCGTCAATGTTTTTGCGTTGACGATAGCTGGCATTTCGGCCCACGGAGTCATCGCTTCAGGAGTTTGGGCTTCATATTCATGCATGCCGAATAACGGCGGGTAATTATACTCGATTTTTGCAGGCGCCTGGTTTTTATCGATATACGTAAAGTGCGCTTCATAGCCCGTCAACTTGAATGTTGTCGAAGATAGGACGAATCCGAGGACAAGGACTAGTGTGAACATAACCGCTTCGAGCCAAAACCGCTGTTTTGAAGGCTTTGTCAAATCGACATTCTTCAATAAGTAAATAAGTCCCGCCACCGCACTGATTGCGAGGATTGACTCACCAAGCGCAGCAGTTATGACATGGATAGTTAGCCAGTAACTTTGGAGCGCGGGTATGAGCGGTGTAATTTCCCGTGGGAACATGCTTGCGTAACCGATAATAATGATTGCAATCGGTAATGCAAACAATCCAAGGGATGGTGTTCTATACAAGAAAAACAGTAGAATGAAAGACCCTACAAGCATCATGCCGAACGCAGTTGTAAATTCAAACATATTACTAACAGGAGCGTGGCCTGAAGCTATCCATCTTGTTATGAAATATCCGAGATGGGTGATGAAGCCGATGATAGTGATTGTAATCCCTACATTTCCCCATCTATGATTTCTATAGGATGCTTCCGATTTAGCGCCTTTCACTGCTCCACCAAAAAACAAGGTGGCTACCAAATAGGCAATGAAAGAGACTAAAAGCAGATTCGCGCTTAACGATGCTAATCCCATAATTATTTTTCTCCTTCCTCTTCCTCAGTTGACGACTCATTATCCTGCCTGTCTTCATAGTTCGGCAAGCCGGCAACATCTTTAACGGCATTCAAATCCTTTTTCAATGAGAACCAATTTTTATTCGTATGGGCGGCTACCAATAGCTCTTCGCCTTCCCCTTTCTGAATCCAAATACGTCTATGATTCCAATAGGAACCTTGGATGACGCCGATCATGAAGATGAGTCCGCCAAGTAAAAGAACATATAATGTCTTGTCTTTTCGTATCGTCAAGCCGGAAATATCCCGGGTATCTGCTCTGACGAATTTTACCTTATACGCATTTTCTTGCGTTTCAAGCGTTTGCCGTATTGCGACAAAGCTTTTTTCGCCTTGCGGTTTCTCAGGAGTTATCATATTAAAGATGAAAGCCGGGTTGTTCGGAATTGGCGACTTGGAAACCGGTTCGCCATTTTCAACACCATCGTAATCTGCATAATAGCCGATCAAATCGACACGTGCCCCATCGTTCAGTTCATAAATCCCTTCCGGATCGTCAAGGTCGATAGTGAATTCACCAAATGATTTTCCTGTTTCCTTCTCAATCAGTTCCATTGTCATCGCCTTCAACTCATCTTGACGGTAATCCATCTGGAAGATGTTGTACCCATCAAATTTCAAAGGCTTATTGACGATAATCGGATAGTCTTTGATGTGTTCCAGATCAGTCGAACCTGGTAGGTTGTTCTCTTTCGTTTTGTATAACGAGACTTCCGTCTGATATGATTTCACAATTGTGCCAACACGATCGATTGCTGTTCCGAAAACTTCATCGGCCTCTTCCTTTGAATACAGCTCCATGCTGAAATCCTTGTTCTCCAAATAATAGCCCGGAGCACCAGGTATTGATCGCAATTCACCTTCCCGTATCCACATTGTCTGGTCAACATAGAAGCCGGGGATGCCGCGCAATAAGATACCGAATAGGAAAATGATCAGTCCTGTATGATTTATATATGGACCCCAACGAGAAAAACGGTTCTTTTCGGCCAAAATCGCGCCATTTTCCGTCTTTACGTTGTATTTCATTCCCTTCAATTTCTCTTCCGCTTTCGCAAGTGACTCATCGACATTTGGAGAATGGCCAACACCGTAAATACGTTGCCGTTTCATGAATGACGGATGCCGCTTTGTCCGTTGCTTCTTCAATGATTTATAAAGTGGAATCACCCTGTCGACACTCGCAATGATAATGGAAGTTCCAAGCATGCCGATCAGTATTTTAAACCACCAGCTATTATACATATCATAGAAGCCTAATTTGTAATAGAGTGTACCTACAAATCCATACAGACGTTCATAATATGCTAATAATTCCGCCGGTGAATTCTGATTCACCGGTACATAAAACTTCTGTGGAAAAAGCGTACCGATCGCTGATGTGGTAAGAACAGCGATGATAATGCTTACCCCAATTTTGACACTGGAGAAGAAATTCCATATTTTATCGATGATTGACCGTTTATACGTCTGGGATCTGCGCGCAGACCCTTCATAACGCATATCTACGACTTCACTGTTTTTCGCTTCCTCGGTCATCGGACGGCCGCATTTTTCACAAAGCACTGTTCCAAATGGGTTGTCATGACCGCATTGGCATTTGATTTTACTCATGTGTACGAACTCCTTATCAAGGTTGGATGCTTTCCATGTACGAAATGATTTCCTTCTCCGTCATTTCCGCAGTGATGATTTTCGTGATTCGCCCGTCTTTATCGATCAGCAGAGTCGTTGGAAGCGGTAAAATGTTATATAGCTCCTTGACATCCTTGTTTTTATCGATGACGATCGGAAACGTCAGTTCATATTGGTCACGGAACGTATCCACTTTCAGGTTGGATTCGGCGATATTCACTGACAATACATGGACACCTTTTTCCTTGAAAGCTTGGTATTGATTTTCAATGTATGGCATTTCCCGTTTACAAGGTGGACACCACGTTCCCCAAAAGTTCAGGAAGACACCTTCTCCTGCATAGTCGGATAACCGATGCTTATTCCCATCCAGATCGACAAGCTCAAAATCCGGGGCTTTGTCACCTACTGCCAGGACTTTGACTTTGTCTTTTGAGAAAATGGAAAATAAAATGGCTGATGCAAGCAATAGTAAAACAACACCCCGGAAAATGAGGCGTGTACGCTTTTTATTCGCCTTTGACAATTGACAGCCCCCTATCGTAATAAGATTCCTATACCAAGTATAGCAAAACAATTATCGTAATTTTGATGGAGTCGTGATAGGTTTGTGAACTTTTCAAAAGCGCAGGGTGGCGCTTAACTACGAAAGGCATAAGTTTGATCTGCGAAACGGCGCTCTTTGCCGTGCAGCGGAGCTGACTTATGACCCGAGCAGTTGCCACCCGGAGTCTAGACGGAACAAACGTGCAATGCACGTTTATCCGATTTTCCCGGTTTCAGCAAGAACGCGCAATTGCTTTACTTCATGGGTTGTCAATTCACGCGCCTCTCCCGCATTCAATCCGTGCGTCGTCAACATCGCGAAAGACTCCCGTCTCAGTTTTTGAACCGGGCACCCGATCGCGTCGAACATTCTCCGGACTTGGCGGTTTCGCCCTTCATGGATGGTGATCTCAACAAGTGCAGTTCCTGTCTTCTTGTCGAATGACTGCATTTTCACTCGGGCAGGGGCAGTCATGCCATCCTCAAGTTCGATGCCGCGTTCTAATCTCTTTAATGCATCCCGTTCAGGTATTCCTTTCACTTTTGCAACGTACTTCTTTTGGATACCGAACTTCGGATGAGTCATCAGATAGGAGAAGTCACCATCATTTGTCATGATGATAATTCCTGACGTATCAAAATCCAATCTTCCTACAGGGAAAATTCTTTCTTCCACCATCGGAAGCAGGTCGAGAACCGTTTTTCTCCCTTTTTCATCACTGACCGTCGAAATATAGCCTCTAGGTTTGTATAGCAAATAATAGACGAATTGCTCTTTGACCAACTCCACACCTTCGACTTCCACACGGTCTGCGCGTGTAACTTTTGTACCCAATTCAGTTACAACCTTGCCATTCACTTTCACTTTTCCCTCAACGATGAGTGTTTCCGCTTTTCTTCGGGATGCAACTCCCGCCTGTGCTAATACTTTTTGTAATCTTTCCAACTCGTCACCTTCTTTCTACCTCAAAAAATTATGTCACATTTCAATGCAAATGAAAAGAAGACCGACCTAATTACAGTCAGTCTTCCCTAATTACTTCATGTTCAAATGCTGAATAATTCATTTCCGAATCTCAATTTCAGCTGTAACCAGCAATTCATTATCTAGTGATACAGCCCATGTCCCTTTTACTGTCCGATCATTCTTCCGCGGAATATAGACGACATGGGATACTTTTTCTAATTCATCCTCATTCAATAAAAGGACAATCGGCTTCTTCAATTCTCCATTCACCCCTGGAAGAATACGGTATTTACCTTTCTTCGCAACAGTGACGTTCTCGAATTTCCGGAATGTCTCATTGGCCAATTGCTCATGTGTGTTCCAGTCGTTCCCATTATTCAACGTGACGACGATTAGTTTCTTACCATCCTTTTCGAAGTAAGTTGCAAGAGTCCTGCCCGCTGCTTTCGTGAATCCAGTCTTGCCAGCGATGACATAGTCATTTGTATGGATTAAACGATGTTTATTCCGCCAGCTTCTTACCTCGTCACCTTTTCGATAGATGAAGTTTTCCGATGAAGCAATTTTATGGAACTTATCATTCTTCATAGCAAAATAAAGCATTAATGCCGTCTCATATGCAGTTGACAAATGCCGATCATCATGAAGGCCTGACGGGTTCATGAATGTAGTATGTTCTAAGCCATACAATTCAGCTTTACTATTCATCAAGTCGACAAATCCGTCTACCGAGCCGCCAGCATGTTCAGCAAGTGCATATGCAGCATCATTTCCGGATCGCAGCATAAGTCCATATAACAATGCATCTGCATCTATTCGCGTGCCATGTTCCAAGTAAATGGAAGAACCCTCAGCAGAGGCAGCCGCAGGTGATATGACAATTTCACCTTCCTCGGCTCCGCTTTCAATGAATGTCAAGGCTGTCCAGATTTTCGTCAGACTTGCTATCGGCAATTGAAGATTTTCATTTGACCCGCTTAATAGACGTCCTGTCTCTGCGTCGATAACAACCCATGCACTTCCAGACGCCGCTTCTTTCGGTACTGCAGTCAATAAGACCGATAAGAATAGTACAATGGCTACTGCATGCCTCAATCACTGTTTCCTCCTTCTTCTGTCATCTCAAATGCTTCTTGGAATTTCGTCATGAATAGATCTGTATCTCCGAATGATTCTTCATCTTCCCCCTCAACTAATGGAGGAAGCATATCGATCGACTCCAGACCGAATCTGTCCAAAAATAAATCAGTCGTCCCGTAAAGTATTGGCCTTCCGCTGCCTTCCATACGTCCTTTTTCCATAATGAAACCTTTTGCAACGAGAGTCTGGATCGGACCGTCAGACTTCACACCACGCAAATCGTCAATTTCTATACGTGTAACAGGCTGCTTGTAAGCAATGATTGCCAACACTTCCATTGAGGCTTGTGTAATCGAATTGCGTGCCGGATTTTCGAGCATCCTAAGAATATCATCAGCGAACTCGGCTTTCGTCACTAGCCTGTAGTGACCTCCGTATAGCCTGAGTGTAATTCCCGAGTCTGGTCTATCCTCATAATTCACACGCAGTCTTTCAGTGATTTCAGCCGCCACATCAGTTTCTATTTGAAGCAGTGAGGCGATCTGACTTAATGTCAACCCATCATCTCCCGCTATGAATAAAAAGCTTTCCAACATTCCAATGAGCCGTTCATCGTTTTTTTCCATCATTCTCTTCCCCTCCAACCATGACTGTCATTTTACCGAAATTATTTTCTTGCCTAACGATAATATCTAGCCGTTTCATCAATTCCAATAACGAGAGGAATGTCACGACTAAATCTTCTATGTCTTCTTGTTCAAATAAACTTTCAAAATCGCAGCTTCCGCCAAGCCTTTCAAGCGATATCATGATGTTGTCCATTTTTTCACTTACCGAAAGCTCTGTTTTTGCAATATTTGCGGTCAATGGTGCACGCAGTTTCTTTCTCTCGAGCATTTTCTGGAATGCACCGATCAAATCGAAAACATTCATCTTTTCTTCCGGAACCGTTGCAGTTACCTCACCATATTCCGATAAGTCTCCTGGCAGTTTCGTGAAATGATCCGCCCGATCTTCTGCTGATTCGAGTAAGGAATTGGCTGCTTCTTTGTACTTTTTGTATTCTATGAGACGGGCGACTAATTCATCCCGCGGATCTTCCTCGAAATCGAATTCCGAGTCTTCATCCAATGCTTCGCCCTCATGTACAGGCAATAGCATTTTACTTTTGATCTCAAGTAAAGTGGCCGCAAGTACCAAGTACTCACTTAGTTCGTCAAGTTCCAAAACACGCATTGCGTGAAGATGCTCTATGTACTGATTTGTCAGCTCTGCCATCGGGATATCATAGATATCGATTTCAAGTCGGTTGATTAAATGTAATAATAGATCTAGAGGCCCTTCAAATGCCTCCAATTTCACTTTATAAGTCAATGGGACTCCTCCTGTACGCATTATTGCTTCACCATATAGAAAGGAATGATTTGTATGAATCCATATCATCATCCGCTATTCTTGAATTTTATTGTTTATTTCAATAGGAATCAAGATTACTTCGAATGTCACGAAGTGCTTGAAGAGTATTGGAAATCCATACCTGGATATACGAAAGACCATCCGCTTACCGCTTTAATCCTTTTATCGACAGGGCTCTACCATTGGAGAAGGGGGAATGTAGAGGGAGCATACCGCACCCTTGTAAAAGCTGAAAACAAAATGCTCGACTTCCATAAGTTTGACAGTCGATATACTGAAGATATCGATTATGAACGGCTTGTACAAGATACGGCCAGGTCTGTTAATAAATTGAAAAATGGTGAGCCGTTTTCCCCGTTCCAAATATATTTGAAATCAGAAACCCTTCAACAGTCAGTTGATAAGAACGCTTCTACTATGGAGCTTCTTCCGTTTGGAAGCGATACTGTCATTCATAAACATATGCTACGGGATCGTTCCGATATTCTTGAGGAACGCGAAAAGAAAAGGCGCAGACCACATTGATCTGCGCCTTTTCCTCATTCGTCTAGTTGTGTTTCTTCCTTTTGACGGCATTTTCTCAAGAACGATTCTGTTTCCTCATTGCTCTTACATTCCAAGTCAGGAAAAAGATCTCCGAGCTTCGTGATTATTTCGCTGCCGATCCCTTCTCCCCGGAACGAAGGGTTGACAGAAAGGTGCATTACGGTATACGAATCTGCGTCCAAGATGATTCCGACGAGGCCGATGATATCTTCCTCTTGCTTCAAAAGGAATAACTGCCAATTTTCCTCATTTTCGTACTGATGAATCGTTTCTTGCAATTTTTTCACAGACTTTTCTCCGGGCATATAAGAAAGCAAGCCCATGGCGATTTTCTCATACGCCTTTTTGTATCGTAAAAGCATCATTGAAATCCCTTCTTTTCAAAAAATCCTCAGGCTTCGGCAATAAGGCTGTCCTTCATTTTTCAGAAGACCTATGCCGGATTATGATTATCCCGCATTAACTGGCAGTAAGACTCCCACCAGAGTGGGAGTTCAACTGCCAGTATATGCCCGATCGGTTCAACTAACACTCAGTGGTGGATGAAAGGAACCACCACTGAGTGAAGTTTCCCTTATCGTACATGATACCTAAGGCTTTTTCAATGATCGAGAAAGTTCATTTATTCGGTCCTGCAAAGGGGGCAATAAAGTACCAGTATACTACTCCCCAAATGGCTGCAGCAATGACTATGAGCAGGAAAAGCATCATATTGCGCTTTTTCATGTTGGGATTTCCTGCTCTGTCCTCTGTAGAGGAATGTCCAACCTGATAACATCTTCATATGTTTCCCTGCGGACTACCAATTGATGCTGGCCGTTTTCGCAAAATACGATTGCAGGCTTTGGAAGTCGATTATAATTGCTTGCCATGGAGTACGTGTAAGCCCCTGTACAGAAAACGGCAATGAGATCCCCTTCTGCAGGTTCGGCAATATACGCATCTTCAATCAATTTATCTCCTGATTCACAGCACTTCCCAGCGATTGTCACTTTGTCGGCATGAGGATCCAACATTCTGTTCGCCGTAGCAGCTGTATACTTCGCCTGGTATAGAGCTGGACGGATATTATCAGACATGCCTCCATCGACTGCCACATAAGTCCTTATACCTGGAACTTCCTTGCTACTGCCTGCCGTATATAGTGTCGTGCCTGCGTCTCCAACAAGCGATCTACCAGGCTCAATCCAAATTTCCGGTAATGGATAATTTGCTTTTCGTGACATCGATAGCACAACATCCTCCATTTCCTCAACATAGGCGGAAGGATGAAGCGGTGTATCCTCGACCGTATACTTGATGCCGAAACCCCCACCTAAATTGAGCACTGTACATACGAATTTAAATTTCTCCCGCCACTCAATCATTTTCACCATCAGCGCTTCCGCTGCGAAACGGAATGCTTCTGTTTCAAAAATTTGGGAACCGATATGGCAATGTAATCCGAGTACAGTAATATATGGATGATTAAAAAGCTTGAGGAAAGCATCATCCGCTTGGCCATTCTTTAAATCAAAGCCGAATTTCGAATCCTCTTGACCAGTTGTAATATAGTCATGGGTTGAAGCATCAACACCTGGAGTGACACGCAGCAGAACATTCATCTTCTCCTTGCGCGATTCTGAAATCTCCTTAAGCATTTCGATTTCCAGGAAGTTATCGACTACGATGCATCCGATTTTTTCATCAAAAGCGAATTGCAGTTCTGTATAACTTTTGTTATTTCCGTGAAAATGAATCTTTTCTCGCGGGAAATCTGCAGCTGCCGCCGTATAAAGCTCTCCGCCTGATACAACATCCAGTGATAGCCCCATTTGCTTAGCAAGTTCATAGATGGCTATAGAAGAAAATGCTTTACTTGCATATGCTACCTGCGCAACGATTCCAGCCTTTGCAAATGTTTCCTGGAATGCAATCGCACGTTCCTTGAATAGAGCAACATCATAAACGAGCAATGGTGTGCCATACATATGTGCAAGATCTACTGTATCTACTCCGCCTATCGTCAAGTGGCCCAGATTGTTCACCGATTGAGTTCCATATAGATGCATATTCATTCCTCCAAGTCATGTTGTTAAAACTTTATCATAACTGGAAGGCAGGAATCAATCTACGAAAGCCTATTCCGGTCAGGAGCTTTCGTAATATAAGGCCTCGGCGCATCCATCGTCATAGGATAACGGATCAATACACGCTTCATTGCCTCAGGGAAAAACGGAACCGCTGGCCATAAGTATGGTGTTCCCATTGGCTTGAGGGATGCCAAATAATAAAACAGAATAGCGATGCTCAAGAAAAACCCAGGAGCTCCAAGAATTCCCGTCAAAATAAGTATGAAGATCCTGAACACTTTCGTTGTAATGCTCAATTCGAACGATGGAATCGCAAATGTGAAGATAGCGCTCACAGCAACGTACAGTATGACTTCTCCAGTAAATAGACCGACATCTATCGCCACTTGGCCGATTACAATTGCTGCAACGAGTCCCATGGCAGTCGTCATCGGAGAAGGGGTGTGTATAGCGGCCATCCGTAAGACTTCTATGCCGATGTCTGCAATTAATAATTGTACGAGAAGAGGGACGGATCCCGGATCATTCGGACCGATATAACTAAGTGAAATCGGTAAGTATTGTTGATATGTAGCAAGTAAATACCAAAACGGAAGCAATAATAGACTGAGCGACGCACCAATCAGACGGACCCATCTCACAAACGTACCGATGAACGGTGCTTGCCGATATTCCTCAGCATGTTGCAAATGATGAAATATGGTCGTTGGTACCAAAATGACTGAAGGGGATGTATCGACTATAATTGCGATATGGCCTTCAAGAAGATGCGCGGCGCAAATATCCGGCCGTTCAGTGAAGCGGACGAATGGCATCGGGTGGAATCGTTGCTTAAATAGGAATTCTTCCAATGATTTATCTGTCATTGTCAATCCATCATGTTTAATTTCATCCAGTCTTTTCCGGATGTAGGAGAGGTGCTCCTCACTGGCAGCCCCTTTCATGAATGTGATGGCGACATCGGTCTTGCCATTCACAGTCGTTTGGTGCATTTCAAAACGGAGATTTTCCGTCTTTAGTCGCCTTCTGACAAGAGCTGTATTTGTAATGATGTTTTCTGTAAAGCCATCTCTAGATCCGCGGATGACTTTTTCAGTGTCCGGCTCTTCAGGTGACCTTCCAGGATAACTTCGGATATCCCCGATGAATACAAAACCATCGGGGAGCACGAAGCCTACCTGTCCACTTAATACATTATTGAGCAGTTTCTCTTTCTCATCGACATCCGACAAGGCATAGTAAGGGAAATACGTAAGAAACCACGCTGGATCATCCCTGTTTTCCTCTTCGGGTTTTAAGCCTTCTTGCATTTCCGTTAGCAACGTCGTCAAAATGTTTCCATCGACAAGTCCGTTAATGTAAAGCAATAATGCAGGCATCCCCCATAAATGGACGGTTTTCGCCGTAGCATCGAATGTTTCATTTTCACCGAATTTACTATGGAACCACTCTTCTCCGTCTTTCAAAGATGTAAATAACTTGGCCATGTATTATTCCGTCCTCACTTTGCTTCACTTTCCTCTGGTTGTGAACTCATCCATGTCTTCAACTGGGCTAATATCTTCTTCTCCAACCTGGAAACTTGCACTTGCGAAATGCCGATGCGTTCAGCGATGTCACTTTGCGTATAGTCCAAGTAATACCGCATATAAATGATTGTCTGGTCCCGTTTATTGAGCTTGGATACAACGTCCCGGAGCGGTATATGATCGAAGAACCTCTCTGAACGGTCATCCCTCAACTGGTCCATCAATGTTAAACTGTCACCTTCATTTTCGTATAGCTGCTCATGAAGGGATGCGGGATCTCGCAATGCATCCGATGCGAGAATGACTTCATCGATCGATACATCTAACACTTCGGCGATCTCAGAAACGGAAGGCGATCTTCCGTGGTTTTTAACGTAGTCGTCCGTCGCGTGACGTATTTTAAAACTCAATTCACGAATCGACCTGCTCACTTTCACCATGCCATCGTCCCGAAGGAAACGTTGTATTTCCCCTACAATCATCGGTACGGCATACGTGGAAAACTTCACCTCATAGGATAGATCGAATTTATCAATCGATTTCATAAGGCCTATGCATCCGATTTGGAATAGATCTTCCAGGTCGGCTCCCCGGGATGCAAATCGTTGAACGATTGACCAGACGAGCCTCGTATTCCCTTCAACCATCATTCTTCTCGCATCTTTATCGCCATCCTGAGATTGCTGGATGAGCACTCTCATTTTCTCCTGTGACAATAGGGCATCTTGTCGCTCAACTGATGTATCCATCGGTCACCTCATTCTGCTTGCTTCCGTGACCGGAGAAAACGTTTTCTCGAACCGCACTACCGTTCCATTTCCAAAGGACGATTCTACTGAGAGATTGTCCGAAAAGCTTTCCATGATCGTAAATCCCATTCCTGATCGTTCCATGAGTGGTTTTGTCGTAAACATTGGCTCCATCGCCTGTTGAACGTCAAAAATTCCTCCACCCTTATCTTCGACTGTCATCGTCACCTTATTTTCATCAATTACTGCATGGATCGTAACCATGCTTTTTCCATCATTTTCATAACCGTGGATGATGGCATTGGTGACGGCTTCCGATACGATTGTCTTGAATTCCGATATTTCTTCAAGGGTCGGGTCCAATGGCGTGATAAAACAAGTCATCGCCATCCTCGCCAGCGCTTCATTTTCTTCGATTGCAACAAATGATAATGTCATTTCATTTCTCATGTAAGACCCCTCCGATTTCACCAATTACACTGTCGACCGAGCCATGTCTGATGTTGGAACCTAAGCCGGAAAAATTGAAGATTTTCTCCATTGTCGGAGACGGGTTCAAGATTAGAGTCTCTCCATTGAACGGTGCCAAATCACGCATCCTGCCAAGTATAAGCCCGATGCCTGCGCTATCCATGAATCCGAGTCGGCTCAAGTCCCAGATGACCCCTTTCACTTTCCCTGTGAAGATTGAAGATGTGATAGTGGAACGGATCCTGTTTGCTTCAAGATTGTCCAACTCCCCTGCTAATGTTACGACCACAATGCTATCAATTTGTTTAATATCAGCCATGCTGAATCCCTCCTTCATGCAGATTAATTCAACATTGGGCAAGGGAATTCCTTTCACCTGACATAACTAGTCAGTAACTTTGTGTTTTTCCTATCTTTCGACAAAGCATTCTACCTGAAAAAGTCTATCCATTTTTAGGACGGTTTACACATGTTAGGAATAAATAGCTCACTTCTCTTTTGAATTGTAGCAATGTTGATTTTCGCTTCGGGCGGACGCTTTCTTACCTGTAGTCAAGTGTTTTACTAGTACTTTTCTACTTGAATGAAATAAAAGTGCAGAGTCTTGTCTATATACTGTTGCTTTCCGTTCCAGCGCTCGCTTTCCGCGGGCATGGCTTGAGCCAATCGAACAGCGAAGGGTTCGATTTGCCGTATTTCTGCGCTTTTGCAGAAATTAAGGCATTCTTATTCTGCTCCTTTAGGGTCGCGAAAGGCATGCGCCCTGCGGGGTCTCAAGGCTCATGCTATTCCCGCAGGAGTCGAGCACCTGCACTACAAGCAACTGGTGCCCCTACATAAATAAAAATGAATATGCCAAATAGACCCGACAAACAGTTTTTTCGCAAGGTCATATGTGCCAAGGGGCGGCCGGTGAGCCAAACGAATAGAGTAGTGTTCCATTTGCCTTAATTTGTGCGTACTTCGCAGAAATTAAGGCATCCTGGACCTTCTACTCACAGTGCTGCGTTTGCTCCCCCCCCAGATGCGCCGCCTTACGCTTCAATCAACGGAAATTCCTATTAGTCAGGAATCCTCTACAGTGATCGTAAAACGCAATCTCACATAAAAAAACTGCCTCGGAAAGTCGATTTATCGATCTTTCCGAGGCAGTCCTATGTTAAATAAGCATCAACCTGTAATCATTTCGTGGATCAAGGTTGGTTTTGCTTGTGCTTGATCTGAAATGTGGATGTGTTCTTGAATTAGTTCTATGGATTTTGCAACGTCTTCCCGGTTTGTGTGGATAATGGCAAGCGGTTCGCCAGCTGTTACTTTGTCCCCGATTTTTTTCTTCAGGACGATGCCGACAGCTAGATCGATGACGTCGTCTTTTGTTGCTCTTCCAGCTCCTAGAAGCATAGCTGCGACTCCGATTTCGTCCGCTTCCATCTTGGATATCGTTCCTGATTTTGAAGCAGGGACTTCGATTTGGAATTTTGCTGAAGGGAGCAATGATGGATCGTGGACAATCCGGGCGTCTCCGCCTTGTGCTTCGATCAATTTACCGAATAGATTCAGCGCGGAACCGTCTTTGATGACTGCTTCGAGCATTGCGCGTGCTTCTTCTACGGTTTTCGCCTTCTCGCCGGCAACGATCATTTTGCTTCCTAGGACGAGGCAAAGCTCTGTTAAGTCTTCAGGACCCTCGCCTTTCAGTGTATCGATGGCTTCTTTTACTTCAAGCGAGTTTCCAATTGCATAACCTAGAGGCTGGCTCATGTCTGAAATGACTGCCATTGTGTTTCTTCCGACTTGGCGGCCGATTGCTACCATGGAATGTGCAAGAGCTTCGGCATCTTCCAATGTCTTCATGAATGCACCATCGCCTGTTTTTACGTCCAACACGATTGCGTCCGCTCCCGCTGCTATCTTCTTGCTCATGATGGAGCTGGCAATAAGCGGTATGCTGCTGACCGTTGCTGTTACGTCCCGTAAGGAATACAAGTTTTTGTCAGCAGGCGTCAAATTGCCACTTTGTCCGATGACAGCGACCTTCAACTCATTCACTTGTTTGACGAACTGCTCCTCTGAAAGCTCGATATGGAATCCTTCGATCGCTTCAAGCTTATCAAGCGTGCCTCCTGTATGTCCAAGGCCGCGGCCGCTCATTTTTGCAACTGGCACGCCACAAGCTGCCACTAAAGGTGCCAGGATCAATGTAGTCGTATCGCCGACGCCGCCGGTTGAATGTTTGTCGACCTTCAACCCTTCAATCGCCGACAGATCAATCTGGTCGCCCGATTCAGCCATCGCAATCGTCAGGTGGCCCTGTTCCTCAGGCGTCATGCCTTGAAAATAGATCGCCATCAATAGGGCGCTCGCTTGATAATCCGGAATGGATCCGTCTGTATAGCCGTTGATGAAAAAAGTGATTTCCTCCTTGGAAAGCATTTCCCCATCTCTTTTTTTCTCGATGATATCAACCATCCTGAACACAATCATCACACCTTTTCCGTTAATGAACTTAAAAAGCTTTCTCCGAACTCTGGAGCTTTCACGTTGAAGTTATCGGCAATCGTTGCACCAATATCTGAAAATGTCTTCCGCAATGGCAATTCGCCTCCACCTTTGATAGCTGGTGAGTACATAAGCAATGGAACATACTCTCTTGTATGGTCAGTTCCGCTATGCACTGGATCATTACCATGATCTGCTGTGATGATTAACAAATCATCCTGTTTCAATGACTTGATAATTTCCGGTAAGCGCGCATCGAATTCCTGCAATGCGTTACCATAACCGATCGGATCTCTCCGATGCCCAAATAACGCATCAAAATCGACGAGATTTGTAAAGCTCAAGCCAGTAAATTCGGAATTCATAACCTCGACCAATTTGTCGACGCCGTCCATATTGCTTATCGTCCGAACTGCTTCTGTTACACCATCGCCATTGAAGATATCGGAAATTTTTCCGACGGCAATGACTGCTTTCCCAGCGTCCTTCAGTTCAGTCATGACCGTTCTTCCGAATGGCTTCAATGCATAGTCATGACGATTTGTCGTACGGGTGAAATTTCCAGGTTCTCCGACAAACGGTCTTGCGATGACGCGGCCAACTAGGAATTCAGGATCCAACGTTAGTTCACGGGCAATTTCACAAATGCGATACTGCTCTTCAATCGGAATGATCCCTTCATGAGCTGCAATTTGCAATACTGGATCTGCGGATGTATAGACGATGATCGCGCCTGTTTCCATATGTTCCGGACCTAGCTCATCAATGATTCCCGTGCCGCTCGCCGGTTTATTGCCAATCACTTTTCTCCCTGTCCGTTTTTCGAGCTCATCGATAAGCTCTTGAGGGAATCCATTCGGGTAGACTTTGAAAGGCTTAGTTATGTTCAAGCCCATCATTTCCCAATGGCCTGTCATCGTGTCTTTACCTACGGACGCTTCCTGCATCATTCCATAAATGCCGACCGGATTAGCTTCAACCGCAATGCCTTTGATTTCCTTGATGTTCGAAAGGCCAAGCCGCCCCATATTCGGCATTTTCAATCCGCCCATTTCTTCACCAATATGGCCAAGCGTATCTGCGCCTTGATCTCCGAATAAATGAGCGTCTGGCGATTCACCAATTCCAACAGAATCCAGAACGATCAAATGTATGCGTTTAAATTTCGTTTCTTCCATATCCAAACCTCCAGTAGTCATATTTCCCAAAAAGTCCACCATGTTTTCAAGCACGCGGATGGAACTTCACATAAACATCTTTTAATCTCGCTTTGCTGACGTGCGTATAAATCTGTGTCGTTGAGATGTCGGCATGTCCCAGCATTTCTTGGACAGCACGTATATCCGCCCCATTCTCAATGAGATGGGTCGCAAAAGAATGACGCAAAATATGAGGAGTCAGTACTTTTTGTATACCTGCTTCCATTGCATATCCTTTAATTATTTTCCAACATCCTTGCCGAGTCAAGCGACTCCCTCTCATGTTGACAAAAAGTGCATCTGTCCCTTTCGTTTTGGCGATGAATATAGGACGTGCTTCATGTATGTAAGTTGTACAGGCTTTCATCGCACCGCCGCCCAGCGGGATAATCCTTTCCTTTCCGCCTTTTCCGAAAACACGTACAAATCCCATGGAAATGTGAATATCGTCCACGTCCAAACCGATCAGCTCACTGACACGCATTCCGGATCCATAAAGCAATTCAAGTAGTGCAATGTCCCTTATCCCTTGTGGCTTGCTGCTTTCCGGCATGGAAATCAGTTTGTCCACTTCTTTCACGGAAAGGACTGAGGGTAGCTTTTGTTCAAGCTTTGGCATTTCCAAATGGACTGTCGGGTCTTTCGTTGTTACTTTCTCCCGTAAAAGGAACTGATGAAACGAACGAATTGAAGAGATATGCCTCGCAACGGTCCTTGACG
The DNA here is from genome assembly GCF_023715245.1 of Sporosarcina luteola. Classification (GTDB taxonomy): domain Bacteria; phylum Bacillota; class Bacilli; order Bacillales_A; family Planococcaceae; genus Sporosarcina; species Sporosarcina luteola_C. The sequence goes on from NZ_JAMBNV010000001.1 coordinate 1,774,384, forward strand.
ATTTCCCTAGCTCTTTCATGCTATTCAAATAGTGCAGAATCGCGGAACGGTCAATGTCATCAACCGAGCCGACACCTGCCTTTTCCAGTTGAAGGAGATAATCGGAAAGGTCTCTTTTATAGGAAGTGACCGTGTTTTGAGACAGCTGCCGTTCCACTTTTAGAAAATGGATGTAATCTTCCAATCCAAACTTAGCATCCTCCATGCAAATCACTCCTCCAATGACAAAAAGGGACAGCTTCGCGCCATCCCCATTTCACTTTTTACTGTCATTTCCCGCGGATTTGCAACTTTCGCAAACTCCGTGGAAGGTCAACCAATGGTCTTTTACATTAAATCCATATCGGCTTTCGACAATCTTCTCGACATCGCCTAATAGATCTTCCTGTATTTCAGCGACTTTTCCACATTCAATGCAAATGAGATGATGGTGAAAACGTGATGCCCCTTCCTGACGTAAATCATAACGGGAGACGCCATCACCAAAATTAATCTTGTCGACAATCTTCAGCTCCGTCAGCAGCTCCAATGTCCGGTAGACAGTGGCAAGGCCGATTTCCGGTGCCTTCTCTTTGACAAGTAAAAAAACATCTTCAGCACTTAAATGATCTTCTTCATTCTCAAGAAGGACCAAGACCGTAGCTTCCCGCTGAGGCGTCAACTTATAGCTGGCCCCATGCAATTGCTTTTTGATCCGTTCAATCCGGCTCTCCATATGACGCCCCCCTCAACACTGAGACCATTATATCAAAGAGGCGATCTTTGTTACAACAGAAAGGAAATAGTAGACTTCCAATCGGTTAGCGAACTAGAAAATGAAAGATCGTAATCTCTACTAAAAAAATGAAGAATGCCATTCCCGCCAACACGGGAACCCCTTGTAAATTCCGCGCTTTCCTCGATACTCTGTTGAAATAAGGAGGGCTCAAAACAACACAATAAATCAGGAATAGCAGACAAGAAATAAATTGGAAAGGGAACCACCAAATTGTGTATTGCCATATTTTCATTCCCGAATAAAGGAGAAAGGACGATGACAATCCGAATATAACACATTTGATTGCACCAAAAAATAATATGGCATGTCTTGTTTTGCTATTCACAGATAGAAGGAATGTCACTACAAAAAATAACAGCAATGTTATAAAGGGTCTCCATGCGGACCCATCGGAAGTTGAAATAACTCGTGGATCGAAAAAGCCGATCCATCTTTCGGATGCTTCTATTGGGATTTCCCTGAACAACAATGCCCCGCCGATATATCCGACGGCTAGTATGATAAATAGATGGATAAAAGATAAGGAACGGACCATAGGCTTCACCTCCGCATCGTTTCTATAACGTATGCTTGTCCGTTCCAAAATAGCTCAATTATTTAAAAGTCTTTTTGCGTGAAGGATCGCGAAAGCTGTTTTGGCGTCGAAAATCCGTTGATCCAGCACCATCTCTTCCGCTTCTTCGATCGTACATTCTATTAGCTCAATGAACTCGTCTTCATCCCCTGCAGCAGGCTTGTCTATTGTATATAGTTCTTGCGCTACGAAAATATGAATGATTTCGTTTGCAAATCCGGGAGATGTTGCGAATGATTGTAGGTATTCAAATTGATTAGCTCCGTAGCCGGTCTCTTCTTCCAATTCACGAAGCGCTGTGACCCTGATATCTTCTCCAGGCTCGATCTTTCCGGCTGGAATTTCAATGATGGATCGATTTAATGCCTTTCGATATTGCTCGACAAGAACCATTTTTTCCTCATCGGTGATGGCGATGATGGCAACGGCACCTGGATGATCGATGAGCTCCCTTTTCGCCCGCTTGCCGTCGGGTAGTTCGACTTCGTCTACACGAAGGGAAATGATTTTTCCTTCAAATATTCTTTCGGATGCAACAGTCTTTTCTTCAAAACGATTCATTACGTCACTCTCCTTTTATCAACTTAAGCAACAAACTTTCCCTATTAACTTCTACATTGTACAGTTTATTTAAAGTAGATGAAAACAATTACGGAGGTGCGCCAATGAAAAAACGAGAGATTGGAAATAGCGGGATTTATGTATCTGAATTAGGACTCGGGTGCATGTCATTCCCAGACGACTTGGAAGAAGTGAAAAGCATAGTTGACATGGCGATACACGCCGGTATCAACTTCTTTGACACAGCAGACTTATATGCTGCCGGCAAAAATGAATCGCTTCTCGGTGAGGCGTTGAAAGGCAGACGTGACGATATTATTTTAGCGACTAAGGTCGGAAACCGGATGGTCCCAGGCGAAGATGGATGGCGCTGGGATGCTTCGAAAGCTTATATAATGGAAGCCGTGAAGGACAGTCTCAGACGTCTTGGCACTGACTACATCGACCTTTATCAATTGCATGGCGGTACGATGGAGGATGATGCAACGGAAACAATTGAAGCGTTTGAAGCATTGAAAAAGGAAGGGGTCATCCGGCAGTACGGCATTTCATCCATCCGACCGAATGTCATCGAACGCTTTTTATCGAACAGCTCTGCCGTTTCCATCATGATGCAATACAGCCTGCTAGATCGACGGCCGGAGGAATGGTTCCCGATGATTCGTGAAGCGGGAGCGTCCGTCATCACTCGGGGTACATTGGCAAAAGGGCTTTTGACGGATGAAGCCCCTTCTCGAGTTAGTAAGATGGACGGCTTTGTTGCGTATGATGCTGAAGACTTGAAGAGGACAGTCGGCGAATTGCATGAAACTGCCAACGATCTGCATGCGCTCGCCCTAGCATTCAACCTAAAAGAAAATGTAGTAGCTTCCGCGTTGATCGGTGCCAGCTCCAAGGATCAGCTTCTCGATTCAATCTTAGCGTATGAGAAGAAAGCCGAGCAATCCGAAATAGCCTCCATTGCGCAACTAACTGAAGTACATCAATACGAACAGCACCGGTTATGAGTCCGTAATATTGTTGTAATAAATCTGTAATGATTAGGAAACTCCTTCACGGGTATCTAACAAGTAGGCAACAATTAATGATTACACCTTGGAGGAGATTTCATTGAAACTACTTACAGAAGACAAAAAATGGTTGAAGCTTGGAGCAGCAACATTCCTTTCCGTCGGACTACTCGCAGCATGCGGTGATGGCGACGATGATACGGACGTAGATGTGAATAATCCACCAGCTGAAGTAGATGACGGCGTTAACGACGGAACAGATACAAATGTCGACCTTGATGTAGATGACGGTACAGATACTGATGCAGACTTGGATACTGACACAGATACTGACGACAGCAAATAAGCGAATGAAAAAACGAGACTCTGAATTGGAGTCTCGTTTTTTTGTTATATACTAGCTCATACTTCTTGCTCTGTTAACTGTACCTGTGCTACTTTCTTGCGCTTTTTCGAAGGAAGCATATTAAACATGATATTTAACACAATTGCTGTCAAGCTTCCGGCTACGATGCCATTGCTCGTTAACATTTGGATGCTTGCAGGAAGACTAGCGAAAATGTCTGGAACGACGGAAACGCCAAGGCCTAGGCCTACTGAACAAGCGATGATCATAGCGTTTTCCTGAGATTCGCCTACTACTTTGCTTAACATTTTAATCCCTTGTGAAATGACCATGCCGAACATTGCGACCATTGCGCCGCCCAATACGGATGTCGGGATGACGGTTGCCATCGCAGCGATTTTCGGCATAAAGCCCAATGAGACGAGCATGATGGCTGTGATTAAAATGACTTTGCGTGATTTGACACCGGACATTTGCACTAAACCGACGTTTTGTGAAAATGTCGTATATGGGAAGGCGTTGAAAATCCCACCGATCAATGAAGCCAATCCTTCGGAGCGATACCCCTTCTCCAAGTCTTTCTCAGTGATTTCCTTCTCAGTAATATCGCTTAATGCAAAATATACGCCAGTGGATTCTACCAATGAAACCATTGCGACCAACGTCATCGTTAAGATTGGAACGAGATGGAATGTCGGTGTTGCAAGATAAAAAGGAGTTAGTAAATGGAAGGCTGAAGCCTCTTTCACTGCACCGAAATCTACAATGCCAAACATCATTGCCGCTACTGTGCCTGCAGCCATTCCGAGCAGAATCGAAATGGATCGAAGGAAACCGGTTGTAAAACGGTATAGAAGAATGATGCTTAGAAGCGTTCCAAAGGAAAGAAGGATGTTCGTGCTTGAGCCGAAATCCGGAACGCCGAATCCCCCACCCATATTATTCAAAGCAACGGGTATTAACGTGATTCCGATAATCGTTACGACTGAACCCGTCACGACTGGTGGGAAGAACTTGATCAGCTTGCCGAAAAACGTACTGATAAGAACGATGATTAATCCAGAAGCGATGACCGCCCCATAAATCGCTGAAATTCCATAGTTGCCGCCGATGGAAATCATCGGACCGACCGCCGTGAACGTACATCCGAGCACGACAGGCAACCCAATTCCGAAAAATTTATTGTTCATGATTTGCAGAATTGTCGCGATTCCGCACATGAGAATATCGATGGATACAAGGTATGTCAATTGAGTAGAAGTTAAGCCGATTGCCTGTCCTACAATTAGCGGGACAAGAATCGCACCCGCATACATGGCAAGTAAATGTTGAAAACCTAATACGACCGATTTCATAATGAAGTACCTTCTTCCCTGAATTCGACTTTTCCATCTTCAAGCGATTCGAGAATTGCCAATGATTCAACCCGAATCCCTTTTTCCCGGATCATTGCGCCCCCTGGCTGGAAGCCTTTTTCGATTACGATGCCGACACCGACGAGTTCCGCTTCCGCCTGCTCTACGATATCGAGAAGCCCGAGGACTGCTTGTCCATTGGCAAGGAAATCATCTAAGACTAAAACCTTGTCCCCTTTTTTCAAGAAGTCCTTAGAAACGGAGATTTCATTCGTTTCATTTTTCGTGAAGGAATGAACGTCAGCTGTATATAAATTTTCGCTCATCGTCAATGATTTGCGTTTACGGGCAAAAATCGCAGGTACCCCGAGTACTAAGCCTGTCATCATTGCAGGGGCAATTCCCGATGATTCAATGGAAAGCACTTTTGTCACTCCGTCCACTTTGAACCGTTCTGCGAATTCCTCTCCGACCGCTTTCATAAGCGGAGGATCGATTTGATGATTCAAAAACGAATCCACTTTTAATACTTGATCGGAAAGCACTTTCCCATCCTGCATGATTTTCTCCTGTAGCTGCTTCAACATGATGCTCCTCCTTTTTCATTCACGATCAGAAGGAATTAAAAAACCCCCAATGACCGTGCATCCATTCAATACATGAGTGGAGCAAGGTCATCCGGGGTTTGAGTTAACCGAATGAATAAAAAAGCCGCATGCATAAATGCATGTTACTTTTTCTACTTTGCTTCTCATAGTCGATCCATTTACGGTGGAACGGTAGAAACTTGCAGGCCATATCCCTGCGATTATATGAGTGGATGTTATAGTAATTAGGTTTTAATTATATCATGCATAGGACAGGTTACAATGGTTTTTTATCGTTAAAATATGTTAAATCTATGAACGAAAATACTTTAAAGGATACAAAGAAGGATAATCTACTTAAATATTGATTTATCTGGTAGTTAATTCACAATTCATATTATTTATTTTACTTATTTATAACGATTATTTCAACATAATTAACAATATTTCAGTAATATTAATTACCTCGCAATCTAGTTTATCATTCAACTTTCAGGGTTATAGATGGACTGTAGGCCACTACAAATATATCAACGAATAGGAGAGATATTTATTATGGCTAAAAACAACAATAACAACTCTAACAACAATCGCGCGAAAATGTCTTTGGAAGAAGCTGGACGTAAAGGCGGAGAAGCTACTGCAAGAAACCATGACAGAGATTTCTATGAAAAAATTGGACGTAAAGGCGGAGAAGCCACAGCACAAAATCATGACAGAGATTTCTATGAGGAAATCGGACGCAAAGGCGGAGAAGCTACCGCGAAAAATCATGATAGAGATTTCTATGAAGAGATCGGCAGAAAAGGCGGAGAAGCCCGCGCTCAACAAAACGATAACAACAATAGCAACCGTTAATGGATGATTAGCTCTCCAATAACAATATGAACAAAGCAGCTGGATGCGGTTTTTCATCAACCGCTTCCAGCTGCTTTGTCGATTTTTACATAATATCCATCTCTAGAACGATCGGACAATGGTCACTTCCCATCACCTCGGCATGAATATCCGCTGTTTTCAAAGACGGCAGCAGACAATCCGATATGAGGAAATAGTCGATCCGCCAACCGATATTCCTAGCTCTCACATCTCGCATATAGGACCACCATGTGTAAGCGCCTTCGACTTCGGGGTTCAATTGACGGTATGTATCAATGAACCCTTTATCTAGTAATGCCGTAAATTCTCCTCTTTCCTCAATTGTGAAGCCTGAATTTCCGACGTTCGATTTGAAGTTACGTATATCAATATCTTGATGGGCAACATTTAAATCTCCACAAAGGATGACAGATTTTTTGTTTTTCAATTGAATCAGGTACTCCCTCATTCTACTTTCCCAATCCAACCGTACAGGAAGGCGGGCCAAATCCCGTTGCGCATTTGGCGCGTACACATTCACCAAGTAAAATTGAGGGAATTCCAGCGTTAAAATCCGGCCTTCATCTTCAGTTTCTGAATCCCCTACTCCATATGTTACGGCAATCGGCTCTTCTTTCGTGAAGACGGCGGTACCCGAATAGCCTTTTTTCATTGCATAGTTCCAGTACTGATGGTACCCTTCTAGCTCAAGCTCGATCTGACCGCTTTGCAGTTTCGTCTCCTGGATGCAGAATATATCGGCATCCTGGTCTTTGAAATAATCCAGAAACCCTTTCCGGACGCAAGCTCGTAACCCATTGACATTCCATGAGATCAGTTTCATGCTAAAAACTCCTTCATCACACAATACTTTTCATTGTACTAAAAAAGGGAGTATCCTCAAAGAATAATAGCTGCAGGATACGCGAGGAGTTCTCGTTAAGTCTTTTGGAGTGCTCGTTTTTCCATGAAAAGTTCTCGTTCAACCTTGAATAGTTCTCGTTAAGTCGCTCAGAGTTCTCGTTAACGTATCAAAAGTTCTCATTCTTGTTGGAAGAGTTCTCGTTATGGCCGCCCGTGACAAAAAGAGCTGTCCGGACGACTTCCCGGACAGCTTCTATACATGATTATATTATTATGCATTCAATGCAACTGCAATTTGTGCACCGACAACTGCATTGTTTTTCACTAATGCGATATTCGCATCTAGGCTGCGGCCTTCTGTCAGGTCTTTCACTTTGCCTAACATGAATGGTGTAACGTCTTTCCCGGCGATGTGAAGCTCTTCCGCTTCTTTAAGCGCAGCTTCGATGATGCCGTCAATAAACGACTTGTCCATTGCATCAGCTTCCGGAATTGGGTTAGCGATGACTGCGCCGCCTTTCAATCCGAGGTCCCATTTTACGCGAAGCATGTCAGCGACCGTCTCCGGTTTGTCAGCACGGATATTCAGTCCGAAATCACTCTCGCGTGTAAAGAATGCTGGAAGGACATCTGTGCCGTAACCGACAACTGGAACGCCGTTCGTTTCCAAATACTCAAGCGTCAAGCCAAGGTCAAGGATGGATTTTGCACCAGCACAAATGACAGCAACATCTGTTTGCGCAAGCTCTTCCAAATCTGCAGAAATATCCATTGTCGTTTCAGCACCTCGATGGACGCCACCGATTCCACCAGTTACGAAAATTTTGATGTCTGCAAGTGCTGCACAGATCATCGTAGCGGCAACTGTAGTCGCTCCTAGCTGCTTCGTAGCGATTAAGTACGCAAGATCCCTTCTCGATGCTTTTGCGACGCCTTGGCTATTTCCGAACATCTCAAGCTCTTCGTCAGAAAGGCCGATTTTAATTTTCCCATCGATGATGGCGATTGTCGCAGGAACAGCCCCGTTATCGCGGATGATTTGCTCTACTTCGCGGGCAGTTTTCACGTTTTGCGGATACGGCATTCCGTGTGAAATGATTGTGGATTCCAAAGCGACAATCGGTTTTCCTGCCGCCATAGCTTCTTGCACTTCGTTTGAATACGTTAGATATTGTTTCATTGTAATTCCTCCAATTCTTTTTTGAGAAGTTCTTTTGTCAGTTCAGGTCTTACTGTAAAGGAGCTTTCCAACGTTTTGGCCGCATTTAACAATCCCATACGGACATTTTCGTTTAATGTTTCCCCTATCAAATGTCCATGAAGCAATCCAGATACGAATGCATCCCCTGCACCAGTTACATCCTCAACATGCACGTCTTCCACTGCAGGGAAGTGAATCGGTTCTTCGCCCGCACTCGCAGCCATGATTCCTCTCGACCCAGAAGTGACGACGACATTTTCAGCGCCAAACGCAAGCAATTCCTGGACAGCTTTCTTCCAATCCCCGTCATTGTCAATCGACCGGCCTGTGTACGTCTCCGCTTCATCCTGATTGCAGATGAACCATGTGACACCTTTCAGATCACTCGGCATCCTGTTCATTTTCGGTGAAGAGACAGGAATGATAACGAGTGGATTTCCTTTTTGGCTCGCCAGTTTTTTTATATAATCGACGGATTCCTTCGGACAGTTCAAATCGATAATAATCATCGCAGCGTTTGAGATCACTCTCGATTTTTCTTCCAAGTAGACTGGGGTCAAATAATCATAGATTTCCATATTCGCCAAAGCTATGACAAGCTCTCCGTCGTGATCCAATACAGCCGAATAGGAACCAGTTGATTTCCCGATCAATTGACCAACGTCCGTTACATCCATATGCGAAGATGATTCCCGTACAATCACGTCCCAGTCACTATCATTTCCTGCAACCGTTAGAAGCCGGACATTGTGGTCGAGCCGACCTAAATTCTCCGCAATATTTCGGGCAACGCCCCCAACTGAAACTGTCATGGAGGCCGGATTGGAAGTTCCAAGTTGTGTTTCTTCATTTATGTGGAATTTCCGGTCTATGTTCGCTCCACCTATGCAAATGATTTCCTTTTCTTCGGGAAGAATATATGCCCGTCCTGAAATCCTTCCCTGTTTAATTAAACCGGAAATGATATTCGCCAAGGACGGTCTGGAAACTCGGAGGGCATCCGCCATTTCCTGTTGTGATAAATAAGGGTTGGCTCGAATTAAGTCAAGAACAGCCCTTTCCTTTTCATTCAATTCCATCACCCTTTAAACATTTGTTTTAATTGTAAACTTTTGTTTGGCCGATTGCAACAAAAAAATAGTACTTGTTCAGTTACATTTCCAACTCGTCATCATCTTGCACACTTATTGCTTTTTCGATTTCATACAAAGATAGGTCGATATCGACTTTATTCCCAATAGCAATACTCGCCAGCTGCTTTCCGAGATACGGACCGACCGTTAGTCCTGAAGCACCTAAACCGTTTGCAAATAGCAGCTCAGGATAGCCCGGCACTTCCCCGATGACAGGCAGGAAACCTGGTGTGAACGGCCGAACACCGACACGAACTTCTTCAAATATTGCTTCCTTCAAACCAGGTGCCACTTTCAAAGCTTTATCCAGTACCTCATGAATACCACCAGCTGTCGGGTTACCCATTATGTCCGCATCCACCTCATCTTCATGAGTTGCCCCAACGATCACTTTCCCATTATCTGACGGCAAAATATATTGATCGGTTGTAGGCATGATGACCGGCCAACGGGATGTGTCATGCCCGTACATATGTAAATGGACGATTTGCGCCTTTTGCCCGGTAACCTGTACATTCAACTTGAGCGGTTTCAATAATTCACCAGCCCACGCACCAGCCGCAATAATCACTTTCGATGCCAATATCAATTCCCGGTTGACATAGATGCCTGCAACCTTTCCTTCTTCTACAGCAAGCGTTGCGGAGCCATGTATAAGGGTGGCTCCGTTTTTTTCAGAAGCATTGAGCAGTGCCTTTCTCAGCGCCCTGCCATCGACCCGAGCAGCTCCTTCTACGTGTACAGATGAGAAACCTTCTTCTAAAAGAGGGAACAGAGTTGATGTTGCACGTTCATGCAACAGTGTTACTTCCCCTATTTCAGGAGCTTCTTCCCTTCTCTCCAAAGCGCGTGCTTCCATCTTCTCAAGCTTAGCCCATTCCGTATGCAAACTGATCGCACCGACTTTCCGATAACCAGTTTCGCCCTCGCCATCTTCTTTCAACCGTAGAATCATTTCAGGATAATAGGATGCTCCTCCTTTTGCCAAAGCATACCAAGCTTTATTTCTACGCTGCGATAACCACGGGCAAATGATTCCGGCAGCCGCATCCGTCGCCTGTCCTTTGTCAATTCGGTCGACGAGAACCACTTCCGCTCCCTGCTTTGCCAAGTGATAAGCTGTGGATGCGCCAAGAATTCCTCCACCGATAACAATGATCCGTTCCATGTCAAACACCTTTTTCTATTTTAGTTCTATTGTACAAGCGGGAAAACATACATACAATCAAGCCAACTTGTAACCGTTTTCAAAATCGTAACAATAATATAATAACTTGACTCTTCCATTTTTCTAAAAATGCAGTATACTTATTCTATTCAATAATAAATGGTCTTTAAGACTATTCATAAGGAGATTTGATCCGAATGACAAGAACACCCATCCAGATTAAACTAAGCGATTCTAAAAAAGAAAAGCCAAATCCCGAGCATCTCGTATTCGGCAGAAGTTTCACCGACCATATGTTTGTTGCGGATTTTGATGAAGGAAGAGGTTGGCATAGCCACCGAATAGTCCCTTACGCTCCAGTCACATTAGATCCTGCTTCCATCGTCTTGCATTACGGGCAAACGGTATTCGAAGGCATGAAAGCATATCGCTCAGCAGAAGATGGTACTGTGCGGTTATTCCGTCCTGAGGAGAATATGAAAAGGCTTAATCTTTCATTGGATCGGCTTTGTATGCCCCGAATCGATGAAGATGCAGCATTGAATGCATTGACACAGCTCATTCATATTGAAAAGGACTGGATACCGACGTTGGAAGGCACCTCTTTGTACATACGACCTTTCGTCATAGCAAATGAAGCATTCCTAGGTGTTGCTCCTGCGAGAAAATATCAGTTCTTCATCATCCTATCTCCAGTAGGTTCCTATTATAAAGAAGGCATTCATCCGGTAAAAATCCTTGTAGAAAACGAATTTGTCAGAGCGGTGAAAGGCGGTACAGGCGGCGCGAAAACTGCAGGCAATTATGCGGCGGGCCTAAAAGCCCAGCAAGTTGCAGATCAGCGGGGCTATTCACAAGTGCTCTGGTTGGACGGCGTCGAACGGAAATATGTCGAAGAAGTGGGAAGCATGAATATCTTCTTCAAAATTGATGGCGAAATCATTACCCCTGCTATCAACGGAAGTATTTTGGAAGGAATTACGCGGAAATCGATTTTGCAGCTTTTGCGGCATTGGGATATTCCTGTTTCAGAACGAAAAATAGGAATGGATGAAATTAGGGCAGCCTATAATGAAGGAAAGCTTGAGGAAGTCTTCGGAACAGGAACGGCGGCTGTCATCTCTCCTGTCGGTGAATTGAATTGGGATGGCTACAAGATGGTCGTTAACAACTGTGAAACAGGTCCATTGGCGAAGCGTCTATTCGACACCCTTTCCAACATTCAGGCTGGACATGAAGCTGATCCATTCAATTGGATAGTGGAATTGAAAAGCCAACTTGTAAAATTGGCGTAACAAGAAAAGACATACCACAAATCGCGGTATGTCTTTCTTTACGCTATATTTTGATAACGATTCAGTAAAGAATCCAATTCTTGGCTGCATGCTACAACTGCTGGATGAGTAAATCCACGGTCTTTTGCTATCTTGACCATCTTCGATCTTTTCATGTGGATCTTAAAAGATAAAAGCTGTTTTCCTATCAATCGCATCGCGCATTTCCTCCGTCAATTTTTTTACCTTTGCCTATCATAATGTAGACCGTTTAAAAAAAATGTCGAATTGTGTGTTAAATTCTTGAAATAAAACACTTGTCACAGATTTGTCACAATAGAAAGGAAGAGGTATGCATAAACTACCCCTTCCTGTCGTCCTTTAAACCTTTAAATGGTAATCAAACGATTATTTAATTTTTATTTAGCTTCTGGGAACATCCGATTAATACTCGTTGTAAATTCTTCAAAGAACCCTTCGGCCGGTTCTCCTGCACGGAGCTGATTTCCATATTCAGTGAAACGCTTGGCGACATCCGGGTTGAACGACACGTATACATTGTTGAAATCGTTATGCATGCGTCGGACCTCATCGGCTACCTTCTTTTTTAAATCTTCATTCTCGTTAACGCCTTCCTTTAAAGCGACACCGACATAAGCATTTTGGTCAGTTACAAGAACGTTTGCAGCTGACACTTCTTCCATCGCTGTAATCTTTTCCGCTGCGTCATCTGCCACTTCCACTTTTGATTGGCCGTTGTTAGTGGTCGTATTATCATTGTTTCCTTGAGCAGATTCTCCAACACCGGTATTTTCCGAAGCATTGTTATTGCCGTTTGTCGTATTTCCATTCGTGTTGTTATTGTCCTTGTTGTTAGCACACCCAACTATAGCAAGCATGAGTAGCAACGAGAGAGAAATCGCTAATTTTTTCATCCTTTTCACTCCTTGTCATATGGTCAGCAATAGAGTGTGTAAGATTCGCTCTTCTATTCGTCACTTTTCTTTTTAGATAAAGAAAAACCGGATGGACAAAACCACCCGGCAATCAAAATTTCAATATTTTGTGCCGTTATCCCCAAATTCATCGAGCAACTCGGCAAAGCTTTTGTTCTTCTCACGTTCGATACGTTCGCGTCGAATCATCTCTTGACGCTCCGCTTCTTCCGCCTCGGCTTTTGCCGTCATTTCCTTCTTGGCGGCTTTCAATTTTACTAATATATCATTATCAAGCGTCTCAGAGAGCGTCGCTTTTTCATCTTCGCGTTTTATTGGAGTTGCTGGCCTTGATTTTTTCTTTGCCATTCAGTACACCTTCTTTCCTTAAGGACGTCGAACGATTGTGGCGACGCCTTGTCCGCCCCCGATGCACAATGTAGCAAGACCCGTTTTGGCATCGCGACGCTTCATTTCATGCAACAACGTGACAAGTATCCGCGCACCGCTTGCGCCGATCGGATGGCCCAGAGCGATTGCGCCTCCGTTGACATTCAATTTTTCCTTATCGAACTTCAGCTCGCGATCAACTGCAAGTGATTGTGCCGCAAATGCTTCATTTGCTTCAATCAAGTCGATATCAGCCAGATTCATTCCTGATTTTTTGAGTACATTTTTTACTGCTTGCACAGGTCCGATGCCCATGACTGACGGATCGACTCCTGCATTTGCGTTAGCGGTCAAGATTGCTAACGGTTCAATGCCGAGTTCTTCCGCCTTCACTCGTGACATAATGACAAACGCAGCTGCTCCATCATTAATGCCTGAAGCATTGCCTGCTGTTACACTGCCGTCCTTTTTAAATGCTGGACGTAATTTCCCTAATTTATCGGTTGTCGTTCCTGCTTTTACATATTCGTCTGTATCAAACACGATCGGATCGCCTTTACGTTGAGGAATTTCCACAGGAATTATTTCATCTTTGAATTTGCCGTTTTCAATCGCAGCTGCTGCCTTCTCTTGAGAAGCAGCCGAAAATGCATCTTGTTCTTCCCTTGTAATCGAATAGCGGTCACAAAGATTTTCCGCCGTGATTCCCATATGATAGTCATTGAATGCGCACCAAAGTCCGTCAGAAATCATACTGTCGACGAGTTTCTGATCACCCATCTTGAAGCCTTCCCTTGGATTGCGAAGTAAAAATGGTGCTTGGCTCATATTTTCCATCCCGCCTGCGACGACGATATCCGCATCACCTGCAAGTATCGCTTGTCTAGCCAAATGAACCGCTTTCAAGCCGGAACCGCATACTTTATTGATCGTCATGGCAGGGACCGTTTCAGGAAGTCCGCCTTTAATTGCCGCTTGCCGGGCCGGATTTTGACCTAGACCTGCTTGCAGTACATTCCCCATAATTACTTCATCCACATCTTCCGCCTTCACTCCCGAACGCGAAAGTGCTTCCTTAATGACAATTCCGCCGAGCTCTGAGGCGGAGACGTCCTTCAAAGATCCTAAAAAAGACCCGATTGCCGTACGTACGGCGCTTACAATCACTACTTCGTTTGACATAATGTTTCCCCCTATCCCTTGTTTGCATTTTCATAAATTCAGAGATTTCTTCATTCTTCGTTTCCATTCAACGCATCCCTTCAGTACAATATAAAGAGGAGGGATGATATGTTCATTTTACCAAAGAACGTTACAATTATCGAGGTCGGGCCAAGAGATGGCCTACAAAATGAAAAGAATCATGTAGATGAAAAAAACAAATTGGATTTCATCCATTCATTGCAAGCTGCAGGAATCCAGGAAATGGAGCTAACATCCTTTGTTTCACCAAAATGGGTACCACAAATGGCTGACGCAAAAAACATTGTAGCAAAAACAGAGAAGATTGGACGCCAATTTGTATTGGCACCAAATGAAAAAGGGGCTGATCTTGCTACTCTGGCAGGTGCGGAAAGTATCGCCGTCTTTGTCGGTGTCAGCAATACTTTCAATAAAAAGAACATTAACCGGACGACAGCTGAGAGTATGGACGCACTTGAACCTGTCATCGCAAAATTGAAAAGAGATGGCCTTTTCGTGAGGGCATGCATTTCAACCGCGTTTTATTGTCCGTATGAAGGGAAGATAGAGAGAGAGGAAGTTAGTAACCTGTGCAGACGATTCGTTTCGATCGGAGTGGATGAACTGAGCGTAGCAGATACGATCGGGATGGCAAATCCGGTTGAAAGCTACGAGCTGTTCACATTGTTAAGAGAGCAATTTCCGGAAGTTCTTTTGACAGCTCATTTTCACGATACACGGAAAATGGCAATCGCAAATATTTTTTCTGCATTACAGGCAGGAATCGACCGTTTTGATACTTCCGCTGGCGGCCTGGGTGGTTGTCCTTTCGCACCCGGCGCAACAGGCAATGTAGCGACAGAAGATGTTGTCCATATGCTTGATTCCTTAGGGATTGAAACGGGGGTCAATGTTGAAAAGATTTGTGAAGCTGTCGGAATGATTGCTCCTCTTGTTTCGCATCCTATCGTCACAGGAATGTACAAAATGTACAAAAATCGCAGCTGCTGAAGGAGTTGAAGTTAATTGAAACGGCGCTTCCTATATATAACAGGCATTATTGGAAGCATATACACCGCCATTCTGACAATTCTTGGTTTTTACGCGGCAAATCGTTTGATGTTCATGAAACTGAAAGATCATGATTTGATTGTAAAACGAGAAATTATTGCCAAAAGGTTTGATGAACATTGGTATGGAACGGTGCGGAAAGAGGATTTTTGGGTGGACTCCCCGAATGGTTACCCGTTGCGTGCGGTTTTTTTACAACCGCTTGATACGACAAGGACAGTTATCATTTGCCATGGCGTGACGGAAAATAAGATCAACTCGATTAAATATGCACGATTATTTGAACGGCTGGGATTCAATTCAGTCATTTACGATCACCGCCGCCATGGGGATTCGGGGGGAAAGACGACAAGCTTCGGTTTTTATGAAAAGGTCGACTTGAATGCACTAGTCTCCGCTGTACGCGACCGGATTGGCAGCCGGGCATTGCTCGGCGTCCACGGTGAATCGATGGGAGCTGCGACGACGATCCTATATGCGGGAGAGTATGAAGATGAAGCAGACTTTTACATTGTCGATTGTCCATTCTCCGATTTCACCGAGCAGATCCTTCATATCATGCGTACGAGCACACCTCTTCGGTCGTCAATGACATTGCGGGCCGCCAATCTGTTCCTGAAGATCAGAGACGGCTACACGACAGGTCTCATTTCGCCGAGGGAAGCGATTGTAAACATTAAAAAACCGATGCTGTTCATCCATAGTATGGAAGATGATTTCATTCTGCCGGAAATGACGAAGGAACTGTACGAGTTGAAGGATGACAAGAAGATGATAAAGCTATTCGATAAGGGTGCCCATGCGAAGTCATTCAATGAGAATCCAGAGGAATACGAACAGGAAGTCTTGCACTTCCTACATAATTTCGGTTTTCAGACTTCATGACATGACAAAAAAACCTCTTTCCAGTATATCGGAAAGAGGGTTTCTTTTAGCTATAATTAAGCTTTTTGAACGTTTGTAGCTTGTAGGCCACGTTGTCCTTGCTCAATTTCAAATGTTACGCTTTGACCTTCGTCTAAAGATTTGAAACCGTCGCTTTGGATTGCTGAGAAGTGTACGAATACGTCTTCTCCACCTTCACGCTCGATAAATCCAAAACCTTTTTCTGCATTAAACCACTTAACTGTACCTTGTTCCATAATTGTTGCCTCCTAGTGCGGTTATCCACACAATGTGTTATTATCCTTGCTCAAATACTTTAGACGAAAAACAAAATCTAATCTCGATCTGAAACAGAACAAAAATAATTCTTCTTAAGAATAACAGATGCACAAGGAAATAGCAAATGATATGTGGCAAGTTTATTTGGACAATGCAATTTTTATATGCGCCAAGTGATGATTTTCATGCCAAGCTAATTTTGCAACTTTTGTTCCAACTGTTATTTCACCGTTTTTCTGGTGAGTAAAAACTCGATCCAGCTGTTCTTCAGTTAAACTCTTTCCTAATGCTACGATTCGCTCATTAATCCCTTCAAGCATTTTAATGGAGCTTTCCACAGGAAGCTGTGTATCCGGTTGAATCGCCCACTTTTCTTCATCAAACGCCGGTACTGTTGGATTTTCATCAGTTAATGCAAGTTTTAACCGTTGATACATGTTCAACTGAGAATCTGCAATATGATGAACGAGCTGACGTACTGTCCAGGCGCCATCCCGATAAGTTTTTCTTAATTCCTCTTCATTTAATGAATCAACAACTTCTCGTAATCGAATCGTGTATGTTTCGATGTCCTTTAGCCATTCTTGCACATTTGCTAGTGTTGCTTTTTCAGGAACTTGTAATTCCCCTATTGGATATTTAACATCCATTTTTCATTCCCCTTTTCATTATTAAATTTATACGTTATATACTACATCTGCAATCTTAGTTGGTTTTACAATCTCAATGTAATGATTTTCAGCTAACCAATATCTACTTTGGTACTTAGTTAGTCGTTCTTCATACTTCCCGATATACAAATCACGATTTAATACTCTCTTATACCTTAGTTCCCGTGGGCAATCTAGATATATGACAAAATTGTAGAACCCTTTCCATTCTTGTCTTTGTAGAAATATACCTTCAATGAGAACAACACTGGCGGATGGTACATTAATACGATTGGTTGTAGTTGTGTCAGTAAATTTGTCATAAAAATCAAGCTGAATATTGTCACAACCACTAGACAGCGGTTCAAATAAAGTAGCCCTCAACTTAGTAACATTCCATTGTAAGTAATAATATTCATACCACTCTTCATGTCCTGTTTGGTATCGGTTTTTCCTTTCAACAATGTGGTCATCTAGATGAAAAGAGACAGCTTGGCAATTGTGATAACTTAATTCCTGTTCAATTTCTTTAACTAATGTAGTTTTTCCAGAGCCGCCTAAACCATCTATTCCAATTATTATTGGACATGTTTGATTAGGACGTATTGAGAATTGAAAGATAATCCTTTCAACCATATCTTTAATAGATATTAACATCGCCCCCAATTTATTCTCCTTCATACACCGGGATTACAAAGTTAACTAATCACAGGCAAAGTTTTATTCTCAGCCCATTGGCGTATAAACTGTTCTTGGCGCGGGTTCAAGTTAGCAGGTAATTCATTTTTCCTGAAAAACAGATGCTCTTTACTTTCAATTCCTTGCTGCTTTAGTTCACCGCTAAATGTAGTTGTCGTAAAGATGATTTGAACACTGTATACTTGATCCTTATTTGGATAATGTACAAAACAACTCTCTCCTGAGTATATACCGAACAACTTCAACTCACCAACGTCCAATCCTGTTTCCTCGTCAGTTTCTCTTTTGGCTGTTTGCTCGAATGTTTCCCCGATCTCCATAACTCCGCCAGGAATACACCAATTATCTTCATCAGTCCGATGTTGCAGTAATATACAGCCTTCATTTTCTATTATTACACCACAACCAACCGTGAAGAGGGTTTCGTGACCAATCAGTTCTCTCATACTTCTAATATAGTTCATACAATTCCTCCTTATATTTCTACTCTTACTCCAAAGAATCTTTAATCTGGCTTCTCTTATAAATAAATCGCCAAATGAAAAAAGAAATCCAAGAAACAATGGGAATCGCGGACGTGGCATACCAAGAAGGGATGTCAGTCAAAAATAAGAGTAAGCTAGCTATTATGAAAGAAGGCAACATGATTGCGATCCATACACGGACTTCTGGATTTCTAAAACTTAAGTCAAACCCATCCATTTGTTTGCTCTCTGTCTCTTTATATTCGTTATTCATAAAAGTTCCTCCTTTAAGACTTCAAGAAACGTCGATTAAATTACTTGTTATCTTTACCTTTTGTTTTTTTACTCGCACCCCAAAATGCCAGTCCAATTAGTGGAATGGCAATGATCCACGGTATGTCAATTTGGCTTTGCAGCATGAATGACATAAGCATCAAGACTACTACGCCAACAATAATATAAAAGCACCCTCTCCCGAATGTTTCCATAAAGTTCACTCCCCTACCTGTTGGTTTCCCATATAGCTAGTTTCCCTTGCCTATTAATTATACGGATAACAATCCGAATTGTTCCATCATTCTTGGTTTTCTTTTACCACTTATGTTGTCGGCTTGACTTCATTGACCAATGCAGGCTTATTTTCTGTATGAACAAACGCAAAAAAACAGAGCGTTGATCGATTAGCTTCGCGCTCTGTTTCTCTCTATGAACCTTGTTTTGTTGAGTTGCTTATTTCATGAGTGAGCCTACACATATTCAGGGATAAACATTTAGACAACGGATTACCTCAAAGGCATATGTCCCTTTTAAAACCTTTAATCGAAATTTATCGTTAAAAAGCAGCATAACCGCCCAGTTCTTTCAGTCGTCTACCCCCATTGTTTATCTCCTGCTTTTTAGAGGAAGAACTATAAGAACGGATTTATCCAGCTACAGAACTTTCGAGGAGGTTTTATACAATGGAAAAAAGTGAACGGACCGTTGCAGAATTGGTACTCGATCAACTATCGTTATTCGGTGTAAAACGGATTTACGGTGTAGTTGGTGATGCGATTATCGGTCTCATTGACGCACTTGCAAAACAAGATCAAATTCAATTCATCGCAGTTAAACATGAATCGACTGCTGCTTTCATGGCTTCTGCAGAAGCGAAGCTGACAGGCCGGCTTGCAGTATGTACAGCAACGATGGGGCCAGGGGCAGCCAACTTGATAAACGGGTTGGGAGACGCATATGCAGACAAAGCACCTGTCCTCGCTATCACTGGCCAGGCACCGACGGATAAAATCGGAACAGAATTTCCGCAATATGTTGATCAGCAGGAGCTAATGAAACCTTTCGCAGCGTTTTCAGCTACTCTTGCCAATCAGGATGCAACAATCGAACTTCTGCATAGAGCAGTGCGCAAATCACTCGGTCAGCGGGTGGTCACTCATTTGTCCATCCCAAAGGATCTTTTCATGGAATCCACTTCTGTAGTGCCGCGAGCTTTGCCAGAACATATAGGGGGCTTTGCTTCTTTCACAAAGGATAGCTTGAGCCAGGCAACATCAATGATGAAAACAGCAAAGCGCCCGATGATTCTCGCAGGATCCGGAGCTTCCGCTGCATCAGTTGAGGTTGAGAAACTTGCTGAAGTATGGGGGGCTGGCATCTTAACTAGTTTAGGCGGAAAAGGTTTATTGGATGAATCTTCCCCTCTCCTGTTGCAAGGCATTGGCGAAGGCGGCAATCCGCATGCCGCCGATGTCTTGAAAGATGCCGATGTTGTCCTTCTTGCAGGTACGGCATGGTGGCCGGAAGGGTATGTCCCATCTGACGCACAAATTATCCAGATAGACACCCATTTCGATAAGATTGAAAAGAGCATCCCCGTGAAGCTCGGCATCACCGGATCGACAGAAGAAGTTCTACCGCTTTTAAGGGAAAGCCTGCAAGGATTTTCCCGAGCTGAAGACTGGGTTGACCGCTGCCGGGTAGCTAAACAGCAATGGGCCGAGCAAAACGAGCAGGAAGGCAATACTGCGGGGTCTCCCGTGCATCCTTCCCGTATTATGCGCGCCCTTGAAAGAACAGTTGATGCAGATGCAATCCTTGCAGTCGACACAGGCGACGGTACGGTGTGGTTGAATCGCAATTTCAGGCAAAAACAGCAAAGAATATTATTCTCCGGGTACTGGCGGACGATGGGCTTCGGTCTGCCTGCGGCAATGGCGGCAAAGCTTGAACAATCGGAAAAACAAGTCGTAGCGATCGTCGGAGATGGCGGCCTTCAAATGACGCTAGCCGATTTGACGACTGCGACTCGCTATGGACTCGACATTGCCGTCATTGTTTTAAATAACGGCTCACTTCAAATGGAAAGGGACAAGATCAACGTCATGGATAAAAAAGAAGTGGGAGTTGATCTCACAAACCCTGATTTCATCAAAATCGCCGAAGCGTGCGGATGGAAAGGATTCCATGTCGCAACAGATAAGGAGCTTGAATCCGTACTTGAATCTGCCCTAAAAACAACAGCTCCTGCACTCGTGGACATCCAGACATCCCAAGCATTCTTCCCGGAAACCAACTAAAGTTTGTTGCAATTTACACCTTTGTATAATCAATGGACACATCGAATGTGGCTTTTTTATACAAAGGTGTTTTTTTGTGGATAATACTATTTTATAATATGTAAATTAGAAAAGATCCGATGCCATTACAGCATTTCGCCCATATAGAAAGAGCTGGCAAGTTAATCGATGTCGTAGTCTTTTATCTCCTCTAAAATGATATTGGCATGCGAATTCCGTACCTTTTGATAGATCGATTCGAAATTGTTCCATTGTTAGTACCCCTCAATCGGTTGCAGTATTTTCTCGATTTCAGCGCGTCGATCTTCTAAGAAAGGAGGCAGATCCAGTTGTTCACCGAGCGTTTCGATATCCCCGTCAATCGTAAATCCTGGCCCGTCTGTAGCAATTTCGAATAAGATGCCGTTTGATTCGCAGAAGTACAGGCTCTTAAAGTAGAAGCGATCCACTATACCGGAAGTTTGGAAACCACATGCCCGCACTTGCTCATCCCAGTAAGCAAGTTCCTTATCATCATTGACACGGATAGCTAAATGATGGATGCTGCCGCGTCCCGGTTTTTCTGTTGGACCATCTAAAGATTTCACAACGATTTCACCAAACACTTCACCTAGTACAGATTGAAAAATCGCCTCGTCCCCTGTACGTGATACCTCTGTATATCCAAAAATTTCTGTCAGTGTACTCGCTAATTTTTCAAGTCTACGCACTGTTATTTCTACTGAAGCCATCCCTTGAATTTGGTGTTCTACCGGTACAGGCGATTTTTCCCACGTTTCCCAATGCGCAACTTTCTCACCATTCGACACAAGAAGCACCATGCGAAGCCCTTCAGCATCTTCAAAGTGCAAGGCCCGTTTATTAGCATAAGTAGTGATGTCGCTATGTTGCACGCCATATTCCTCAAACCGGGCTTTCCAATACGTCAGGCTTTCTTCCGTAGGTACGAGCAAACCGATTTTAGTGAATGCATTCGTTCCACGGTATGTGCGCCCGGCAGTTGGAATTTCAAAGAACGATAACTCCGTTCCAGGACTTCCTTTTCGATCGCCGTAAAATAAGTGATACATTGTGGGTGAGTCTTGGTTTACCGTCATTTTCACACGACGTAAACCAAGTATTTCCCTATAAAAGTGGTTATTCTGTTTTGCCTCTTTGGTAATCATTGAAATATGGTGATGACCTGGAATTGTATACATAAGAATGTCTCCCTTTTTTCACTTGACTAATCAAGTGATGCTGCGGCGGTAATAGGCTCTACAGTCTCAAAATAGTGTTGTTCTCCTAACCAGTATCTTCTTTGTTTCGCTCGATCCGTCAGCACGTTGAAAAGATAGGCGGGTTCGATCCAGTCGCAAAACAATGAATTTGAGTCTCAACGAAATGAAATCGGCTCGTATCACAATAAAACGACCGCAACACAATAAAACCGGTATACAACGAAAGCAAATAGCTTGCATCACAATCATACTAAATTGCAACGAAACAAATGCCATTCGCATCGAAAACAACCCGGTTTAAGAGCAATAAAACCCTTCCACCGGCTTATCAAACAGCATGAAAATGTCTTTGAAATACGTTTCATCGCTACACTAAGCAAAAGCTTTTTGAATTATAATAAGCTCACCCATAGACCTCTCACTTATTATTCTTTAATATTTTACTGCCGACTCTTCTAATATCCTAAGGCCTGCAATGTAACATTGTCATGGAGAAAAACGCATTCGAGACTATCAGGGGCAAGGCGCGATCTTTAAATTCAGCGCGAACTGTCAAAATGACTAGTATTTCTTCATAATAAAAAACCACTTTCCTGATTTCATCATCAGTAAAAAGTGGTTTTTGTCGATTGTATCATTTTGATAGCTTGTCCAAATAACTCAAATGAAAATAGCATTTATAGAAGGAAAATAAGCTAGCTTATTTTTTCTTGCCCGCATTGTCACTTACTTTGTTCATTTGTGCCATCATTTGATTAATCTTCTTCTGTGAAGGTTTTTGTCCCATTTGCATCATCATCATACGTAACATTTGCTCATTGATCGGTGGGTTTTCCTTCAAATATTTCATCATATATTGACGTGCAATGAAAAATCCGAGGGCCACACCTGCGATTAACGCGACGACGGCAATGAGGATTACCCAAATCGTGCTTACCATCCGCTATACCTCCTCCACTACCGTGATTCGAGAATACTCTACCATGATGGATTATACAACAAAGAGACCGCGGATAGCAATGACCGGCTTTGAATATTTCTATATTATACCGAATAAAGATTTAAAATAAGAATGTATGATCATTTCCGAGATGATTTTCCTGTTTGACAGGTTTCAGCCATCCCCACTCGCCATGCTTGTCCATCACTGCAAAGAAACGATCATCCGATCCGGATAATGCGACAAACAGATCTAGGTCCAACATACGCGATCCATCGCAATAAGCTTGAAGTGAATAAGGGTTAAGTGAAATGTGAATGGAACCTTTCACTGGATGAGATAATTTATATTCTCCATCATCGCTTTCGACCGTCGTAAAACTTTTCCCCAAATTGCTGAGGATTGCTTGGTCAATCGCTGATTCTTCGATTTCATCACATAAATAACGGACTTCTTGTAAAGGTTGCTCCTGTGCATGATCTTTGAGCAAATCATAGAGAAGCCCTTCCCTTCCAAGAATGAACGATTGGTATCTCTTTTTCACTTTATAAATATCATAAGTTCTCATGACCGTCACTCCTTTTTACATAGTCTATCCCAATAGAAGTAAAAAGTTTGTCAAAACACGGTAAAGAAAGGCACTATTGTTGTCGAAAACTTTCCAATAGTGTATCAATAAAGCAGCGAAAAATACCGCTCCGGAATAAGTAGTCTTATGACATTCCGAAGCGGTATAGATTAATTACGACCGAGGATCGTTTTCATCTCACGAACGACATTTTCTTCAGTGAAGCCATATTCTGCAATAACCTTTTCCCCTGGAGCGCTTGCTCCAAACGTGTCAATTGCAATGACTCCGCCTTCGTCACCAACATATTTATGCCACCCGAGGGAAGCACCCATTTCAATGGATAGGCGTTTTTTGACTGCTTTCGGCAGTACGCTTTCTTTGTATTGCTCATCCTGCTGCTCGAACAAGTCCCAAGAAGGCATGGATACGACGGCAACGTCAATTCCCTCTTCCCGGAGTTTCGCTTGAGCTGCAACAGCAAGGTTTACTTCAGAGCCTGTCGCAATGAGGATTCCGTCTGCCACATCTTTTTCGGCAGGAGAAATCGTGTATGCTCCACGTTTCACGCCATCCATTGCAAGTTCAGCGGATTTCGGCAACACTTGCAAATTTTGACGGGATAATACAAGTACTGTCGGTCTGTTTTTCGATGATACCGCAATATTCCATGCAGCCGAAGTTTCATTGCCATCCGCAGGGCGGATGACCGTTAATCCAGGCATTGAGCGAAGGGATGACAGATGTTCCACAGGCTCATGTGTTGGACCATCTTCACCTACTGCGACGCTGTCATGCGTAAATACGTATGTGACAGGCATTCCCATAAGGGCGGATAATCTGATTGCCGGTCGTACATAGTCGCTGAATACAAAGAACGTTCCACCGAATACATGCAAGCCACCGTGGAGTGCCATCCCGTTCAACGCAGTACCCATCGCGAATTCACGGACGCCGAACCAGATATTGCGGCCGCTGTAATCGCTTGGAAGGAAGTCTCCCGCACCTTTGATTGTCGTCTTATTTGAACCTGCAAGGTCTGCACTTCCTCCAAAGAAAGAAGGCAGTACATTTGCAATGGCGTTGATGGCATCTCCTGAAGCGGAGCGAGTAGCATGTGAAGAACCTGCCTCGTAAGTTGGAAGCGCTTCTTGAAGTCCTTCAGGCATTTCACCTTTGATTGCCGCTTTCAATTGTTTGGCCAAGTCAGCATGTTTGCTCTCGTATTGTGCAAACAGTTCGTTCCATTGCTGTTCCTTTTTGACGCCTAATTCATCGGTCGCCTCTTTGAATGCCTCGTAGACGCCTTCAGGGACACAGAAATCCTCTTCATATGTCCACTGGTAGTATTCCTTCGTAAGCTTCATTTCATCTTCGCCTAGTGGTGCACCATGGACGTCAGCTTTTCCGGATTTATTCGGCGAACCGTAGCCGATGACCGTCTTCACTTCGATCATTGTCGGGCCGCCTGAATTGCCTTTCGCCTCTTCAATCGCTTTTGAAACTAGTTCAACATCATTGCCATCTTCCACACGGATATAGTTCCATCCGTATGATTCAAAACGTTTTCGGATGTTTTCTGTGAATGACATATCTAGTTCCCCATCTAAGGAGATGTCATTGCTGTCATAGAGGACGATCAATTTTTCCAATTGGAGATGACCTGCAAGGGAAATCGCTTCTGCTGCAACGCCTTCCATAAGGTCGCCGTCGCCGCAAAGTGCAAAGGTATGATGATCGACTATGTCGAACCCCGGGCGGTTATAAAGTGCAGCCAAATGCTTTTCAGCCATGGCCATTCCGACTGCCATTCCGATTCCCTGTCCGAGTGGACCTGTCGTTGCTTCGACACCGACTGTATGGCCGTATTCCGGATGACCAGGTGTTTTCGATCCCCATTGCCTGAAGTTTTTCAATTCCTCCATTGGCAAACCGTAGCCGCTCAAGTGAAGCAGGCTATATAACAGCATGGAGCCGTGACCTGCAGAGAGGACAAACCGATCGCGGTTGAACCATTCAGGATTGGAAGGATTATGATGCAAATGCTTC